>CAZPHQ010000025.1:2851-49916 GCA_964586675.1 uncultured Spirochaetia bacterium | reverse complement strand
ACGAAATTATTTGCAGTACAGCTCGAAAGTAACTCAAACCAAAATAGCAGGAATCTATTCAGTTAATCTTTCTTTATTATCTCTTGGGAAAAGTGCCAAATGTCACGCGCAGTAATCTGAAGTAGCAATCTTCACATACGAATCACCGTCCGCACGAGCCTCGCTATGAATCTCTTGACTTGCTATGTCGATTGCCAGCAGCGGAATCCGACATGGCAAGGATGGCGCAATTAAAACCGTTCGCGCGAATGCCGCTACGAAAGCACATCCCTGCCACGCCGTAAACACACACTACGTGTGTGTTGCTCCGGACGTGTGTGTTGCTCCGGCGCGCTTCGCCGGTATCATATAACCTGTGTTTCAAAAGATAGTGACGCTCTTCATTTTCGCAGTCCTCACGATACCTGTATTTATGGTGACGCGAGCCTCCGCATACGAGCCCGCGCCTCCCGCCATGCTCGAGGGCGCGGACAAACCGGAAGTCAAGGAATGCGGCGAATGGAAGTCGTACGCATACAAGGATTACGTCGTTAACACACGCCACTCGGCCTCCTTCGCCGGGCAAGACATATTCATCTTCAAGCGCCCGAAAAATCTCGAAGACGCGTGCTCGCTCAAGCCGTATAACGTCTGGTACGCGATAAACGCGGGCGAGTTCGGCGGCGCGAACGTCTTCCTCGGCATGCGCGGCGGCCGCGTTTTCATCGACGAATGGCCGGGGCGCGACCACAAGCGCCTGCTTATAATCGATGCCGCGGCGAAAAGCCTCGTCTACTTCGACTGGTATACCGACCCGGTCCTGGAAGGCGACACGCTCCAGTATAAGCGCGTCCTCAAGGCGAGCCGGAGAACAAAATCCTCGATATCCTGCCCCGACGCCGCGAAATGGGAAGACGAAGGAAAGCTCCCATTCTACACCGAAAACATGTCGCTCGACCTCGCCACGATGAAGGCGACCGAATCGGACGAATTCTCGTGCGAGCCCGGCCCTGCAATCCCCCGCGCCCGCCGCTATACCCACTGACGGACAGCGGACCCCGTCCGCCGGCGACCGGCGTAGCAAGCTCCGAGACAACATCACCCGACACGCGAACGGTGCTATGGGCTCCCTGATTAGCTATCTCGAACGAACGCGAGATATCCGCACTTCTCAAAGAGAAATTTGTTCTAACAAAAAGAAATTGAATGTAACAGTCCCTTCTCCCTTGAGGGGAGAAGGTCAGGATTAGGGTGAGAAACGACAAAGCGGCGGCTTTACCAGAAACATCTCTCGCACGACAGTTGCTACAGAATTGAGCGTCACTACGAATTAATATTGCATGTTGCTCACGTAGCTATATAGATTTCCGGGACGTCGAATTGGTGTTGATAAAGTGGTTTGGCTGCAGCTCACTTCGACAAATTCAGCGCCACGGCGGCGCGAATGAGCGCCTTCAGCGCCTTCTCGTCGATCTCGTCGCCCTCGTGAAAATCGATGGCGCGCCTGGTGTTGCCTTCGAGGCTGGAGTTGAAAAGGCCCGAGGGGTCTTCGAGCGAGGCTCCCTTTGCGAAAGTCATCTTCACAACATTCTTATACGTCTCGCCGGTGCAGATGATCCCCGTATGCGACCACACCGGCACCCCTCTCCACTTCCACTCCTCGACGACTTCGGGATCGGCCTCTCTGATTAGAGTCCTGATTCGGGCGAGCTTCTCGCCGCGCCAATCGCCCAGCTCCTCGATCCTCGCATCGATGAGCCGGGATGCGGAGCCTTCGCCCGCCGCTTTCGTAGATCCGCCCTTACTCTTCTTCATGGTTTCGTCGCTCGCTTATCTCGTGCCGCCCCTGCGCACTTCACGCCGGCCGCTCACAACCGTTCGCCGGGCAGCCGGCTCGCCTGCTTCACCCAGTCGGTGAGCTGCGCCTCGTCGAGGCCGTCCTCGTAGATGTCGAGGTAGCGTACTTCCGGGTGCTTCGACTCGCCGGGAGGCGTAGGGCAGAGCGACGTCCCGCGGAAGAAGGTCACTTTAATATACTTCGTGAAGCAGTGAAAGCTGAGGAACCAGCCCTCGCCCTCGAAGCCGTAAAATGGCGAGTTCCATTTCACAGCCTTGTAGACGTTGGTGACAGCGCGTTCGACGATCTCGTCGAGCCGCCGTCCGGCGCCCTGTTTCCAGCCGGGCATCGCCTCGATGTATGCCCGCACCGGCGCGTCGCCGTAGCCCTTCGCGATCTGGGGATTGCCGCCCGACAAAAGGACCGGCTTATCGGCGTCCTTCTTCACGGCGGTCTTCCTGGCGGCAGTTTTGTTTGCGGCCTTCTCCGGCTTCCCGGATTTCTTGTCGGCCATCACGCTCACTCCACTTAACATATTTATACATAACCGATGATATTCGATTTAGAACCGGTCCCAAAATACATTCGAGGCATTCCTTGTCATTGCGAGGGTGCGCAGCACCCGCGGCAATCTCGCAGGCAATCGAAGCACTGTTGTTACGTGCGGCACGTCAGTCGTCGATCGACGCGCGCTTGATCTCCTTCACTTCCTTCTCCGTGATCCCGTAGAAAAGCGCGAGCCGCGCGACCGATTCCGTGCTGTGCCTGATCGAATAAATATCCTCCTCTTCGAGCCCGTACCTGAACGCGAGCTTGAGCACGGGGCTCCGCTCGACCTTCCGCGCCGTGTTCGGAATGTTCGGCGCGAGCGGTTCGCCCTTCTCGACCCTCTTCTCTATCCTCTGAAGGAGCCTCATGAGCGAGAAATAATTCGTGCCGCGGTGATCTGTACGGACGCTCCACAGCGTCCCGTGCCCTCCGCTCCCCGTGAACGAGAGCGCGAAGACGCACCCGTCCTCGCGCTGTGCCGCCCCCTCCTTCGCCATGAGTCCTGCGCTCCGCCTGAACCCCTTCCTGCTCACGTGCGGTCTGTCGGCGCCGATAGGGCGCGCCTTCCTCAGCCTCGCTCCGCCCCTGCCCGTCCGCCCTGCTGCCGGCGCGGGAACAGCCGCCGAAGCTAGCAGCCCCGCGTGCACAGTGCCGACCCCACCGCCCGCGCACGCCCCATATGCCTCCCTTTCATCACAAAGCGAAGACGCTTCATAATCCCCCGACGCCGCGTAAACAGTTTCCTCCGCCTCTGCCGCCGTCTGCTCCTCCCCCGCTTCCTGCCCGTTCCGCCTGCAGCAGAGGTCGTGCGTTCCCTCGGAATAAATCAGCTCGCCGCCGCACATCGGGCAGCGCAGGTAATCGAAATCCGTTTCCATCAAATCCTCCAAAGAAAGTTATTTTGCAGACAACGTCCGCCGGAAATCGAAGTAGCGGTCTCGTTACCATTATCAACATTCGCGCTTCCCGTGCTCAATTCTCCGAACGTGCTACGATCGAAAACACACTACGTGTGCGTCCGCAGGAAATCGACATTGCATGGTTCTCGCTATTTATCGTCTCTCGCGCGTCTGTCGCTTTAATCACCTATCCCGCTGCGTCTACTTGGCGAGCGAGAAATCACCCCACTTCTGTCATTCCCGAGCGTCCTAATCGGGAATCCAGCACGCGATGCGTGCATAAATTCGACGTCGCGGTGCCGTTGCCATTATCAACGTTCGCGCTTCAAGTGCTCAATTCTCCGAACGTGCTACGTTCAAAAACCACACTAGGTGCGGACCAAGTCCACAGGAATCCGACATAGTGTGAGCGGCGTAATTCTCACACTATTCGCGCGAAGGGCTAATTGAATCACCAGCCTTATTTCGCCGGAAAACACACTACGTATGTGGGCATAGCCCCGCCGTCAGGGGATACGCGCACGCATCCCGCGCTTTAACTCCTTTGGAAACTGTGGATGTCTATACGGACTGGTCGGGGTCGCCGGGCGCTCGGCCCGGTGCCGGTCTCCCCCGGGTCCGTCAGTGGCCCTTCAGCCTTTCGGACTTGTTATCCCAGGGCAGGTTGACTTCCCTCGGAGGCTTGGGCTGAGTCCCGGCCGTCACGCGCTCGAAGTCCACCTTCCTCACGTTAAACTTCCGCTCTCCGTCCGTCCTTCGGAAGTGGAGGATGATGTTCCTGTCGTACTTCTTGTTTGAGGCGTGGTAGATCTCGTACCTTTCGTCCTCGAACAGAAGCCCGATTATCCTGAACGTGATACCCAGGCGTTCGTGATAGTAAAGGGCCTTTCCGTCCTTGCCGGTGACCTGCTCGGCGCGGCCTTCGGCGGGCGCCGACTTGGCCGTGGCACGCTCTTTTGCATCACCGGTTTTTGTGATTTTTTTAGCCTTAGCTGCCATGATGTCCCGACTCGCGCGCCTTTGGGAAGCACGAGAGTCTTCTACCCCCGTTTAATATTATACCTGAAACATGCATAATTATCCCCTAATTTTCTTATAAATTATCAGTTCTACGCTCTTTTCGGCTTCCCAAATAACTCCTTCACACAACCTTTTCACGGAAGCCCGGCATGCCGGCCTGAAAACAATACCTCAATCGATACTTTAAGTTCACTCGACAATCATTTGTAATGTTTCACACAAACGCCTGTAAAGTATCCACCCAAACAGCCGGTGAGCCTCTTGGCCCGTCCACAACACTCGTTGTCATAGCCCCGTCGCCCTCCCGTCGTTTATACGACCGGACCAGGCCGCTCGCTTCACCGAAAGCCCCGTGGGCCTCCTCGCTCCGGCCTAACACCCCTCCTGGAAAAGCCCCCGCTCACGGTTCCGGGCCCGTATCTCCATCAGGAGCGAATCCGCCGCATTCCTCGAATTGTCCACCTGCTGCTCTTCCGCCCTGCACCTCTCTATGAGGGCCCGGAGCCGCGCCCTCGTACCTTCGGACCACTCCTCCCAGACAGGCGGGTCGTACGGCGTTTCGACAGAGGCCGCGTTCTCCTCGTCGAGCCTTTCCTTGCATTGCTTCATCCGCCGCCAGTCGTAAGTGACCTCGCGCCCGCCGAGCTCGACGCGGCAGTAGTCGTCGTTGCCGATTATGCCGAAGCAGTTGCGGAAGTATTCGAACATAACGCCGAGCCCTTCCTCCGCGTCGCCGAAGGCCGTCCGCCAGTAGCTAAAGCTCTGCTTATAGAACGCGCCGTCCGTTGCGAGGAGCGACTCCGCGAACTTCTCCGAGTAGCCGCACTTCCCGAGATATGCTCGGCACTTCTCCCAGAACGCGGCGAACGTATTCACGAGCCTGACACGTTCCTCCGCGCGCTTCAGGATGTAGTAAACATATTTGAACCCTTCGAGGAAACGCTCGATCGTCCGCTGCGCCGTGTCCGCCGGGAAGAACTCCCTCTCGCCGGGGCGTATATACCCGGCGTTCCGGTCGACCTCGCCGTAAAGCGCGAAGAGCGCCTTCAATACGGCCTCGGGGTCCTTACCCGGCTCGGCGTTTCTGAGGAACGCCAGCGCTTCCCGCATCATCTTCCTTTCCCTCTCGCCCGGAGAGAGCGGCGCGTCCGCTTTCGACGCCGCGCGCGGCCGCGCGCCGTCGCGACGCATGCTCGATACCCCGGAGCTCGCCGAAAACCCTTGCGTATTGTTCCCTTTCATTGCTTGCCTCCTCGATTCGTTCTATGTGCCGTAATGCACTTTCTCTCACATCTCCTCCGCCCGCCGAACCATCCGCAGCGCCGTTCGCACGCCCTCCCCCGCCGCCTTCGGATTCACGCAGCCGGAGGTGATAATCCACAGACTGCGCCTGCCCGGAAAGGACGCATATGTCGGGCGGCTTGTGCATCCATCCGAACACCCCGCCCTCCATCTGCGAGCGTATCATCAGCTCGGCCCCGGCCGTCGCCCTTTCGAAGACGCCCGCCGAGCCGAGTCCGGGGTTAAGTGCCGAGAGCCTGACGAAATACGCAACCGCGGCTCTATACTCGCGCCCGCCCTTGAGGACAGGCTGCCCCGCAGCCGTCTCGTACATGCGTGAGAAGACGGTGTCGTACCACCTGGCCGGCGAATACGCCCCGACGCTCGCCGCGGGCTTTCTCCGGACGACCGGGCCGTGCGCCTGCTGCGCCAGCCTCGAATCACCGGGACGCGGGCCTGGCGAGGAGCGGCGGCCCGCCTTACCTCCGGAGCGGGCCGCTTCGCCCGTGCCGCCGCGCCCTCCCTGCGCGGCATGACCAGAATCCTCTCTCCCCTCGCGTGTCTCTTCTCCGGATGAGTCTCCTGGTCTCCCCGAATCAGGACGTAATCTTTCACCGGTTACGACGCGCGCAGCGCCGGTATTCTTATCATCTTCTGATAATTCCAACTCTTCTGCTGTATTTGTGCTGAACCTTTCTTCACCCACGTCCCTGACACTTTCTTCACCCGCAGTGGATGATGGTTTTGTCATGAGGTCGGTGAGCTTCCGGACGAGCGCGTCGAGGCTGAAAACGACGCCGTTCACGCGCCCGTTCTCCCGCCGGAGGACGCGCCGCGTGAGGAGCCCCTTCTGCTCGAGCGCGGCCAGCGCCCGGCGTATGGAGCGCTCGCTCATGCCGTTCACCTCCGAGAGGTGGCGGTACGGGTTCTCGGTGCCGCAGTAGGTGTAATAGTCAACATAGTCTAGCAATATAGTATATTTGTTATTGGTGAGCCCGAGCTCGGCGCGCCTGAGCCTGAGCGCCCTCGGCACGCGCATGTAACCCTTCTTCGTCAGCAAGCTTTCCCAGGTATCCCTTCTCATCTCAGACCGCTCTTCTCCTTCCCGCATGATCTTCAGGCAACCTCTCTTTCCTTCGCCCTTTCAGTTGTCATCTCGAACAAATGTGAGAGATCTATCTTTATAAAGCGAGATTTCTCGCGTGCGCTCGAAATGACACATACCTTGGTTAAATATCGCATCGGCAACTCCCCCGCTATCTCCGCCGCTCGCACAATTACTGACCATACTCTCGCCCCTTGCTGCGCCGGTTGCCCGCGGACGGTGTCCGCCACGCATGGCCTGCCTCTCGACCTCCCACTCAAGGAGCATCGACTCTATCACCGGATCGTATCCTTCGAAGATTTCCAACCCGTTCCCCATCGATTCCGACCGCTTCCTTTTCATCCCACCCTTCCTTTTTCCTTTCCACCGCTCAACCCTGCTTCCACCCCCTGGCTCTTTTGCCCCTCCTCCCCCTTGGCAAAGGGGAACGAATGCGAGCAAGCGAACATTCGGACGCCCTTCACCGACTGCACCAGAGTCCAGCCAGTACTGCTCGAAAGTAACCGAGACCTAATCAGATTAAGGCGGGGGTTACCTTAACCCGGCAGCGCTGCCCTCCCTGCCTCTCCTCTCCGGCTACGTCGATTTCCGGCAGGTGTGACCTGCCCGTTTTCAAGAATGGCAACGCCATTGTTACATTCACCTTTCGCACGGCAGTGGATTTCGTCTCCGCCACCGCGACGTCGATTGTCAGCGGACACTGTCCGCCGCACGTTGTGCGCCCCATACCCTCCCCTTCCCTCGCCCGGGGATCCCGCCAAGGCCCGGCAGCCCGCGCTGAAATCATCCCGGAGCAGTTTCCAAGGAGTGCGCCCCGGCCCTCCGCTTTTCTCTACGAAGTTCCCCCCGCGGCTGTCGCGCAATCGGACCGCGGGGCCGGCCGGAGAAAATTACTATTGCGCTCACCTCTTGGTGAACTCGAGCTTCGGCTGGGCGCCCCCCGGCGCCGACATGTCGAGCTCGTCCGTCATCGTGTCGTAAACGTGCATGAAATCCCCGAGGCCGACCTCGACAGAGCTGCAGTCGATGGAATCTTCCCTCTCCCTGCACGTCGTGATCGTAACGCCTTCGTCCGCGCCGCCCTCGGCCTCGAACGACCGCCCCAGGTGCCAGCTCATATAGAGAAACCCGAACACCAGAACCAGATAACTCACGTACCTTAAAAATCCGTATTTCATGACTTCCTCCGTCCGTGCGTCTTCCACGCACCATGAATTTTTACCGACCCTGCCCCGGCCCCCGTTACATCCGCCCATCACCCTGTTCACACACACATTGTGTGTTTTCCGACGTAGCAGCCGCTCTGCTAAAACCACCTTTCGCGCGACCGGCCGCTATATATCTACCGCCGCTATGCCGATTCCCCGCACGCGTGGCGTGCTTTTCGACGTAGCAGCCGCCCTTCTTCAATCAGCTTTCGCGCGGCCGCCCATCACCCGCTACGCCGCCTTCATACCGGCGCTGTTTCCGACCTCTTTCTCCAGCACTGCCCAATACCCGTCCCTCTTGAGCCCCGTTACAACATTAGGATGCGCCTCCTTCATTCTCAGAGTCTCGATAAGCTCGACCGGATTTAGCGCGCCGTCCGAAACGTAGTCCGAAAAAGTCCGCCCTCTCTTTCTTAGTTCCTTCTCGAACCGGAGAAGGTTCAAATATCCGTACTTCCTGAGCGCGTCCTCGACAGGCCTGCTCCGCGCGCCCTCGACGTAAATCACCATCTTCGTCGACGCCGGGCTCACCCCGTGCGACGCCGCGAACTTCTCGATGCTGCCCCACTCGCCTATGATCTGCTGTGTCGTAATGTGCTCTATACGTCCCATTTCATCCCCTCCTTATTTGAATTCCGTTTTTGCATTCTGATTTGACTCTCCGCCCTTCCTGACTCTCTCCTCCCCCTTGCAGGGGGAGGATGAAGGTGGGGGTGAGCCGTCCCCACACAGGGCCTCGAAAATTACTTCTTTCACCGCCGCAATATTTTTAAGTACTTCACTGTTCCAGAATCTGAGGACTTTATAACCATGAGTTTCAAGGTAAGCACTGCGCCTGGAATCGTAGTCCGCACACTCACTGTGTTGACCGCCATCCACTTCTATAGCCAGGTGCTTTTCCACGCATGCGAAATCCAGAACATATGGACCTACCGGATGCTGCCTTCTGAACTTGAATCCCCCTAATTGCCTGAGACGGATGTGTCTCCACAACTTCGATTCGGCTTCAGTTAGATTTTTTCTCAGCCCTTTAGCTTTCTGAGTTGTCAATCGTTCGCTTCGCATATTACACCCCCATCCTGACCTTCCCCCCGCAAGCAGGGGGAAGAAAGTGAATAGCAACGCGCCTCATCGTTCCCAATCCCGCGAACAACCGTTCCCAAGATATTCCCAGATTCATACTTGCAATTCACAATATTGTGTATTAATATAGACATTGTGATATTCACTACGTATAATAATTTCACAGTTCTGGGAATTTGTCAAGTCCAATTATCACAGTTTTGTGAATAGGGAGAGAAAATTTGAATCAGAATAATGAAATCGGCAAGAGGCTGAAGCTACTGAGGGAGGCGCTCGATCTCAACCAGGAGGATTTCGGCAAGGGGATTGGAAAATCGCTCAACACAGTCCTGAGCTGGGAATCCGGGCGGACGCGCCCGCCGGACCCGTTCCTTAAAGTAATAGAGAAGATATATAATGTGAGCCCGAGATGGCTCAGGCGCGGCCTCGGGGATATGTTCATGCCCGACATCGGCTCGGTCTTCGGGGGCGACGAGCTCGTCGAGGTGAAGATATGGGAGCTTGCCGGCGCGGGCAACCCGCTCGCATCGCCCGATGCGGACCCGATCGAAAGGATAACCCTCCCCTCGCGCATAGTCCGGAAGTTTACGAACGGCTTCCGCGTCGAGGGCGACAGCATGTATCCAACAATCGTCAACGGGGCCTACGTCGGCTTCGACCCGGACGATAAAAAGGTCGTCAGCAACGGCATCTACTGCCTTCACCTCCCCTACGAGGGATACGTTGTGAAGCGCCTCGAGATCAAGCCGAACGAGGTGATCATCAAGAGCGATAACCAGATGGTGGGAGACTATTCCGTCTCCGTGGGCGACATGGACCCTAACCTCATCGTCGGCCGAGTGAGGTGGGTTTTCCAGAATGTGTAGCGGACTGTGTCCGCAGACAATCGACGTAGGTGTGACGGAGATATGGTCACCGATCACACGATTTGTTTTTTTATCCCCCCTTAGGAAAAAGGGGGGGTACGGGGGGATTTGCAGGTTTAGTTAAGCGGGATAACAAGTCACCAAAAGACCCGGAGACACTTTAGATGACCGAAGACAAAAAACAAACCCCGAAAACCCTCGACGACGTTCGCACTCTCATCCACACGATCCGCGGGCAGAGGGTCATGCTCGACGCCGACCTCGCCGTGCTCTACGGCGTCGAGACAAAAGCGCTCAACCAGGCCGTCAGGAGAAATATAGAAAGATTCCCGGACGATTTCATGTTCGAGCTCACGCGCGAGGAGTATCGGTCTTTAAGGTCACAATTTGTGACCTTAGACGCTGGCAGGGGCAGGCATTCGAAATACCTGCCGCTCGCCTTCACAGAGCAGGGCGTCGCCATGCTGTCGAGCGTCCTCCGCAGCAGGCGCGCGGTCGAGGTGAACATTGCGATAATGCGCGCGTTCGTCCAGATAAGACAGCTCGGCGCGCATTATAAGGAGCTTGCCGCCCTCGTCGAGAAGATAGACAAGCGGAGCATCAGAAACTCCGAGGACATCGAGATAGTAATCAGCGCGCTCAAGGAAATAATGTCGCCCAAGGCCCCGGCCGGCAAACGGAGGATAGGGTTTTGAGGCGTGACATCAGATGCGGGAGCCGGATGGGACATTCGACGCAGAGAGCGGCGGCGTTCTTTATGGCGGCAGTCATGCTCTACCTTCTTGCCGCGCCCGCGACTCCGGCAACGGGGGGCGGATCGGTCGCCGGGTTTTTCAAACACTACGACGTATACGACTTCCGGAAGACGCGCTGGGGCATGACGCCGGACGAGGTCGTCAAATCCGAGGGTTCGGATTTCAGATACGACCTCACGCTCAACCCCGACGGCTCCCCGAACGAGAACGGGTTCATCGAGTACGCATCCGACGTAAACAGCTACCACATAATAACCACGTATAATTTTCACGCGAACAAGCTGGTGATGGTCTCGATACGCCTGGAAAACAACCAGGCCTCGAAGAAAGAGCAGATGGAAAACCTCATGGCGGTCAGGAGGGAGATCATCGCCGCCTACGGCCCGCCGTCCCTAGATTCGACGACCGGTGCGCCAGGCGACGGCGCTTTAATGTCGTCCCAATGGCGCACGCCGAAGGTGTATATTTTCCTCACGCTTTTCGAAACCAACGGCGAATACTCGTTCACAGTTTTATACGCGGAGAAAAACAATTTCGACCGGCAAAACTTCGGAGCACCTTAGACTCTGGCAGCGGACGGCGATATAGCACACGAGTATACATCGCTCGAACATTGGTAATACTTTTTACACTTAGTATATTTCCCGGGCACGCGCGCCGGGCCATTTAAAAGGAATACAAACATGGAACGTAAAATCTGGCACTACGACACAGGCAAAAGGCCGCGCGGCCCCTACACCGAATCCGAAATCACAGGACGGATAGCAGACGGCGAAGTGACGGAGCGGACGCTCGTCTGGTCGGAGCCTATGGAGAGCTGGCTCCCCGCCGCGGCGGTCGGGCCATTCAGTGCTCACTTCGCCGGGGCCGCGCCCGTGCACGACGATCTCATAGTCCCCGCCGGGCCGGGATTCGTTTACGTAAATCAGATGCAGCCCTGGGCGCGTTTCTTCGCGCGGCACCTCGACTATATGACTTTCACATTCGTCGCTATTATCGTCTCGATGCTCACCTTCTCGAGCGTCCACGGCATCCTGACGATGACAGTCGGCCAGATGATCATCGCGAGCATTCTTTTGACGCTGGTATGGGCCTTCGTCGAGGCAGCGCTCATAAGCGTTTACGGCACGACGCCGGGGAAGTACCTCCTCGGGATTCATGTCGCCGATTCCGACGGGCGAAAGCCGGGCATCGCGCAGTCGCTCCGCCGTAGCCTCGGCGTGTGGGCGATGGGCGTCGGCATGGCGCTGCCGATCGTCGGGCTCGTTGCACAGTTCCTCGGCTACAGGGCCCTGAAACGGCACGGCGTCTCACCGTGGGACAGGCTCTCCCGCACCGAAGTCGAGCATTTCGACTACCACATCCTCTCCCCGATACTCTATTTCTTCACAGTCTCCGCGCTCATATTCCTCGCCGGCGTTATCGGCGCAGCGATGGGGAGATGAGGAGGGAAAGAAATCCCGAGCTACGTTCCAGAAAAATCCATTAACAATACTTGTATTTTAATATTTAATGGATGTAGAATATTAAGATACTAATACTCTAATACGCCGAGGAGGGGACCTATGGCGCCAGTACCGAAAAAAATCAAGGACAGGTTCAGTAAGAATATCAGCAGATTCCAGAGAATACTATCGACAGCAAAGGACCGTGACATTAACGAATCGGACACTGTAAATATCGTAACGGATATGTTAAATGAAGTGTTCGGCTACGATAAATATGTGGAGCTAACGTCCGAATTCGCTATTCGCGGAACATATTGCGACCTGGCTATCAAGCTCGACAAGAAAATTCAATTCTTGATCGAAATCAAGGCGGTCGGTCTCGACCTTAAGAGCAATCATCTCCGGCAGTCTATCGATTATGCCGCCAATCAGGGTATCTCCTGGGTTATCCTCACAAACGGTCTCAGCTGGCAGATTCACAAGGTTAGATTTGAAAAACCGATAAACAACGATCTTGTGGTGAACATAGATTTCGCTGCGATTAATCCACGCTCGGATAAAGACCATGAGTGCCTTTACCTGATAGCGAAAGAAGGCGTTCAGAAAAACGCCCGGGATGAATTTTATGAGAAGATACAAAACATAAACAAATATGTCATAGGTAATTTTCTTTTATCCGAACCGATATTATCAGCCCTGCGAAGAGAGTTAAAGAAATTCGCAGAGGGTCTTAAAATCGACAACCACGAGCTCCAGGAAATAATAAAGAACGAAGTTATCAAAAGGGAGATATTCGACACCGAAGACGGGAAGAAAGCCGAATCGAAAGTAAACAGGTTTTTAAAAAAGGCAACGCGAGCAACAAACAAAACAAAAGATGCCGCGATTGTCGATGAAGGAACCAAGTCTGAAGAAATATCGGAGCCTTTCAAAACGCCGGTGTAATAAGACTCCACTCCGAACTATTATTCCCCGGATCAAATCCAGACTATTTAATTCCCCCCTTAGAAAAAGGCTTGTCGCGGCGAAGGCGTGAGCCGAAGCCGGAGGGGTACGGGGGGATTTATTCTTTCAAAATACTCTTCACCCCATACCCCCGACTTATCCTGCTTCTACCCCTCCCTGTTCGGCGTCCCGAGGATATGCGTCTTGGGCGGCATCATAACAGCGTCGAACGTCTGCGTAAACATCGCCGCCGCGAAGAACGCCACAGCCCGGAGCGTCTCCGTGCCAGCATTCGCAAGGTCGTGCTTAAGCCCCGTCGGCAGAACGAACACGCTCCCCGGGCCGACGTCGTGCGTCGTGCCGTCTTCGAGGAAGAGCTTCCCCTTCCCCGCGATGATATACTGCGTCTCCTCGGTCGCGTCCGTGTGCCAGCCGAGCCTGTGCCCGGGCTCGATCTCGTACACTATTGTAGAGGACTGCGTCGTGCCGTGCCCGCCGTAAACGGCGAACGCCCCCGCCCAATGGACGGCCGCGTCATTCTCGCCCCAGACTTCCCCGCGCTGTAGCTTGTTGGAATCTATAACTGGAACCATCATATGCTCCTCTCAAGATGTGATAGGTCACTGCGTGGAAACTACTCTTGCCCTTGTTTGAGAACCGCGTTCATGCATCGCCCCGCGAAGGGGCCCATACCCTGTTTCCAAGTATAGGTTTCCTTCTTCCGCCGGTCAACGAAGAGTCGATCAGCCCCGGCCGCGCTGTATCGAGACACGCGCTTTCACTGCCCGCGCAAACCCACTCGCCGGGGAGAAATGATGAAACTCCGGGGGATTAAAAAGCGCAAGGCACGCGAATTAACGAACTCTGCCGGGCGCGGGTCAGATGCACGGCCCCTTCGAATAGTCCTGGTGCCCCCTGCCCTCACGGCACCGGACAGCCCTGCCCGCGCTCTTTATCGTCCACGACCCGTCTTCGTTCCTGCCGAGGGTTATCACATACCTCTCGCCCATGACAGAATCGTCGGGCAGCTTCTCGTTCGTTATCACGACCTCCGCGCTGACGGGCGATTCGGCGCTTCCGTAAATCCGCTCGATATTCTGCGTCATTCCCTCGGACGGCCCGGCAAACCTCAGCGCGACGAGCACAGGGTCCATCGCCCACGCCTCCTGCCGGCCGGCGGCCTCGGAAACCGTCTCGTTGAAACCGGCGAAATCGACGCTCTCGTATCCGGCGCTTCTCGTGGCCGGAGTTTTAACCTCCCCCGCACACGCAGAAACCGGAAGCCCTGTCGCTAGGGCGAGGAACAGGGTAATAGCTGCAAGCTTTCTCCTCATGGCGTCTATATCCTACCACGCACTCACTCGGGAATCATCTCCCGTTTATTTGCAGCGCGGGAACCGCACCCGATAGGCCCGGCGCCCGCAGCGGATTTTCGGTTATGACAGCGTCAATGGCATCGCGTCATTTCTCCGAGACAGTGAGCTTCAAATTCTTCCACTCGAACGCGGTGCTGCCGTCTTTTTCGAGCTTTGCGACCTTGTTGTCGGACTCTCCCTTCGGGGTCGTAAGCCTGTATTTTTTGCCATGCCCGAGGAAGTGATAGGTGTCGCCGTTCCCGAGCGTCACGTCATACACGTTGCCCGACCGGATGTAGATCATCTCGCAGTCCCCTTCATACTTGTAACTGTCGCTCTTCTCGTCGTAGAGCTTGCACTGGGTCTGCGTCTTGGTCGTCCTTCCGGGCTCCTTCTCCGTCTCGCCCTCGCAGTCGGTCTCGGGCGCGTAAACTATCGCCTGGTAAAGCCCGTCCGCCGTGCGTATCGCAACGCAGTTGCCCGAGCCCTTTTCCGTCCAGTAGCTGTACGAGCTGTTCCCTTTCTTATCGGTCTTGACCCACGTGTACCCCTTGGCCTTAACCTCGGCTTCGGCCTGCCCGGGCTTCGCACCGACTAGGTCCGAAAGCGAGCCCGCCGTATCACCGGGCGACTGCCCGGGCGCCGCCGGAGCGACCGCCCCCGACAAGGCAAAACAAACTACCGCTGCAGCAATATACAACTGCCTCACGACAATACCTTCTCATAGTTCGATATATTTCGATAAACAATTGTATTATGGAGTGAAACGAAAGCAAGCGGTTTATACAATCGGAGTCAGTTATACGCACCGGGCCAGCTGCGTCGAGCGCCCGTGAATTCAAGCAGACGGAGGCCGGGCCGAAAAAGCCAGGCTTCCGTCTCAAAGTTCGGTATATAATTCAGCCCAGCGCAATCACTGCGATATGATGAGCTGCCACTTGTACCAGTCGAACACCGTGCTGCCGCCGCTCGCGAGCTTCGAAGCCTTGTTGTCCGACGGCCCCTCGGGCGTCGTAACCTTATACTTCCCGCCCTTGCCCGCGAAGTTATAGCGGTCGCCGTTGCCGAGCGTCACATCGTACACGTCGCCCGAAGAATTGTAATTCACCTCGCAGGTCCCGTCGTACTTATAATTGTTGCTCTTGTTGTTATACAGCTTGCAGTGGCTTTGCGTCCCGGCCGAAGCAGCCGGGGCAGGCGCCGCCGCCGATTGCGCAGAAGCCGTATCCGCCTGGCAGTCGAGCTTCGCCGCGTAAACGATCGATGCGTAGCGCCCGTCCGACGTGCGTATAGCAACGCAGTTGCCCGAGCCCTTTTCCGTCCAGTAGCTGTACGAGCTGTTCCCTTCCTTATCGGTCTTGACCCACGTGTATCCCCTGTCGGTCACCTGCCCCTCGGCCTGCCCCGCCCTCGCGCCGACGAGATCCGAAAGCGGCCCCACGGGGTCCCCCGCCGACTGCGCGAGCGCCGGGCCCGCGCCCAGAATCCCGGACAACATAAGACCAAGCACCAAAGCCGTGATAGCGAAATATCTCATGCAATACCTCCACTCTAGTTATAAATATCAGTGTAGTGAGGCGGAAACGAAACGCAACCTGTTTTTAATTAAACAAGTAAGATGCGACCCTCGCTGATAGCGCCGTCCCCGCTACGTCGATCTCCCGCGGACGTGGTCCGCCACATGTAGTCAGTTTTCCAACGAAGCGAAAGCTCTGCTAAACCCGCCGGACGCTCGAAGTATGATAATCGCACCGACTTGCTACGTCGATTGCCAGCGGACGCTGTCCGCTTTCCGACGAAGCGGCGGCCATGCCAAACCCTCCGTTCGCGCAAATTCAAAGTCCCCCTTAGGAAAAGGGGGATTTAGGGGGATTTAAACTTGCCCTTCCCCGTAAACTTTCCTATCCTATTCACGAAGGAGCGCCCGCATGACTAGGCTCGCTATAGTGCAGAAACCGCCCGTGTTTCTAAATAAGGCCGCAACGATCGCGGCCGCTGCGGGTCACGTCGAAGAGGCCGCCCGCGAAGGCGCGCGCCTGGTGCTCTTCCCCGAGGCCTACGTCCCCGGCTACCCCGCGTGGATATGGCGGCTGAAACCCGGGAAAGACTGGAAGCTCTCAGACGAGCTCTACGCCCGCCTACTCGAAAATTCCGTGAGCTTGGGCGACGAAGACCTCGCCCCCGTTCAGGACGCGGCGCGCATGCACGAAGTCACAGTCGTCTGCGGCGTGAACGAGCGCGATTCATCACATAGCCGCGCCACGCTCTACAACACGGTAGTTACCATCGGCCCCGACGGCGAGCTGCTCAACCGCCACAGGAAGCTCATGCCGACGGTTGCCGAGCGCACCGTCTGGGGGTTCGGCGACGCTTGCGGGCTGAAGACGATAGAAACGCCCGCCGGCAGGATCGGCTCTCTCATCTGCTGGGAGAATTACATGCCGCTCGCCCGCTTCGCCCTCTACGCAGAGGGCGTCGAGATTTACACCGCGCCGACGTACGACTACGGCGACAGCTGGGTCGGCACGATGCAGCACATCGCGCGCGAGGCCAGGTGCTGGGTCGCGGGATGCGGCTCTGTGCTGAGAGGTAAGGACATACCGGACAGCCTGCCCGGAAAGGAAGAGATCTATCCCGACCCTGAAGAGTGGATAAACCCCGGCGATTCTGTCGTCGTCGCGCCGGGCGGAGAGATCGTCGCGGGCCCGCTCCGCCGCGAGGAAGGGATGCTGTTCTTCGACTTCGACCTCGGGAAGATCGCCGCCGCCAAGAGGGCGCTCGACGTCGCCGGGCATTACTCGCGTCCCGACATTTTCACGCTCCACATCAAAACGGGCCTGTCGGCGCTCGTCGAACGAGACGAATCATGAACCAGAAAATCGTTTATACCGGAACCTGCTTCTGCGGCGCTGTCGAGATACGCGCCGAAGGCGAGCCCATACTGATGGGCTACTGCCACTGCGACTCGTGCCGTCACTGGTCCGGCGCGCCGGTAAACGCGTTCGCCCTCTGGAACACGGAAGAAGTCAGCGTTCCCAGGGGGGTCGCATACGTCCGCACGTACAATAAAACGGAAGCCACCTTCCGCAAATCCTGCATGATATGCGGAGGGCACCTTTACCTGGAGCACCCCTCGATGGGTTTGACGGATATCCGCCCCGCGATAATCCGCAGACTTACGTTCACACCGGCGATCCACATTTTTTACGCCGAATCCGTTCTTCACATCGACGACGGCCTGCCGAAGTTCGAAGGGATGCCCGACGAAAACGGGGCGGTGGAATGAGGTTGACGCAAAACAGAAAACACGGCGGCGTTTTCACCCGCAACGAAACGCGGCGCGCTGCATCGAATGAAGAAAACACAACCCGGAATACTATGGAGGCAATCAGATGAGCGAAAACGGAACATACACAGGCGCCTGCTTCTGCGGTGCCGTCGAGATCAAAGCCGAGGGCGAGCCGTTCGTTATGGGATTCTGCCACTGCGATTCGTGCAGGCACTGGTCCGGCGCGCCGGTAAGCGCATTCACCCTCTGGCAGCCCGACGCGCTGACAGTCACCAAAGGCGCCGACAACGTCCTCACCTACAACAAAACGCCCGACAGCTTCCGCAGCTCGTGCAACAAGTGCGGCGGCCATCTCTACTCCTCGCACCCGGCGAAAGGATTCGTCGACATCTACCCGCGGCTTCTGCCGGGGCTCGAGTTCGTCCCCGTCATGCACGTCAACTACGGAGAGGCGGTCGTTCACATCAAAGACGGCCTCCCCAAGTTCAAAGACCTCCCCACCGACGGCGGCGGCTCCGGCAAGTTTATGAGGGAATAGGCGCACAGTGTGCGCTGACAATCGACGTAGCTGGTCTGTAAATTCATAGCACGGTTTGCACGGCAGGTGCATTGTCTTCTCCAAACGAATGCGAGAGATTCGTATTGTAAAGATGTTCCTTCTCCCTTGAGGGAACGAATGCGAACAAGCGAGCATTCGGACGCCTTTGGCTGACGGCACGGAAACCCGTCCGGTACTGCTGGGAAGCAACCCAAACCAAAACAGGTCAGGATGAGGGTGCACGTGTGCTTTCCGACGTAGCACCGGCTCCGCCATTTGCACGTCCGCACGAATGCCGATTAAATCTCGACCCTGCTACGACGAATTCCAGCACGCGTGGTCTGCTTTTCTACGAAGCGGCTGCCCTGCTATATCCACGGTTCGCGCGTTAGCCGATTACTGCGCCACGCCCGACGCCGTTTGCCCGCGGGGGCTCCCCCGCACACGTTGTGTGCTTTCCGACGTAGGGAAGATTATGCTTATATCAACGTACGCACGAATGCTAATACTATCACCGTCACTGCTACGACGAATTCCAGCACGCGTGGTCCGCTTTTCTACGAAGCGGCTGCCCAACCATATCCACCGTTCGCGCGTTAGCCGATTACTGCGCCACCCCCGCTACGCCGATTGCCAGCGGCGGCTCGCCGCTAGAATTCGTCGACTATGTCGTCAGCGTTTATGTGACCGTTCATCGACGGCACGAATATCAGAACGTCCCTCGGCACGACGCACGGCGCCTCGGCGGTGCACTTGCCGTCGAACTCGTCTATCACCATCGTGTCCCTTCCGAAATCGACCCCGTTTTCGGGATCGCTGAGACAAACGCCGTTGAATGTATCCACGTTTGTCACCGGCTCGTCGTCGTTGCACGGATTGAAAACTACGCCGTCCTCGACGAATATGTCGGAGTTATCGTTCTCGCACTCGTTGAGCCGCATCGTCGTCTCGAAACCGCCGGGGTTTATGACCACGTCGAGATCGGCGAACCTGGGCGTGCATACATAGTCGAACGGCGAGAGATCGTCCGTCTGCGGAATCGGGGCCTCGCCGTCGAAGTCCGTCGGCAGCGACGCGCCGACCACCTCTATACTGTATTCCTGTCCCTCGATGATCACCGTGCCGTCACCGCTCACGTTGCGGTCGTTCCGCGAGGCCAAAAGCTCGATGAACAGATCGGTGACCGTGTTCTCGCCGACACCCTCGGCTGTGAAGTTAGGCTCGTCCGACGGCCCGTCGTCGAATATATCCTCGACGTCGTCGCACGCCGGGGCCAATGCGCAGAGCGCCGCTACCAATAATAAAAGGGGAATTCTGGCTGCGTATCTCATGGTAAAACCCTCCTGAAGTTTCCGTATGAAAAGTCTGCCTATAAATGAGCAATATGCGTGCCGCATTGAACACTGGAGAAATATCGTGTTATGACAGAATGTTAGACGGGAATGTAGGAGCCGTGCTTACAAACGGGCAATATTTTGAACAATACGAACTGTAGGATTTTATACAGCGTACCAAGTATCAATGCATCCTGCAAATTCAACAATTAGCAAAAATAAAATTGATTATTGCACATATCCCGCAAATTGCGCTATAATATTATAAAAGGTAGGCAAAATGTTAATCGAATTCAGGGTTGCAAACTTCAAATCAATTCGCGATGAGCAAGTAATAAGCTTGGTTGCGGATAAAGACAAGTCACATATAGAAACTCATTCCTTTCAAACGGGGATTAAATCAATTCCATTTGTGTTAAAAAGCGCCGCCATTTATGGCGCGAATGCAAGTGGCAAAAGCAACATGATAGAAGCGCTCGTATTTATACACAGAGAAGTAATAGAATCTTATGTAAGACCTCAAGGCAGTAAAATTAATCTACGACCATTCCGGCTGGATAAGAGCAAACTTAACGAGCCTTCGGAATTCGAGATAACATTTCTGATAAATCAAACTCGCTATCAATACGGATTTGTAATAAATTCGGAACGAATAACAGACGAATGGCTATTAGTCTATGAGAAATCCAAGCCCCAGGAGTGGTTCACTCGTCGTTACGATATAGAGAAGGGGAAATATACCTACAAATTAGGCTCTCATCTTAAAGGTCAAAAGAAGTTGTGGCAAGATTCTACCCGGGATAACGCTCTTTTCCTGTCTACAGCTGTTCAGCTCAATAGCGAACAATTGACCCCTGTTTTTGAATGGATAAGCGAGAATTTAATATTCCTGGGAATGAACATTAATTTCTACCCAGAAGATTCGATCGCAATGTTGAATCAAGAGGAAAAGAAAAAAGAACTAATAGATTTAGTCATTAAAGCAGACATAGGTATTAAGCATATCAAGCTCGAGAACAAAAAGGGAAGAGAGAATACAATTCAATTCAATCCTAAACTGAAACAAGGATCAAGAATTCATTCAGAGGAAAAAGAAATTCCAGTCCCGATGTTTTTACACGAAACGGATATGGGCTCGGCCTTATTTTATATATTCGAAGAATCGATTGGAACTCAAAGGCTATTCTACTTGGCGGGGCCAATTCTGGAAACCCTTGAAAATGGTAAGACTTTAATTATAGACGAGTTGGATAGCAGCCTGCACACCCTAATTGTGCAGTGGTTGGTTTCTATGTTTAATTCTAACAAATACAACAAAAAAGGTGCTCAAATAATCTTTACAACACACGACACAAACTTGCTGAATAAGGATATATTGCGTAGAGATCAGATTTGGTTCATTGAAAAAGATAAGAATCAAGCTACTCAAGTATATTCTTTAAGTGAATTCAGCCCACGTAAGCATGAAGCTTTGGAAAAAGGTTATCTCCAGGGACGATACGGAGCATTGCCATTTATCGAGGATTCCGATCATATAGATGATATTTAAACATAGGTGTATTTATTGGTCCGCGAAAACCACCCACAACATAGACGTGCAAGGAAGTTGGCACGAAAAAAATCACTTCGAGCGCCATACGAACGAATTTTGATCGTGTGCGAAGGACATACCGAGCGCTTATATTTTGAAGAAATCAGAAAAAAGTATAGATTACAAACGGCCAATATTAAGGTTACAAATAGTGATTTAGGAACCAATCCACGGCAGGTAGTTGAATTCGCGCTGGATTCTTTTCAAGAAGATAAAGAGTATGACCAAATCTTTACTGTGTTCGATCGTGATGAGCATCGAAGATACCACGAAGCTCTCGATCTAATTGACTCGAAAAAGGGGAAATTAAAAAATTCTGAAAAGAAAAGTGTCAATATAGCTCCGATAGTATCCATTCCTTGTTTTGAGCTCTGATTCCTTTTACATTTCTAAGAGATTAACCAATTATTTCATTGTAGCGATATCATAAAGCGCCTCAAGAAACATTTACCCCAATATGACAAAACCCAAGGCGATCATTACAAATCGACCTTAAATCATATTCATGAAGCCATAACCCGTTCAAAGAGAATGTGTAAAGACCAAACTCCCAAGAACGACAAACAAGCTTATACAAATGTGTATGAGGTAATCGAAATACTTCATAAATGTGCAAAAGTAGAATAGTAAAGGACTAGGATTTGCCTCTAACTAACGTAACTTAGGCCAGATAGTAACTTCATATCCTATACCAGTATCGTATCCAGCACCGACCCGAACGACGTTCCAGTGAGCCTGTGATACATCTTCACGATCTGCTTCTCCGTCATCCCCGCGATGAGATCGACGACGATGCGGACGATCTGCTCGTTCTTTCCCGCCGCGCTCCCGCGCCAAACCTCGTCGAGGCCGATGAGCCTCTCGGAAGTGTTCACGGGGAAAATCTTGTACCGCTGCCTCCGCGCCGCGTCGAGGAAAATCTCGAACAGCTCGGACACGATCTTCCTCTGCCCGTGCTGCTGCTGTGCGAGGGAATGACTGTCAATGACGTAATGCCAGGTCAGCTCTTTTAACATTTCGACCTCCAGCTCCGCGCGCTCCTTGACGTATACGCGCGGCTCGGCCTTCCTGCCGGAAGCGTTGAGCGAGATCGCGAAAACGTAGCGGCCGATGAGCGACGAAGCGAAGCTCTTGAGGTTCGCACGCTGCCGCCGCGTGCCCTCGTAGGGCTCGTCGATCGGAATGAATCCGATCAGGCTCGCGAACGCGCGGACTATATCGTCCCTCGCCTGCGTCGACTGCCGCCTGCCATCGCCTCGCCACCTCTGGAAGGTGCCGCGTAAAAAGCGCGCGACTTCGTTGCTGCTCGAAGCCAGCTCACCGACGGCGGCGTCGAGACGCCCCGCATTCTCCCACTTCGTCACGAACTGTTCCGTGTCTTTTCTCAGCCTGTCGAGCGGTATGAGCCCCGCGCGGTAAAAATCCTCGAGGTCGTGTACTGCGTAGGTAATGTCGTCGGCCCAGTCCATAAGCTCGGCTTCGACTGTTTTCCGCGCATCCTGGAACGGCTTCCGCGTCCACTTGAACTCGCTCTCCTCCGTGCGGTAAGCGCCCCACTTCCTCCGCTGGCGGCCCCGCGCCCCGCGCAGCCACGGGTATTTCAGTATTGCGTTCAGCGTCGCGCGCGTGAGGTTGAGCCCGGGCATGTTCGGGTGACGGATGGAGAGCTTCGTCACGATCCTGTACGACTGCGCGTTGCCCTCGAAGCCGTCCCCGACGCCGCCCACGTCCACGACGAGCCTGTCGAGCTCCTTCTCGGCTATATGCCCGAAGGGAGGGTGCCCGAGGTCGTGCGCGAGCGACGCGGCCTCGACGACTTCCGGGCTTATCCCCCCGAGCGCCTCAGCTTCGTCCGGCTGCTCGCGGAGCATCTTCTCGGCCAGCCGGCGGCCGATCTGCGCGACCTTGAGGCTGTGCGTAAGGCGGTTGTGGAATATGTGCCCCTCTTCGGAGCCGACGACCTGCGTTACGCCGGCCAGCCTCCTGAATGCGGAGGTATAGAGGATCCTGTCCCTGTCCCTCTCTTCGGGTGCGCGCTGGTCGGGCCTGCGGTCGTCTGGATGGAATACTTCGAGTCTGCCTGGGAAGTGCATTATGCGGGGATTAAGTGTGCGGCTCAGATTGCTACTTCGAGCTTCATATCGTCGGTTAGCCTGATGCGCTTAAGATCGATGAGCTGCCAGATCGCCTCGCGGATGAGGGTGTCGTTGAGATGCTTCTCGGCCGAGAGCTTGTTGATGAGCTCCCTCGGGCCGAACGGCTCACTGATCGCGCCGAGAGCGTCCAGAATCTCGCTTTCGACCTCTTTCGCCAAATCACTTTTTCTCGGCACCATATCCGCCTCCGGCAAGGCTCGTTGTGAAACCATTGTCTTACACTATAAATATAACATATATAGTGTGGTTGCTACTCTTGGTCAAGCAAAAGTAAAAGTCTTTGACTTTTTCTTTCCCCCCTTAGGAAAAGGGGGCCAAGGGGGGATTTATAATTTTGTTTTCTCATTCGCATAATAACGAAACCGTAAAAATTCCGCACCATGTATACTTTCTCAGCTATGCAGACGAACATTCCGGCGCTTAGGCCGCTTACGATTACACTGGCATTTACCCTCATGCTCCTCGCGGGGCTCGACAATTCCACGGCGCAGACGCGCACGCACGACTTCAGAAAGACGCGCTGGGGCATGGCGCCCGCGCAGGTGAAGCTGACTGAAAACGCGGTTTCCGTGGGCGAGGGGCCCGTCCCGCCATACGACCTCGCGATAACTTACAACGGGAAGCTCGGCGCGCTCGACGCCGAGATCGGATACATGTTCGCGGGCGAGAAGCTCGTCCTCGGCGGGTACGCGGTTACAACGCAGTACGACGACCCTGCGCAGTATGTGAAGAACTACGAGACGGTGAAGGCGGCGCTCACAAAAGAATTCGGCCCGCCCGCGATCGAGGACGCCTACTGGAAAGACGATGCCTCGCAGACGGGTCCCGAGGGATACGGCAAGGCTGTGACGGAAGGAACGCTTCTTCTACAGTCGGTATGGCGAGAGCCGGGGACCGATATCTTCCTGACGCTCGAAGGCAAGAGCGGGCAGACAGTCCTCTCCGCGCTCTATTACAGCACGGAGCTGAACCCCCGTGTCGAGGAGCGGCGCTTGCAGCAGGAAATGAAAGAACTCTCCGAACCCACTCCCGAAGAGTCAGGCACCACAAAGCAGAATTAACATAGGTCGAAATGACCAAACTAACCAAACTAACCATACTCTCGGCCAAATCATAAAATTGCTCGCTTCCGTTCGTCGCGGCGTAGCCATGCGAAGCCGGACGCGGCGAAGCAATACCCCTCCGGCACGGCGGACAGTGTCCGCAGGCAATCGAAGCGGCAGCTTCATTACTTTTCACCTACCACGCTGCCGGTGCTTCCAGACCTGCTTCGTCGAGATGATCGAGCGGATGAGCGTTAAAAATCCGACACCCCCCTTACTTACTTTCCCTCCCCCTGGGAGGGGAGGGTCAGGGTGGGGGTTATATATTAGAAGATTTAGCGAAGAAACGATGATTTTAGGCGGACTGTGTCCGCTGACTTTCGAAGTAGCAGCAGTCTTGCTATTACCACCTGACGCGCTTCCAGTGACTTTAGCAACGACCGGGCTATGTCGAAAAAAGACACTACGTGTCCCCCGTCCCGGCGGGCAGCGCCCGCTGGCAATTGAAGTAGCAGCGCAAAACTATCACCACCTTACGCGCTTCAGACGCTTCGAGCCTCCAAAGGTACTACGTCGAGAAACACACTTCGTGTGTGCTACTTTTGGTCAAGTAAAAGTAGCAAGCCCTTACTTTTAATGAAGACTCCACACCCCCTTGCATCGGAGAGGTGTAGAGCTCTTATTCAATCAATTCAAGCCGACGCCCTTCTCCGCGGCGATCATCCCCCACTCCTTTTTTTCTTCCCCTCCCCCTTTCAAAGGGGGAGGGGCATGGGTGGGGGTTTACCTTTAGTCAATCCATCAAGCCGACAGCCTTCTACGTCTGATCGCATAGAACATCCCAACCAGCGCGAACCCACTGGCCGCCGCAATCATCCCCCACTCGCTCAGCGTCGGAATCGGGCTAACCTCCCGCACGGTAGCCTCGTATTCCACGATGCAGAAATCGCTGACAGTCGAGCATACGAAATCGTTCCATCCCCCTAACCCGAGGCTGAACTCGATGCAATTTTCGCAGCCGCCCTCGCCCGGCTGGCAGCCGTCGTCGTTCGGCTCTCCCGGGGCCCACGCGGTATATATGAACGGCTCGCCGGTTATCCATTGCCAGCCTTCGTCCGGCTGAGTCGCGTCTTGAGACTGTATGCCTCCAATCCAGGAGAAACCGCAGCCGAGCCCTGTTACAAAATCGTTCTCCTCCGCGCTGGTTATCGTCGCGAGATGTCCGCGCAGCTGACCGAAAGTCAGTGTAGAGGCAAATTCGTTCGCCTGAGCCCAGGTGGTCGCACACGGGACGCACTCATAATAATTTCCGTTCTCCGGATTGAGCACCGGCTGCGCCTCGCTCGCGGCTGGCAGCCCTAGAAATAAAATCGACAACAAAAATGAAGCGATGATAATTGATTTACCCACACATCCTCCGCACCTGGTGATTTAATAAAAAAATCATACTATTTATTAATCATTGCTGTCAATAACGGCTCAAAATCGCCCGGGAACATACCCGAAGCCTCGATTTTTCGGCGTTCAATCGCCGCGAATCGCCGTGTCGGCCGTCTTCTCAATTGTGCTCTGCGGAGTGTAATACGCCGAATCATTGGTTATCATTTCACCGCTCGATAGATTCAAGGTGAGTGTAAACATGGACCCGAAATTCGTCGCTGGAGTTTTAATTTACGATAACGTCGAAGTGCTCGACTTCGCCGGGCCGTTCGAGGTCTTCAGCGTCGTCCGGCACGACGATGCTCCGCTGATAACGGACCCATGCGCGGTGCGGATACTCCTCGTTGCCGAGACGGCGGAGCCTGTCACGGCCATGGGCGGCATGAAGGTCGTGCCGGACTGCGACTTCGCCTCGTGCCCTCCCCTCGACGTGCTCATAGTCCCCGGCGGCCCGGGCGAGCGCACGGAGCACGACAACCCCGCGATACTCGAATTCCTTCGCGCGCGTGCGCCTGAGACGAAGATCATAGCGTCCGTTTGCACAGGCGCATTTTTACTCGGAAAGGCTGGCCTCCTCGACGGCCGCCGCGCGACGACGCACTTCATGTCTATAATGCGTATGCGCGGTATGTTCCCCGGCGTAGAGGTCGTTCAGGACGTGCGCTACGTCGACGGGGGCGAGATAATCACCTCCGCCGGAATCTCTGCGGGCATAGACATGAGCCTCTGCATCCTGGAGCGCCTCCTCGGCGAAGACGCAGCCCGCTCCGCCGCGGAGATGATGGAGTATGGATATTTAGAATGAGAGAAATTTCACACCACTTATTGCATAAACATTCGCATTTATACAATCATATTTTGTCCTATATTGATATAACTATCTCTATTAATTAGATTCTTTCTCCCAATATTTTTCGCATTTTTTCTCGCATTTTATTGACAATTTATCTCGCTGCATTTATCTTTAATTCGGGAGAGAAATGCCATTAATCTATGAAAAACTGATAGAATTTGACTTACTGAACAGACTTGAACAAGGGAATATCAACTATTTTCTTGGAAAGTTCCTGGAGCTGAACGATATTATCTCGGAAATTAACAGTATAGATAAGTTTATAAAAGAAACCCCCTCCTTTCCAGGTTCCACCGATAAAATCATCAGAAGCGAAATGAATATGGCCATAGGCTCGACACTCGCCATCGAGGGCATACATCTCAATACCGAAGAAATTGAGGAATCCTTCCGCAAAGCCTCGGTCAACGAGACTCTCCTCAGGAAAGAACGCGAAGCACAGAACTCGAAGAACGTCTACGACTTCATAATTGACACAGTTAATTTGCATACAGCGGATGGTAAGCCTTTCAAATTCACTGAGGGCCTAATCAGGCAGATACATAAGCTGTTCACGGACGACCTTGACTATGTCGGGAACACGCCAGGGGATTACAGGGGAGAATACAAAGCCACGTTCGGATATCCTCGTCGAGAGGGGATATGCCGCAATAGGGCTGAAGTCGAGCAGGCCATGAAATTATTCATCCAGTGGCTTAATGCTCCAGATAAAGATTCACTTTCTCGAAAACCCTTGGTAAAAGCGATAACCGCACATTTCTACCTTGCTGAAATCCATCCCTTCTCAGACGGTAACGGACGTACCGCAAGAGCACTCGAAGCACTGATTTTATACCTTAACGGTATTAACAGATATTGCTTCTGGTCGTTGGCAAATTTCTGGAGCGCAAACAGGGATGAATACATAGCAAGGCTCGGGGAAATTCGCTCCAATTGCGACCCGCTTGACTTCGTCGAATGGGGGCTCAGGGGATATCTTCAGGAAATTATCAGGATCAAGGAGAAAGTTCTTAAGAAGCTGAAGCAGATAATGCTGAAGGACTATACTCGATTTCTTCTCAAGAATAAAAAAACGGAGGACGTACGAATTAACCAACGAATAGTGGATATCGTCGACCTACTGATTGATATCGGTCAACCAGTGCCGCTTGAGAAATTCACTTCGAGCCCGCAGGTTCAGGCACTTTACAGGAAGGTTGCTGCAAGCACTTGGTATAGGGACTTTGCAAAGATGAATGAATCCGCACTGATCAAAATAAGCGTAGACGATGACACTAAAATCGCTTACATCGAGCTCAATTTCTCCGTATTGGACCTCGTAACGTACAATGTTAGATGAGCAGTTAATACACCAATATCATATCCTGCGCCGCCCCCACATCTTCACAATCCCGTAAAGGAGCGCGATGATGGTTGCGACGTATAGAATGGCGTGGAGCACGACCCCGCTCACAAGATCCTGCGTCGCCCAGTCGCCTGAGACGGACGCCAGCCCGCCGTACATGAAGAAGAGCGAGAGCGCGATGTTCGCAACGCCGGAGACGACGCCGGGCCTCACGATGAGCCATACGAAGAACACCGAAAATATAGCGGCGTCGAGAGGAAGGCCGAGCGGGTTCGACATGAGGGCCTCGACTCCGCCGGCGAGCGCGAGAATCAGCAGCCCCGAGGCGAACCATAGAAGGTGCCCGAATGTGAGAACGATAGCCGTGAACATCGGCGAGCGCCGCCTGTCCGGCACGAGCCCCACAAGCAGATACGCCGCCCCGACGCACGCCGCCATAACCCCGACGGCGTAGTAGCCGAACTGCGCGCCGAGCACGTAAAGCACGAAGAGCGCGCCGAGCATGATTGCGACTGCGCGCGGCCACCGCCTCCTCCCAAGGGCCTGCACAGGAGGCAGCACGTCCACGAGCGGCTCATCCCCTTCCCTCCTGAGCCGCCTTTTGAACTTGCTAAGCTCGCCCGTGTCGGGCCTGCCGTAAACGCCCGTATCGAAGCCCGTGCTTCCTTTGCCCTCGGCGGCCTCTCCGCCAGGGATGAGCCGCTTCACCATTTCGACCACCCTGTTCGTGCTCCGCTCGGCCGACGCTCCCGACGCGGCCACCCTGTGCGCGGGCGCTACGTAATATTCAAGCTCGGGATCGAACGGAGTCTTGTCCGCGTGGAAGGAGACGACAGGCGTGCCTCCGTCGACCGCGCGCTCGACTTCGCGGAGCAATCGCCGCGACCCGAGTGCGTTCCACGAAAAGACTAAAAGAAGCGCCCCGCTCGCGTCTATCTCCTCGTCCACAGCTTCCTCGCGCGCCTTGCCGCGCGCACTCGCAGCCGGGCCGAGGGTCGCCGAAACTCCCTCTACTTTCAGCGTTTCGGCGAGCGCCTCCGCAATCTCCCTGTCGCTGTCGGAATAGCTTATGAATACGTCGTGCGCCAAATGGGCCCCTTGTGCTAATCCATATATTATAGCGTACGGCACGCGCGTGCTGGAGACAGGCCCGGCGAGAAATAACACTTAATTATTTCATTCCCAACGATTTCGAGCGCGCGAGTAATCTACCTCATCTCTGTCATTCCTGCGCAGGCAGGAATCCATTCTTTTCAAGTTAATCATCAAATTGGAAGCTGAGGCGAACATGCAGCATGCCGGAGCCCGGGCACTTAACCACTTCCCGCCTCCCGATTTCCCTACCGCGCGCGCTGAATTAGGTTTATACTGTGAAATCCATGGGCGTATACAGACACTCCATCCCCTTCCGGCGGACGTTGGAAAACACGGCTTCCGGAGGCGGCGGATGAAAGCGTTCGCGACCTTCCTCTACGTCACACTCGCGCTGGCGGCCGTCCTCCTCGCGGCGCTTATCGGCTGGAAGATATTCATCTTGGACGAGCAGCCCGGCATGCTCGTCCTGGCGGTTTCGGCGCTTCTTGTTTTCTACGTCTTTCTGTCCCTGCTCACACTGGCCGCGATCAAAACGGGGCGGGGAGCGTCCGCCGCCAAAATCTGGATTATGCTTTTCGCGTTCGTATTTTTCTACGCCATTCTCGACATAGTCGGCGGTATGATATTCCTCCGCCCGGAGCCCTTCCTCACAAGTCCCGACAGCTACGTCCACCACAAAATGCTCCCGAACAAGACATACCTCATGTACAGCCCCTTCGACTTCGAGGTCGAAATCACGACGAACAGCATGGGATACCGAGGCAGGGAAGTCGGTGAAAAACAGGCGGACGTCTACAGGATTATCATGCTCGGCGATTCGTTCACGCTCGGCGAGGGCGTCGCCGACGAGGAAACGTCGTCATACGTCCTCGAAACCATACTCAACGGCAGCGGCGGGCGCAGGTACGAAGTCGTAAACCTCGCCATCCCGAGCTACACGCCTATCCTTGAATATCTCACGCTCAAGGCCCGCATCGACACGCTCATACCCGACCTCGTCATTATGAACTTCGATATGTCGGACCATGTCGGCGAATATGTCTTCGTAAAGGAAGCGGGTGTTCTCGACGAGGAGGGCAACGTCATCGCGGTGGACGGATTCCCCGAATACAACAAACGGCGCAACAACACGCGCGAGAAGGTATCCACTTTCGCCAGGAGCAGGCTCTTTCTCACCGGCGCGCTGATTCAGGGGATTCAAAACTTGGGCGAGAGAGACAGGGTGATCGGCTTGCTCGACGTCAGGAACGCCGTCGAAACCGAGAATTTCATGATGCTCCTTCACACGCTCGAAGTCCCTCAGCTCCCCGAAGCCGAAGAGATATACGCCATCATCGAGAACAGTATTCTGAGGACGAGGAGTCTCTGCGAGGAGCACGGGAGCGGCTTCATCCTGGCTACCTATCCGTGGGCCCACCAGGTGAGCGACGACGAATGGATACCGGGCCGCCGCGGATTCGTCCCCGAGGGCGCGGCCCTTTCCGACAGGACAGTAAACAGGCTCGGGGAATTCTCCGAGAAGAACGGGATAGTATTCTTCAACGCGTTCCCGGAGTTCAGGGCCTACTCGGGCGACGCGCACCTTTACTACGGCCACGATATGCACTGGACCCCGGCAGGGCACAAACTCTACGCCGAGTCCCTCGCCGGATTTCTCGAAGGATACTTTTCCGTTCAGCAAAGCGAGAACTAATCGCCCGGGCGGACGGTGTCCGCCACATTGTAGTGTGTTTCTCGACGACGCAGGCGTTAAATTCGAGAAACGCGCGACTGTTCTTGAAACCGGCGTCTTTGCTACGTCGATTTCCCGTGGACGTTGTCCACCTTGCGCATATCCGCCCGGGCGAACATAATATATCCGGTTATCCGAACCGGAGACTGCCCTATGAAACATCCCGTAATAGCCGCGATAGCGATCCTCTCGTGCATCCTCCCGGCATCGTGCTCGCGCGACAAAACGCCCGACGTGAGAAGCGTCAGGTGGGGCATGTCGATAGCGGAAGTCAAAAAGGCGGAAACGGCCGAGCTCATGAAAGAGGGCGTGAACGTTCTCACCTACCGGCTCGGCGGCGAGCCCGAGACGACGACAGGCACCGCAACCGTCACCATCGAGGAAAACGGCGAAACGCACGACGCGCTCGTGACGGTGGAGACGATCAGTAGCGAGCCGTCTTACGACCTCGTCTACGTTTTCGAGGATGGGAAGCTCGCCATGGCCGTCATACACCTCAGGGACTCGTTCGACGACCCGGCGGATTACATCAGGCTGATGCGCGAGAAATCCCTCGCGATATCGAAGGAGCTCGAATCCCCGGCGATGGGTGTCGCGGAATACGGCGACAACCCGCGAAAGGAAGACCCGTACTCAGCCCCCGCCGAGATATGCGAGGGGAAATACACGCTGAAACACATGTGGCCGACGGTGCGCGACCGTACCGGCATCTCCATCGAGCTCGATTCGAAGATAAACGCCGATCCCCCCGCCTGCAACCTCTCCGTATTCTACGAGAGCGCGAAACACCCCGTCGACCCCGCCCTTTCAGAAGACCTCCACGAGCTTCTGTGATCCGTCTGAGCTCTATCTTTTGTGTCCCCCCTTAGAAAAAGGGGGGGCGGGGAGATTTAGTCTTTTGACTTGTCATTCCTAACGATTCCGAGCGAGCGAGGAATCTCCGCATTTCTGTCATTCCCGAATGCTTGTATCGGGAATCCATGCCTTCAATCTGTCTTTGCGAGGGAGCGTCTTCCGCGACCGCGGCAATCTTCTTCTAATCCGTCATCCTGCCTGTCCAGCATAGCCTTCTTGTCGGTCAGAGCTTCTGCGGAGTCCGAGGCAAAGCCGGAAACTACGATTTCGAGCGAGCGAGGAATCGAGTGTTCTTGGTTGATTGCATCGAGGCTCATACAGTACAGCTCTGAAGCGACACAAACCAAAACATTCAGGATCTCGTTTTTTTCCTTATCTTCATTAAACTAACTCCCTGACATGAGATTCTCGCAAAGATACGATTACAAACCGGCAACAAACCTCATTGACCGCATGGTACCCATTGGGTACTCTATTTCATGATCACCATCGTCGAGACACGGCTTTTTGCGGACAAGGCTGAAAAGCTGCTAAGTGTCGCAGAAAAGGACGAGCTGATAAATTTCCTGGCTGCGAATCCCGAGGCTGGAGACGTTATTCCCGGCACCGGCGGAGTTAGGAAGCTCAGGTTCGCGGCGGAAGGACGCGGCAAGAGAGCCGGTGTGAGAGTGATTTATTATTACTATAACGTGAGGAACCCGATTCTTCTTTTCACGTATTTGGTAAAAATGAGAAATCGGACCTTACACAAAAAGAACGAAACACGCTATACGACATTATTCAGGCAATAAAGAAGGAGATGAATCCATGACAAGATCAGGAAAAGAAATCATCGAAGGCGCTGAGCAGGCGCTCGCATTCATCAGGGGAGACAAAACCAGGGGGCTCGCCCACAAAGTACGCGAGAGAAAAATCGACGTAAAGGCGATTCGCGAAAAGCTGGAGATGACTCAGGAAGCTTTCTCGGAGACTTTCGCCATCCCGGTATCGACCCTCAAAAAATGGGAGGCCGGTAACCGCATACCCGAAGGCCCGGCCAAGGCGTATCTTACCGTCATCGAGAAAAACCCGGGCGCGGTGAAGAAAGCCCTTCGCGGAACGCTTCACGGCGCGTGAGCACCCTCCTTCCGACGTGCTCGTAAATTCTCCTCCCCCTGTTCTACTCCCAGCCTCCATAGTATAATGGTGCGAGAATTAAATAACTCTAAAGGAGAGGATGATGAAACTGTTATATTCATTATTGTTCTTGTTTTTCCTCGCCTCAGCTCCGACCATTCACGCCCAGCTCCCCGATCTTCCCCCCGAAGCCTGCCTGACAGAGGCCGTTGCGGAATGCCAGAACCCCGAGAGAATGCTCGTTAAATGGAGCGAAGGCACCAATGCCTGGCCCGACCAGGCCTGTAACCCGTTCGATACCTTTGGAGGCTGTAATACGAACGCCTGCGATCAGGCCAACGCCTGGGCGCAGTTCGTATGCGCATCGAACGGCTACGACGTCGGCATATGGACAAGCAGGAAGGAGCCCGGATGCGGCCCCGGCGGGCCGGGCGGTCCAGTGGTGGACGGCACAGGCGCGATCAGCATGTTTTGCCAGGGCAACATACCGTGTAATCCGTTTGTCGAAAGAGCGTGTGACCCCATCGACCAGACCCAGGTCGAGATATTCTGCTGCGATATAGGCGCGCCTCCGCGACCTGTCGAGGCGACGATCCCGACGATGTCCGAATGGGGCATGATGGTGACAGCCGCCGTCCTTGCCGTAATCGGATTCATCGCGATCCGCAAAAGAAAAGTCTCTGCATAGAGCATAGAGCGGGAAGAAAATATTCAGTAAACAGTGCATATTACAAAGGGGAGCCCCTCGCGGCTCCCCTCCCCTTTTCACGCCGCCCTCGTCCTTTCACTTTCGTCTTTCTATTTATAAAATCATTTTTTACAAAATACTGCCCCCCGGCGGTAATGACGGTTATAGTTCTAAGTTAGTAATTTAAATTAAACCTGAGAGGAGGATCCAGAATGAAAAGACCCGGTTTCTTATTCGCATTGCTGATCCTGGTCGCGGCTGCTTTCGGTGCGGCGGGCGGCTGCGGCGGCAACAACAAGGGCGGCACGGAAATCCCGGCGGAAATACAGGCGATATTCGACAAGCCGTTTTACAACGGCGCGACATGGGGCCTCCGCGTCATCGACCAGGACACGGACGAGGTGCTCATCGATCTCAGGCCCGATCACAATTTCTTCATCGCCTCTGTCAGGAAGGTATTCACCCTGGGCGAGCTGATGAACGAAGTAGGCCCCGACCACACGACCACGACCCCGATTCATATCCAGGGAACGATCGGCGAAGGCGGCGTCCTCGACGGTGATTTGATACTCGTCGCGACAGGCGACCTCACAATGGGCGGCAGGACTCTTCCCAACGGCCAGATAGCCATTTCGAATTTCGACCACAACGAGGCCAATTCCCTCGGCAACGCCGTGCTGCCAACTCCCAACCCGATCCAGGGCTACATCAGCCTCGCCCAGCAGGTTGCGGCGGCGGGCATCACGCGCATAACGGGCGACGTCGTCATAGACGACCGCCTCTTCGTGCCCTACCCCTTCAGGGAGGAAGGGAATTTCGCTATCAGGCCGATATTCGTAAACGATGACTGCGTCGACGTCATAATTAACCCGACGACCCCGGGCAACCCGGCCTCCGTCGAATGGCGCCCGGTATCCGCCGCGCTCGACGTGGATTCCACGCTCGAGACTTCAGCAGCAGGCACCCAGTTCACAGTCGACATCGATCCCGATTTCCCCGCGTGCATTGGCACCCCGGGATGCACGGGTGAAGTCACCGGCGATCTTCCGGTAGATTTCGTGCCGGCGCTCACGAACGCCTTCCCGCTCATTCGCACATTTAGGATCGTCGAGCCGCAGAACTATGCGCGCACCGTCCTCATCGAGCAGCTCGAAGCGGCCGGCGTCGTAGTCGACGCGGACACGGTCAAGGATAACCCGGTAGGCCTCCTTCCCCCGAAGGATTCGTACTCGGACGACACCATCGTCGCATCGCTCGTTTCCCTCACGACTGCGCAGCACTCGAAGCTCATAATGAAAGTCAGCTACAACATCGGCGCCGATACCAGCCTGCTTCTCTGGGGGCTCACGCAGGGCGTCGATAATATGGACGACGCCCTGGCGGCCGAACGGGAGTCGCTCATCAACGAACACGGAATACCGGGAAGCGAGTTCTTTTTCATCGACGGCTCGGGCGGAGGCGACACCACAGGGCAGACGCGCGCCGTAACGAAATGGCTCGACATAATGACGGGACAGCCCGGGTTCCCGAGCTACTTCGACACGTTCCCTATACTCGGGATCGACGGCTCTCTCGGGTTCGTCACGGACTTCCAGTCAGACCCGACCCTCGCCGGCGCGACCGGGCAGGTATTCGCCAAGACCGGGACTTACGCGGGGGCCGGCGAGTCCGGCGGCTTCCTCATCAAGGGCCAGGGCTTCGCCGGATACATTCACGCGCAGAGCGGAAGGAATCTCATATACCACGTCGTCGTGAACAACGTTCCGATTACCGATTTCAACCAGGTGCTCGACATATTCCAGGACGAGGGCACGATATCCGCGATCCTCTGGCGCGATTTTTAGCGGATAGCATCCGCTGGCTTACGACGTAGCAGCGGCGACGCAAATATCGACCGCCGCGCGGGCCGTGATGTGAATCCGGATTCCCGCTTCGTCGGAAAACCACTTTAATACACATATCCTCTGAAATTTCTCCCCTCTCCCCTCCGGGGGAGAGGGCACCTTAATTCCGTCATTCTGAACTCGATTCAGAATCTAATTTTTTTCTGTCATTCCCGCGTAGGCGGGAATCCACTTCCACAAGCAATTCATCAACAATCTTTTCCCTCTCCTCTCCGGGGTAGAGGGATTAAGGGTGAGGGGGTACCTTCCCAGTCCAGCTCGAAAGGGACAAAACCCAAAACAGGGATAGGGTGAGGGTGTAACTTGATTTTTATTGTCATTGCGAGACTCCAAAGGAGCCTCAATCCCGGTTATAATTAAAAAAAGTTCTTAAAAATACAAGAAAAACGAAAATTTCTCACTTGATGGAGGGGGTATGAAATACAGGAAGGCTTTACTCACAGTATTACTGATCATAACGGCCGTCTTCGGCCTCGAGGGAGGCTGCTCGTCGGGCGGGGGTGGCTCGAACGTCCCTGCCAACATCCGCGCGATATTCGACAAGCCTCTTTACTCGGACTCTGTCTGGGGGCTCCGGGTCGTTGACCTCGCCACAGGCGAGGTGCTTATCGACCACAATCCCGACTACGAATTCTTCATCGGCTCGGTCAGGAAGATATTCTCCACGGGCGAGCTTTTCAACGAACTAGGCCCCGATCACGTCTTCATAACCCCTATATATAAGCAAGGCGAAGTCGACGACTCGGGGGTCCTCGACGGCGACCTGATCCTCGTCGCGTCGGGCGACATCTCCATGGGCGGCAGGATAGAGGCGAACGGGCAGTTCGCGATTACAGACTTCGACCACAACGAGGCAAGCTCGTTCGGCAACGCCGAGCTCACGAAACCCGACCCGCTCAAGGGCTACAAGGCCATAGCGGAGCAGATAGCAGCCTCGGGCATAACCCAGGTGAACGACGTCGTCATAGACGACAGGCTCTGGGAGCCCTACCCGTTCAGGGGAGAATTCGACATGAGAGCGATATTTATAAACGACGACTGCGTCGATCTCATGATGAGTCCCGATTCAGCGAGTACGCCCGCCATTGTCGATTGGCGTCCCAAATCGGCGGCGCTCGGGGTCGTAAACGATCTCGTCACGTCGGGACCGGGGACGGAGTTCATACTAGAGCTCGACCCCGCAAACCCCGGGTGCATCGGCCAGGCCGGCTGCACGGCCCGCGTCGCCGGCCAGCTCCCGGTGGACTTCGTGCCCCCGTTCACGAACGAGTTCCCGCTCGTCCAGACGTTCAGGATAACCGAGCCTCAGAACTACGCGCGTACGGTGCTCATCGAGCTTCTCGAGGAGGCGAACGTCACCGTGCTTGCCGACACCGTGGCCGAGAACCCAGTGGCGAAGCTCCCGCCAAAGAACTCTTATTCCGATAACGACCTCGTGACGTCGTTCACCTCTTTCCCTTACGCGGACTACGCGAAGCTGATAAACAAGGTGAGTTATAACCTGGGGGCGAACGCAAGTCTCCTCCTCTGGGGCCTGACGCAGGGGGTCGATAACATGGACGATGCGCTCGCCGCGGAGAAGGAGATGCTGACGACCGTATACGGCTTCCCCGGCGACGATTTCCACTTTATCAACGGCGACGGCGGCGGCGAGACCACGGCGAAGAACGAGGTTGTGACGAAATGGCTCGAGATAATGACGGAGCAGCCGGCGTTCGGGGCTTTCTTCGAATCTCTCCCGATTCTCGCCGTTGACGGCTCCATGGTGTTCGTCGACGGTTTCCTGTCCGACCCGACACTCGCCGGGGCCAAAGGACAGGTGCACGCCAAGACCGGCACGTTCGCCGCGGGAGACGAGACGGGTTTCGTCGTAAAGGGCGAGGCGTTCGCGGGTTATATCGACACAAAGAGCGGGAGACGCCTCGTTTACCAGATCGTCGTCAATAATGTCAGGTTAGATTCGTTTCTCGACATTCTCGAAGTAATCCAGGACGAGGGGTTTATCTCCGCGATCCTCTGGCGCGACTTTTAGCGGATAGCATCCGCTGGCTTACGACGTAGCAGCGGCGGTGCAATTATCAGTCGCCGCGCGGACAGTGATGTGAATCCGGATTCTCGCTTCGTCGGAAAACAAGTTAAATACACATATCCACCGAAATTTCTCCCCTCTCCCTTGAGGGGAGAGGGATAGGGTGAGGGTGTACCGCTAATCTTTCACCAATAATCCCTCCTCCCCCTATTCATAGGGGAACGGATGTGAGCAAGCGAGCATTCGGTTGTCCCCGACTGACTGCACAGAAATCCATCCAGTACCGCACTAATGTTGCTGACACCAAACTAAGTTAAGGTGGGGGTTACCTTTACATTTGTCATTCCCAACAATTCCGAACGAGTGAGGAATTGGACGCCGCTACCTATTGCACAAACGCTCATCCAGTACTGCTCTAAACCTGCCTATATATCAGGAATCCAGCCTTTGCTTTTCATCCCCCCTTAGAAAAAGGCCTGTCGCGGCGACTTGTCCGACGTAGCTTTAGCGAAGTCGGAAGCCTTGCGTAGCCGGAGGGGTATGGGGGGATTTATCTTTGTGGCTTTTTTATTTTGTCATTCCCAAATGTCTTAATTGGGAATCCATTTCCGCAAGCAATCCATCAAGTGCTTTTGTCATCTCGAACAACGATTTCGAGCGAGGAATCTCCACATTTCTGTCATTCCCGAGTGTCTTAATCGGGAATCCAGCTTTTGTCTTTATTCTTTACGGTCATCCTCTTTGTGACACCCGCCACACTTCAATTAGCCACTTGATTATTTTACGATTTTTAATAGTATGAAATTATGAAGAAGCTCATCCTTTCCTGATTTCTCTTTTTACCTTTTCCTTCTTTTGTCCTGCAGCGATAGGGAGGGGGACTCGGCGGTCCTGTGCGCGTCGGACGAGGACCTGCTCGAAAGCGACTGCCCCGCCGAAACGCTGGCGGATATCTGCGCGCCGTTCTTTTGCGGAGCCACCGGAGGCGATCCGCCGATGTCGGCGGATTTCGACCTCCCCTTCGCCGACGGGAGCTGCTCCGCCTCAGACTGCTCCACGCTCCAGTGCGGAGAAACATTCTTCAGCGTTAACATAGACGATTCACCACCACGCCACGGGCTCCCCTCGGGATTGATCGACGGCGAACTGGAATATTTTTGTTTTGCCAGATAGCCCGGATAACGCCGAAGAATTTTTAAAATCGTCCGAGCCGCGCACACGTAGTGTGCTTTCCGACGCCGCACCTTCGGAGGCTCATGCACGATAAGCGGAAGTGAAAACGGCAGCGACGCCGCTACTCCGATCTCCCGCACGAGTGGTCCGCCACACGTTGTATGTTTTAATAGCGCAGCGAGGCCGGTGATTTGAACCGCGTGCCGCACGGCGTTAATAACTGCACAGCAGCAGCTACGTCGATCTCCCGCGGACGTGGTCCGCTCAAGCCGACGCCCTTCTTCTCCTCAGAGCATAGAACGCACCGATTAGCGCAAGTCCCGCGGCGGCCGCGATCATACCCCACTCCTTTAACTTACCCTCTCCCATCCGGGGGAGAGGGATAAAGGGTGAGGGGGTACCGCACTGTCAATCCATCAAGCCGACGCCCTTCTCTTCCTCATCGCGTAGAACATCCCAACGAGCGCGAACCCCGCGGCAGCCGCGATCATGCCCCACTCGGATAGCGTCGGAATATTCGCAGTGAAATCCGAGAAGCCGAAGCTGATCCTGTCTATGCCCTCGAAGAATAACACCTGATTCCCGTTAGAAAGATTGATCCTCGTTATTGGCACGTCCGATTGAATGCCCAGGAAAGTATCGAAAAAGTCTGTTACCGCGACATTGGTACTGCCGATCAGCGCGTCGCCTTGGCCGAACACCCGGACAAGCACATTGTCACTGCAGTTCCCCGGACCTTCCAATATGCAGCCCAGATCCATCCCGACTGCGTTCACAGTATTGCCAGGGAACGTAATATCCAGAGAGTCGGCGCTGGATACGGGGATGAGAACGATAAACGGATTATTATTAAAACCGGGGCCCACTATGGCGACAACATCCGCGGCAAAGAACTGGATCCCGGGCAGTATATCTCCCGGAGAAAAGCAGGCGTCCGCAGTGTTCTCGTTAATGACTTCACTGCAGCTGACTACCGAACCCGGCCCTGCGTTCCCGCTCTCGAAATCCTGAACTGCCAGTCCGGGGCTGGTGGCATTGAATGCCGCCTGGTTGGCTGTAAAGACAACCTCCCCCAGGGCAGGGGGAATGGAAAAGAGAAATACAGCCGATAATACGAATAACAGTTTTATGTAAATCGAGCTGGAATTCCACATCTCACTTCCCTCCTTAAATCAGTATTTCATCGGACGAGATCGAAGCACCCGTCGCGCGGATACCTCATTAATTAACCATTTTACAATGTTCAGACTAAAAAAGCCAAAGGGTGAGTAACGCCTCCGTCATGTCATCCGCGGACAGCGATTTCGAGCGAGCCAGGAATCACCACACTCCTGTCATTCCCGAATGTATTTATCGGGAATCCATTTCCGCAAGCAATCCATTAAGAGTTATTGTCATCTCGAACGAATGTGAGAGATCTATCTTTGTTTTTCATCCCCCATTTGTGCCGAACCTTTTCCAAACTACCCGCCACTCACTTGAAAAAAGTAAGGAGGTCTTATCATGGACGGTAAATCGAAAAAGAGGAAGTGGAATGCGGAGCCGGCAGCGCTTTTCGTCTTTATCGTCGCTGCATTAATTGCGATGACGGCGCCCGCCCGGGCCGACATATGCAGGGGCTGCACGGGATTTATAAATATCGCGATAACAGGGGGCGAAGGCGTCGAGGCATCGAGAGGTACCACGAAGATGCTGGACGAGTTCGAAGGCCGCGGCCAGTGCGAAAACACAACGCAGGCGAACACCTGCCGTAAACGCGCGATGGATAACGTCTTCCGCTGCGCGAACGACCTCTGGGGCGCGCGCTGGAATTTGATCGGCGACCCGAACGACGGCAGCCCCGACGGCGGCCTTCCGGCATCGTGCCAGGGCCGTGCGACGGGGGCGAAGAATGTTGGCCCCTTCCACGAAAACCCGTTCGGGCAGTTCTTCGACATCAAGCACGCGATCGAGCACACCGCATGCTGCCAGCTCCAGCCCGCGGCAAAGACGCTCAATATAGGAGTCTTCGTCAACTCGGTCGGTGATAAGGGCTGCGGGAAAAACGCCACCGGCTACGGCGGGTATTCGGAGCAGAGAATTCTCGAAGGCAATTACGTCGCCGATTGCGAAAGCCTGCGCTCAAACGGAATGTGCGCTGTCCGCACGAACTAATCGGGCATGGAAATTAAAAACGTTTCACTCCTTTTCTCTTCCCTCCCCCTTGAGGGAACGAATGCGAGCGAGTGAGCATTCGGACGCCCTTGGCCGACTGCACTATAGCCCATCCAGTCCCGCTCGAAACTATCCGGACCCAAAATAGGGTCAGGGTGGGGGGCGTATTTAAAGTCCCCCTTAGGAAAAGGGGAACGGTTCTGAGCGCGCGCAAGAACCGGACGCCCTCGCTTAGTCCTCGACGTTTATCTAGTACTGCTAATAATTGGCATCAATTAGAATGAGGGGGGATTTAAACTGCTGTAAATCTCTTCAAGCACAGCTTCCGTTCTATTCAGCACATCTCCATCAGAAAATCTTAAAACCTTTAATCCCATATTTGTGAGCAGCTCGTCTCGAATTTTATCTTTTGCTTCAATCTTCCCATGGTAGTGCTGCCCGCCATCTACCTCGATCACAAGCCTTGCCCTCGGACAATAAAAATCCACAATAAAATTTCCTATGATCCTCTGTCTGTAAAACTGAAGACCAGAAAGCTGTTTCCTTGCGAGTTTTAACCAGAGACGACTCTCGGCGTCGGTCATGTTTTTTCTGAGATTCCGCGCTTTGGATTGCAGGTTTTTGTTGTAGCGGAGCATTGAAATAAATTTATCCGAAAGATTAGAAAATGAATCACCGAGAAAAGAAACAAGACGCTCGGGATGGTTATAGCATTGTCCTCGCTGTGTCGATTTCCACCACACGTTGTGTGTAAATCCCCCCGAACCCCCCTTTTTCTAAGGGGGGATAAAAAACTCTGAGCACAGTAGTGTTATCGGATCTTAGCTACATCGAAGATTCATATCACCATTCGCACAGTGGCGGAATAGTAGAATGCTTGCAGCTACGTCGGATGCCACAGGCGGCGCGCTTGCAAAAGAAAGGGCCCGGCCGGAGGAAGGTTCGCAACGACAGGCCGGGCCCCTGATTCAATACCCCAAACATTATTTCCGGATTCAGCGTCAGGGCCTTGCTTCGAAAACTAGATTGAACGGTGTTTCGGACGCGCGCCTGAATCTCTTGAAGCCGCCTTTCGTGACGACGTCCCTGATCCTGGCCTCGCCCGCCTGCGCCCCGAGTGCGAGCCCGACTTCCTGGTCGAGCGACGCCGGGGTGCATATCAGCGTGGACGCGCCGTAGTAAGCCCTTCCGACAGGATTAATATTATCCTCAATTTTGTCGTTCGCATAGGGCTCGACGATCATCCACGTCCCGTCCGAGGCCAGAGACTTCAGCACGTGGGCCGAAGCGCCGACCGGATCGCCCATGTCGTGGAGGCAGTCGAAGAACGTCACGAGGTCGTAATCCGTCCCCGGATAGCTCTTGGAAGCCGCGACCTCGAAGCTCGTATTGGCGGAAACGCCGGCCTTCTCGGCGATCTCGCGCGCCCTTTCTATCGAGGGCCCGTGATAGTCGTAGCCAATGAAAGTCGATTTTGGCCAGGTCTTCGCCATGAGAATGGTCGAAGCCCCGTGGCCGCAGCCGACGTCCGCCACGAGCGCGCCCTTTTCGAGCTTGTCCACCACGCTGTCGAGCGATGGGAGCCAGTTCGTCGCCAGGTTCGCCATGTAGTTCGGCCGGAAAAACCGCTCCGTCCCCTCGAACAGGCCGTGATAGTGCTCGTGCCAGCCGAACCCGCGTCCCGTGCGGAAACGCTTTTCGATCTCCGGGTACGAGCGGAGCGACGACACCGCCACCTGGAATGCTCCCGGAAGGAACGCCGGGCTCGTCTCGTCGGCGAGCGTGAAGGCCTGCTCGGGCGAGAGGCTGAATTTTTCCGTGGCAGGGTCGTAGGTCACATACCCGCCCGCCGCCTCGCACGACAGCCACTCCCGGACGTATCTCTCCGCCGTGCCCGTCTTCTCGGCCAGCTCGGACGGGGTCATCGGCCCGCCCTCGTTAAGGGCCTTAAACAGCCCCAGCTTGTCGCCGATAACTACGAGGCCCGCGTGAAACGCCGCCCCGAAATCCACCACCGCCCTGCCCAAAAGCTCATTAAGTTTTGACTCATCAATAGACATTTTAATCTACCTCCTCTCGGTTTTTTTATTCATGTGTAGATACAGTGCATAAACCGTGCCGCGTGTTCGCCGGAAACAATATGTAATAATTAATGCTGGTTAGATAGCGTAAATGTGTGATATGACACCGCGAAAACCTGCGGCGCGGGAGATTTCACCGGCTCTACCGCGAAATTAAGCGGCGCCGGGCCATGCATGCGGTTCACGCCGGATTACGACTTCTTGATGCCGAGGGTCTTGATCCGCGAGCGGAGTGTCGAGGGGTTCATCCCCAAAAGCTCCGCAGCGCCGCCCTGCCCGTATATCCTTCCGCGCGCCGCTTCGAGGGCTTTGCAGATGTTGCTCTTCTCCAGCTCCGCCAGCTCTTCCAGCCTGTAGACTGAGCCCGGCTCCCTCGCGATAACGGGAGACGCTTCCCTCGGCTTGATGACGGTTTCCGGGAGCGCGCGCCCGAGGTCGAGCGTTCTTCCCGCGGAAGTGATGACTGCCCGCTCGATGACGTTCTGAAGCTCCCTCACGTTGCCCGGCCAGTGGTATGACTTGAGCCTGACTATGCAGTCGTCGCCGAGCGTGTCGATGTCCCTGCCCATCCGCCTCGCGAACTTGTCGGCGAAGAAGCGCGCGAAGAGGCCGACGTCGTCGCCCCTGTCGCGGAGCGGCGGGATGCTTATCGGGAAAACGTTGAGCCTGTAGTAGAGGTCCTCCCGGAACTCGCCCTTTTCGACCGAGCGCTTGAGGTCGCGGTTTGTCGCCGCGAGGACGCGTACGTCAACCCTCATCGTTCGCGAGCTGCCGACAGGCTCGAACTCGCCCTCCTGGAGAACGCGGAGCAGCTTCGACTGCAGATCGAGCGGAAGCTCTCCTATCTCGTCGAGGAATATCGTACCGCCGTCGGCGGCTGCGAACCTGCCGACGCGCTTTTTCGTCGCGCCCGTGAACGCGCCGGCTTCGTGACCGAAGAACTCACTCTCGATAAGGGTCGAGGGTATCGCCGCGCAGTTGACTTTTATCAGCGGCCGCCCGCTCCGGGGGCTCGCCTTGTGTATCGCACGCGCGATGACTTCCTTGCCCGTGCCCGTCTCGCCGAGTATGAGGACTGTCGCGCCCGTGCAGGCGACCTTGGCAACGTCTTCGAGAACATCCGTCATCGCCTGGCTCCGGCCTATTATCTCGTCGTAGTTGCCTAGCTCGTTGATCTCTTCTTCGAGGTACCTGGCCGCGTCCATGAGCGAGCTGATCTGCCGTTTCGCTTCGAGCCTTTCGTTAACATTCCTTAAAATGAGTGTGTAGAAAATTTCCTTTTCCAGTTCGAACGCCGACAGCGTGGCCTCGGCGGCGAATTCCATGCCCGTCGCCGTAACAGCCTGGAGCCCGCCGTGTATCCAGAGCTTCCGCGTGCCCTCGGGGAGCCTGTGAAGCTCCTTCATCAGCTCCGTCAGCCTGACACGGCTGTCCTTCGTGAGGAACCGCGTGAAGTCGTTTCCTTCGAGCGTCCCCGCCTGAAAGCCGAAAAGCTTTTCGGCGGCGGAGTTGACGAGGTTCACCCTTAGCCGCGAATCGAGCTCGATGATCGAGTCCATTGCCGAATCGAGGAGGCTCGACAGCTTCTCCTCGCGCTCGCGTATTTTGTCCTCAGCGCGGATACGCCTGAGCTCGGCGACAGCACGTTCGGCGAATATGTTGAAGACGCCGAGCAGCCGCTCGTCGACGGGTATCGGCCGCGTGTCGAGCACTGAAAGATAGCCGAGCGTCGTCCCGTCGAGGTCCTTAAGCGGCGTGCCCATGAAGCTCACCGCCTTGAAAGACTTGAGCGTGTCGCTGTGCGGGTAGATATCCATTATGTTGTCGGGATAGTGAATGAGCTTGTCGGCGAGCACGACCTCCTCGCAGATAGTGCCAGTGAAATCGTATTCGTAATCGTCGTACCATTCGCCCTTCATCAGGAAGGCGAGCGCCTTCAGGGTGCGCTTTTCCTTGTTGAGCACGGTGACCCACGCGCCCTCGGTGCCGAGCGCCTTGGCTATATTCTCGACGATAGCGTAGAAGAATCTCTTTCCGGTGACGGACGAAGTCGTTTCGATCAGGGTCCGGAGAACCCTTTCCTCGTCGAGCTCACGCATATGCTTTCCGGCGTCAACGCCCATGCCCGCGCCTCTTTGCCCGGCTTCGTCGTGGACGCCGCGGCGATTTGTGTATTAGAAAATTTTATCATATACGGCGGTGGCGACAATGCCCCGCGCGCGTAATCGACTGGTGTAATTGCACGTTGTATAAAGGGAGATTTGTGGGAGCGAACCTTTTTATCCCCCCTTAGAAAAAGGGGGGCAAGGGGGGATTTACGGACAGCGTCCGCCGGCATCCGAAGTAGCAGCATACTTGCTGACGTCGCCTGTCACGCTTCAGATGCCTATAGCACCGGAATCCGCTACGTCGAGAAACACACTACTATTCTGTCATTCCCGAATGCTTGTATCGGGAATCCAGCACGCCACGCGTGCATGAATCCGACGTTGTGGCACTCAGCCACGACACCATATTTCTGTCATCCTGAACTTGTTTCAGGATCTCTCTGTAAGAAAAATGGGATATGTCGTGCCCCCGCGATTTTGATAATAGATGCGAGATTTTGATAATCTGGTAAAATCTCTTTTGCTGGAGAGGTGTATTAAAATCCGCGACATTACTGGAAGAGAGGATATCGAAGCTTTCGTAGGGAAGTTCTACGACCGGGTCATGACGGACCCGTTCATAGGATTTCTGTTCACGGACTGCGTCGACATAGACCTCCGCGAGCATCTGCCCGTGATCTGCGACTTCTGGGAAACGGTGCTTTTCCAGAAGCCGGCCTACAACCGCGGCCCGCAGGTGATGAACGTGCACCTCGCGCTCAACGATAAAGTGAAGCTTAAGCACTTCCACTTCAGGCGCTGGCTCCACCTCTTCCACAAAACCCTCGACGAGATGTACGACGGCCCCGTCGCCGCGCGCGCCAAGGAGCGCTCGTCGTCCATAGCCGAGGTCATGAAGCAGCGCATGGGCGTCATGATAGAGTGCTGACGACGCCCCGGGTCCGAAGTTATTTCCCGAACAATCCCTTTATTTTTAGAACGGCGTAGGCCCCGGCGAAGCCCCCGATAAATCCGTCGACGAAGCCCCACGCCCCCCACGCTACCGCGTGCGGCCAGGTCTCCGGGAAGACGAGATACGATTCCCGGAGCGACGGAAGCGCTTCGGGCATAGCTGTGAGCGCGAGCCACACGGGCCTTATCGTGAAGTCGAACTCGGTCATGGAAAAGTCGTATACGATCGCGACGGCGGAGAGGAGGAACGACGCTACCCCGAGCGCGACGCCGAGTCCCGCGCCGAACGCGAGCGCCTTCCCGGCCGGGCCGAGAGACTTTCCTGCAGAGATGGCGTTGTAGACGACGGCCGCAATGACCCCGGCTGCGAATCCGTCGATCCCGGCTGTAATAAGCGCGGCAGCGACGCTTGGCAGAGTTATAGGCACGCCGTGCTCGGCGTAGCGGATCACGGTATCGAACGCCCCGCCGTATCCGAGGAAATTCCCCGCGAGGAGAACGATCTCCGTGAGCGGCCTGAAGTCGAGCTCAGTCCAGGAAGCGGCGCTCCCGCCGAGGGCCGAGAGGACGACGAGAAGTAGCGAGGCGAGGGACCAGAAAACGCCGGCGTATATACCGAAGCGGAGCGGATGCATCGAATGCAACTTACACTTTGCGCGGCGCAATGGCAAACCGGTGGGCAGCACGTCCGCGCCAGGCGTCGCAGCACGGAATACACAGCCGCCATCATCCCCATTCCTTTACTTACCCTCTCCCTTGAGGGGAGAGGGCCAGGGTGAGGGTGTACCACACCGCCAATAGATCAAGCCGACGCTTTCCTTCTTTTCACCGCATAGTAAATGCCGATGAGAATAAAGCCGGCGGCTACCGCGATCATTCCCCATTCGGACAGCGTCGGAACTCCAAAGATTGGTGAAGGCATTATGACCCTCCTTTCAGACAGTATGAATCTTCACCGGCTCTGCGCCAGCGGCGCCAAAGCTCTTCCGGTGCGGATATAAAGCAACGATAACACAAAACAGGGACAGAGCGAGGATTACTTCACCGATCATCCCCCACTCCTTTATACTTACCCTCTCCCCTGCGTGGATCGAATGCGAGCAAGCGAGCATTCGGACGCCCATGGTCGACTGCACTGTAGTTCATCCAGTACAGCTCTAAAGTATCCGAACCCAAAACGGGGCATGGGTGGGGGTTTACATTAGCGCCAATCCATCAGGCCGACGCCTTCCTCCGCCTCGCCGCATAGAACGCTCCCAG
>CAZPHQ010000025.1:0-2751 GCA_964586675.1 uncultured Spirochaetia bacterium | reverse complement strand
CATAGAACGCTCCCAGCAGTCCGAACCCCGCGGCTGCCGCCGTCATCCCCCACTCCTTTATACTTACCCTCTCCCCCTTGTGGGAGAGGGATAAAGGGTGAGGGTGTACCGCACCGCCAATCCATCAGGCCGACGCCTTCCTCCGCCTCGCCGCATAGAACGCTCCCAGCAGTCCGAACCCCGCGGCTGCCGCCGTCATCCCCCACTCGGAGAGCGTCGGAATATTCTCCATCCTCACTATCAGCTCATACGACCCGACGTCGCACACCTCGGCCTGCGGCCTCGGCACTCCCCTCTGGTCCGTCGACGGCGGCGGGCAGGCCGGGTCGCCTGTGTCGAACGCCTCGCTCGTATCGAAGATGGCAATCGTCTGCGTCGGCCCGCCGTTGCTTCGAAGCCCCGCCGGGTCGAGCCCCGGATTCGTATTCGCGCGGTCACCCGTCACCGAGCCGTTCACACAAGAAGCGTCGGTCGCAATGTTGTAACCGAGAGAGGAAAAGCCGCTTATACCCAATATCCCACAGTTGGCTTCGCCGGGACTGTTAGCGATTATGTTGCTGTAAAACGTAATCGGCGAGCTGGATAGTGCGCCGATCGTATTCCCGAGCTCTTCACAGCCAGGCCCGCAGTCGGCGGTATTGCCGCTGAAGGTATTGTTATTGAAATTCCAGACGGATTCGCCCAGGAGGCCGATCGCGCCGCCGATGGCGTCGCATCCGGTGGCGCACACGGCGCTGTTTTCCGAGAACGTGCTGTTCGTTATCGTTATCGTATCGAAACTGCTCACGACGCCTATAGCTCCGCCTATAGCTTCTTCATCAAACGTGGTGGAAAGTGAATTGTTATTGAACGTGCTCCTGTTTATCTCGATATTCGTCTCCCCTGCGACGATCATGATCGCGCCGCCTATCGGAGAGCCGGTGTTCGAGATGGAGTTGTTGCTGAATGCCGAGTCGTTGATGACTATCTCGGAGTTCGGAGCGCCTATAAAAACAGCGCCGCCAAAGACCTCAGCTGAATTGAACGCGAACACGCACCTGTCAATTTCAATCCACCCGACGAACGAAATCAGAATCGCTCCGCCCTGTCCGGGAAACGAGCCGTTGCTGTTCCCCCCGGTAATCCGGACATCGGCTATGCGGAAGAACGTCGCGGGGGATGTGATCGCGAACAGCCTGGTCGCCCCGCCGCCGCTGATCGTAAGCTCGTCCGCCCCGAGCCCCTCTATGGTCAGGTTCTTCAATATTACTATCTCGGACAGGAGCGTGATCGTGCTGCCCGCAAGAGACGAGTCGAAATCGACCACGCCCCCCGGCGGAGTATTCAGGACGGCGTCCCGTAACGAGCCCGGGCCGGAATCGTTCGTGTTGGTTACAGTAAGTCCGAACGCCGAGGCAGGCCCCAGCGCCAGGACAAATAAAAGCATAAAGCACGATACAACATTTTTCAGCGAATCCATTCTATCCTCCATCGAATCGAGTTAACACATTTTGCAATACATGCACTTACAATTCATGCATATGCGACCATTATATTATATTAATTAAGGATTTTAAAGCAGAGAAAGAAAGATTTCTCGCATTCCCCGAAATGACACATGCAGTCTTTGCTAAGTAGATTGCCTTGCGGCGGGCCACGCATATTATCACGAAACGCGCTTCAATCTTTTCATCCCCCCTTAGAAAAAGGCCTGTCGCGGCGTAGCCTCGCGTAGCCGGAGGGGGCTAGGGGGGATTTAATTCATCTCTACGCCGCACGCGGTCCGCACGCGTAGTGTGCTTTTCCGACGCGGCACCTTCGGAGGCTCATGCACCGGAAGAGCGAAAGGAGGTAATTGCCCGAACGGTGCTACTTCGATTTCCTGCGGACGTGGTCCGCACACGTAGTGTGCTTTCCGACGTCGCACGGCCAGATACCCTTAGCACCGTTCGCGCGTCTCTTTTACTTGGATTATCTTTCTTGCTATGTCGAGATAATCGAGTGGATGAACGTTTAAAATCTGACCAATTTTACGTTTCCCTCTCCATTGAGGAACGAGCGAATGAGTGAGCATTCGGACGCCCCAGACCAGCTGCGCCAGAGGGCATCTAGTACCGCTCGAAAAAGACCGAACCCAAAACAGGGCCAGGGTGAGGGTGTACCGTATCGCCAATCCATCAAGCCTACGCTATCATCCCCCATTCCTTTACTCTTCCCTCCCCCTTGAGAATGGGGAGGGTATGGGTGGGGGTTTACCTTTCTGTCATTGCGAGGGTGCGAAGCGCTGGAAGTGGAAATGGCAGTGACGCCGCTACTTCAATTTCCTGCGGCCGTGGTCCGCACACGTAATGTGCTTTCCGACGTCGCACTGCCAGAGACTCTTAGCACTGTTCGCGCGGTTGATAATAATAGCGCTCCCCTTGCTACGTCGGTCGCCTGCGGGCGTTGCACGCGCTTAGTGTGCTTTTCCGACGTTGCACCTTCGTAGGCTCATGCACCCGAAGCGCGAAAGGAGGTAATTGCCCGGACGCCGCTACTTCGATTTCCTGCACACGTGGTCCGCTTTCCGACGTCGCACGGCCAGCGAGTCTTAGCACGGTTCGTGCATACCCGCCATGTCGAGACAATCGAGTGGATGAAGGTTTAAAATCTGACCTACCTTTACTTTTCCCTCTCCCCTCCGTGGAACGAATGCGAGCAAGTGAGCATTCGGACGCCCTTGGCCGACTGCACCATAGCCCATCCAGTCCCGCTCGAAACTATCCGAAACCA
>CAZPHQ010000024.1:0-51097 GCA_964586675.1 uncultured Spirochaetia bacterium | reverse complement strand
CACCATAAGAAACGCGGTCGAAAGCTGGGAGAAGCTTTCCCGCGAGCTCGAAGACGTCGAGGTTCTGGAAGAGCTCTCGCTAGAAGAAGAGGACGAGGCCGCTTCCCTCGAAGCGGGTGAAAAGCTCACCGAGATAGAGAACAGGGTCGAGGCGCTCGAATTCAAGCGTATACTCGGCGAGCCCGACGACGCCCGTAACGCGATAGTCTCGATAAACGCTGGCGCAGGCGGGACGGAAGCCCAGGACTGGGCCGAGATACTTTTAAGGATGTACCTCCGCTATACCGAGCTCAACGATTACAAAACCGAGATGATCGAGTACCAGGAAGGGGACGAGGCCGGGCTCAAGGGCGCGACGTTCCTCGTTCAGGGAGACCACGCCTTCGGATACCTTAAAGGCGAGAGCGGGGTGCACAGGCTCGTCCGTATATCCCCGTTCGACGCCAACAAGAGAAGGCACACCTCGTTCGCGTCCGTTTTCGTTGTCCCCGAGATAGACGAGGACATCGAGGTCGAGATAGACGAAAAGGACCTCCGGGTCGACACGTACAGGGCCAGCGGCGCAGGCGGCCAGCACGTCAACAAGACGGACTCCGCCATACGTATAACCCACATTCCGACGGGCATAGTGGTAAGCTGCCAGAACGAGCGCTCACAGCACCAGAACAGGGCGACGGCCATGAAGATCCTGAAGGCGCGCCTCTACGAGCTCGAAAAGGAAAAGCAGAAGGAAAAATTAAACGAGCTTCAATCGACGAAAAAGGATATCGGCTGGGGGAGCCAGATACGTTCTTACGTCCTCCATCCCTACCGAATGATAAAGGACCACAGGACGGACTTCGAAACAGGCAACATCGACCCTGTCCTCGACGGCGATCTCAGCGAGTTCATAAGGAGCTATCTCCTGATGAACTCGGGGCAGAAGGCGTCTTAGTAAAGTTCTGGGGCGGCAGTAAATCCGCCCTTTGATTACTTAGCGGCGGTGGTATATTTATGCCCGGAAAACGACATCCGAAAGGGGCCGCAAGTCGGCGGCGCAAAGCCTCTCTGGAGGGGGCAGTCTTGAAAATCGGCATAATCGGTAAAACGAGCATAGAAAAGACCTTCGAGCTGGTTTCCGCCCTCAGCAAATGGCTCGAAGACAGAGGGGTCGAAGTCTATCTCGACAAGCCACTCGCCAAACGCTCCCCCGCGGGGAAAGCGGCGCCCGCAGAAAAGATACCCGCGCTGGTGGACGTCATACTCGTTTTCGGGGGCGACGGCACCTTCCTCGGCGTCGCGCGCCTAGCGTCGAAACACGGCACCCCCATTTTAGGCATCAACCTCGGCGGCCTCGGCTTTCTGACCGAGATAACCATAGACGAAATACATCCCATGATGGAGCGCATTCTCGCCGGCGATTATGAGGTTGAAGACCGCCACATGCTCCTCACGACGATACGCAGGGGCCGTAAGAGGATCGCAAGGCACGAAGTTCTGAACGACGTCGTCATAAACAAGCAGGCAGTCGCGAGGATTATAGACCTCGCGATATACATAGACGGCTCGCATGTTACGACGTACAAGGCCGACGGCCTGATAATCTCGACGCCCACGGGCTCCACAGCCTATTCGCTCTCCGCCGGCGGGCCTATAGTTCACCCCACCCTGCCCGTCACGATACTCACACCTATCTGCCCGCACACGCTCACGAACAGGCCGCTCGTCGTGGCCAGCGATATGAAGGTCGAGATAGCGATAACGACGCAGGAGCCGGATACGTACCTCACCCTCGACGGCCAGATAGGAATCCAGCTCAATACCGGCGACGTCGTCGAGGCAATTCAATCCGATACGAGCGTGAAGCTGATAAAATCCCCCTACAGGGATTTCTTCACCATACTCAAAACCAAGCTTATGTGGGGGGAGAGATATGGCAAGGTCAACGGATGAGCAGTTCCTTCACGACTGGGTTATCAGAAAAATAAAGGAAAAGTACGGCCGCCTCTACAGCGAAGTTCGCACGAACCCCGGGGACGAGAAGACACACGAATACAAGGGCAAGTACCCGGACGCCATACTCGTCAACTACGGCCAGGTCGTTCAGATCGTCGAGGTCGAGACGGCGGAGACCATAGAGCCCGGCAGGACCGCCAAGTGGAAAGAGCTTTCGGAGCTCGGCGTCAAGCTCACGCTGCTCGTGCCCAAAGAGCAGCAGAACGCGGCCAGGGACCTCTGCTGGAAGAACGGCCTCGCGGCCAAGGTCAACCTCGGGAGCTTCGAGGTCAACCTCAATATCTGACGCGCCATCCGATGCATCCGCTTTAAAACTTCGCCGGTGTTAAAATCCCGCAGGACCGGGGACTTCCGCATATATATCGCGATAAATTCATGCGCGTGACCGGCTGCGCGGCCGCTTCACTCGGCTCTCCCCCGCGGCGGGTATAATAACCATATTGCGAGCCGCGCCGTGGGGGTGTACCTTTCTTGCCACCCGGCGCAAATTTGTATAGGCTTTTCCCGCATCCAAGGAGGCGAATTAATGTCGATACTCGAAAAAGCAGACCCGGAAATATACGCGGCCATAAAGGCCGAAACCGAGCGGCAGGAATACAAGCTCGAGCTCATTGCATCGGAAAATTACGTGAGCGAGGCGGTGCTCGAAGCGCTCGGCTCGGTGCTCACTAACAAGTACGCCGAGGGACTTCCGGGCAAGAGATATTACGGAGGCTGCGAATTCGTGGACGTCGCCGAAGACCTCGCACGAGACAGGGCGAAGAAGCTCTTCGGGTGCGACGCCGTAAACGTCCAGCCCCATTCCGGCGCGCAGGCAAACATGGCCGTTTACTTCTCAGTCGTCGAGCCGGGAGACACAGTGCTCGGAATGAATCTCGCGCACGGCGGGCATCTGACGCATGGAAGCCCGGTGAATTTCTCGGGGAGGCTTTACAACATCGTCGCCTACGGCGTCACCGAAGACACTAACCTCATCGACTATGACGAGGTGAAGAGGCTCGCGCTTGAACATAGACCCAAGCTGATCATCGCCGGATGGAGCGCGTACCCGAGAGACATCGACTTCGCCAAATTCAGGGAGATAGCCGACGAGGCGGGCTCCCTCCTCATGGCAGACATAGCGCACCCGGCGGGTCTCGTCGTAGCCGGGCTTTATACGAACCCCGTTCCCTACTGCGACTTCGTTACGACGACGACGCACAAAACCCTCCGCGGGCCGAGGGGCGGGATGACGATGATGAAGGAAGAGCACGAGAAGAAGGTCAACAGCCGCGTGTTCCCCGGAGTTCAGGGCGGGCCGCTCATGCACGTTATCGCTGCAAAGGCGGTCGCGTTCAAGGAGGCTCTCGAGCCCTCGTTCAAGGAATATCAGAAACAGATACTCAAGAACTCGAAACGCATCGGCGACAAGCTCATGGAAGCGGGCTTCAAGCTCGTATCCGGCGGCACCGACACGCACCTTAACCTGATAGACTTAAGGGAAACGGAGCTCACGGGAAAGATAGCCGAGGAAACTCTCGAGCAGGCCGGGATTACAGTCAACAAGAATGCGATACCGTACGACCCGCGCCCGCCGGCTGTCACGAGCGGAATAAGAATAGGAACCCCCGCCATCACGACGAGGGGAATGAAAGAGAAAGAGATGGACATCATCGCCGGGTTCATCGGCGAGGCGTTTAACAACACCGGCAACGAAAAAGTCCTCTCCAGGATAAAAAACGACGTAAGGGAGCTGTGCACGCAATTCCCGATGTACAGGCGCAGACTGACGTAAATGAAATGTCCCTACTGCTCCAGCCTCGAAAGCAAGGTCGTGGATTCGCGACTTGCAAAAGAAGAAACGTCCATCAGGAGGCGGCGGGAATGTCTCGACTGCAAGAGCCGCTTTACGACGTACGAGAGGGTCGAGGAAGTCGAGCTTCTCGTTGTGAAAAAGGGTGGAGTCAGGGAGCCCTTCGACAGGAGCAAGATTATTGCCGGCTTGATAAAGGCCTGCGAGAAAAGGCCCATCAGCATGGAAGTGATCGAGTCCTTCGTCTCGAATTACGAGAGGGAGCTCCAGGAACGGGGCGAAAGGGAAGTCGAAAGCAGCGAGATAGGCGAGAGGGTAATCAACAAGCTCTACGAAATAGACGAAGTCGCATATGTCCGGTTCGCCTCAGTCTACAGGTCGTTTAAAGACGTAAACCAGTTCATGAGCGAGCTCAAGGAGCTCCTCAAGGAAAAGAGCGGCAAGGGACCTGGAGACCCGAAAGACAGCATTATCCACCCGCTCACTCTCATACAGGAAAAGAAAGAAAAATAATGCTTACAGACACGCACGCCCACCTCGATTCCCTCGAAGACCCCGAGGGCGCGGTAGAACGGGCACGCTCGAACGGGGTCGAAAGGATAATCTCTATTTCATCGGGGCTCGAATCGTCGAGAAAGACTCTCGCATTCGCCGGAGGGCACGAGCTGATATACGTAGCAGTCGGAGTGCATCCACACGCCGCGGCAACCGGCGACGCGCCGACGCTTTCGGCGATAGAAGAGCTCGCCGGCTCTCCGGGCGTAGTCGCCATCGGGGAAACCGGGCTCGACTATTTTTACATGAACTCCGATAAGGAAACACAGATACGCTCGTTCACCGGGCAGATAGCCATCGCCCGGCGAAGAGAATTACCCATCGTCATTCACGTGAGGGACGCCGACAAAGACCTCATCGGTATACTTAAATCCGAGGACGTCTCCGAAAAGAAGGGCGTGATTCACTGCTTCACCGGAAACTACGAGACGGCGAAGAGGTATCTCGACCTCGGATTTTACATTTCGTTTTCGGGTATCGTCACGTTCAAGAAATCGGACGAGTTAAGGGCTGCAGCAGCCGGGGTTCCTGCCGACAGAATCTTGATTGAAACGGATTCCCCTTACCTCGCGCCCGTCCCCTTCAGGGGAAAGCCGAACGAACCGGCGTATGTGAGGCACGTCGCCGAAACGGTGGCCGAACTCAGGGGACTTAAGACTGAAGAGCTCGCGCGCCTCACGTCTGAAAACGCCACGAGGCTTTTCGGCCTGGACAGCTGAAACTGTCGACGGCTCCACGGAGCCTTCGGAGACACACTGTAATGGAAAGAAAACCCGTAATAGGAATCACAATGGGCGACCCGAACGGCGTCGGCCCCGAAGTAGTCGTAAAGGCGCTTGCCGATAGCGGCGCAGAATACGACGCCGTCGTTTACGGGAGCCGCGACGTCTTCTACGCAGCCTCCGAGCTTGCGGGCGTTTTCCCGGAATACACTATCGTTCAGCCATTCGAGCTCGGAATGAGCGACGTCGTTCCGGGCAAGGTGGACAGAAAGGCCGGGGAAGCCAGCCTGGCTTACATTCAATCCGCCGTCGCCGCCGCGTTGTTGGGAGAGATCGACGCCGTCGTCACGGCGCCGATAAGCAAGGAATCTACTCACCTCGCGGGCTCCCCGTATCCAGGCCATACCGAAATGCTGCAGGACCTCACCGGCGCTGAGAACGCCGTGATGATGTTCGAGGGCGGGAAGTTCCGAGTGGTACTTGTTACTATACACACGGCGCTTGCGAACGTCCCCGGGCTTATCACGAAGGAGCGCGTCCTCTCGACGATCAACATTACGCACGAATCGCTGCGGACGCTCTTCGGAATAGACTCCCCGAGGATCGCCGTCTGCGGCCTGAACCCCCACGCCGGGGAATCTGGCGCTTTCGGGAACGAGGAAATAGTCCACATTATTCCGGCCGTCCTCGAAGCGAGGAAGCTCGGCATCGACGCCGAGGGCCCCTACCCTGCCGACACCCTCTTCTTTCACGCGAACAAGGGCAAGTGGGACGCCGTCGTGGCGATGTACCACGACCAGGGCCTGATACCGTTCAAGATGCTGTCGTTCGAGGAGGGTGTGAACATGACGGCCGGGCTCCCGATCATAAGGACGTCCCCGGACCACGGCACTGCCTACGACATAGCGTGGAAGGGGATCGCCGATCCTTCGAGCATGAAGGCGGCTATAGACGTCGCAGTCAGACTGGCGCGGGTTCGCATAGAGAAGCAGGCGAAATAAGTTCCAGCCGCCGAGAGCGGCAACCTGCTTACCGAGAGAATTGCTTTCTTCCGCCGAAAATGGCTATCGCAAAGACCTTGAAGAAACAGTCGACGTCCCTGAAGCCGGTTTCCATGAGCCAGCCGCATTGATCCTCAACGAGCGCGGGCTTGTCCTCCTATTTTAAAAGAACCGGATATGTTCTGCGAATTTATTTCGTGCCAGTAAAGTTAAATATATCCGGGCCGGGAGAGGGCGGCGGGTGGGCGGCTCAGCTGTACGCCATGCGCGGCGTATAAAGGAGGGGAAGAATCTCGCCCGATCTTCCGAGCAGTGTGAGATCGAAAAGGGGCGAGTTGGGAGTATGCTCGATGTTGATCTCTATGACTGTTTTCCCGGCCTGCTTCGCTACAAGACCCATCGACGCCGCCGGCTCCACGACGCCGGACGTACCGATGATGAGCATGACTTCGCAGTCTTCTATGGCCTTGAGGGTTTTATCTATAACTTCCATCGGTATGAGCTCGCCGAACCATACGACGTTCGGCCTTCCCATTCCGCCGCACGATGGACACAGGGGCGGCAGCTCTTCGAGCGGGACACGATAATCCTTCGTTATCAGCCCGCATTTCGTGCATTTTATTTCCCAGATGTTCCCGTGCATCTCGAGGACGTTCCTGCTGCCGGCCATCTGATGAAGCCCGTCTACGTTCTGTGTTACGAGCGTAAATTTTTTCTTCTGGTTCTCCAGCTCCGCCAGCGCGAAATGCCCCGGGTTGGGCCTTGCGTCCTTCACGGCGCACCGTCTCCAGTCGTACCATTCCCAGACGAGTTTCGGATTATCCCAGAAGGCCTCGGGCGTCGCGAGATTTTCGGATCTGAAATTGCGCCAGAGTCCGTCCGTTCCCCTGAACGTCGGCACGCCGCTTTCTGCGGATATCCCGGCGCCCGACAGCACGGTTACAGACGAGGAGTGCTCGAGTATGAGCCGTGCCTCGAGCAGATTCTTCTCTTCCGTGTCTCCCAAATCTCCCATACTATAAGTTTACAGCACATAGAGGACAGGCTGGCGCTTTTTTACTGCCTGGAGTTTTGAGAAAAACGGGACGCCGGCGTGAATTCGGCAATAAGAGGATGGAATTTTCGCGGCCTTTTCAAAAATTAAATCGCGCCGGGTATACGAGCCTTCCGAACGATGCCGTTTCAGGATAGATGACGGCCTTCTCGCCGCCCTGCCACTGGACTGTAACCATTTCGTGCCCGATCTGGCTGCCGTTAGCGTCGGTTTTGAAACGCCCGTAGAACGTGCGGAGATCGAGGCCTCTCGCCGTCTCCCTGAGAGCTCTGCCGTCGACGGTGCCGGCCGCTTCGACGCACTTTTCGATAACGATGCCGATGTTATAGCCCTGCGCTGCGACGAAGTCCGGGGCGTGCCCGTAAGTGGATTTGTAGCGCGCAAAGAATTCCGCCGACGTCGGCCCGGCGTCGGGATTATCGCTGACCCCATTCTCCCACTGGCTCGACGACATGAACCCATCGGCGTAATCACCGAAGGTCTCCCTGAATAAACCTATCGACGCCACGGCCAACGCGGCGGCGCGCGGCTTTGCGCCCGTCTCGATTATCTTTCCTGCGAGTAGAAGATCGTCGTTCGCCCTGCCCATGCCTATTATGACGTGGGGCTCGTAATCCATGGCCGAGGACAAGAGCTCGGAGAAATCCTCCCTGCCCGTCCTGAACTCAAACCTTTTGACCTCGAACCCGTGCTCCGCCCCGTACCTGTCCACGCCGCGCGCGACGCTCCGCGAAAAACCGCTGTCGAAGGCGCTGAAGGACGCTATCCTTTGCGCGGTGGGATCCTTCTCCCGGACGAGTGCTATTATTCCGCGGGAATAGACGCTCGCGGGCGTTATGGCGCTGACGAGGCAGGTGAACCCCCTCTCGTCCATCTCGTCAGTCGAGCCGCCGTGGTTCCAGAGCGTGACGCCACGCGGCTCCGCCTCTTCCGCAGCGGCGAGCGCGAGCGAGCTCGAATACGGGCCGAGGAGAATGTCGACCCTTTCATGCCGGAGGAGTTTTTCTATGTTGGCGCGGCATATGTCGGCGTCGCTCTCGTCGTCGAAGTAAACGAGCTCGACGGGGACTTTGCCTCCGAGCTCGGGAATGTACATCCCTCCCCTCTCGTTCAAGTCCGAGACATAAAGCGTGAGCCCCCGGAAGCTCTCGACTCCCTGTACGGAGTAGCTGCCTGTGAGTGATATGGATATGCCGAGCTTTATCCGTTCCATGACCTTCCGTCACCACGCGGAGCATCGGAATAAAAACAAACCCCGCATATGTATTTAGGATAATACATATGCGGGGCGGTACGTAATCGAATTGTAATCCGTGAATTGCCCGTCAGGCGAGCTTCGCCACGGTTTCCTCTATCCTGTCCATCCCTTTTACGATGTTCTCCATAGAGGTGGCGAAGGAGAGACGTACGTGCGCGTCGGAGCCGAACGAGTCGCCCGGCACGACCGCGACCTTGGCCTCTTCGAGGAGGAACTCGGTGAAGTCGAGCGAGCTGTTAACTGTCTTGCCGTTGTGGGATTTGCCGTAAAAAGCCGAGACGTTCGGGAATGCGTAGAACGCCCCGCTCGGGCTGACGCACTTTATGCCGGGAATCGAGTTGAGCCTTTCGACGATATAGGTTTTTCTCTTCTCGAATTCGCCCGTTCTCTGAACTATGAGGTCCTGCGGGCTCGCATAGGCGCTCACCGCGGCCCACTGCGATATGGAAGTCGGGTTCGAGGTCGACTGGCCCTGGATATCGCCCATCGCCTTGATGACGCCCTTGTCTCCGGCGGCGAAACCGATTCTCCACCCGGTCATGGCGTAGGTCTTCGAAGTGCCGTTGACGAGTATTGTCGCCTTCTTCACGTCCTCGCCGAGGGACGCCACGGGAGTGTGCTTCTTCCCGTCGTATATTATCTTGTCGTATATTTCGTCCGAGATTATCGTAATCCCGGCCGCCATGGCGACGTCTACTATAGCTCTCAGTTCGTCCTCGCTGTAGGTCACACCCGTCGGGTTCGATGGATAGTTAAGCACGAGCGCCTTCGTCTTCGGTGTGATGAGCTTTTTGAGCTCGGCCGGGTCTATCCTGAAGCCGTCCTCTTCGCGGGTTTCGAGGATGACGGGCTTCCCCTCGGCCAGTATCACCTGCTCGGGGTAAGAGACCCAGTATGGCGCGGGGATTATGACCTCGTCGCCGCTGTCGATTATTGCCTGCGTAAGATTGAAAAGCGTATGTTTCGCGCCGCAGGATACTATTAGCTCGGGCTTCTGGTATTCGAGGCCGTAGTCGAGCTTCATCCTTTCTATTATCGCGTCCTTAAGCTGATCGATGCCGCCGACGGCGGTGTATTTGGTATAGCCCTTCTTTATGGCCTCGACTGCGGCCTCCTTCACATAATCCGGGCTGTCGAAATCCGGTTCTCCGGCGCCGAATCCGATAACGTCGATGCCCTCCGCTTTTAGGGCCTTTTCCTTCGCGGTTATTGCCAGCGTTGCCGACGGCTGAATCCTGTTAGCACGGGCAGAAAGCTTCATGTGGGCTTCGTCCTCCTAGCGTTTAAGTAACTTTTCCTTTAGCCTTTTTTCAACTATTGCGGGCACCATCTTCCGGGCCGAGCCGCCGAGGGAAACGACCTCCCTTATAACGGACGAGCTCACATGAGAGAATTCGCTGTCCGTAACCATGAACACGGTTTCGAGCTCCTGGCTGAGAGACTTGTTCGCGAGCGCCATCTGGAGCTCGTATTCGAAATCTGAAACCGTCCTCATACCTCTTAAAACAATGTTCGTCCCCATCCTCTTCGCATAGTCGACGAGAAGGCCCTCGAAGTAATCGACCCTCACGTCGGCCCTGTCCTTGAATATTTCTTTCAGTATCTCCACGCGCTCTTCGAGGGTGAAGATCGTCTTCTTTGACGTGTTGTGAGCGACCGCGACGACGACTTCGTCGAACACCTTCACGCCGCGCTCGATCACGTTTTTATGGCCGTTGGTAAACGGGTCGAACGAACCCGGATATATGGCTGACTTGCTCATCACTCCTCACCGCTCCTCCTGAAATAGCTGACGTGCGTCCCGCCGAACGGCTTCGTGAACCTGCCGAAGCCAGGCGGCGCGTCGTCTATCTTATGATCGTGCTCTATGATCATGAGCCCCGAGGGCGCAAGCACGGAAGACGCCGCGGTTATGAAGTCCCTCACTTCGAGCGCCTGGTAAAGGGGATACGGCGGATCTATAAATATTATATCGAACTTTTCGCCCTTCGCGGCGAGCGCCCGGAGCGCCTGCGCGTAATCGAGGCACATGAGCGTCGCCTTGTCCAGAAAGCCGCACAGCGTGAGGTTCTGGCAAAGCACCTTGAAGACGGACGCGTCCTTTTCGATGAAGGTCACATGGGCCGAGTCCCGGCTCAGCGATTCGATGCCGAGCCCCCCGGTCCCCGCGAAAATATCGAGAACCCGGCAGCCCGAAATATCGCCGAGGCTGTCGAAAATGGACTTTTTAACCCTGCTCGTCGTCGGGCGGACCGAGCCCCCCTTCGGCACCTTGAGTTTTCTCCCCTTCTGTGTCCCTGTTAGCACCTGCAACATGAGGGTTGATATAGTACCACAGGCTCTTTTTTTGGCAAAACGACCTCCCGAAGCCGCAGGCGAGTTTCATCCTGCGCCATATCACACAGTTTTAGGTGTATATTCTCGTGCAATTTTCACGGGCGCCGTGGAGCGGGCGGGTATAATTTCGAGTGAAAACCAGCATAACGAATTGAGTAATTCCTGGCCTGCGGCTTGCATACTAACGCTAAATAATTAACATAGGAATAAATACTCAAACAAATAGGGAGGACCGGTCAGTGAAAAACTTACTCACCGTAGTACTCATAGCGGCCATGGCTGTCGCGGCCCCGCTGTTTCTTCTGGGCTGTGATAGTGGCGGAGGCGGGGGAGGAGGCCAGAACGGACAGACAACCGTTATCAACGGAGTGGTCTCGAACGTCATTGCGATGAACCGAACCAGGAGCGAATCGATAAAATTCGCCGAGATCATGAAGAGGCTCAAGATAGTGCAGGATGCAAAAGCGCAGGGCGGTATTCCGGTTTTCGCGACCGTGAACGGCGTCCTCCTCGATACGACCATTACTGATCCCGACGGCAGCTTCAGGCTGAGCTTTCCGCTGGAATCCGCGGAGAACATAACCCTCGATTTCGACATTAACGGCACAATAGTGTCCATAAGCATTACAGTGGAGGCCGGAACGGTGCTCAATATCGTCGTAACCATAAACCTCAACGCGCCTCCTGGTGAAGAAGTGGAGATAGTGGAGACGGAAGGCCCAATACGCTGTCAGACGGGCACTGTGGAAATTATAAAGAATCCCGGTCAGGACATCGTGATCGACGGCGGCGGCGAAGACTGCATAAGGACGGAAGGGAACTGCAACCTCATAGTAGACCCCGAGAACATAATTCTCACTAACTGCGAGAGGTGCATCGACGCGAGAGGGACGTCTCAGGTAACGCTTCTGACGACCGACGGTAATATTTTCTGTGACGCATCCGGAGACGGAATAAGAAGCGTGGGCAATGCGAGCGTCTCGCTCGACGCGAGCGCGGACATAGACATAACATCGGTTGAAAACGGTGCGAAGGCGGAAGGCAATTCGGTCATAACGTTCACTGCCGGCGCATGCATATTCAATTCGGGAGAAGACGCATTCGACGAAAGCGGGAACGCAACGATCGATACGAGCCAATGCGGTGAAGTCATTGTGGGACCCGGCCCGAGCCCTGCTCCAAGTCCGAGCCCAGGACCAAGCCCGAGCCCGAGCCCGAGTCCGGCTCCGAGCCCGAGTCCGAGCCCGGCTCCAAGCCCAGGACCAAGTCCGAGCCCAGCTCCGAGCCCGAGCCCTGGCCCGAGCCCGAGTCCAAGCCCGACATAGGCCGGCAACTATAAAAAACACGATATCCGTATAAACCTCGCGGGGGTGGGGCCGCCCATACCCCGCGAGGCGGAACGGGCATGGGTTCCAGTCGAAAAAATCTCTTTGTCCGGCGGGTTTATACGATAAAATAATAATCTCCGGCCTTGAATCACAAACAAAGGGAGGATTAACGTGAATCTAAGAGGACAAAGATTTTGCTTTTCCATTCTGGTTTTAATACTGGCGACCTTCACACCGGTTTCGCTTATCGTGCCCGGCGCTCGGGCGGCGACGGCCGAATCGAAGATGATGACGATGGACAACAGCGACCCTGCCGCGAGGGAAATAAACGAGCTCAAGGTCAAGCGCGCGCTCGAGAACAAGATAGTGGCGAACAAGCTCATGGGCCACGGACTCACTACCGACGAGGTTTCCCAGAAGCTGAGCTCGATGAGCGACGAGCAGGTGCACCAGATGGCGTCGCTCGCCGATAAAATACCTGCGGGCGGAGACGCGGGGCTAGGCATAGTAATCGCGATCCTCGTGATCGCGGCCCTCGTCCTCCTGATCGTCTATCTCTTCAAACGGGTCTAGAAGCGCCCGGCAGGGTAAACCCGAAATGCTGAGGATAAAAGCTTTGGTCATTGCGGCGGCCGTCGTTACAATTGCCGCCGCGGGCGCGTTCGAAGCGCGCGCCGACGGCTCACCGGCAGGGCCGGGAAGGAAGGTTATAGACGGCGTGCCGTTCGTAAAACAAAAGGACGATTACTGCGGGCCGGCGGCGATGGCGTCCATTATGCAGTTCTATGGCAACGAGATCGGACAGGACGTGATAGCCGAAGCCGTTTTCACCCCCGGTTTAGACGGCGCGCTCATATCCGACATGGAGAATTACGCGAAGGCGCAGGGCTACAGGACCGAAGCCGTGAACGGGAGCCGGGAATCCCTGCGGGCGGTCATAGATGAGGGAGCGCCGGCGATACTGCTCGTCGACAGGGGCAAGTGGAAGGTCAGCGTGCCGCACTACTATGTCGTTTACGGCTACGACAGTGCTAAGAAAACTTTCATTCTTCACACGGGCGAGAAAGGCGGGCAGGAAATCTCGTACGACAAGCTCAACGGCGAATGGAAGAAGATGAACAGGCTCATGCTGGTAATCAGGAAGTGACCCACCCGGTGAAGCTGGTTTTAGCGCTACTGGTTTTGACAATCTCACTAGGCGGCTGCGCCGCGCTCTATAGCTCGCTTTACACCGACGACCCTCTAACAGCCGAAGAGCACAACGACCTCGGCGTCATATACGAGAGGGAGGGAAAGCACGACCTCGCCATCAGGGAATATAAACGCGCTATAGCGATAGACGGCAGTCTCGCGACGCCTCTCGTCAACCTCGGGAATGTATACATGAAGGAAGGCGAATATACCGAGGCCGAAAAATATTACGGACGTGCATTAGACAGAGACCCGAAATCGATAGACGCCGCCAACAACCTGGCCTCGCTCTATCTCGAAACAGGTAAGGATTACAGAGAAGCGCTGGATATTCTCCACGCAGCGGCGGGACCTCAAAACGAAATGCCGGCCTACGCTCTCGATACGCTCGGGATGATTTATCTCAAGCTCGGGGAAACGGACAAGGCCCGTGAGGCGCTTGGAGAGGCGTGCCTGAAGGCCGCAAATGATGAAGGGCTTAAAACAGAAATATCGGCCAATCTCGTAAAGGCCGGAGACTCTTCGGGATGCAGATGACGGATCGCTACGCAGCCCCGAGAATCGTACCCTCGGAAATCTTTCTCCCCGCCAAAAACGCGGCAGCGCCGAGCCTCTTTCCTCCCTCGATCTGAAGCTCCAGTATGTCGAGCGCGCCTTCGCCCGCCGCGACGCGCAGCACGTCGCCTGTCGATCTCACGACAGCACCCGGACGCCCCTCCCCTTCCGACTCCGAAGCCCGGAATATTTTGAGCATCTTTCCGTCGAGGAAGGTATATCCCCCCGGCCACGGCTGCATCCCCCTCAGAAGATTTCTTATGTCGCGTGCGGGTTTCGACCAGTCGATGAGGCCGTCTTCCTTTTTTATTATCGGCGCATATGTCGCATGCGATTCATCCTGCTTTTCGGGGCTGAGCTTTCCTTCGATATAAAGCGGCAGGGTCTCTATAAGGAGCTCCCCTCCGATTATGGACAGCTTCCGCGAGAGACTCTCGCCGGTGTCGTTCTCTTCGATCGCGACCTCGCGCCTGAGCAGCATGCCGCCCGTATCCATGCCTTCATCCATCAGCATTGTAGTAACGCCTGTCACGCTCTCGCCCGTCACTATGGCCCAGTTGATCGGGGCGGCGCCCCTCAATTTCGGAAGGAGGGAGGCGTGGACGTTCACGCACCCGTACCTTGGCAGGTCGAGTATGGATTTCGGCAGAATTCTTCCATAAGCGGTCACGCATATGAGATCGGGCGAGTAGGACGACAGCTCTGCGAAAAACTCTTCCGTCCTTATCTTCGCCGGCTGAAGGACGGGAATCCCGGCGGCCTCCGCCGCGACTTTCACGGGCGGCGGCGTAAGGACTTTGCCCCTTCCGCTCGGCCTGTCGGGCTGCGTTACGACGGCGGCGACTTCGTATCCCGCGTGTGTGAGCGCATCGAGCGAAGGCACCGCGAAATCCGGAGTTCCCATGAAGACAATTTTCATAGCTTGGGATTATATTCGTTTAAGGCGCGCTGTTCAAACTTGCGGAGCGACGCCAGGCATGCGGGAATTTCTGATTTGGACAAGTGATGGAATCGGGGGAAATTACTACGCGTCTTCTTCGGGTTTTTCTGTGACTGCCTTTGTGAATAGATCGGTCACCCACTTTTTTATGGCGTCCTGCGAGCCCTTGCCTATGGCTGTTCTCACCTTCGCGAGCGGGATCACGGCCTTCGCGGCCGACCTGTGCCCTCCCGCGCTTCCTATGTCCCTGAAAAGCTCCCTTACAAGCCGGCCCGCGCTCTTCACATAGCCGACGTTCCTGACGGAAATAATGAGGTGCGTCTTGTCCAGGATGCCGAACGCCACGGACCATTCGATATCCTTCACCTGTATGCCGAAGTCGGCCATTTTGGGTATGAGGTATTCGCGGTCGACCCTGCCCACGTTCACGAAAAATATGTCGTTCGCGATCCAGTGGTCCGCGAGCGCCTGTCCGAGCGATCTGATTTCGTCCGGCGGGACCTCGGCGCGCTCTATGCGCCTCAAAAGCCCGAGGTTGGCGAGCGGGTAGAGGAACGTGAACGCCTCTATGTCGTCGGGGTTGGCGTCCCTGTTGAGTATCACGGTGTCTGTCTTGATCCCGTAAAGGAGCGCAGTGGCTAGCCTTTCTGAAATGTCTGTCTGCGATGCGCGGAGGTACTTTGTCAGGATCGTCGAAGTCGCACCTTCCTCTGCCCTCACTTCCTTAAACCGCGCCTCGTAAGAGCCCACGAGCGGGTGATGGTCGATGACAGTATCCACGGGCGGGAGACCGGGGCCGAAAAATGTCGGCTGAACGTCTACCATCGCTATGGAGTCGAATTCCTTAAGCTGCTTCATTTCGAGCTCCTGGAGGTCTATTTCGAGAAGCTCTATCATGGCGACGTTTTCGGGGCGCGATATCCTGTCGCCGAGGTGCCCTATTATGGCGGTCTGCTTGTTACGTTTCAGAAGCGCCCTCAGAGCGAGCGCGCCGGCTATGGAATCCGGGTCGGGATGGTCGTGAAGAAGAATGAGCATCTTCTTCCCGTTCGCGTGCACGCGCCTGAGCTCCTCAACCCTGAGCTCAGTCCTCGCGAGCCTTTCCTCGCGCGCTATCTCGTCTGTAAGAAGCTTGTGAAACGCAACGAACCTGACCGACGGCGGAGGCTCCTCCATCGGCTCGCCGTTACTCACTATAAGCGGCGTCTGCGGGTAGTGCGCCGACAGCTCGTTGGTAAGCTCCGGCGAAAAACACCTCTTGTCTATCATGATGACGGAGAAGTTCCCCATCTGGTTAAGCGCCTCTTCGAGGGAGCTCACCCATATTACCTCCCCCCGCTTCGAGAAAATCCCGAGGAGAAAGGAATCGAAGTCCCCTATGAAGAGATATCTTCTCAGCTCTTTTTGCATCAGCTTTTCGTCCTTCCGGAAGACGCGCCGTTCCTGCCGCAGGCCGCGCTGAGACCGCTCACGAATCCCGAAAGCTCCTCCAGGAGCTTTTTCCTCTCGCTCCCGTACCGCTCTATAATCCTGACTATGGCGCTGCCGACTATGACTGCGTCAGCATATCCCGAGAGCCTCGAAACCTGCTCGGGCGTGGATATTCCGAACCCTATGCCCACCGGGAGCCCGGTAGCCTGCCTTATCTCGTCTGTCAGGCCTTCGAGGGAATAATCCATCTCGGGCCTCACGCCTGTGACGCCTGTCACCGATACGAGATAGACGAACCCGCTCGCGTTCCCGGCGACGAGCCCTATTCTTTCCGACGTGCTCGTGGGCGCGAGAAGGAATACGATGTCGAGCCCCGCCTTATCGGTGTGCACTTTAAACTCGCCCGCCTCTTCCGGGGGAAGGTCTACTATCAGAAAACCGTCCGCCCCGGCCTCGGCCGCATCTTTCACCACGCGCTCGAGCCCGTATTTGAAGAAGGGGTTGTAATAACCGAAGAGTATTATCGGAACGCCGGATTTTTTTCGTATCTCTCTCACGGTATCGAGAACGCCCGCGAGCGACGCGCCGCCGACAAGAGCCCTCTCCGAAGCGAGCTGTATGACAGGGCCGTCGGCCATCGGGTCCGAGAACGGCACGCCCAGCTCTATGATGTCGGCCCCGCTCTCCTCGAGCTTAAGGGCGATATCGACGGTCGTGTCGAGAGTAGGGTCTCCCGCAGTTATGTAGCTTACGAGGGCAATCCTGCTCTTCTGCCTGAGCTCTTCGAACTTTTCAGATATTCTGCTCATTTGTCTTTGAATTTTCCGCGAATCGGGCAAAGAAAGTTAGGAAGCATTTATACCGAACCCTGAATTTCAGCAGATTACACCGCTCTTCGCACTTCTTCTCGTTTTTAAATCAGGAAACCCGGCCCCTTTGTATGGCACAAACTCTAACATTTTTGCATGTAATGTCAAGACTTTACCCCTGCCCGCCTTCTCCCCGGGGCTATCAAATATCGTGTCTTCGCAATGGATTACATTATGAGCGGTCACTGCTTCTGCCCGCCGGACAGAAGGTCTGCCACGGAATGCATATCCTTATCCCCGCGCCCCGAAAGACATACGATAAGCACTGAATCCCCGGACATCTTCGGCGCCGCCTTGAGCGCGTAGGCGATGGCATGCGAGGACTCGAGCGCCGGTATCACACCCTCCGTCTGCGCGAGGAGCTTGAACCCTTCGAGCGCTTCAGAGTCCGTAACATTAGTGTAGCTGACGCGGCCCGAATCGCTAAGGTACGAGTGCTCCGGCCCGACGCCCGGGTAATCCAGCCCCGGCGCGAGGGAATGCGTCGGCTTTATCTGCCCGTCCTCGTCCTGGAGGAGATAGGTCTTGCTCCCGTGGAGGACGCCGACCGTTCCAGCCGAGATACTCGCCGCGTGTATGCCCGTTTCTATCCCTCCGCCCGCCGCCTCGACGCCCGTCATGGCGACGCCCTCGTCGCCTATGAAGGGATAAAAGAGCCCCATCGCGTTCGACCCGCCGCCGACGCATGCGACCAGGAGATCGGGAAGCTTGCCTTCCTTCTCCAGTATCTGCTCCCTCGCCTCTTTGCCTATGACGGACTGAAAGTCCCTCACTATCATCGGGTAGGGATGCGGGCCGGCGACGCTGCCTATAATGTAGAAAGTAGTCCTGACGTTCGTTATCCAGTCCCTCATCGCCTCGTTCATGGCGTCCTTGAGGGTTTGTGTGCCCTGCGTGACCTCCCTCACCTTCGCGCCGAGGAGCTTCATCCTGAGCACATTGAGCGCCTGGCGCCGGGTGTCTTCGAGGCCCATGAATATCTCGCACTCCATGTCGAGGAGAGCTGCGACGGTAGCCGTCGCTACGCCGTGCTGGCCCGCGCCGGTCTCGGCGATTATGCGCTTCTTACCCATGCGCGCCGCGAGAAGGGCCTGGCCTATCGTGTTGTTTATCTTGTGAGCGCCTGTGTGCGCGAGGTCTTCACGCTTGAGATATATCTTCGCCCCGCCGAGTCTCTTCGTCAGGCGCTCGGCGAAATAAAGGGGCGTCGGCCTGCCCACGTATTCGGTGAGATAATCATCCAGCTCCTTCTTGAAGGCCGGGTCGTTCCTCGCTTCCTCGTACGCCTTTTCGAGCTGAAGCACCGCGGGCATGAGCGTCTCCGAAACGTACTTGCCGCCGAAGATGCCGTAATGACCCGAAGCGTCGGGGAGCCCAGGTTTAACCGCCATTTCTCACCGCCTGTATGAATTGTCTTATTTTCAAGTGATTTTTTCTTCCCGGAGAGTCCTCGACACCGGAGCTCACGTCGACCGCATAGGGCCTTACGATGCCGACTGCCTCCTCGACGTTCTCCGCGCTGAGGCCGCCCGACAATATTACCCTCTTTCCGAAATTCGCGCCCCGGAGTATGGACCAGTCGAAGCTCTTTCCGGTGCCGCCGTAAATCTCGTCCGAGCGTTTATCGAAGAGGATAGCCTGAACGGGATAAAGTTCAACCTCGGCGGGGTCTATGCTGCCCCCCACCCTGAAAGCCTTTATAATGGGGAACGGGATAAGGGACACGGCCTCCGGCGTCTCGTCGCCGTGGAGCTGGACGACGCCTATGCCGGATTCCCGGACCACCGCCGATATATCCTCAGGGCTGTGGTTCACGAACACGCCGACTGTCGCAACGAACGGCGGAAGCGCTGCAGTTATCTTCCCGGCCTCTCGGGGCTGGATATACCTCTTGCTCCCCTCGTAGAAGACGAAGCCGAGTGCATCCGCGCCGGCGTCGACAGCGGCGAGCGCGTCGTCGAGAGACGTTATTCCGCAGACCTTTATCCTTACCATGAAGAAGGAGAATTATAGAACCGGGCCCGGGTTCTGTAAACCCGCCCGGTTATGCGATGCAGGCTTATTGCGCTTTTTCGAGCCAGGAGTTTACGGTTTCGGCGATTATCCGGTAGCCGTTCCCGTTCGTATGGCCGCCGAAATTGGCCGGGTAAAGCTGCTCGCTGCCCGCCTTTTCGCGGAGGGCGTCGAGCACATCGACGTACGCTATGCCGTGCTCGTTAAAGTAGCGCTTCACCTCGGCGTTGACCTCTCTTTCGTTGGCAATGAGGCGGTCTATCTTTTCTGATGCCGGGAGGGATTTATTGCCTTCAATGTAGCGGGCATAGACGCTCTCCTTGGTCGGGATAATGACGACGAGGAACTTCATGCCTGTCCCTTCGAGGAGCATGTTCATGCGGCTGAAGAATTCGAGGCTGAGCCTGAGCCCTTCTTTCACCTCAGGGTCTTGGAGGTCGAGCCCCCGGAGCCTTCTTTCGGGGGTGAACCCGGTCTTTATGCCCGAGGCTGAATCCTCGAACATGACTATCTCCTCGCCGCGTTTGAGCCTCCTCCTCTGCCTGAGATTGTCACCTATGAATGAGGAGCTTACGAGCCTGTAAAAAACGCTGTGCCCTGCGAGCCATTCGCCGAGCCCTGCGCCGGATTCTCCCGGGGCGTCGTCGGCGTCGGAATCCGATGCTGAAAAGCCGGGCTTCCTCATGCGCTCCCAGAGCCTGACAGTGTAAACGGCGTTGTATGAATCTTTGAGATCGTTCCCGAGATAAAAGCCGACTATGACGTACTTCGGCCCGAGCCTGACAGCCTTGTCTGCGATGAGGTAAAAATATTCGGCGGGCCCGTAGCCGCCGAGCGAGATGTTGTAAACCGTTTCCCCCCTCATCCTTCCGAGGGCGGAGGGCCAGGAGTCGTCGGCTGTCGCGCTTATGCCGTATGTGTGGGAGTCCCCGACGGCGATGATGTCGGCCTTTGCGGGAACGGACTCGTTCCGGAATCCCCAGGCGTCGTGCGCCCCTGTGCCGGGCTCTATCGAATACCGGAGGACAGGGTCCGGTATGCGCGTTGGCTTAAGGAAATCTATCGGGTCCAGGAACAGCCTCGAAAGCCCCTCCGCGGCCGCAAGCGACACGATCACGGAGACGAGGACGATCAGGACGATTTTTATCAATTTGCTCAAGCTCGGCGTTCTCCGGGCCGGAAGCGCTTCGGCCTCCACTCAGGTAATATAAACGAGGCCGAAGTGACGGACAACAAAAAATCCCGGGAGCGCATGATATAATATTCATTAATATTCCTGTCTGTCCATGAGACCCTGCGCACTCCCCGAGCCCTTTCGAATTATCCGTTAACCGGCATATAAACAAATGACAGCGCCAGCGCAAAAAGCACCGTTCAGAAGAAAATTGACGCTCCTCCTCGTGAGCATATTCTTCACGCTGCTGGTTCTCGAAATCGGCACACGCATATGGCTCGCGATTATCCCCGAAGAGGAGAGCCTCCAGTACTCTGTATACTCGTATCTCAGCCCCGACAATCAAAGGTATGTCCGGCACCACTACCTCAATTACTATCCGAACCCGAAATTTAAAAGAGGGAAGTCGCACCACAATTCCCTCGGATACCGGAACGACGAGTTCCCGCGCGAAAAGCCCGAAGGGGTTTTCAGGATCGCGGTGCTCGGAGGCTCGACGACTTACAACATCGGGATAAACGACAACGACAAAACATTTACTGCCGTTATGGAGCGCGAGCTCAGGGACAAATACGGCTACGAAAACGTCGAGGTCATAAACGCGGGCGTCGGCGGCTATAATTCATGGGAGACGCTTATCAACCTCCAGTTCCGGGTGCTCGACATAGACCCTGATCTCGTAATCGAATACGAGGGCACGAACGATGTTCACGCGAGATTCGTGGACCCTGCTTCATACAAATCCGACGACTCGGGCAGACGGAAGCAGTGGGACCCGCCGGACGTGCCGCTCCTGGAGTACAGCGCTCTTTTCAGGGTGATACTGAGAAAGACGGGCATAACGAAACAGGTGGGCATAGGGAACTTCGTAACGCCTAAAACGGCTTACGGTCCGAAGTCCGTCATGAAGCACAACCCCATGGAGCTCCTCGACAAGAACCCTCCCGTATTCTTCGAGCGGAACCTCCGCAACATGGCTGCGATAACGAAGGCAAACGGGGTCGATATGGTCTTCGTCACGTGGGCGTGGTCGCCCTACATGAACGACTACGCGTCGACGCCCCATTACCAGAGGGGCTTCAGAGAAATGAACGAGGTCCTCGAAAAGGTCGCCGCCGAAAACGGCATTCCGCTCTTCGACTTCGAAGCCGTAATGCCGGACGACACGAAATACTGGGGCGACGGACGGCACGAAAACGAGCTGGGCGCGGAGTTAAAGGGAGAGCTCTTCGCGAAATTCCTCCACGAGAACGGGCTGATCAAGAAGTCTCCCGCTGCTGCGGCAAATACCGCGCCGCCGGAATGATTCTAGCCCTGGTCCTTCCTCACGTAATATTCGAATATACCGTATGACATGGCCGACTTTATAATGGCAAAGCCTAAAAACGCCAGCGCCGCTCCGTCGTATGAATAAGGCGGGATCAACACGAGCATCAGCCCCAGGTAAACGACTGTCGTAAAGACCGTGAACACCGTTCTCACGCCCGACCGGCCCATGGCCAGGAGCGCCGGGCTTATCCAGTAGGTGAACCGCGATATGAGCACCGCGACCGCCAGTATCCTGAGCGTGTTCACGGCGGGCATGTATTCCTCGCCAAAAATGTACTTCACTATAGGCTCCGCGAGCGCGGCTATAACGATTGTTACAGGCACGATGATCTTGAGAAGGTTGAGCGTAGAAGCCTTGATGAACTTTTTAAACTTTTTGATCTCGCTTGTGCTCGTGAATCTCACGAGCTCGGGGAATATCGCTTCGTTAAGCGTATCGACGATGCGGTTGACTATGCCCGAGGCCGAGTTCGCGACCCTGTAAAATCCGACAGCCTCGTTCCCTGCCAGGTATCCGAGCATCATCATGCCGAGGTACTTGTCGCTCCCCGTTTTGAGCGTGGCCATGAAGCTCGTATTGCCGAGGAACCAGCCTATTTCCCTCCACTCGCCGCGTATCAGCCTGAGGTCGGCCATGAGCCAGTTGCGAAGCCCCTTTTCCGAGAGCGTCATGTTGACGAGCAGCATTCTTAAGAAGACGGTCACGAACTTCGAGATGACGAGCCCGTAGAGCGCGCCCATTATCCCCTTCCCCAGGAGAAGGAAGGTTGTGACCAGTATAAGCTGAACGAAATTCTCCATTGTGTTAACTATGGCTATGAGCCTGAACTTGTCGAAGACGCGGAGTATGGCGTCGGATGTGAGCTTCGCCGTTTCTATGAAGAGGCTGAGGGCGAATACCCAGATGTATACGTAGGCGCCGGGCTCGTGGAGGACGTAGTCGCTAATGAGCTTCGCAGTTAGTATCGCGATTACGAACGAGACGGCCCCGCTCGCAATGTCGAGGAAATAGGACAGCTTTATCATGGCGCGGGTCTTGTCCTTCTCGCCCTCGCCCCAGTAGGTGCCTATGTACTTGACGGCGGTCTCCCACACCCTCACGTCGAAGAACTGGTTCATCATCGCTATATACGCGATGACGAGCTGGAGAAGCCCGAAATCGCCGACGCCCAGTATCCTCGCCATGATGACAGTCTGGAGCGCCGCGAACCCCCCGGCCGCGGCCTTTCCGCCGAAGAGATAAGTTGCGTTTAAAAAGAGCTTTCTCTGGCTGCCCGAGGGTTTCGTCATGCCGCGCCGCGTCCCCAGCCGTTATTCGGCCGGCTGCCTTCGACGGCCGCCCTTATCGCCGAGGCGTAATGTTCTATCATGCCGTTCACCGTATGACGCTCCGCGACGCGCAGCTTACCCTTTTCACCCATGCCGTGCGCGAGACCCGGATCTCTCAGGAGCCGGAGAATCGCGTCCGATACTTCTGAAACGCTTTCCGGGTTCACGAGAAGGCCTGTCTCGCCTTCTTCGACGGCCTCGACGGAGCCGCCGTGATTCCCGGCGATGACGGGCTTCCCTCTCGCCGCCGCTTCGAGGAGGACGTTGGGAAGTCCCTCTATCTTGTCGTTCCAGTACCTGTTCGGCATGACGAATATGTCAGAGAGGTCGAAATAATCGACGACGTCCGAATGGCCGACCCCTCCCGTAAAAATCACGTTCCCCGAAATCCCCGTCCTTGCGGCGAGCTCCCTGAAGTTTTTCACGTACCGCCCGTCGCCGACTACTAGATAATACGTATCCGGAAATTCAGCGAGCACCGCCGGGAGGGCCTTTATGACGGTATCCTGACCTTTCCTTGGGAGCACCCTCGCGACCGTGAGCAGCACCTTAGCACCCGGACCTATAGCGTATTTTTTACGCAGGGCTTCCACCTTCGCGGCATCGGGAGATTTATTCAACATCTCGTCCTCGACGCCGTTGTATATAACTTTTATTTTTTCGGACGGTACACCTACATCGCGAAGGAGCCCCTTCGTGCTCTCGCTCACCGCTATAATCAGCGGCGAGTTTTTGTAAAGTCTCGCCATGGGATAGTGCATGAAACGCTTCAGCGGATTGCTCCCGAGAAAGCACGTCGTAATTCCAGAGCCCGCGACCCTTACGATAGGAATGAAAGGATAGGAAGACATGAGCCCTCCGGCGGCCTCGGCTTCCTCCGTTATGAAGAGAACGGCGTCGGGCCTCACGGCCTCGACTGCGCGGGAGAGGTGCATGCGCCCAAGGAGTATGTCGGCGTAGGGGATCGACGCTGCAGTCCCCGCGCCGAGAGAAGGAATTCTTGTAACAGGGACGCCGAGCGCGCCGTCCGCATCGTGGCCGCTCTTTCCGTATCCGGGGGCGAGCACGGAAACGTCCAGCCCCGAAGATGAGAGCCCCCGGGCGAGCTTTAAGGAAGTCGTCGCGAGCCCGCCCAGAAACGGCGGAAATTCGTGCGTGTATATCAGGACCTTCATGCTTTGGAGCCGCGCCTTGGGCGTCCGGGCCGCGCCGTGCGTCCGGCGGCCATCGTTGCGCTTCAATGTATAATACACTATATTTCATGGCTGATTCCGCCGCCCCATAACACCCGGGACAGGACGAAAATTCCCGGGACACGATTCGCCGGATGCGGAAGGCGGGAGTGACGTATGAACGAGCTTGAAATCGAACTCTTAAAACAGATGTGCACAGGCGCGGGCCAGGGAAACACCAACACCGAAAAGCTCACCCGAAAGATCGTGGAATCGAACCCCGAGCTCGACTACACCGAGACGAAGATAAAGGTCGTCGAAACGCTTAAAGACCTCCGCGACAAAGGGCACATACAGATCGTGACCATCAACTGGGAGCTCGGCGACGAGTTCCTTTTCATCTGCACGAACATAATCGACTGAGCCCGGCCGGATTCAACGCCTGCACATACGGCGCGGCTCGAAAATCCATTTAATTTTTGGAGCGCGAGTTGACCGCACTCGATTACATAAAAATAGTTGAGCTTACGGAGCTCGAACCCGACAGGGAGGGCGCGCACGAAGTGACCTTCGCCATCGAATTCTCGGAGGACAGGGAATTCACCGAGCCCAAGCCCGGGGTGATCACGTTCAGAATGTCGGACGTCATAGACACATCGGGGCTCGGACACGAAGACCTCCGGAAGATCGCGGGCGGGCTCGTGAGCGAGGTCTTCGTCCGAGAGAAGGACGAGGAAGGGTTCATAGACATTTACCACGTCGAGGGCCTCCCGCTCGCCGAATGGCTCCTCGCGAACACCCCTTTTTTAAATCAGTAGACTTAACCGGCCTTTTTCGGGAGCACTTTTTCACCCGGTTCACGTACCGGTTCGAAGTGTCTTGGCCGGCCCCTTGAAATGCCCCTCGCCTTCTTTAAGAATATATTGCAAACTGCCGGAATGCGTCCGTTTTTGTAATTTTTTCAGCCGCGGCTAAATCCTCTTTCATATCGGGGTCCGTTGGTGTATAATCTGTCCAGCTGTTTAAGTAAGTTACTTAGTTCTTTGACAATAATAACCTAGAAGCATGTCCGGCCTACCGGAATCCTGATCCGGTGCGGATCAAATAGTTAAGTTTTTGTCTCTCTAGGAGGTATAGGCATGGTGATTAGGCATTCCCTGATAGTACTTTTCGTTTTTCTCCTTCCGGTTACAGCGCTATCCGCAAACAAATACACGGTAAAAAGAGGAGACAACCTCTACGACCTGGCTTTAAAATTCGGCGTGACCGTAGAAGACCTGAAATCCGTCAATAATCTCGGAAATAACAGATTGGATGTAGGCGATGTTTTGATTGTCCCTAATTCGGGCGGCACAGCCAAAAGCAGCAGAGAAGATGGCGGCACTAATAAAGAGTACACGGTAAAGAAGGGCGACACCCTGGGCGGTATAGCCGGCAGGCACGGCGTATCGACAGCGGCCCTCCAGAACGAAAACGGATTAAGCAGCACAAAACTACAAATTGGGCAAAAACTTGTAATCCCCTCCGGACAAAACCCCGGCGTAAAAAGCGCCAAAACCCTTAAAACAACGGACGAAGTGTCTTCGGAGCCCGTAAAACCGGCGGCTTCGGCGATCCCCGCATCTTATACAGTTAAAAAAGGCGATACGCTCGGACACATAGCGGCGAAATTCGGAATGTCGAGCCGCGAGCTGAGGGCCGGGAACGGCTTAAAGTCCGACAAGCTCAGGATCGGCCAGACCTTGAGAATTTCGGGCGGCGAGCCTGCAGCCAAAAACACGGAAACATCGTCCCGGACGGCCGAAGTAAAAACGGCCGCAGCGCCCGCGGGCGGAACCTACATAGTCGAAAAAGGCGACACCCCAGGCGCAATAGCGGAGAAGCTGGGAGTGAGCACTAAAGACCTGGTAGAACTCAACGACATAAACAGCAAGAGCCTCCAGATAGGCCAGAAGCTTGTGGTCCCCGGCGCCTCGGGAGCCGTCACAGCGGCCGCCGACACGGCGCCGGTTCCCGTAAAGGCGGAAAACACTGAAGCTGAAAAGCCGGCCCCGGAGCCTGAAAAGGCCTCCCCGGCAGTAACGACATACTACACGGTTGAAAAGGGCGACACGCCCGGCGGCATCGCAGAAAAGCTCGGCGTAAGCACGAAAGAGCTCGTCAAATTAAACAGCATCGACAGCAGGAATCTCCGCATCGGGCAGAAGCTCGTAGTGCCCGGCTCGGTAAAGCCGGTCGAAACCGTTAAGACAGCCGAGCCCGCAGCCGAAACGCCCGAGGCTGCAGCGGACTATAAACCCGAAGTCCCCGACGTATACACGGTGCGTAAAGGCGACACCCTCGGGAAGATCGGCGGCAAGTTCGGCGTCTCGGTAAAGGAGCTTAAGAAGATGAACGCCCTCAGGAGCGATAACCTCCGCGTAGGGCAGAAGCTCGCCCTCGCTCAGGATAGCGCGGCATCCGCGCCGGAAGCGGCGGACGCATCCGCAGCGGAGAAATTCTCCGGGAGCTACACGGTCGGAAGGGGCGACACTCTCGGTCGGCTTGCCCTTAGATACGGCGTCTCGCAGAACGAGCTCAAGAAAGCCAACGGTCTTAAGAGCAGCAATATCAGGGTCGGGCAGGTTCTTAAAGTTCCGGGCCCGGTAAAGAAGGACGTAGTAGTAGTTGCCGAGCCTGCTGTCCGGCCGGCGGAGCCCGTTCAGGCCCAGCCTCAGGATGGGGCCTCGTCATCCGAAGTCTATATAAAGAAAAGATACGTGGTCAAGGAAGGCGACACCCTCGGCGGCATCGCGTCCAGCTTCGGCGTAACGGTCGACGAGATCAAAAAGGCGAGCGCCCTAAAGTCGGACACCATCGGCAAGGGCAACATACTGCTGATCCCTGTTCCGCAGGAAAGGGTCACTTCGTCACGCTACACCGTAGCCAGGGGCGATACCCTCGGAAAGCTCAGCAGGAAGTTCGGCGTCTCTGTAAGGGATCTGAAGGACGCGAACGGCCTCACGAGCAATACGCTCAGGACCGGAATGAAGCTCAACATCCCGGGGATTACACAGTCCCCGTCCGAGCCCGCACTCGAAGTGGGCACGAAGGTAGTAGCGACAGCCAGCCCGAGGCGCGAGCACGTGGTCAGCAAGGGTGACACCCTAGGCAGCATCGCGGGCAAGCACGGCGTCACGATAACGGCGATCAAGAACGAAAACAACATCGAAGACAACTCGATAACCGTGGGCCAGGTTCTCTACATACCGATCATACCGGGGCAGGAAGCCTATGTCGCGGTCGAGGACAAGAGCACGATTCAATCGAACGGCAGCGCGAAGGCGGCCGCCGAAAGCGGCAAGAACGGCAGGTTCTCGAAGGAAAGCATAATACAGGTGGCGAAGAAGTATCTCGGCACGCCATACAAGTTCGGCGGCAATGACTTGATCACCGGCATAGACTGCTCGGGCTACGTGAAGAAGGTTTTCAGCAGGTTTAACGTCAACCTCCCGCGTACGGCGCGAGACATTTACTACAGGTCCGGCGAGAGCGTCAAGAAGAGCGAGCTCGACACGGGCGATCTCGTATTCTTCACCACCTACGCGAAATTCCCTTCGCACGTAGGTATATACATAGGCAACGACGAGTTCATCCACGCATCGTCGGCATCCCGCAAGGTGACGATAGACAGCATCAACAAGCAGTACTACAGAAAGAGGTACATCGGCGCCAAGAGGGTTCAGCTTTCCGGGCTCTTCTACGACGAGATGAGCAGGGACTACGGCGGCTTCGAGAGGAACTAGCCGTCCCCAGACAGAACGCGCACCAAAGTCCGGCCGTCCGTACCAAAGCCGGAATACGGTTGGCGCGAGGTTCGTATCCGCTATCCCGGCACTTCCAAAAAGCTTCCGAGTCGGGCCCGAGTCTTCCATTGAAAGACGGATTGCCGTGATTATATTATTATGAACCGCGCCATGGACCAGCACCTGGACAGCTTCAGAGAGTACCTCCTCTCCGAACGAAATTACTCGAAACACACCGTAAAGGCGTATATGACCGACGTCGTCGAATTCGTCAGCGTCGCCCGGGGAAAGAAGCTCCTTCCGGAGAACGACGCGGATTTCGACATTAAAAAGCTGGACGAAACCCCAGTAAGGGCCTACATAGGCTGGCTCTATACCCGGAATAAAAAGATATCGATTTCGAGGAAGCTCTCTTCCGTGAGGACGTTTTTCGAGTTCCTGATGAAGACGGGAGCCGTAAAATTAAACCTCGCGAAGCTCGTCCCGACGCCCAAAGCCGAAAAGAGACTCCCTTCATTTCTAACGGTCGACGAGGTCGTAAAGCTCCTCGAAACGGGCTCAGGCGACGGCGCGCTAGACGCACGCGACAACGCTATTTTAGAGCTTCTGTATTCGAGCGGGCTCAGGGTGAGCGAGCTTGCAGGGGCCGACGTCGGCAACCTAGACCTAGGAAATATGACGGTCAAGGTGCTCGGCAAGGGCAGGAAGGAAAGGCAGGTGCCCGTGGGCTCCCGGGCGGCGGAAGCCATAAAGAAATACCTGGCGCACAGGCTGGATATGAAGCCCGATGGAGAGCAGCTCTTCGTGAATTCGAGGGGCGGACGGCTCACTGTCAGGAGCGTCGACAGGATAATAAAAAAGCGCTCCATCGCGGCCGGGATACCTAAAAACATAAGCCCTCACGTCCTCCGGCACTCGTTCGCGACTCACCTCCTCGGCGGCGGGGCGGACCTCCGCGCCATCCAGGAAATGCTCGGTCACGCGAGCCTTTCCACGACACAAAGGTATACTCATACCTCTATAGAGAAACTAATGGAGATATACGACAAGACTCATCCGAGAGCATAGACATGGAACAATTTCACGGAACCACAATAGTATGCGTAAAGGTTAAGGACCAGGTCGCCATGGCGGGCGACGGGCAGGTAACGCTCGGCCACGCGGCCGTAAAGCATTCCGCCAGGAAAGTCAGGAAGATATTCGAGGGCAAGGTGCTCGTGGGTTTTTCGGGAGCGACTGCGGACGCGATGACGCTCTTCGACAAGTTCGAGGCCAAGCTCGAAGAATACAGGGGCAACCTCCGCCGCGCGGCTGTCGAGCTAGCGAGAGACTGGCGGACAGACAGGATACTCAGGAGGCTCGAAGCGCTCCTGGCCGTGGCGGACAAGGAGAGCATGTTTCTCATATCCGGGAGCGGCGACGTTCTCGAGCCCGACGATAATGTCGTAGCGGTAGGCTCGGGTGGCGCGTACGCTCAGGCTGCCGCGAAGGCCCTCAGCAGGCATTCGGACCTGACTGCCAGACAAGTTGCGGAGGAATCTCTCAAGATAGCCGCCGAGATATGCATCTACACCAACGATAAAATCACCGTAGAGGAACTCTGATAAAATGAGCAGCGAAACCTTTTTCACTCCGAGAGAGATAGTCTCGGAGCTCGACAGGTACATAATAGGACAGAACAAGGCCAAGCGCGCGGTATCTATAGCGCTCAGGAACCGCTGGCGCCGCCAGCGCGTCTCCCCCGAGCTGAAGGACGAGATCGCGCCCAAGAACATACTCATGATAGGGCCCACCGGCGTAGGCAAGACGGAAATAGCGAGGAGGCTCGCCAAGCTGGCGCAGGCCCCTTTTCTAAAAGTCGAGGCCTCGAAATTCACCGAGGTCGGCTATGTCGGAAGGGACGTCGAATCGATGATAAGGGACATCACCGACATCGCCATAAAGATGGTTACCGACGAAGAGAAACTGACTGTGAGGACGAGGGCCGAGGACCTTGCCGAAGAGAGAATGCTCGACCTCCTCTTCCCCGCGTCCCAGGTCCCGCAGCCTCAGCAGGCAGAGCCCGCGCAGACAATGGAATCGGGCAGCGACACACGAGAGAAGCTGAGAAAGCTGCTTCGCGACGGGAAGCTCGACGAAAGGTTCGTCGATATAGAGGTGACGTCGAAGAATTTCCCGATACAGGTTTTCTCGCCGTCTGGCCTCGAAGAGATGGACGTCAACATATCCGACATGCTCGGGAACCTCTTCCCCAAGAAGACCAAGAAAAGAAAAATCCGCGTGCCCGACGCGATGGAGATCCTCATTCAGGAAGAGGCGCAGAAGCTCATCGACATGGATAATGTGGTGAAGAAATCCATCGAGAGGGTCGAGCAGTCGGGGATAATCTTCATAGACGAGATAGATAAAGTGGCGGGCCGCGAAAGCACAGCCGGGCCGGACGTGTCTCGGGAAGGCGTTCAGCGGGACCTCCTTCCGATCATCGAGGGCTGCACGGTCAACACCAAGCACGGCATGGTGAAAACGGACCACATCCTCTTCATCGGCGCGGGCGCTTTTCACGTCTCAAAGCCCTCGGACCTCATACCGGAGCTGCAGGGCAGGTTCCCGATAAGGGTAGAGCTCGAACCGCTGACGACCGACGACTTCATAAAGATTCTCACTCAGCCCAGAAACGCTCTCATCAAGCAGTATGTAGAGCTCCTGAGCACTGAGAACGTGGACCTCCTTTTCTCGGACGACGCGATACAGGAAATAGCGGAGACAGCTCATACCGTGAACGAATCGATGGAGAACATCGGCGCGAGAAGGCTTCATACGATCATGGAGCGCATGCTCGACGAGATATCGTTCAATGCCCCCGACATGGGCCACGAAAAGATCACCATCGACGCGAAGTACGTCAGGGAAAAGATAGCCGATATCGTAAAGGACAGGGACCTCAGCAGGTATATACTATAGGCGCGCCTGGACGATTCCCGCGCGCTTCATTTCCGGGGAGTGGTAATTATTTAACCTTGGCCTGCCAGAGGACCTTGCCGACGAAGAACGGCCCCAGGCTTTCGAGATACATGGAGGTCTGCTTTGTTCCGCGCATCGTTTCTATGAGTATCGAGAGGGGATACAGCTTCTCGCCGAGAACGGCGATGACGAAGTCGTTGTCGTTCTTGTCGAGGCCGTGGCACGCGAGCCTGATGTCTGTTCCGTAACCCGCCTGGCCGAACTTGAAGCCGACTTTCCCATGCTCCCCCAGCACCGAGCGGCGCTCGTCTTCCGAAAGCGTTTCGAACATCTTGTTCCTCTGGAGCGGATACCATATCGCCCACCTGAGCGCCGGGTTCAGGACTTTTTCGCGCGGCCCGTGGACGAGCGTCCTTTCGAGGTCGGGCTCGTATCCGAGGGAATAAGTCCTTCCGAGCATCGTGTATTCAGGCTTGGGCGTGAGCTCGACGAAGGCCGAGCGCCCGAGGAATTCACGGAGCTCACCGACGAAGAAATCCGGGTTTTCGTTCACCGCAAGAAGCCCGACGCCGTAAGGGTCGTTCATGTCGGCGTAAAGAACGAGGTCCATTCCGGAGCCTTCGAGCTCCTTTATTATCTTTCCCGTGTCGAGGCAGCCGCCGAACGCGAGGAACTGCATCAGCATCCGCCTGTCCGACGACAGCGCCGTACCGTCCTTCGCCCTCCCCTTCTCGCTTATGTCCAGAACCGAATTATCGTTTGCGTCTTGCATCTTTCACTCCTTTTCGGTGAAGTAATATAACAGCATAAAAGGCGCGTGGCGATTGGGAATTTTAGGTACGGCGTCGCTCCGGCACCCTTCTTTTCATAAGCGTCAGCAAGCTTTAGGCAACTTTAAAGCCAGGACATGCCTTAAAGCCCCCTTTTCAGCAGGGTTTTCTTCTCCTTTCGCCCCTTTTCCCCGGGCCGAAAAGATTTTATTGGCATAGAACCATATTTATCTTATAATAATCAGCTTTATTTACCGGCGCGGCAGGACAGATGAAAAATCTCATACAAAAAGCGAAAACTCTCGTCGAGGCTCTCCCCTATATAGAGGAGTTTTACGGCGAGACGATAGTCATAAAATACGGCGGCAGCATCGGCGACGACGACCTCCACGACTTCGCCCGCGACATCGTGTTGATGAAGTTCGTGGGCATACATCCCGTGGTCATTCACGGCGGCGGCCCGCAGATCGGGAGCCATCTTAAAAAGCTCGGCATGGAGTCGGAGTTCATAGCCGGGCTCAGGGTCACGGACGAAGCGACGATGGAAGTCGCCGAGATGGTGCTCGTCGGCAAGATAAACCAGAAGATAATCGAGGCGCTCCAGTCGATGGGCGGAAAGGCCGTCGGCATTTCGGGGAAAGAAGGAAAGATGATCCTCGCGAGAAAGCTGAACCTCGACACCTTCGCCGCCGAAAACGGTATCGAGATACCGCCCGGGGCCGACCTCGGCATGGTCGGCGAGGTGGAGTCAGTCAATCCCCACCTCATAAAAGTTTTGGAAGATTCGGGCTTCATACCCGTCATCGCCCCGATAGGATTCGACAACGAAGGCAGGACGTACAACATAAACGCCGACCACGTGGCCGGGAAGATAGCCGGCGCTCTCAAGGCTGTGAAGCTCATACTCATGACGAACGTCCCGGGTATATTCGACAGGGAGAAAAATCTCCTTTCCAGCATTACCGAAGCCGAAGCCCGCGAGCTCATACGGCAGGAAGCGATCTCCGGCGGGATGATCCCGAAAGTCATGTGCTCCATAGAGGCACTTCACGACGGTGTGGACAAGGTGCACATAATAGACGGCACGATCGATCACGCACTCATTCTCGAAATATTCACCGACGCGGGCGTAGGAACGGAGATACTACTTTGAGCAGCCAGGAAATAGTCGCTGAAAGCGGCAAGTACCTCATGAACACGTACGGCCGCTACCCTATCGCGCTCGCGCGCGGGAAGGGGTGCTGGGTCTGGGACGAGGACGGCAAGAAGTATCTCGATTTCATCACCGGCATCGCCGTTAACAACCTCGGCCACTGCCACCCGAATATAGTCCGCGCAGTGACGGAGCAGTGCAAAACACTGATGCAGGTTTCGAACCTCTTTCACCTCGAAAAGCAGGTCGAATTCGCGCGGCTCCTCGTCGAGAACTCCTTCGCCGACAGGGTGTTTTTCTGCAACAGCGGAACGGAGGCAAACGAGGGCGCGATAAAGCTCGCCCGCAAGTGGGGCGGGGCCAACGGCGGCAGGCATAAGATCGTTCACGCGCGCGACTCCTTTCACGGAAGGACGCTCGGCGCGCTGAGCGCGACCAACAAAAAATATCAGCACGGCTTCAAGCCGCTTCTCCCGGGGTTCAAGGGAGTGCCCTACGGAAAGATAGAGCCCATCGAAAAGGCGCTTTCGGACGACAAGGTCTGCGCCGTTCTGCTGGAGCCGATACAGGGCGAAAACGGCGTCATAGTGCCGTATGAAAATTATCTGAAGGACGTAAGAAAACTTACTAAAAAGAAAGGCGTGCTGCTCATGCTCGACGAGATACAGGTCGGCATGGGAAGGACAGGAAAGCTCTTCGCGTACGAGCACTACGGCATAAAGCCGGACATCATGACGCTCGCGAAGGCCCTCGGCGGCGGCATACCGTGCGGCGCTTTCCTGGCCACGGAAGAGGTGGCGAAAAACTTCACGCCCGGGGTCCACGGCACCACGCTCGGCGGTAATCCGCTCGCGATGAGCGCCGGGCTGGCCGTCATAAAAACCATAATGGAAGACGGCCTTTTAGACCGTACCGCGCAGATGGGAGAATACTTTTTACAAAAGCTAGCCGTCCTCAAGGATTCATATCCGGACCTCGTTAAGGACGTAAGGGGAAAGGGGCTCATCCTCGGCATCCAGTTCACCTCGCCCGAGGTCGCGAAGGACATAGTGACGAGGGCCATGGGAAAAGGCTTGCTGTCGATTCTCACCGAGTACAGGGTTATGAGGCTCCTCCCTCCGCTCATAGCTGAGAAAAAGGAAATAGATCAGGCAATCGGCATTATAACTGCCGCTCTCGACGAGGCAGGGAATGCCTAGGAACTTCCTCAGGATCTCGGACATCGGAAAGGGAGATTTCGAGCATCTTTTCAAGCGCTCCGCCGAGCTCAAGGCAGCGAAGAAATCGGGCACGGCGACGCACACCCTTTCAGGAAAATCCGTCGGCCTCATATTCGAGAAGCTCTCGACGAGGACCCGCGTATCCTTCCAGGTCGCGATAAACGACCTCGGCGCGAATTCGCTCTATCTTAACCCGAACGACCTACAGCTCGGGCGGGGGGAGACTGTCGAGGATACAGCGAAAGTGCTTTCGTCGTACCTCGACGGCGTAATACTCCGGCTCTTCGAGCAGGAGAAGCTGGAAGAGTTCGCAAAGTACTCCACTATACCCGTGATAAACGCGCTCACCGATCTCGAGCACCCGACTCAGATCGTGGCCGACCTTTTCACGATCGAAGAGAAGGGGCTCGACGTCATGAAGATGAAGCTAGCCTTCATCGGCGACGGCAATAATGTCGTGAACTCTTTCATAGGCGCGGCAAAGATCCTCGGCTTTCATCTCGCTATCGCGACACCGAGGGGCTACGAGCCCGATTTTTCGTCGCTCGGCGGCAACGCAAACGGCATCGAGGTGACGAACGACCCGGACGAGGCTGTCAGGAACGCGGACATTATTTACACGGACGTCTGGGTAAGCATGGGTCAGGAGGAAGGCTCGGATAAAAAGATAAAAATGTTCAGGCCCTACCAGGTTAACAGTGAGCTGTTATCCAAAGCCTCGAAAGACGCCCTGGTGATGCACTGCCTCCCGGCGCACCGCGGGGAGGAGATAACTGCGGAAGTCGCGGACGGGCCGAGATCGATAATCTTCGACCAGGCGGAGAACAAGCTTCACGCGGGTAAAGCTATACTGGAAATGTTCATGAAGGGCTGAAGATTTGCGGCAGCGGCGCGCGAGGCCGCGAGCCGCTCCCCATAATTTCATTCCATCCCGTTTAATAATCGGAATCTATGTTCATCGAGGGATCGGTCTCGATGTTAAACGCCCTGCTTATCGGATCGACGTCGAAGACCCAGTAGGTTCCCTTGACGAACAGCGACGCCAGGCCGAGCGGAGGCCTCATGGCGAGGCTTACTAGCTTGAACGGATGAAGCGCGTCGCTAGGGTTGTAGTTGTAATTCGTGATCCTCGACGAGTCCGCCATGGCGGCCGATGCGAAAATCATCATCCCCAGAAGCATGCCGGCAAAGTATTTCATGTCCACCTCCTAAAGCGGTCGAATACGTTACTATGCCAAATTATAATAATCGTCCGGAAAATAGTCAATGGGATAACCCGGACCTGGCAATCGGTTAAAATGCATACTTAAAGCGTTTGATCAATCAGGTTAAAAAATTACCTTTAGAATACGGGGATTTCGGGCGAATCGGCCCGGCAAGGGGTATAATATAGGCGTAACTTGAAATGGCGGACAAAATTCTTAGAATAATATTTCCAGGGGCGTAGCGAATGAGAAGAGGAGAGAAGGTCTACTACGTTAAGGATTTCATTCAGACAGTCCCTCTTCCCTCACCCAAAAAAATATTCGCCGAGCTCGAAAAGCTCGGCTACAGGGGCCAGCCGCTCGCCAGGAAGGCCGTCTCTCTCGCCTCGTACAGGCACGTCAAAAGGCTGAAGCTCCTCCACGGGAAAAACACGCCGCGAGGCCTTCTGCCGCCACGTCCGAACACAATTCTCATGGGGCCGACGGGCTGCGGGAAGACGTACCTGATAGAGCTCCTCTTCGGCGAGATATTCAAGCTGCCCTACGTCATCATAGACATGACGAAGTTCACGGAGTCGGGCTACGTCGGCGACGACGTCGTCAACATACTCGTCCAGCTGGTCTATGCTGCGAACGAGAGCATCGACATCGCCGAGTGTGGCGTCATAGTGCTCGACGAGTTTGACAAGATAGCGGGGGCCTACAGCAGCGCGAGGTTCGCCGGGCAGGGGACGACGAAGGACGTTTCGGGATACGGCGTACAGCGGGAGCTTTTAAAAATACTCGAAGGGACGGACGTTCAGATACCGCTCGATTTCGGATTTTCGAGCAGGGGCCCGAGGGCGCTAATTTCGACGCGCGACATAACTTTCTTTTCGGTCGGCGCTTTCTCCGGAATTCGAAGCCTCATCGAGAAGAGGAACCTCGGGTTCATGCAGAAGCTCGAAGAGGGAAGGAGCGACGAAGATTCCATCGCCTACAGCATGACCGAAGACGAGGCGGACGACATTGCGAAATTTCACATGTTCGGGTTCTTGCCCGAGCTCATATCGAGGTTCAACCGCATAGTGCCGTTTTCGCCTCTCAACAAAAACACGCTCAAGGAGATAATCCACATTAAGACCCAGAACTACCAGAGGGAATTCGAGGAAGAGGGCTTTCTGCTCCGGATCGAGCCCGGCGTCGCCGACTTCATCATAGACGAAGCCATCAGGCGGCAGACCGGCGCGCGCGGCCTGGATGTTATAATATCCAGACACCTCGAAGAGGTAGCGTTCGAGAACTTCGGAAAGGGAGACGAGGGAGAGATAACCCTTACGATGGACTCGGGCAAGGTTTCTCACATCTTGAAAAAACGCGCATGAAGATATCTATTGTGAGCCTCGGCTGCTCGAAAAATCTTGTCGACAGCGAGATCATGAGCGGAGCTTTAACAAGGTCCGGTCATGAAATCTCGACAGAAGACGACGCCGACGTAATAATCGTAAACACCTGCGGCTTTATAGGAGATGCCAAGAAGGAGTCCATCAACACTATACTCGAGCTCTCCGAAAGGAAAATGAGCGGAAGCTGCAGTAAGCTCATCGTCACAGGGTGCCTCGTCGAGAGATACGCCGAGGTTTTGAAGCGCGAGCTCCCCGAGGTCGACGCCTTCTGGGGAACGGGGAACCTCCTCAAGATAAACGAGGTCCTCGAAGACAGGCGGCCCGGAGCGATACACAAAAACCCGCCGGGAACGATATACGACCCCGACACGCCGCGCGTCATGCTCACCCCAAAGCACTACGCATACGTTAAGGTTTCCGAAGGCTGCTCGCGGACATGCTCCTTCTGCATAATCCCGAAAATGCGCGGCGTCATGAAGAGCAGGCCCGTCGCGTCGATTGTCGGCGAAGCGGAGAGCCTCGTCAGGCAGGGCGTCCGCGAGATAAACCTCATCGCGCAGGACATGACGAGCTACGGGCGCGACATAGGCACCAGCCTCGAAGCGATGCTCCGCGAGCTGGCGAAGGTGGACGGCCTCAGGTGGATACGGATTCACTACTGCTACCCGTGGGGCATAACTGATTCCCTCGTCGAGCTCATAGCGCGGGAAGAAAAAATACTTCCGTACATCGACATGCCGCTCCAGCACATAAGCGAGCGCGTGTTAAAGGCGATGGACAGAAAGACCCCGCCTCATCGCATAAGGGAAATACTGAAAAGGCTCCGCGACGGCATAGACGGCGTAGTCCTGAGAACGACCTTCATCGTAGGCTTCCCCGGAGAGACTGACGAGGAATTCGAGGAGCTTCTGGAATTCGTCGAAGAGACGGGGTTCGACAGGGCCGGCGCGTTCAAATACTCCCAGGAAGAGGGAACACCCGCGGGCTCGATGGACGAGCAGGTGCCCGACGACGTTAAAGACGAAAGGCACGAGCGCCTTCTCGAAGCTCAGTCCGAAATTTCACTCCGAAAAAACCTGTCACTCGTCGGGACCTTTCACGAAGGTTTTATAGAAGGCGAGGAAAACGGTGATTATATCGCGAGGATACCTTCGCAGGCGCCGGAAGTGGACGGATACACGTACGTGAAAAAGACCGGGAAGTTAAAAACCGGAGACCTCGTGAATATAAAAATCACGGACGCCGACGTTTATGATTTAAGGGGAGAAGTGATACAAGGATGAAATTTAATAAAGTTTAACAGCTCAATGTAGCTAATCTTCTGACTCCGAGGTCGTCAAAGTCCAAGTTTTTATCATCCTTTCCAAACAAGCTCAGTAACCTGCTCAAAATCTTCTCCAGAGCCAAGACACATTACCTTGAAGCGGTTGAATGGGCTGGAACACAGAATGAATTTTGTAAAAAAATGGTGTAAGTGGAATTTAAATCATGTTAGTCGGTAGTAACCACGCGACACAAAGTCAAGATAGCCCTTATTTCGCAAAACTTGTAATTGTTGGCGAATTTTATCCTTGATGTGTTTGTTGCCGGGATGAAGCACGCTTAATTCACGCTCATATGCATAAACATCGTCAAGCGTAAATTCTCGCTTTCCAAGTTTTTCAATACAACGCATAATATCTAGAAGCCAACCACGCGCTGATACTTCTTTTTCTTCTCGTAGAAATAAAGTTTTCCTCCACTCTTCGAGTACTTTTTCTTTCGGTACGATACACTGTTGCTTGACGATAAACAATTTCCCGATTTGTGGAATTTTTTGTAGGAGTATGTTTGAACCTATCCAGCCGCTGCGGCGAGCTGTCGCGGCAAGCGGTTTTCGCTTCTCGATAATTCCCGGCACAAAAAAGTGTTTGGGGATAACGAAGAAGTTAAGAACGGATAGGTTTTGTAGATTGTAGTTGAGTACGAATAAATTCGGATTACTACTGCTTCGCAAGCGCATCATTTTTGTACTATATGCGCCGTCAAGAATTTTTGTGCCGATGCTATCTTGCTTACTTTTGAGTTCGTAATCCTCTCTGCAATTTGAGCAGAAAAAATCGGCCACGGGCTGATTATTTGGATATTTGTCTATTTGCGAGTGTCCGCAATTTGGGCAATAGATTGACTCATCAACCCATTGCTCGGTTAAAATTCGCGCTCTTTGCGATGCGCTTTTATATTTTGCAGCAAGTTGTTCGTCAAAAGTTAATTGCATATCCAATCCAGATGAAATCCAAAATATTTCCTCCAGCCGTTACTCTTATCCCATGTCCCTTTATTGACACTTACCCTGCGTCCGGCGTGGCAGGTAAATCCGTTATTGGAGAGGTTGTATGGCGGGTCCGCAAATATCAGATCGATACAGCCATCGGGCAATTGGCGCAGGGTTTCTAGCACATCGCCAAGGTAAAGTCTGATATTTTTACTGGTAAAGAAAGGATCCAAGACATGTCCCCCGGAGCACTGTTTCCAGTCCCCTTTTTCAAGTCAAATGAGATGTTCCTGTCCTTTCCGGTTTAGAGGCAATAATCTATACTTTGATGAGAACAAAAAGCTTCGCGATTCAACAGGAATAAAAACCTATCTACCTAATTCACCCCGTCTCTCTCGAACACCTGGCGTATGCCGTAGGTTGTCGTTCTCTCGGCGGGTATCCTGCCGATCTCGCGTGTTAGACGCCTGAACTCTTCGGGCGGGAAGTACTGCCCGTAGCTGGCTCCGGCGGAGCGCGAGATCTGCTCTTCCATGAGAGTGCCGCCGAAATCGTTAGCCCCTGCCGTCAGCGAGAACTGCGCGAACTCCGGCCCCTGCTTCACCCACGAAACCTGGATGTTGTTTATCCATCCCCTAAGCATGAGGCGCGAAACCCCGTACATCTTGAGCTGGTTCACGTCGCCCGGCCCTTCCTGCACCTTACCCTTCGAGTGCTTGTAGAGCCTCGTGTTCCAGGGGATGAACCGGAGCGGGACGAACTCGGTGAATCCGCCCGTTTCTTTTTGAATGTCTCTCAGTATGCCTATGTGCTCGGCCCAGTGGTGGGGCTTGTCGACGTGGCCGTACATTATCGTGGACGTCGTCCGCATGCCGGCTTTGTGGGCCTTCTTGACGATCCTTATCCACGCCTCCGTCGGCATCTTGCGGGGAGCGATTATCTTCCTGACTTCTTCGACCAGTATCTCGGCCGCCGTTCCCGGGAAGGTGTTGTGGCCGACGTCTTTCAGCTTGACGATAAAGTCTTCCTCGGAGATACCGAGTGTCTGCGCGCCGTAGAATATCTCGAAAGGCGAAAAGGCGTGCGTGTGCATCTCGGGGACGGCCTTCTTGACGGCCTTTATAAGCTCGACGTAAAAGTTGCCGTCGATGTCGGGGTGCATCCCCCCCTGCATGCAGACTTCCGTCGCCCCTATGTCCCAGGCTTCTTTGACCTTGTCCGCTATCTCGTCCATCGAGAGGAAATAGGCCCTCTCGTCCCCCTCGGGGGCCATGAAGTTGCAGAAGCCGCAGTAGGTGTTGCAGATGTTGGTGAAGTTGATATTCCTGTTGACGACGTAGGTTACGACGTCACCGACGTCTTCTTTTCTTATGGCGTCGGCCGTAACTGCGAGAGCGGTAAGCTCGTCCGGGTCGGTTATGGCGAAGAGGTGGATGGATTCTTCGACTGAAATCTCTTCCCCCGAGAGCGCCTTGTCGAGTATTTTCCCGGTGATGCCGTTCACCTTTCCGAGAACGCCGTCCAGCCCGAGGCCCCTCGTGTCCTGTATGTATGATATGGCGTCTTCAATTCGATCCATCTGGGTTTGTCTCCTCAAGCGGCACGTAGCCGGTCTCATCGACAGCCGCCCTCACCTTCTCCAGCAGCGGGCCGTCGATGTATTTCTCGTCGATAAATTCCGGGTACACAGGGAGCCTTTCCCTGAGCGTAAAGCCCGCCTCTTCCGAAAGCTCTCTCATGCTTTCGAGCTTCGGCCACGGGGCCTCCGGGTTCACATAGTCGATGGTTATAGGCGAAACGCCGCCCAGGTCGTTCACGCCGGAATAGAGGAAAAGCTGGTACGTCCCCGGGTTCAGGTTGGGCGGGATCTGGATGTTCATATCCGTCCCGAAAACGAGCCGCGAAATGGCGACTATCTTCAGCATGTCGACGAAGCCTGGCGGCGGATACTTCTCCATTATTATCCCCTGCTTCGGGCAGAAGTTCTGTATGATTATTTCCTGTATGTGCCCGTAGGCGTCGTCGAGCTCCTTAATGGCGTAGAGGGAATCGATCCTCTCTTCCCACGTCTCCCCGATGCCGACGAGTATCCCCGTCGTCCATGGTATATCGAGCTCGCCCGCCGCTTCCATCGTTTTCATTCTCTGCTTCGGGACTTTGTCGGGGCACCTGTAATGGGCCTCTCCCTTTTTCAGGAGACGGTCGCTGATGTTTTCAAGCATGAGCCCCATGCTGGGATTCGACCGCCTGAACCCCGAAAGCTCGTCGTGAGTCGCGAGGCCGAGGTTCGTATGAGGGAATATGCCCTGGGCGAGGCCCGCCTCGCCCATGTCTATGAGATACTCGGCCGTGGTCTCGTAGCCGAGCGCCCGAAGGGCTTCACGGTATTCCTTGTACCTAAGCTCAGGCTTGTCCCCTGTGACGAAAAGAAGCTCCGTGCAGCCGAGATGCGCCCCTTTCGACGCCATGTCGATAACCTCGTCAGGCGTCATGAAAAGGACACCCTCTCCGGGCTCGTATTTAAAAGTGCAGTATCCGCAGTTGTTTCTGCAGATTTGGGTAAGGGGGACGAAAACATTACGGGAGAACGTGAGCACCCTCCCCTTCCCCCTGTCCCTTATCTCGGACGCGGCGAGGAGAATATACGGAAGCTCTTCGTTCCCGAGCGCGGCGATCATAAGGGCTTCTTCCCTGTTGATAGTTTCGCCGGAAAGGACCTTCTCTATTATGCCGGTCGTCCCTACCGAAGCCGAGGCCTCGGCCCCGAGCATAGCCGTAATGCCGGCTAAACGGTCCGGATGGAGGGTATTATCCCCCGAAGGTATAAGAGTTTCTAAATTTTTCATGTTGCGAGACTTTCTCCCGCGACCCCGCGAAAGAAAATACCTTGAAACACCTTCACCCCAGGCGCATCAAGTAATATTCTCACAAACGGGCCGATAAAGTCAAGCTGAACGAAGGGGGGTTAAAGGAGGCCTGTTACGGCCGAGGCCAGGGCGGCCGCTCTCTCCCGGCCGGGCATTAGTATATCGGTTACGAGCGGCTCGATTCCGAGGCCGCTTATCTCGTCCGCCTCGTGCGCGTCCCGGGAGTCGATGACCATGACGTCGAGAAAGTCTTTGTAAAGCTCCGCCACCTGTACGGACGTCACCCGGAGCCCGAGGCCCTTCATGAGCCTGTCCGCGGGCCCTTTCAGGGGCATGTCGCCGACAAGCGGGCTTATGGCTATCTTTTTAGCTGAGGACTCCCTTATGGCTCCCCTGACGCCGCGGAGGGCAAGTATAGGCCCTATGCTGATTATCGGGTTACTCGGGCAGATTATAATTCCCCTCGCCTCTCTTATCGCGCCGAGGACCTCTGGCGTCGGAGCCGCTCCTTCGATGTTTTTGAAGACGACGCCCTTCACCTCGGGCTTCATCCTCTTTTTGACGAGATACTCCTGGAAGTGCATATCGCCCTCGGGCGTTACGATCCACGTTTCGACGTCGTCGTCCGTCATGGGGAGGACTTTAACGCTGGCGGGAAGCCCGAAAGCGGCCGCTATTCTCGACGCCGTCTCCGTGGCCGTGGCCCCGCCGGCGCGGAGATGGGTCCTGTATATGTGGGTTGCGAAGTCCGAATCGCCGATATTGAACCAGGTCTCCCCGCCCAGTCTTCCGAGCGCCGAAAGGCTTTTAAAGGTGTCGCCCTTGAGGCCCCAGCCCCGGGAAGTGTCCACCTGACCGGAGAGCCTGTATATGACGGTATCGACGTCGGGCGAGACCCTGAGCCCGTGGATCGTGATGTCGTCCCCCGTGTTTACGACCGCGTTAAGGGGTTCACTGCCGATTACGGCGGAAAGGCCTTCGAGGAATTTCGCGGCCCCGACCCCGCCACCGAGAGCAGTTATCATCAGGCTAAACCTTTAAGAGAGAAGATTGACCCCGGCGAATGCGGCCTGGAGATCGAGCCGGTAAGAATATTTGAGCCCCCCGGGGCTGTCAAGTTACCCCCGCCGCCGGGGGCCGGAAACCTGCTCCCGGGGGATTTAACCGCGCCTGTCCGCCGCTTCCCGGGAGCCGCGCCGGACGGCCCCATATTAGCCCAGCGTGTTGAAACTGAATCCGAAGTGATATAGATTTTTATATAAATTATCCGCCTGAGGGGAATAGAAACAGATGAGTCTTGATATTATAAGGAGTAAAAATGCGTGGTTCGTAAGGGGAGTGCTGCTTTTCCTGGCTGTCGTAATGGTCCTCGGACTCGGCTTCATGTCTGACGATTTCACGGGAATGATAGGGACGCCCGTAAACGTAGCCGCGGAGGTTAACGGCGAGGAGATCAGCGCTTCCGACTTCGCCATAATGCGCGACATAATAAAGGCCCAGGTCAGCCCAGACGCCGATCTGAGCCCGGACCAGATGCTCCAGTTAAACGCCGTAACCCTGAACCAGCTCATAAACACGAAGCTGCTCGCCCAGAAGGCAAAGGAGCTCGGGCTCCGGATAACGGACGAAGAGCTCATAGAATCCATAACCTCGAACCCGGCCTTCCAGATAAACGGCCAGTTCGTGGGCGGCGAGATGTTCGCGAACTTCATCCAGCAGACCAGGAACCAGTCGGTAGGCGACTTCGAGGAAGCCTACAGGGAAGAGATGCTCGCCGATAAGATGTCGGAGATCATACAGAACACGGCTGTCGTTACCGACGAGAACCTCCTTAACTCCTACACGATGGAGAACGAGAAGGTGAATATCGCTTATATACAGCTCTCGGCGGCCGATTTCGTCGACGGTGAAACCCCGAATGAGAGCGACGTAAAGGCCTATTACGAAAAGAACAAATCGAGCTTCGCAGCCCCCGAAACGAGAAAGATCAGATACGTCAAGCTGGCCCCCGAAACCTTCGAGGCCGGCATAAAGATCACGGACGAGGAGATAAACTCCTACTACGACGCCTACCCGGACGAGTTCATGGCGGAAGACGGCAAGGTCCGCCCGTTAGAAGAGGTCAAGGGAGACGTGGAAGCCAAGCTCCGGGCCGGGCGAGCCGAGTCGGCAAGGCAGAAGCTCTCGGGCGACGCCCGAAGCGACGCCGGTAAATCCGTCGACGCCATCGCGGCCGAATATTCGGCCGGGCCTGTGCTGGAAGCGGGTCCGTTCGGCATCGGCGCCATACTGGAAGACATTCCTCCGATAATAACCCGCCGGGCCTTCAGCGCCGAGTCCGGGCAGACGACCCTGACGCCGGTCGGGAGCGCTGTGTGGGCTGTCGAGGTTTCGGAAGTTATACCCCAGCGCGAACAGACGTTCGACGAGGCCAAAGAGAAGGCGACACTGGCACTTAAGCAGGAAAAAGCGGCCGCGGCCGCATCGGCGAAGGCAGCGGAGATCGTCAAGGAGCTGAACGCCGCCGGAAGGCAGAAACTGCAGGCCGAGGCGAAAGAGCTCGGGCTCGAAATAAAGGAAACAGGCTATTTTTCCAGAAAAGACAACATCCCGGGAATAAACTCGGCCGAGCTCAGGGCCGAAGCCTTTCAGATAGATCCCAAGCTCGCCGTCTCAAATAAGGTATATACTAACGGAAGCATTTTTTACATAGTGTCGTTTAAAGACAAACAGGGCGTTTCCATGGACGAGTTCCAGCAGAAGAAAGAGGAAATCAGAGCGCTCCAGCTCGACCGGCAGCGCGCCGAGATCATGCAGAACTGGCTTCAGGAGATGAGGCGGAGTGCCGAAATAATACCCAACGCCCAGTTATTCCCGTCTCAGGGATAAAACGCACTAGGGAGCAGGCGGCGACATTGTCTAAGAGAGCACTTGTCATCGGTTCCGACCGGGATTACTGCTATGTAATCAAGGAGTTCCTGGAGCTGAGAGAGCTGTATACGACGGTCGTCCTGAACTACAAGGACGGCCTCGACAGGCTGTTTTACGAAAAGCCCGACCTCGCGGTTTTAGAGCTCATAAACCAGGAGCTGACCCCTGCCCTTCTCTCGTCGCTTAAGTCCTCGAACGACTTCGAAACTGTCGATTTCGCGGCCGGCGCCGCTCCGGCAGAGGGACGAAAGTCTGTCCTCATATTCGACGACAAGAACCGCATCACCTCGCTCTTCGATTTCATCAAGAAGAACTATTCCGGGAAGCCTGCCGCCAGGGAGGCGAACACGGAGAACGAGGGGAACCTGAGATCGACGTTCTTTCCGTGCCTCCTCGCGGAGATATACGAGAAAAGGCAGACGGGGGTGTTATCGATAAAGTCGACCTCGAACCTCGAAATCTACTTCACGAAGGGCGTTCCGACGTTCGCCGAGGGAGGCGACGTCGAGACGGCTATAGGCCGCATACTCCTCGACAAGGGAAAGATCGACCGCGAGAGCTACGAAAAGGCGATAGACATTTCGTCGAGCACGAACCAGAAATTCGGCGAGGTGCTATTCGGCATGGGGATAACCTCCCCGCACGAGCTCAACGTCTACCTCGAGCTCCAGATAGAGGAGAAGATACTCCGGGGGTTTTACTACCTCCAGGGCAGCTACGAATTCCGGGGCGGCTCGAATTCCCCGCGCGACGCGGTTTCATATCACCTGAATCTTCCCCGGCTCGTGTATGAAGGGATAAAAAGATACGTGGACGTCGAGGACCTCGAAGACAGGAACCCTGTCGTCGAAGTCAAGCCGAAGCTTAAAACGGAAGTCAACAACCTCTGGCTCAAACCAAAGGAGCTCCGGTTCGTCCAGCTTTTGAAACCGAGGTCTTATCTGAAGGAAATACTCGAAGGCTCGCGTCTCGAAAAAGGCGAAACGCTGAAGCTCCTCTACTTCCTTTCGCTTTTCAGGCTGGTCGGGATCCCCGGCCTTGCGGTCGACAGGGTCGGACGGGCGTCGGTGGAGAAACGGCTGGCCGAGATGGAGGCCGAAAGGGCAGAGACCGGGTACGCCGCCGACATAACGGCGGAGGAAGAGGCCTCGGACGCTGCGCCGGTAGCGGAGGAAGCTCCCGAACCCTCCCGGGAAGCCGGCCTCGAACCCGAAGAAGCCGAGCCGGAAGAAAAGGTCTGGGAGATCGAGGCCGAAGAGGAGGCCGGTGACGGCGGCGAGGCGGAAGACGAATTCTCCCTCACCCTCGAAGAGAGCCCGGACCTGAGCAATGAAATCAGCTTTTCCACCGGGGAAGCACATGAAGGGCTGTCTCTGGATGCCGGGTCCGGAAACGGAGACACCGGCGAGGTGAAAAAAGAAGCCCGGCTATCCGGCATAGAAGACCTCCTTCTCGACAAGCCCGCTTTCTCCGAAACGCCCGAAGCAGAGGCCGGAGGCGCATGGAAACCGTTTCAGAACGACGAATCGCCCATGCCGTGGGAGATGAAAGAGGACGAGGAAATTTCGATAGACCCCATATCGCCGGGAGAACCCATATCGCGAGAATTGGAAGCTACCGAGGCAGAGGCCGGGAATGGCTTCTCGTTCCGATCCTCTTCTGAAGAAGAGTCCGAAATCGATTTCTCGTCTCTTTACGAAAACGCGGGCGGAGAGGCCGTCGGCTCATGGGAAGCGGGCCGGAAAGAAGAGGAAACCGAAAGAATAGAAGAGGCAGGCGAAAAAGAGGAAAAGGTCTGGGAAATCGATCTCGACTCTTTCAACAAAGAGGGAGACGGCGCCGGGCAGGAAACCGGAACGGAAGAGACCGGGAACTCCGGGACGTTCTACATCGAGACTGAAGAATCGGAAACATCCGCCGGGCAGCCGTGGGAGGTTGAAACTACCCAACCCGGGGAGCCCGTGGGCGCAAGTGCTCAGAACCCGTTCCAGTCTTCCGTCGAGCACGAGAACGAGCCCGAGCTCGTCCTCGATTTCGACAGGGACGCCGCCCGCGACGAGCTCGAAGAGGAAGAAGAGCCGGCCGACCTGCCGCTGGAGCACAACTGGGGGCTCCCCGACAAAGGCGCGGTCGACGTTTTCACGGAGCGCGTCAACGGCTTCTACGAAGATATGGAAAAGAAGGACCATTACCAGATACTCGGCATCCAAAAGGGCGCTTCAGGCGAGGAGATAAGGGACTCCTATTACAAGCTCGTCAAGAACTATCATCCCGACGTCAACCCCAATGCCGATAACGATACGAGGCTCAAGGCGGAAGAGATTTTCACGCGAATAACGTCCGCCTACGAAACCCTTTCCCAGACCGACAAGCGGCAGGAGTACGATTCCCACGAGGAGCTCGCCGAGCTCAAGAGCCAGGCCAAGTACATTTACGAGGCCGAAATAGCGTTTAAAAAGGGAATCACGCTCCTCATTCAGCGCGACTACGTCGAGGCGGAGAAAAAGATACGCGAGGCCATAATAATGAATCCCGAGGAGGCCGCCTATATCGGCGCCCACGGATGGACGAAGTATCTCGCCACCGATAACAAGTCGGAGGTGTTCGGGGAATCCGTAAAAGCTCTCGAAAAGGCCATAAAGATCAACGGAAAAATTCCCGAGAACCACTACTATCTCGGCTGCGTCTATAAAAACCATAACGAGCTCAAGAACGCCGAAAAGTCGTTCCAGAAGGCCATAGAGCTCGAACCTGATTACATCGAGGCCAAGAGGGAGCTCAGGCTCATAAACGCCCGCAAAACGAGCGCGAGGACCGAAAAAAAGCCCGAAAAGAAGTTCTGGTCGAGCCTTTTCAAGAGATAACCGGCTCGCCGCCCGCCCTTCGCCCCGCCAGTCCTTTACCCCGCGGGTTATTTACTTTTGACCCGGTTTTGATTATCTTGAACGAGACTCCTGGCAATGAAAATCAAGTCACTGGAAATATCCGGCTTTAAATCTTTCTACGATAAAACGCGCATTCACTTCGACCACGAGCTCAATGCAATCGTCGGTCCGAACGGCTGCGGCAAGTCGAATATTATCGACGCCATCAGGTGGATACTCGGCGAGCAGAACCCGAGGCAGCTCCGCGCGAACGTCATGGAAGAGGTCATATCCAACGGAAGCGAGTATCTGAAACCCCTCGGCATGGCCGAAGTGTCCCTCATCATGGAGAAGGTGCCGAACTACAGCTTCGAGCAGGTCGAGATAAAGCGCCGCGTATTCCGGTCGGGCGAGAACGAATATTATCTTAACGGCGTCGCCTGCAGGCTGAAGGACATCACGGATATATTCATAGACACGGGCTCTGGCGCGAGGGCGTTTTCGGTTATCGGGCAGGGCAGGGTCGATCAGCTCATCACGGCGAAGCCCGAGGACAAAAGAACTCTGATAGAAGAAGTCGCCGGCATAAGGAAGTACAAGCTCAGGCGGAGGGAGACGGAGACGCGCATAAAAGCCACCCGCGAAAACCTCTCCCGCGTCAAGGACATGACGAACGAGGTGAAGCGGCAGATGGATACCCTGAGCCTCCAGGCCAAACAGGCGGCCGAGTTCAGGGAGCTCTCCGAGGAAGCCCGGAAGCTCGAATTCAGGATACTCCGCGCAAAGATCGGAAAGCTGGAAGCGAAACGGCATAAAGTGCTCGGCGAAAAGGCGACGCTCGACCGTCACGTCTCCGAGGCCGAGAAGGAGATCGTCGAGGCCATCGCGAGCCAGAAGGCGCTCGGCCATCGGGCGTCGGAATCGGAAGAAGCCCTCAGGAATCTCGAAGAAGCAATATTCCGCACGAGAACGGAGCTCAACGCGAAGATTTCTTCCCAGGAGCTCATAAAAACAGAGATATCCAACATCGACAGGTTCATCGAGAAGATAGAAAGCGAGGCGGGCCTCATGACGAGTGAGCGCGTGAGCCTCCTTTCGCATTTGGACGCAAAAAAAGCGACCCTGGAGGAAGTGAGGGAGGGGCTGAACGCCGGGCGCGAGGACATCGCCGGGAGCGAAGAGAAGCTCGCGGCCGTGAAGTCCGGCTTTGCCGAGATAAGAACGGAGCACAGGGAGATAAGAGACTCCCTCTTCAAGACGCTCGACGAGTACAGCTCTTTAAAGGGGGCCGCGCTCGGGTATGAAAAGGAGCTCAAGGACCTTTATTCCAGGAAGGAGTCCATAGACAGGGAGATATCAGAAACGGACGAGGAGAAGAAGCACATGCTCCTCGAAATCTCCCGCACCGAACAGCTGCTGAGCGACAACGAAGCCCGGAAGTCAGGCATCGGGGAAAAGATCGAAGAGCTGAACGCAGCGCTTTCTTCGACCAGAGAAGAGAGGGCCGGGATCTCGGCCGAAAACGAATCGGCGAGGGAAGCTCTCAAGGAAAAGGCTTCGAGGCTGAACGCCCTCAACCAGATAGAGATAAATTACGAATGGCTCCCGGAAGGCATAAGGGACTTCATACTAGAGAACAAGGGCAACGGCGTCCTCGGGACGGTGTCCGACTTTATCTCGGCCTTCGAGGGATACGAAAGGGCTGTCGAATCGGCCCTCGGGGAAAAGATAAAGTGGATAGTGGTGGGCGGCCACGACGAGGCGATCCGCTCTGTTGGAGCCTTGAGAGAGCGCTCTCTCGGGCGCGGGACGTTTGTGCCGACGGGGCTCGGAAACGGCGCGGGGCACGGGGCATCGCTCCCCGGCTGCAAGCCTCTGTCAGAGCTCGTCGAGCTCGGACCGGACGGACCTGAAGCCGTGAGGGACATGCTGAAGACGATATACCTCGTCCCCACGCTCGGACGCGCTGTCGAGCTGAGGACATCGGCCCCCGAAAGCGCCTCGTTCGTCACGCCGGATGGGGATTATATGTATCCGGACGGCGCAGTTTCGGGCGGCACGGCACAGCCCGGCGTTCTCGAAAAAAAGCGCGAGATAGAAAATCTCAAATCCGCCGTTACCGGCCTCCAGGAATTGATAGACGTTAAAACGGCCGGGCTTCAGAGCCTCGACTCCCGGATAGGCGGCCTCGACGCGGAAATAAAGAGCCGCCAGGGCGAGCTCATAGAGCTCGAAATAAAAGAGGCCGAAACCCGGAAGGACATACACAACTTCAAAAACAACCTCGAAAAGCTCGAAAAGAGGATAGAGATAATAAACCGCGTCCTCGCCGAAACCTCCATGGAGGCCGACCGGAAGCTCGCCCTCATGGAGGAGACGAGGAAAAAGATCGAGACGCTCGATTCCGAGAAGGCAGTCCTCGAGCAGAGGTTCGGCGACGTAGAGGCCAGGATAAAGAGCGCCGAGGACGAGGAGCGCGCCATAGAGCGCGAGATAGCAGAGAAGAAAGTGAGCTGCGCCTCCCTCATCCAGAAAGAGACCGGAGTCTTAGAAGACATCGCCGAGCTCGGAAAGCGGGTGCAGGGAATAGACAGCCGCCTCGAGCACGAATCCCGCGGTATCGAGGAGAAAAGGCTCGAAAAGCTGAAATTCATAGACAAAGACAAGAGCACCGTAGACGAGATAGAGGGCATCAAGAAGGCGCTTTCCGAAAGCGAAGAGAAGCTCGGGAACTTAAGGGACCAGAGGGCCGCCATACTCGCCGAGCTCAGGACGGCAGAGGAGAAGCGCGAGGCCGTGAACGCGCGGCTTTCCGAGCTGAGGCTGAAAAACAACTCCATCGAGCTCGACCTCAACAGCCTCCAGATCGAAATAGAGAACATTAACGAGGCGATGAGAAGGAGCAGCTTTGCCACAACCGGCTCAGAGGAGCTCCCTCCCCCGGGCGACGCCGAAGAAGAGATTAACCTCTCTCAGGAAGAGCCCCGCCTCAGAAAGCTCCAGGCCGAGATCGAGAAGTTCGGCCCCGTGAACCTCCTTGCGCCGGAGGAATACAGCAAGCTCGAAGAGAGATACAAGTTCTTAAACGAGCAGATGGACGACCTCCTCCAGGCGATTTCGTCCCTCGGAAAGGCGATAAGCAAAATAGACAAGGAATCCGAGAAGAGATTCGCTGAAACGTTCGAAATAATGAATACGAAATTCCAGGAGATATTCAGCAGGCTCTTTAAAGGCGGCGAGGGGAAGCTCGCCCTCACCGATCCCGAAAATCTCCTCGAATCGGGCGTCGAGGTCATGGTAAGGCCGAAGGGGAAGAAGTTCCAGTCCATAACGCTGCTCTCGGGCGGCGAAAAGGCCCTTTCGGCTATAGCGCTCATCATATCCGCCTGCCTCATAAAGCCGGCGCCGTTCCTCCTTTTCGACGAGATAGACGCCCCGCTCGACGACAGGAACACCTCCTACTTTATCGAGCTCGTAAAGGAGATCGACGACAATTCGCAGGTCATCCTCATCACCCACAACAAGAAAACCATGCAGGAAGTCAACGCCCTCATAGGCATAACCTCGAACAAAACCGGCACTTCGACGGTGGTTTCCGTCGACCTCAGCTGACCGGTCGCTATCCCTGAACCCATATATACACGTTCAGGCGGCGGG
>CAZPHQ010000023.1:0-51704 GCA_964586675.1 uncultured Spirochaetia bacterium | reverse complement strand
CGACTCCACACTTCCGTCATCCTGAACTACGATTTCGAGCAAGCGAGGAATTGGATGCCTTTGCTTAATTTTCTCGACGTTCATCCAGTATTGCGCATTGGTGGAACCAAAGTAAAACGGGGGATTTAATCTTTTGCCTTACCTTTCACTTTCTTCACTTTCGCCCTCACTCCTCCCCAGCGCACACATCAGCCCTATCAGAAACGCAAAGTAAATCGCGTTCGAAGGAATGTGAAGATTAAAATCCGCGACGCTGTGAACGAGTATCGAAAACACCCCCGCCGCCGCGCCCAGGAATATAAAAAATCTCCCGTAATCCCCGCCCTTGGAAAGCCTGACGAGCGCCCGGAACGACCACAGCGCGAAAAGTACGAGCGCGGTCATTAGCGCGGCGAACCCGGCGATACCCGTCTCGGCCAGTAGCTGGAGATAATCGTTGTGCGAGTAGAGAAAGATGAGCGGCGCGTCGACCGCGTGCTTGTAAAGCGGGTACACGTGCCCGAACGTTCCGAGCCCCGTTCCGAAGACCGGAAAATCCCTCACCATCCCGAGAATGTCCCACCAGAGGAGAGTCCTCGACGGAAGGCTCTCGTCGAGATGAGCGTATCTCTCCGCCACAGGATAAAGCCCCGCGAAAACGGCGAACACGAGCGCGACCCCGAGCACTGCGTAAAGCGTCCACTTCACGTTGAGCCCCTTCCCCGCGAGCCTTGCAGACACCGCCGAAAAAAATGCGAGCGCGGCTACAGCGCACAGTATCCCCATTCGGGAGCGCGAGAAAAGCACCGCGAGGAATATCACGCCGAGGACGAACAGGAGCAGCATCTGCTTCTGGAAGCTCCCCGACGAAACGAGCCTTTTCACGAAGCTCCCCCGCCCGGAAACCCCGCCGCCCCCCATCGCGAGAACGCAGCCGAGCGCGAGGGGAAACGTCATTTCGAGATACCCCGCGAAGTGGTTCCTGTTGACGAACGTCCCGCTGGCGTCTTCCCGCCCGCCGGACGAAAGATATTGGTAAATACCGAGCGACGCCTCGAAGAACAGGAGCGCGAAGAGTGGAACGAGAACGAACGCGATCCGCCTCTTCGTGACCAGCGTCCTGGAAACGGCTATCCCGAACGCGAAGCACGCGAGGAGAAAGAGAATCCTCTTGACCGTCATCCAGGGGTAGAGGCTGAGCATATGGTAGTCCCCACCCCCGGCGAATCCGAACCCGGAAAGCGTCTCCCCCGCCCTCTCCCAGATGCCGGCGGCGGCCGGCGACAGGATACCGAGCAGCCATCCCGGAAGCGGAACGACCTGGAAAACGCAGACCCCGACGAAGGCAAGAAACGCGGCGTAGGGCCTTACCCCGGCGAACGGCGCCTCCGACCGGAGGGCGTATTTGACGAGCAGAGCTATGAACGCGGCGAAGGAAAGGAGCTCTATCGCCATCACCGGCAGCGGCCGGACGCTCCCTATCGGCAGCGGGGAGAGCACTAGGACGACGGCTACTACAGCGGCTATAAAAATATCTGCGGCCCCCGAAAAAGAAGCCGCCTTAACCTCTTCCCCGCTTCTGCGGGAGCCCGCGACGCGCCCCCCCGCGGTGGGAATACGGCCTGAATCCAGCATATTTCGCTTTATCCTCCGTACCCCTTCTCTGTTCTCTAATTATAACGGTTGATAAACATTTTCATACAAAAATTTCCCCGGGCGCCGGGCGCCGAAAAAAATTTCGCTTGACTCGAACCTCATTTAGATTAAGATTGAAATAAAACTACACCTAAGACGAAAGGGTGAAACATCTGAAAGGATGCGGATCAAAGCCTGAGACCTACAAGCCCAAAGCTCATGGTCAGTGGCTGCCGAAGTTAGGTTAGTCAAGCTTGATTATCCGGCATTCTTTTGGGGAGAGGGGCGCCTGCTCGTCTAAGGCTCGCATGGAGGTGTTTCATGAAGAGTCGAGCTCTAAGAGTATCTGCCTGTTTCTATTTCGCTGCAGTCCTGTGCGTTTTCACAGCCGGCCCCGTTTCAGCGGACGCCCTACTTGGAAACGTCACGATAGTCGGCGCCAACGGCAAGAAGGAAGTCTTCCCCATCGTCTCCGGGGACGAAATTTCCTACCCCGACAGGGCCCTTATCAGGATCACCGGCGGCACATTCGTCGCCGAGCAGGGCTCCCGGCTCAGCGTCGCCGAAGACTGGCGGCTCCTTAACCTCAGAATCGACAGCGGCACGGTCCACTTCAGGATTCAGCCTGAAAAGGCCGTCATTTCCTTCGTAACGAAGGACGGCACGCTGGCGACGCCCGAGGTTGTGAAAGCCTCCCGGTCCTTCATCGAAGGCACAGTCAACGTGACGCCCGACGGCACTGTAGTCGAGCTTTCGGACGGCGAGCTCGCGCTCGCGACAGCCGAAGGTCCGGTAACCGTCGAAGCCGGCGACAGGGTGCGCGTGGTCGCCCAGTCCGTAGTGGACGACACGGTCGTGGCCCAGTCCGACCCGCAGACTGTACCGCCGCCTGCTGCTTCCGACGTTGAATATTCGACCGAAGGCTACGAAGCCGAAGCTACGCCCCCGCCTGCCGAGGGCTCTTCCTCCGTGGTCGGCCCGGTCATATTCGGAACGGTAGCCGCGGGAGCGATTGCGGGCGCGGTCATAGCGGCCTCCGTCGGCGATGATAACGGCGGTGGCGGCGACGGCGTCGGCAGCCCCTTCGAATAACCGGGGGCGGGCGAAACTCAAGTTACAGATTGTAAATTTTAAAACCGGTATCCGGCCGGACACGGCCGGGTACCGCGAAAAAGGGAAATGCGGCATAGAGTTAAAGGGGATATCGAAGCATCAATCGTCGATCGCGCGCTGTTAGAAAGGTACGGAGACAGGTATGCCGAAGTATGCTGCAGCAGCTGCAATAATAACCCTCTTCATCCTCGCCTCTTCGTGCGGGATGAGACAAACCCCCGCCGCGGGTGTATACGGCTCGGCCCGTGAGGCCGATGACGGCGGCGAAACCGGGGACCTGAATAAAAAGATATTCAGGGAAACGGCCTCAGGCGAAGCCTCCCCGGAAGGGGGCGTGAACCATTCTAACTACACCATAGGCCCGTCCGACCTCCTCGAAATAAAAGCGATGGAGTCTGAAAAATTCGGGACGACCGAAAGGGTCGACGCCGCGGGAAACATAAAACTCCCCCTTCTCAACGAAGTCGCCGTCGGCGGCATGACGCCCGTCGAGGCTGAAGTCCAAATTGAAACCCTCCTCAAGGAAAGGGGCTTCATAAAAGACCCGCACGTAAACGTATTCGTAGCCGAGCACCAGAGTAAAAGGGTCTCCGTCCTCGGCTACGTGAACGAGCCGGGCAACTACGAAATAATAGGCGAAATGACGTTACTCGACGCGCTCGCGATGGCCAAGGGCCTCGACGCCGACGCCGGCACGCTCGTCTACGTCACGCGGAAGAACGCCGGCAGCCAGGAGAAGGTCATAGTCGATCTCGACGACATGCTGAAGCGCGAGGGAACCGCGGACGAAGTCAACTTCGACCTCGCCCCCGGCGACAAGGTCTACGTGCCCGAGGCGTCGAACGTATTCGTCGACGGCGCCGTGAAAACCCCGGGCTCTTATCCCATAAACGAGGGCGAGACGACAGTGAGCCAGGCCATAGTGATGGCCGGCGGGCTCGTGAGCTACGCGAACTCTGAAGACATCAGCCTCGTCCGCGACCTCGGCGACGGCAGGAAGGAGGTCGTCAAGCTCGACATGGACGATATAAACCAGGGCACCACGGAGGACCCGATACTCGGCGAAAAGGATGCGATAGTGGTCGGAGCGAGCGGCCTCAAGAGTTTCTTCTACGGGCTCAATCTCAACGTATTCGGATTCGGCGGCGTGGGGTATAACCCGCCGGCCAGATAACGGCGGAACGAGGCAAGGTGCAGAATGGAAGACGATAGAGACTACGAGCTGCCCTCGGAAAAAGGCAGAGGGCTGAAAGAAAGGCAGGAGCCGAAGCTCCCGGCGGAGCCGCTGCCGTACTACGCACAGGCGCGGCCCGAGGAAGAGGTCGGCATACACGAATACCTTAGCGTCATACTCAGGCGGAAGTGGATAGTCATAACGGCGCTCGTCGTGTCGGTTATCGTCGTGCTCGTCGCGTCGCTCATCATGACGCCGATGTACAGGGCCGATATCACGCTCGAAATAGCCCCCGATAACCCGCGGATTACGACGTTCGAGGAAGTCGTCGAGCTCGACGCGCCGCAGGCGGAATTCTACGAAACGCAGTACAAACTCATAAAGAGCAAGTCGCTGGCCGAAAATGTCATAATGGCGCTTAGCCTCTCATCGAACCCCGAGTTCACGGAGGAAAAAACAGAGCGGAAATCCCTCATATCGCGCGCCTTCAGCGGCATGTTCGAAAAGCCCGGCAAAAAGAGCCCGGCGCAGGCGGCCGCAGAGAAAAAAAGGGGAGACAAGAAAGTCCTCGACGAGTTCCTGAGCCGGGTCGATATTAATCCCGACAGGAAATCCCGGCTGGTCAAGGTGAGCTTCACCAGCCGCGACGCGGAATTCGCCGCGACGGCCGCCAACACCCTCGGCGACGAGTACATCGAATGGCTCCTCGATAGAAGGCTCGACGCGACGAAGTCGGCGCGGCAGTTCCTCGAAAAACAGCTCTCGCAGGTAAAGGCGAGGCTCGAGCAGGCCGAGGAAGAGCTCAACAAGTTCGCAAAGAAGGAAGACATCATCTCGCTCGACGAGAACATGAACCTCACATACAAACAGCTCTCCGAGCTCAACGGCGCGCTCACCGCCGCCGAGAACGAAAGGCTCGCGAAGCAGGCCTTCTACGAAGACGTCGTGGACGGCAAGTACGAATACCTGCCGCAGGTCCTGAACGACCCCTCGATACAGGAGCTCAGCGAGGAGTACACCAAGGTCAAGGCCGAGTACGACAACATGAGCGTCGTCTACGGACCCAACTACCCAGATTTGAAACAGCTCGGGGCGCAGGTCGCGAGCATGAAGAGCGAAATAGACAGGCGCGTCACAGGCATAGCCGAGAGCATAAAAAAGGACTACCTCGCCGCCGTCAGAAAAGAGGACATCATGAAGGAGCGTACGACCGAGCAGAACGCCCGCGCCGCCGTGCTGAACGACAAGGCGATACAATACAAGATCCTCGACCGCGAGGTCGAAACGAACAAGACCATTTACCAGAACCTCCTCCAGCGGGTGAAGGAAACGGAGGTCACGTCGGGCATAAAGGCGACCAACATACAGATAGTCGATTACGCTTCCGCGCCGCTCCTCCCCTACAGCCCGAACATACCGTTAAACCTCGCCCTCGCGATAATCGCCGGCCTCCTGGGAGGCGTATTCCTCGCGTTCGTGACAGACCACTTCGACAGGACGATAAAGGACGAAGAGGAGCTGAAGCAGCGCTTCCCGATACCGTTCCTGGGCGGCATACCGATCGTAACGGGCCCGGAGGCCGCGGGGCTTGAAAAGGTCGTCCACACGAACCCGCTATCGATAGTGTCGGAAGCGTTCAGGGTCATTCGGACGTCCGTACTCTTCTCGTCGCCCGACAATCAGCCGCGCTCGCTCCTTCTGACGAGCAGCCAGCCGCTCGAAGGAAAGACGACCTGCTCGTCGAACCTGGCCATAGCCTTCACGCAGTCCGGATACAAGGTGGTGCTTATAGACGCCGACATGCGCCGCCCGCGCCTGACGCGCGTCTGGAGAAGGGCGGCCTCGAACGGCGCCGGCCTCAGCACCTATCTCATAGGAAAGTATTCGCTCGACGACTCCATCATGCCGACGGAAGTCGACGGCCTTAACATCATCTATTCGGGGCCCATTCCCCCTAACCCTTCCGAGCTCCTCGGCTCGAACAAGATGCGCGAGCTCGTGGAGACGCTCACTGGACGCTACGACATTGTCCTCGTCGATGGCCCGCCGGTCCTCGGCTTCGCCGATTCGCTTCTTGCGGCGCGCGCTGTCGACGGCGTCCTCGTCGTCGCCGGTATGGGCATCACGCAGCGTAAGACGCTGCAAATGACCCTCGAGGAGCTCGGCAAGGTGCGCGGGAGGATCATGGGCGCGATAGTGAACAGGATGGAGACGGCGTCGAGCAGATACAGGTACAACTACCAATACCACGCGGACAAAAATGCGAAAACACTCAAGATATCTAAGCCAGACAATAGCGCTCTCGATGCTTAGCATCGGGGCGTGCGTCCTCGCCGTCGTAACGGGCATGTCGGCCGTTTACTCCTTCTCGGAGGACCCGGCCCTCATCGAAAGAAGCGTTGCGATCGACGGGCGTAATGCGGACGCCGTCTACAGGCTCGCCCGCCTGAAGCACATCAACATGACAGGCAGCGACGCCGAAACGGAGTCGCTCTATTTCTCCGCCCTCTCCGGGAACCCGCTCATGGCGGCGTCGTGGCTGGGCCTCTCGGAGCTTTACATCGACTCCGGCAGGGAGGCCGATTCCGAAAAATCGCTACGCACGGCGCAGAACATGATGCAGTCCTCGCCCGGCCTCCTCTGGGAATCCTCGATGCTCGCCTTCAGGCTCGGCGACAATAACCTGGCGCTCGACAATCTCCGCGTCGTCGCCGAAGCGGATCCCACGAAAAGAAAGCGCGTCTTCGACATAAGCTGGCGCGTCGCGAAAGACCCCGAAACGATTTTGGAGAGAGCGGTGTCCGACGAAGTCCTCCCCTACTATCTCGGCTATCTCATTCAGACGGACAGGCAGGGCGCGACGTATCCCGTCTGGGAAAGGCTCAGCAAGAACGGCTCTGACGGTCATGAGACGGCCCTCGCCTACGCGGATTATCTTCTCGCCAGGGGCGACACGGAATCCGCGCGCGACGTTTGGGCCGGGCTCTACCCCGGCGAAGACGCTGGCGCACTCGTATGGAACGGCGGGTTCGAATACGACACCGTCGGGCAGGGCTTCGACTGGAAAATAAACCAGGCAAACGGTGTTCACGCCGATTACGACTACAGAAGAAAAACCGAAGGCCAGAGGTCCCTCCGCATTAAATTCTTGGGGAAGGAGAATGTGGATTTCAAAGGCGTCTCCCAGACCGTCGCCGTCGAGCCGGGCGCGGCTTACGTTCTCACGTGGGAAGCCGCCTCGTCCGACATAACTACGCGGAGCGGCGTCACGGTCGAGGTTTACTGCCGGGGATTCAGGACGGAATCGGATTCCTACACCGGCTCTTCAGATTGGCAGAGGCGGAGGCTCGAATTCGACGCCCCCGAAAACTGCCGCACAGTAACGATCGGCCTCAGGCGCGAGAAGAGCGAGAGGCTCGACAATCTCATCTCCGGCGAGTTCTGGCTCGACGACGTCTCCATGACGAAGGCGGAGAACGGGAGGCCGACCGATGTCTGAAAACGGACTGTTAAAAGTTTTAAAGGAGAACAGGAGAGAAAACGGGGCGGCGTCCGGCGAAAGAAACTGGTACGCCGTCCATACAAGATCGAGGCACGAAAAGAGGGCCGTCTGGGACCTCGAGGGAAAGAGCGTCGAAGCGTTTCTCCCCTTAAGAGAAGTCGTCTGCAGCTGGAAAGACCGGAAGAAGCGAGTGCTGCTTCCGCTCTTTCCGGGCTATCTTTTCGTCCGCATCGATCCGCGCGACAGCCTCGACGTGCTCGGCACGAAGAGTGTTGTCCGCATCCTCGGGAACAGCGGCGTACCCGTACCCGTGCCCGAGGAGGAGATTAACGCGGCCCGGAGGCTCGTAAGGTCGGGCCTTCCGTGCCTGCCCTTTCCCTACGAGTTCGAGGGGAAAGAGGCCGTCATAACCAGGGGCCCCCTCGAAGGGCTCCGGGGAAGGATCGAGTCGCAAAGGGGCGGCTTCAGGCTGATACTGTCGGTCCATCTTATCAGGAGCGCGGTATCCGTCGAAGTCGACGCGGGTGACGTCGAGCTGCTGTAGCAGTTTCGCGTCCCGGCATTTCAGTCGTCTTTTCGCCCCTTATGTAAGTGAGAGGGCGAAGCTGTATATCTGGTATATACGTTATATTAATTAAACAATCTTTTATTCACATTGAGGGAAGCTGACCGCTTCCCGACTCCGACTATAAATCCGCAGTACGAATCCATAGCAAACAACCACAGGAGGTAATTTATCATGCGTGTATTCATTGCAGGAGTGGACGGCTATCTCGGATGGCCGCTCGCGATGTATCTCACGAAAAGGGGCCATATCGTGGCCGGCGCCGACAACTACCTGAGGAGGGACTGGGTCCAGGAAATGAGCTCGCAGTCCGCGGCCCCGATATCCCGCATGACCGAAAGGCTCGAAGCCTTCAGGGACAACTTCGACAGCAACATGCGCTTCTTTAAGGGCGACCTCACGAATTATAACTTCGTCGAAAACGCCTTCCGGAGCTTCAAGCCCGACGCCATAGTGCACCTCGGCGAAATGCCGTCGGCTCCGTATAGCATGATAGACGTCGAGCACACGACATGGACCCAGGTCAACAACATCGTCGGCACGCTCAACATTCTCTACGCGATGCGCGACATCTGCCCGGAGTCACATCTCGTAAAGCTCGGCACGATGGGCGAGTACGGAACGCCCAACATCGACATCCCCGAGGGATTCTTCGAGATAGAATACAGGGGCCGGAAAGACAGGCTCCCCTTCCCCCGCCAGGCCAACAGCTGGTACCACCAGACGAAAGTTCACGACTCGAACAACGTCACGTTCGCGTGCAAGGTCTGGGGCCTCCGCTCGACGGACATCATGCAGGGCGTCGTGTTCGGGACGCGCATAGACGAAATGGGCGACGACCCTCGCCTCTTGACGCGCTTCGATTTCGACCAGTGCTTCGGAACGGCTATAAACCGCTTCTGCTGCCAGGCCGTTATAGGCGAGCCGATAACGCCCTTCGGAAAAGGCGGGCAGAGGAGAGGATTCCTCCCGCTCGTAGACTCGATGCAGTGCATGACCATAGCCGTCGAAAACCCGCCCGGGGAAGGCGAGTACAGGGTGTTCAACCAGTTCCAGGAGGTCTACGGCATTTCGGAGCTCGCGGATATGGTTCACAAAGTAGCGGGCGAGCTCGGTATCAATTCCGAAGTCCGCGCCGTCGAAAACCCCAGGAAGGAGCTGGAAGAGCATTACTACAACCCGGACCACAAGCATCTTTTCGACCTCGGATACAAACCCGCGACGGACGTCGAATCAGAGATCGCCGTAATACTGAAAGACCTCACGAGCTGGCGGGAGCGCATCGAGGCGAGGCGCGAGGTATTGATGCCCGACGTCAGGTGGGACGGCCGCAGGGAAAAGGTCTCCTACATCGACGCGGCGCAGAAGCGTAAAAAAATGCGGGCGGTCTGAAGTGAGCGAACCGCACGATAAAATGCAGGTCCTGGTCACGGGAGGCTGCGGCTTCATAGGTGTAAACCTGGCCGCACGCCTCCTTACATCAGGCCGTTTTTCACTCACCGTCCTCGACAACATGTCGACGGGCAGCGCGGAAATGCTTCGCTCGGCGCTTTCCGACCGCGGACTCGACCCCTCGGGCGTAACCGTGATCGAGGGTGATGTAAGGGACTTTTCACTCTGCGAAGAGGCGTGCCGGGATATGGACGCCGTCGTTCACCTCGCCGCTCAGGCTGGAGTCGTGCAGTCGATAGACGATCCGTTTCTGGACGCCGACGTAAACGTCGGAGGCACGCTCAACATGCTCGAAGCCGCGCGGAAGGCGGGTGTGGGGATCTTCGTATTCGCGTCGTCGAACGCCCCGCTTGGAGCAGCGCCTCCCCCTTCGAGGGAGGACACGGCTCCCCGGCCGCTCTCCCCCTACGGCGCGGCGAAGCTCGCGGGCGAGGGATACTGCTCGGCTTTTTACGCTTCGTACGGCCTGCCGACGGTGGCCCTCAGATTTTCGAACGCCTACGGGCCGTGGAGCTTTCATAAATCCAGCGTCGTCGCCCGCTTCATCAAGGACGGCCTCTCTACAGGCGGCCTCACCGTCTACGGCTACGGCACGCAGACGAGGGACCTCGTCCACGTCTCGGATATAGCACGCGCGGTAGAGCTCGTGCTCGACTCGAACGCGAAGGAAATTGCCGGAGAAATATTTCAGCTCGGCACGGGCGTCGAAACTACAGTGCTGCAGACAGCGGCGCTCGTCGCCGGGTTCATCGGAAGTGACGTCAGGATCGACTTCGCCCCCGCCCGCGCGGGGGAAGCGGCCAGGAGCTTTTCAGACATCGGCAAGGCGCGCCGGCTCCTCGGTTACGACCCGGTTGTCCCGCTCAGGGACGGCGTCTACGACACGCTCGAATGGTTCATGGAGCACGGAGGCAAAGCCGCTGCAAAAAAGCCCCCGGTACCCGCCGCATCGCGGGATACAAGACAGATCGACCTGAAATAATAACGACTATGACGAAGCTTCTTTCCATCGCCCTGCCCTACGTCCTCCTCGTGAGCTTTCACACGCCGCCCCTTTCCGGCTTCGGCCCGAATGGGCTCAACGCCCTCTCCGGCGCAGGCTACGACGGCGTCGCCGTCCCGCTGTCAGGGGCATACGACACGAAGCGCTATTCGTACGAGACCTTCGCCGGAAAGGTGAAAACGCTCAACGGGGGCGCGCGTAAGGACGTCTGGCCGTGGGTCTTTTTCAACAGGTTCATCGGGTACGACGAGGGCGGAAGGTCCCTCTCGAAGGATTCGCAGCACATCTACTTCCGCTCTATAAAAGGCATGGATATTTACGACGAATCTGGCGCGCTCGGGGATTTTTACGACATATGGCGCGCGTCGCTCAGGATTGCCAGGGAGCTAGGCGCGCCCGGGATAGTGGTCGATCCCGAAGCGTACAACAACTACGACGCCTACAGGGTTTCTTACGTCGCGGGCGAGCTCGGCAAATCGGAGAAAGAGGTGAAGGAGAGGCTCACGGAGATTGGGCGCGAGCTCGGAAAGATGGCCGGTGATATATACCCCGACGCCGTCATATGGCTCCTCTTCTCCGGCTTCGCGTCGCCCATGAAGAGCCTGAACCCCTTCGCCGAAAAAGAGCAGTTCACCGTGACGTACATCATCGAGGGCATGCTCGAATACGCGGAAGAGAGCGCGCCGAAGATGGTCGTGGTGAGCGGCGGCGAGGCCTCGCTCGGCTACTGCGCCAGGTCGCTCGAAGACCTCCGCGAAAGGATCGCCTCGCGCGGGGAGAAATTCAAAAAACCGCTCGAAGAGCATCCGAACCTCCGGCTCGGGGGAACGATTTCACCCTGGAGCGGCGGCGTCACGCGTACCGGCTGGATGACGAAGGGCGTCTGCGGGGATTCCTCCCTGAAAACGGCCTCCGATTTCGCCCCGCTCATACGCGAGCTGAAGAAGACTTATGGATACGTCTGGATATACGCCGCCGCGGTCGCGGGTTACGACCCGTACGACGCCAGAAAATCAGCGCCATACAACACCATGATGAGAGAAACCGCGAATGAAAACTGACAGGCTTTCCATACCGCTGTTGCCTTCGCTGAGCGGCATCACATCGCGCATCGGCTCCAACATCTTCTGGTCCGGCGTGAGCGAGGTCGGCGGGAAGGGTCTCGTCTTCGTCGCGACGATGTACCTCGCCCGGGCGCTCGGTGCGGAAGGCTTCGGCGTATTTAACTTCGGCCTCACGCTCACGATGTACTTCTGGCTCGCCGTCGACCTCGGCACGAACATGTACGGCGCGAGGGAAATCGCCAAGAACAGGGACAAAAAAGACGAAATACTGAACACCATACTCTCGATGCGCATAGCGAGCGGCATCGCCGCGTTCATAGTCTTCGTGCTCATAACATACGCGCTCACCGAATCGCCCGCGCACAGGCTCGTCTACCTCGGCTTTTCTTTCTATCTCGTATTCCGCGCGCTTTATACGGAATGGTATCTCCGGGGCGTGGAGCGGCTTAAATCCATCGCCTTCTGTAACCTAGTCGCCTACGGGGCGCTGGTGCTTCTGCTTTACGTATTCGTAAGAGGCCCGGAAGACCTCGCCGCCTCGGCGTTCATATGGTCCCTCGTCTTTCTGATCGGCGGGGCGCTCTTCCTCTGGGCGGCTTACTACAAACAGCCTGGCGTCTCTTTCAGGTTCGTCCTCTCGCCGAGAAAGTGGCTCGACAACCTCGGCGAATCGATTCACTTCGTCATCTCGGGCGGCCTCTCGTCCCTCTACCAGGGCCTCCCTATAATCATCCTCGGCATCGCCGCCGGAAGCTACGACGTCGGCATATATTCCTCGGCGCACAGGATAGTCTTCGCCGCAATATTCGTGCTCTCTGTCCCCCTCATGGCGATTTACCCGGTGCTGTCGGACTTCCACAAGAACGACCCCTCGGGGTTCAAGCGGCTCTTCCACTATTCATCGATCGTAATGATAACGGGGGCACTCGCGTGCACGGCGCTGCTTTACGTGCTCAGCCCGGAGACGGTCCGCATACTCCTCGGTAGCGGCTTCGACGATGCCGTACCCGTCCTCCGGATTCTGTCCGGGTTCTTTTTCCTGAGGGTTATAAGGGAGATATTCGTAATAGCGCTCAGCTCGGCCGGGCTCCAGAGGTTCTATTCGCTCGCGTCCGTATTCAGCGTCGTCTTCATGCTGGGGGCGTTCCCGTTTCTCGTATACGTCGTCGGCGCCGACATGCTCACCTCGGCGTCCGTCTCGATGATAATCACAGAGGCCGGCGTCCTCCTGATAATGCTCGCCGTCTGGCGGCGCAAGGTGGTGCTCCCGTGATATCGAGCATACTCATAGCCATAATACTTTTCTTCGTTACGGCCTCTGTCGTCATACTCGGCTTTTCAAGGCGAAGGAGCGTGATCGTCTATCTCCTCGCGCTGAGTCTCCTTCTCGGCCCGCGTATACCCCTCGGACAGGTGACGGACATGCAGCGGCTCGACATCCGCATCGACGACCTCATCACGTTCCTCATGTGCCTCATCGCCGGCTCGATGCTTATCCTGAGGAAAACGAAGCTGAACTACCCCCCCTACATGCAGTTCCTGATTCTTTTCATATTCGTCTCTCTCGTCTCAACTGTCTACGCCGTCGCGTATCTCGGCCACCCTATTACGAGCTCGGTCCTCTTTTGGGGAAAGGAGCTTTCGTACATCTCCCTCTGCTTCACAGTCCCCTTCTTCATAACGAAGCGGGAAGAGGTAGTCACGCTTATAAAAGTCGTATGTGTGGCTATGGTCCTCAACATCGCGTGGCTCGCGTACCAGATACTCACGAACACGAAGGGCCAGCTCATCAACTTCATAGACTACGCCCCTTCGTATGGATTCACGCTGGTCGGCGACTTCCCGGCGTTCCAGGTCGCGTCCGTCTATTCCTACGCGCTCATTCTTTTCACGATCCTCTACTTCGGCTGGAAGAAGAACATACTGCTCCTAGGCCTCATGCTCGGCTCTTTCGTCGGTCTCTTCGCGACGCTTTCGCGGAGCTTCATAGCTAGCACGTTCCTCGTGATAGCGCTCATGGCGATATACGTCGTCTTCAGAAAACGTGCCATGTCGATTAAAAATCTGATCATAGTCTTCGCCTTCGTTATCGGAACCCTCGCTGCCGGGCTCTGGATTTATGACTACCTCGCGGCGAACGATTTCCCGATATTCAGGCTCGAAGCCTCGCAGACGAGCCACGCGCTCACGGAAGTAAGAAACGAAGGCATATGGAAGCCGCTCTGGCATTCCTTCCTCGAAAATCCCGTCATCGGCTATGGGAAGGGCAGCGTGTTCCAGCTTTTGGGCGACTTCGACGAGGCGCACAACTACTTCCTCCGCATCATGATCGAAACTGGCGTCATCGGCACGGCCTTCTTCCTCCTTTTTCTTTTCTATCTGATTAAAACGTCGTTCGAGCTCATAAGCCGGACGCGCGACCGGGCGGTATACATCCTCGCCCTCAACATGATAATGTTCACAGTCGTCCTCTGCCTCGTCTCCATGGGGCAGGACGGTTTTTATTCCTCGAAGCTCGCCATACCGTTCTACATGAACGTCGGACTCATAAACCTCGTATACATGAAAAGGCCGCACTCTGTAAAAGCCCGCGTGCCGTTCAGGCACGCATACGCGGCGCCCGATTTGCGCCACGGCCGGACAGCCTGACGGCGGCCGAAGGAGAGCATCATCCATGACGACCGTATACATGTTCAACCAGTACGCCTCCTATCCGGGTGTTCCCGGAAGCACGAGACACTACAACCTTGCCCGCGAGCTCGTCCGGCAGGGCATCGACGTCTACATCTTCTCGTCCAACTTCAGCCACATGCTGAAGAGCCGGATCAGGGACGTCGGCGGCCCGTACCTGATCGAAACCGTGGACGGCGTTAATTACGTCCGCATGAACACCTTCGGATATTTTCACAACAACTGGCGGCGTGTCCTCAACATGGCCGACTACGCCCGGAAGAGCTACGCCATAGCCAAGGACCTTTCGCGGAAGGGGGTAGTTCCGGACGTAGTGATAGGCACGGTCGCCCATCCCTTCTCCGTCGCCTCCGCGCGCTTCACGGCAAAAAAGCTCGGCGCGCGCTTCTTCATCGACATAGGCGACCTCTGGCCCGAGGTGTTCGTAACGTCCGGCAAGATGACGGAGCGTCATCCCGTGTACCTCACGGTCGGGAAAACGATGAGCTACTTCTATGCGAAGGCCGAAAAGATAATCTGCCTCACCGATGAAGCCCGGAGCTACTTCAAGGACAGAGGCTACGAAAAGAAAACTATCCTCCTCCCACCCGGAATACGGCTTAACGGCGGCCCTCCTCCGCCAGCGCCCTCCCCCGACGCAGGGGGAACATTCCGGGTGGTTTATGCAGGCTCGTTCCAGCCCATATACCCGCTCGACACGGTCATAAAGGCCGCGCGGATACTCCGGGACCGGGGCAGGGGCGACATTAGATTCACTCTCGTCGGCGGCGGCGTCCAGACGGACAGCCTCAAATCACTGGCGGAAACTATAGGCGCGGACAACGTCGAGATCTTGCCGCCGATGCCGAAGGGCGAGCTCCTGGAATTTCTGAAGACCGCGTCCGCCTTCATACTGATCGAAAAAAAGGCGAGCTACGGATTCCCGAACAAGATAATCGACTATCTCTCCTCGGGCGCTCCGATAATCTACGCCTCCCCCGTCCGCCACGCGATACTGGGCAGCGGCTCGTGCGTCGAGGCCCCTCACGACGACCCCGAAGGCATGGCCGACGCCGTCGTGCGCGTCGCCTCGATGACAGATGACGAGCGAAACGAGATGGCTTTCTGCGCCGGACGTTTTCTGAGAGAAAACCACGACATCGAGCTTCTGGCCGGCCGGCTCATAGAGCACATACTGCGGCCCGCCCGGGCGGCGGCAATGAGCGAAAAACACGGCCACCTGAGCAGGGAGGTTCTGAAATGATAAGAAAGGCACAGCCCGAAGATCTGGGCGACATAGTCAGGATACACATGAGCGGCTTCGAGGGCTTTTTCCTGAGCTCCCTCGGCCCCTCGTTTTTGACGACATTCTACTCCGACTTCCTCACGGACGAGAACGGGTGCTCCCTCGTCTGCATCGAAGACGGGAGGATTGTCGGCTTCGCGGTCGGCGTCGTCGATCCGTCCTCCTATTTCAGGCGCACGTTCAGAAAGAGGTGGCCGAGGCTCGTCCTCGGCTCCCTCGGCCGCGTCGTCAAAAACCCCGCCGTCCTCATGAAGCTCGCGAGGCGCGCGCTCACGTACCCCTCGTTCTCTTCGCACGGCGGCAGCGAATCGGCGCTTCTATCGTCTATAGCCGTGCTGCCGGAGTTTCACAACAGGAAGATCGGCGAGCGGCTTTTGGACGCCTTCCTCGAAGAGTCTGCGAAGATGGGAGCGAGCGAAGTCGTCCTCACGACGGACAGGCACAGGAACGACAAGGTGATCAACTTTTACAAGAAAATGGGCTTCGACGTAAAGCGCGTCTTCACATCCTACGAGGGACGCTATATGTACGAGCTCGCGCTCGATCTCGAAAAGCACGCTATTCAGTAATCCGTAAAAATCCGCAAGACAAAATCCGATAAAAAGTCACGCCCCTAAAAGGAGGAGCTGCGCTCATGAACAGGGTTCAGACGAAACAAAAAACGATGGATATCCCATTCCACCGTCCCTATATAACAGAGGACGAGATATCAGAAGTCCTCGACACGGTAAGATCGGGCTGGCTCACTATGGGCCCCCGGACGGTGAGATTCGAAAACGAGTTCTCGGCCTACACCGGGGCCTCGCACTCGGTCGCCGTCAGCTCCGGCACCGCCGCGCTTCACCTCGCCCTCCGGGCTGCGGGCCTCGAAGCCGGCGACGAAGTAATTGTCCCGGCGATGACCTTCACGGCGACAGCCGAAGTCGTCTGCTACTTCGGCGGGCGGCCGGTACTTGTCGACGTCGAGAAAGAAACCGGCAACATGAGCGTGGAGGCCGCCGCGCGTGCCGTCACGCCGAAGACACGCGCGATAATCCCTGTCCACTACGGCGGCCAGCCGTGCGACATGGACGGCATAGCGGACCTCGCCTGGAGCCACGATCTCCGGGTCATAGAAGACGCCGCTCACTCCCTCCCCGCCTCGTTCGGAGAGAAGCAGGTCGGCGCGATTGGCGACATGACCTGCTTCAGCTTCTACGCCACGAAGCCCCTCGCCGCCGGCGAGGGAGGCATGGTCACGACGGAGAACGAAGAGTGGGCCGACAGGATTCGCGTCCTCCGGCTGCATGGAATTTCGAAAGACGCGTGGAAGAGATACTCCCGCGGCGGCTCGTGGTTCTACGAAGTCGTCGAGCCCGGATACAAGTACAACATGACGGACATTCAGGCGGCGCTCGCCCTCGCGCAGCTGGCGAAGTTAGACGCCATGACCGCCCGGAGGCAGGAGATCTGCGAGAGATACGCCGACGCCATCATCGACTCGCTCGGCCTTTCGACGACGACTCTGATCCCCGGCCGCGAAACGTCGTATCACCTCTTTCCCCTTCTCGTCGAGCCCGCCGCGCACACGATAGACCGCGCGCGTTTCATAGAAGAGCTATCGGCGAGGGGGATAGGGACGAGCGTTCATTTCATACCGCTTCACCTGCACCCGTTCTACAGGAACGAATTCGGATACGCCCCCGGCGACTTCCCCGGGGCCGAATGGCTTTACGAGCGCATCGTCTCGCTCCCCGTCTACCCGGGCATGAGCGACGAGGAAATCGACTACGTCTCGGAGTGCGTCACCGATGTCTCGAAAAAATTCGGCAAATAGCGGCCGGAGATTCTACGCCGGGTACGGCAAGAGGGCGCTCGACCTCGGGGTATCCGTCCCCGCTCTGATCGCGCTCACGCCGCTGTTCTGCGCCTTAGCGGCGCTCGTAAAGGCCGGAAGCCCTGGCCCTGTTTTCTACGCGCAGGAGCGCGTCGGCAGGCGCGGTCGTCCGTTCCGTCTGTGGAAGTTTCGCACCATGGTAGCGGACGCCGACAAGTCCGGCCCGGCCGTAACGTCCTCGGGCGACGCTCGCATAACGCCCCTCGGCCGGACGCTCCGAAAGTGGAAGCTCGACGAGCTCCCCCAGCTCTGGAACGTCGTCAGGGGCGACATGAGCCTCGTCGGTCCGCGTCCCGAGGTCAGAAAATACACCGACATATTCAGGGACGACTACTCCGAGATCCTCGAAATCAGCCCCGGCATAACGGACTACGCCGCGCTCGAATTCAGGAACGAAGAGGAAGTGCTCGCCCGCTACCCCGACGCCGAGGAAGCATACACGAGCGTCGTCCTTCCCGAAAAGATAGCGCTCTACCGGCAGTACCTGAGAGAGATGGGGTTCAGGTCCGACCTGAAGATCATTTTCAGAACCATACGGGAGGTAATCAGATGCTAAGGAACATGGTCATCGGATGCACGGAAAAATACTATCGCCACAAACTCCTCATGTCAGCCGCGGTCGAGCTCCCGCTCTTCACCGCGATTTTCCTGGCGTCCTACTGGATACGCCTCGGGAGCCTCGACGCAGCTCAGCTCCGCCAAGCCCTCATACTCGCGGCCCTCTATGTCCCCGCGAAGTTCATCGTCTTCTGGGGATACAAGCTCTACAAGATCTCGTTCAGATTCTTTTCAGTCTACGACATGATCGTGGTGTTCAAGGCGTCGCTCGTCGCGGCGGCCATACTCGCACTCGTAGGCCTCGTCGCGAGAGACTTCGCGCTGATGAAGGGCTACCCGCGATCCGTCGTCTTTATCGACTTCCTGCTGACTGTATTCGCCTCGACCGGCCTCAGGTTCGGCTTCCGCTTGTTCTACTCCTCGCACAAGGCCGAGCCATCGGGGATGAAAGTCCTCATAGCCGGCGCAGGCAACGCGGGCGTCAGATTGCTTAAGGAGCTGAAGACCGCCAACGGCGCTACGCCCTACATCCCCGTCGCGTTCATCGACGACGACCCGGGAAAGCTCGGCAGCATCATACGCGGCACGAAAGTCGTGGGCTCGTCGGCAGACATGCCGGGCGTCGTAAAAGAGCTCGGCATCGAGGGTCTGATTATTTCCATTCCCTCGGCGACGTCGTCACAGATCAACGCCATAGTCGAGCACGCGAGGGACGCCGGAATCCCTCACATCAAGATCATGCCCGGCATCTCCGACGTCCTCTCGGGCAAGGTCACGCTCGGCGACTTTAAAGAGGTAACGTCCGAGGACTTCCTCGGCCGCGAATCCGTGAGCGGCGAAATCGAAAGCGTCGCGTCATACATTAAAGGCAAGCGTGTCATGGTAACGGGCGCGGGCGGCTCCATAGGCTCCGAGCTCTGCCGCCAGGTATCGAGCTTCGAGCCCGCGCTCCTGATAATGGTCGATGTCGGCGACACCGAGCTCTTCTTCATAAACCAGGAGATGAACGAGAAGCTTCACAAGGTGAAGACAGTGTCTATAATCGCCGACGTGAAGGACCGCGTCGCCATGGAGGCGATATTCGACGCGCACTCGCCGGACGTCGTCCTCCACGCCGCCGCTTACAAGCACGTCCCTCTCCTCGAAAGCACGCCCCGGGAGGCGGTGCTGAATAATGTCGAGGGAACAAAGGTAACGGCGCTACTGTCAGTCAAGTACGGCGTTCAGAAATTCATCTTCATCTCGACGGATAAGGCCGTAAACCCGACGAGCGTCATGGGCGCGACGAAGCGCGTCTCCGAAAACATGCTGCGGGAAATAAGAGGCCGGACGGAGTTCGTCTCCGTCAGGTTCGGAAACGTCCTCGATTCGCGCGGGAGCGTGATCCCGATATTCAGGGACCAGGTAAGGCGCGGAGGGCCTGTTACGGTAACCCACCCCGAGATGACACGCTACTTCATGAGCATACAGGAGGCCGTCTACCTCGTCCTCCAGGCGGGCGCGCTCGGAAAGGGCGGCGAGGTGTTCGTCCTCGACATGGGCGAGCCGGTGAGGATTTTAGACCTCGCGCGGAACATCATACGCTTCTTCGGCCTCGAGCCCGACAAGGACGTCCCGATAGTGTTCACAGGACTCCGCCCGGGCGAAAAGCTATACGAGGAGATTCTGACGTCAGAAGAAGGCACGACGATGACGACCATGAAGAAAATATTCGTGGCCAACGACAAGAATCATTTCGGGCGGGAATACGTCGAGGAAGTGAAAAAGCTGATACGCCAGGCCGAAGCGGGAGCGCCGAACGAAACCATTCTCAGGACTATCAAGCACCTCGTCCCGTCTTACAAAATTAAGCTGCCCGACCCGCCGAGAGTACGTCACCTGAAATCCACATCCGCAGGAACGTAATCTCCGCATTTCTTATTCTGTCATTTCGAACGAATGTGAGAAATCTCTCTTTTCCCCCCTTAGGAAAAGGGGGGTATGGGGGGATTTTTCTTTATCCTGTCATTCCCAACGATTTCGAGCGAGCGAGAAATCACCTCATTTCCGTCATCCTTATAATTTGTCATTCTGAACTTGTTTCAGAATCTCGTTTTTAGTCTTTATGATTTGTTATTCCCGAATGCTTGTATAGGGAATCCAGTCTTTGCTTTTCAGCCCCCCTTAGAAAAAGGCCTGTCGCGGCGTAGCCTTGCATAGCCGGAGGGGTATGGGGGGATTTTTCTTTATCCTGTCATTCCCAGCGATTCCGAGTGCGGAATCTCTATATTTCTGTCATTCCCGAGTGCTTGTATCGGGAATCCATTCTTTCAATCCGTAAATCTTCCTACCCCACTACGTTACACCCCTACCCCTGTTTCCCCGGCGGCTGCCTCCTGAAGCTTATCGCGATCCTGTTCCAGAAATTCATGTTTGCGACGGTGAGCGTCAAATCCACAAGCTCCTTCTCGCCGAAGTGGGCGCTCACCCGCCCGTATACCTCGTCCGGAACGCGCGTTCCCTCTATGCGCGTAACGGCCTCGGCCCATTCGAGCGCCGCCTTCTCCCTGTCTGTGTAAAACTGCACCTCGTCCCAGACCGAAAGACAATCGATCCTCCCGTCCGTCTCCCCTTCCTTCCGGAGCTGCTTCGAGTGAAGGTCTATGCAATACGCGCAGCCGTTTATCTGCGACACCCTCAGCTCGACTAGATATCTCAGCCTGCGCTCGACAGACGACTCGGCGAGATACTTCGCCCCGCCCCCGAAAGCCTCCATCGCTTCCGGCGCGACAGTGATATAAGAAATACGGTTAAACATTTCTGCTCCCCCTTTATTGTTTTCGACCCGCAGCCTTCCGCCGCCGTCCCAACCCTTAACCCCGGCGGCACTCTAAAAGATTAGACTACCAGCACGCCTCTTTGGATTCCCTCCGAAAAATAGCATGCTTCGCACCTAGCCGTGCGATCTTCGCACCCTACCCTTTCTTAATCGTCCGCCTCAAACTAAAATAGTACGCATGCCCCTGCGGCGATCTCCATGAAAAAATTCGACGACTCCCCAAGTTCGCCAGGCGGAAGACGCCTCGCGGTCTACATCCTCCTCTTTGCCGTCGTCTTCAAGCTCGCCTTCATTCTCTACTCGGGCGATCTCGTCTACTACGACGTCAACACCGCCCTCAGCCACGGCAGGACCTACTTCGAAAAGTCCGAGCCCGGCACCCCGCTTGCCATACTTCCGGGCGTGAAAACCTACCTCGGCCCCATCGCATGGTACCAGGTTTACTCGCACTTGGGCGTCTACGGCCTGAAGGCCTTTAACCTTGCCGCCTTCGTTCTCCTCTTCGCCCTCCAGTACGCCATAGGCCGGAAATACTTCCCGCCCCGCGTAACAGCCGCCGCGCTCTTCATATTCGCCTTTTACAGCTGGACCAACCTCAACGTCGCCGCGGGCGAGCAGGACGACATGATGTCGGCGCTCTTTCTCACGCTGGGAGTCGTCCTCTATGTTTATGGATACGGCGCCTTCCTCGCGGCGCTCGTCATGAGCGCGGGCGTCCTCTTCAAATACACCGCCGGCATCTACGCTATCGGATTTATTATATATCTTATATATACTCGCGATATGAGGCAGGTTCTGATGGCACTCGGCGGGCTTATCCTCCCATTCCTCTGCCTGAACGTGCTTACGGGATTTTCAAGCCTGGAAGCGCTCCTCAGCAGCTCGAATTTAAAAAGACAGCTCTTCAACACACCGGTTAAAAGGGTGATCTTCAAATTCTTCAGCACCGGCATGTTCCTCTTCCTCCCCCTGGCGGTCTGGGCGGTCTGGAGAAACAGGAGCCGCCCGAACATCCTTCTCTTCTCACTCTCATCCGTTTACATCGTCTTCGTCGTCCTCGCCCGTAACGCATACAGCTCCGGTTTCCACATGATGCAGTCCGTCCTCTTTTCCTCGTTCCTGATAGCGCAGGTATTTCTGACGGACCCTTTCCCCGGCGGCGTCAAAGCCCGAAGGCTCTTCGGCGCCTCGGCCGTCGCGCTCTACATCCTGATAACGACGGCGGTGACGCTCAACAACATGGAGAGCGACACACGGCCCGTCGACCCCCACCAGGTGCGTTATAAAAAGCTTCATTACAATCCCTTTCTCGGCCCCGGAAGATCCTTCAGGCACCACCCCATGCCGTAACGACCCTTATGGATATTAGGTTAATTAATCGCCGCCTGCGGAATCACCGGCGACCGACGGAGCCGAGTTCAGGAGCTTCGACAGATGGACAGGCCTCAGCAACTCCGGCGCGGCATTCTTCGCCGTGGGCCTGATGAATGCCGACGGAAGCTATTCCCGCTCGGAGTTCGGAATATTCCTGGCGCAGTGAGATTATAAAAAAACACCTTGGGCCGCAGCCGGATAGATTATAGACTTGCCGAGGCAGTGGACCCGGATTCGGGGTATTAGAACAGCTCGCGCTGGGCGTCTTCGAGGAGCACCCTTTTCAAGAGGCTCTTTGCGTGAATGACGGCCTTGTCCTTGATGTCCTCGACGTCCCCCGAATCGTTCGCCAGCGGGAAAGAAAGCGATATGAAAACCGGGTCCGACTCGTAGTCCTCGAGCTCGATGGTCAAATCTATGAGAAACGACTTCTCGTCGTCCGTAAGCGTGATGTTTTCAACCTTGTACTGAATCATCGGCCTTCCCGGCGGGCTCCCCATTTCCGCTCTCCAGCCATTGGGCGGCCCGGATTCCCGTCTGTCAATTCGCGTGTGTGCCGCCGTGAATAGTGATTATATAAGGTGCCGCGCGGGAATTCAATCTCGCCGCCGAATATTCCCGCGAAGTTAAAAGCCCTTCACTCCGCCTCCGGTCCCGGCGTCGGCTGGGCGCTCGGATTCTTCCTTTCCACTATCGTCGGTATAACGTAAAGGTCCATGCTGTCATACATCGCCCCTAGCCTGCAGTGCCCCTCCTCCCCGTTAAGCATGAGATTTATCCCCGTCCTGTCGTTGATCCAAGAGGCCGCATATTGAACCCTGCCCGCGCACGCGGCCTCGCCGAACTTCTCGGGGTCCGTTTCGTCCTGCACCCCGCTCGCCCACTCCATGCCCTCCGCCGAAGTTTTGCCGAGCCTGACGCCCATATCTCTCTTCGCCTTCTCGAACGCCGCGACGTATTCCTTGGGAGGAATATCGTAGTTGTCCACGAGGTACCCGGCTCTCATGAGCCGGCCCTCGGCGTTGAACACGTATCCTATTATCGCGGGCTTCCCGCCGAGCTCGCCGACGTATGTGACGACCTCCGGCTGCTCTTCCGAAAGTGAAAGCTTCTCCGAGGCCTTCACCTCATCCTTAGTCATTCCCCACTTCGCATTCCTGAAATCGCCGCTCCCGCCGTCCTCCACCTTTCTGCACGCCGAAGCGCCGGCAATCAGAACCAGAGCCACTATCAGTAACGCCGCTCTCATATTCATTTCTCCGTTCAAACGATTTCCCCGCGCCGCCGCGCTTCCGGCCGGCCTGCGCCGCGTCCTCATGTCAGATGTAGTCTTGGAACGTTATCAGAATAACATCCGCCCGGCCCCGGGCGAAGAATTAATTTCACCTGCCGCCGAATCGTCCACCGTTCCGGGCGGCGCGCCTCTACCCAACCTTCCCGAATTCGCGGAGGACATCGTTTATAACGTCGTCCGTCATCGTGCTTATGAGCTCGTTGTAGCGCTCGTCGAGGGCCTCTCTCGTTAAAAGCCCCCTGGCCACGATCACGTCTTCGAGCGCCGTGATCTTCATCCTGTCTGCCACTATGGCCCTCACGAGATCGAAAATGAGCCTCCCCTGCGTGTCACTCCCGAACAGTTCGGTAAGCGGCTTCGTATCTCCGTTCTCCAAAGTCTACCCTCCTCGAATGGCGGCGGAACGCGGCAGGACGGTTAACCCGCTGAAGTTTTAACGGTAACCAGGCTGCCCCCCCTTTCGGCGCGGAGAAGTCTCCGGCCAAAGGGATATTATATATACTTTCCCATGCATTCGGAAGCCCGGGCGTGGAGGCTCGGGGCCCCCGGGATCGTCCCGGCTGATCGGAAGGGTTGTTTACGCGAAACCGGCCTCAATACTTCCAGGCGGCGAGCCCCTGGCATACGATGGTATACCAGTTCTCGGGATACTCGTGTCTAAGGGTCCAGGTCGCGTTGAGGACAGAATTCCCGCCGATGAGCACCGCCTGGTCCTTGAGCGCGTTCGTGCACTGGCCGACGTACATGTCCTCGTTATAGGGGAGCGTCCACGCCTGCCTGTAATGCCTCTCGCTCTTCCCGGTGATGTACTTGACCGAGTCGTAATCCTCGATTGCGTCATCGGCCCCGGCAGGCTCTATATATACGAGATTCCTCGCGCTGTCCCACGCCCCCGCCGTAGCGGACGCTGCCGTCAGTATGAGCGCTGCAAATAGTATGGTCTTCATCGGCATCCTCCGCGAGTCTATCGGACCCGCACATTTCACGCGCACACATGAGTGACGCGTCGCTAACATGGAATTATATACCCTGAGCGAGACATTGAAAATAGCGCGCGACGCGGCAATAAACGAGGCCCGGCTCTCGGAACCCTCTCATTTGCTATCATAAATAGACTTGCCACGCCGGGTGTCCGCACGCACTGCGCGTAATTTTCGACATGGCTATGAACGAGCTTAGACGCACTGGACGCTGTCATTTGCCATAATATCTGGCCCTGGTCCGCCGAGCGTCTGCACGCACTGCGTGCTTGCACATCTCCTCGCCCCGCCTGTATAATTAAGCTCCGTCTCACCGGCGCTCTATCCGGCCCGAAAGCCGCGCAAGCCGCCGGGAAAGAGCCCCGGGGAAAAGCCAGTGCCATCGCCAAAAGCCGAATTCAGCGACGCTTTTACAAGATTCCTCAACGATCCCGGTATCAGGATCGAGCGCCCGGGCACAGACGGTGCGGCCCTCCCCGAGATATTCGTCTATCCGGACCTCGTCCCGTTTGGACGGGGCGCGGCCGCGGTAAGCTCGACGTCGGTTTTAGACCCGGCGCGCCGGTCCGGATCCGTGCTGGTCACAGGGCCGGAGGATTCCGGCAAGACGGTGCTCCTGAAATCGCTGGCCGTAAAGCTGCTCGACGCCGGCTGGTTCCCCGTCTACCTCGACGGCAGAGAGGCCACCGTATCGAATCCCGGCGGCGTACCCGAAGCCGCGCGCGCCGCGGCCGAGGCCCAGTACGCAGCCGAAGGTTCGGCTATAGTGAACGGCCCCGGAGCGAAAAAGCGGGTGCTTCTTTTCGACAATTTCGATCTCGGCCCTCCGGGCGAGCTCGACCCCGAGGCTTTGGCACAGACGCTAGATGGAGACTTCGCGCTCGTAATACTCACCGCCTCGTATCCCTACCCGGCCTTCGAGAATTCATTTTCCATAGCCGAGATGCGGCGCGCGCTCAGGGACGAGCTCATACGCAAATGGGTTTTACTTCGAACATCCGACGCCGATGAGATCGCCTCGCTTTCCGAAAAGGCGCGCGGCATGGTCGACGCCGTCCTCGGAAAGAACATCGTCCCGTCCTACCCTGTATTCGTCCTCACGATACTCGAAAGCTCCGTACCTGCGGGCGGCGCGGCCGGACAGGCCGGAAGCTCATACGGCTACTATTACGAATACGCCGTCACGAAGCCGCTCAGGGAAGGCGGCACTGCGGCCGAATTCGACCTCTACCGCGACGTTCTTGCCGCCCTTGCGTATTCGAGGCTGACCGGCGGCCGGCGCACGGTGGAGAAGTCGGAGCTTTCCACGCTGATACTGCGGCACGCGCCCGGGGCCGACGCCGATGCCGTAATTCACACGTTCATAAAATCGAAAACCCTCCGCGAAACCGGCGGGGCATATGAATTCGCGAGCGGCTACGCATATCACTACTTCTCCGCGCTCTATCTCTCAAGGAATATAGACAGCGGCGAAGTCCGTGATCGAATCGCCGATCTCTTTTCACGGCTCGGCGACGGAGACAACGCCGGCGTCGCGCTCTTCCTGGCCTATCTCTCGCCGGACCCGTTTATAACCGAGCAGATAGGAAAGGGAGTCGGACGCGCCTCAGGGGAGGAAAAGATTCGAACGGACGAGGAGAGGGAATCCTACATCGAGGAGCTCCTGGCCGGGCTCGAGCGCGAGAAGCCCGACGAGCTTCACGAGATACGCGCCGAATACCGGATACGGGGGACGCTCGGGGATATCCTTCCCGTTTCAGGGAGCCCGCCTCCTGGGTATTCACGTTCGTCAGCGAGCGACAGAGTCCGGCTCCGCGAAACGGGGCCCCTGCTTCGTATACTCGCCGAGGCGCTCTCACGGGGACGCGCCGGGGACGCGACCGAGTCGGCTTATAGCGTGTGGACAGCGCACCTCTCGGAGCGGCTCGCTGAGATCGACGCCCTGAGATCCGGCGCCCGCGTTAAGGATATAGGCCGTGAAGAGAAGCTCCGCCTCCTTCTCCTCTACGAGAGCGCGTATGCCGAATCCCTCCGGCTGCTCTCTCTTCTCACGGCTTCGGGAGCTTCCGTACCCGAAGGGGCATACGCCCTCGCGGCTTCTCTGCTGAAAGCGAATCCCGACACGTCACGCGCAGTGCGCTTTGCGGAGAAAAACCCCGAAAGAAAATTAGCCCGGCGGCTTATTATAATCGCGGCGGAGGAATCGCTCCGGCTCTTCCCGCACGGCCCCGAATCCGAAAAGAAATTGAAAGGGATCGCCCAAGGACAATTCGGCAAGAAATCATATTAAGTATGGATTGTATATACTTTATAGTCCGAGCTGAAGAGCTTATCCGATAGTCACCTTGTAATCGTAATCCAGGTAACGCGGTATCTCGTTGTCGGTTATCATGCGCCGGAGCTCCTCCGGGCACCCGCGCGGAAGCCCGTCGTCCTCCTCGACGCCGAGCCATCCCCAGCTGTTGACGAACCCCCTCGCCTGCGTCGAATTCCCCTCGGCGAAGAGCTTCACGAGCGACACCGTAAACTCCTCCACCACCTGTCCGAACCTTTCAACGTCGACGAGGAACTTCCCCTCCCATGGCTCCTGCCTTATAGCCCCCATGTCGCTCATGTGCCTGTAGGCGAGGTAAGCGGAGCCCGTATCCGAGTGCCGGACGCATCCCCCGCGCCTGATATACCTCAGCATCTCGGCGACCGCGGCCAGATAGACCGTCTTCAGATTTTCTTCGGGGAAAATGACGCCGGAGAGCCGCTTAAGGTTGTAGAGCGAGATCATGTCCGACTTCAGCTCGTGGAGGATCATGTAGTCCCTGTCCTGCTCCGACATAGACATCGAAAGCCTGTCGGCCCCGACGAAATGCCCTATATCGTGCCCCCGGAGCCAGAGGAGAAGGAGCCGCGCCGCTTCGTCCTCCGTCAGCGCCTCGAGCGCCGCCGCGCCGGTTATGTACTTCACTGCGAGCCTCTCCGTCATCGCCTTCCACCTCGCCGCGTAAAGGTTTATGAACACGGTCATGTGCGATAGCGAGGAGACGTTCTCCTTGCTCCCGCCGGAGAAAAAAACGCATATCGGCTTATGTGTGACGTTAAGCGCGCCCGAGAGCTTGAACACGTCGAGGCACCTCATCGCGGGGAAAGACTCCGGCAGCGTGAACACCTTGTAGCCGCACGATCTCAGGAGATCCTCCGCGAGCCCGCGCGCGTGCCTGTCGTACTCCGCGATCATCGGCCCGTACGACCAGTTCGCGAGGCCGGCAAGCCCCGAGTAGCGTCCCTCGTCCTCCTCCCCGGGCGCGAACACCCTCCCGAGTATGAGCTCGAGCTCGTCCCTCCCGTCGCGGGCGACCAGCGGGTAAAGGTCGTATATGCCTCTCGTAAGCTCCTGCACGCCCGCACGGTACGTCCCCTTCGCGCCGTCGTCGAGGAGCCACGCCTCGCCCTGCACGAGGCCGCCCACTATCTCCTGCCACTTGCTCTTTTCGAGGCTGAGGGTCATGTGCCCCGAAAGCTGCGCCTCGTACATCTCGTCCATAACGCGAAGCGCCTCCGTATAAAGCTCGGCGACGCCCGAAAGGGCCTCCGGCATGGTGACGTGTATTTCCAGCGAAGAAGATTTATCCCGGTTCGGCATACGGGAATTTTAACCAATAACTATATTCCAGTGAATAGAAAAAGGATTTTTCGGGGAGTTATTCGGAAGACCCGGGAAGCACCTCGACCGCTTCGAGATAATCCACGAGGCTGACGAGCGCGTCCTCGACGGCGGCGGAATCTTCTTCCTTCGCCGCGCTCTCTATCTTCTTCCCGATGGAGCTTATCTCTTCGAAGCCGTAGCCGGCGCCGGCGCCCTTCATGCCGTGGCCGAGCCTGTAGGCCTCCTTGAAATCCCCGCTCTGAAGGCAGTCCTTTATCCTGACCACCTCGTTCCGGCGGCTCTGTAAAAAGCCCGGCACCAGGTCCAGATAGTCGGGGTCAACGTATACGATTTCCTTCTCGTAGCGCTTGGCAGGCATTCGGCACCTCCGCCCGGAAAAGCTTCCGGCCGGTGATGTCCCTAATAATATACCCATTACGTTTTCGTGCATAGACCGCCGCCGAACGCCCGAATTACACCGGCTGATGCTCGGGCCGAAGGAGGTCAAAAACTGTTTTCACGGGGGTGAACGTCTCCCCGGGCACCTCGACGAACACTGTATGCCAGAAGGCCATCCCGCCGTTCCAGAGGCCGGGAAGCTCGAGCGCCTTCAGATCCCTCCCGCCGCTCGACTTCACGGATACGAAGCCCGCCTCGTGATCGACGAAGCGCGAAAGGTCGTACGGCTTTCCCGTCTCGTCCGTAAGCGCGCACACTATATCCACGGGGTTAAAATGCGTCGACGACTCCCACACCGCTTTTTGTTTATCCGACTTCATGTTCACCTGCGCCGATTCCACGATCTGCGGCGAGAGCTTCCCGTCCGCCCCGCGCACGATAAACGGCCCCCCGCCCGGCTCGCCGGTATTCTTCACGACGCCCGCGACCCGTATCGGCCTCCTTAGAATTTCGAGGATACGTTTCGGCCCCGCCCCCTCGGGGATGTCTATGTGAAGCCCCATCTCGGAGAGACGCCTGAGCCCGTCCTCGATAACCTTCCCCTTGCCGCCCTGCCCCGCGGCCTCGATCGCCGAGAAAAGTATCTCCCTTATCCTGAGGAGATATCCCCCGAGCGCGCGCTTGTAGAGGACGGTCCCGGGCTTGAGCCTGTCGGGGACGACATTATCGACGTTCTTCACGAACGCGACGTCCGCGCCGAGCGCGCCCAGGTTCCCTATCAGCGCCCCGTGCCCGCCCGGCCTGAACACGGGCTTCCCCGCGCCGTCGAGAAACGGCCCGCCGTCCATCGCCGCCGCTATCGTGTCCGTCGACGGGCTCTGCACTGAGTAGCCGGTTTCGATCTCGGCAACGCCTTTCTCGTAGAGCTCCTTCACGCCGGCGATGTATGCGCCGACAATTTCCACGTGCTCCGGCGAAAGCGTGAAGTGAACGCGCGCCTTGCCGTCGCCTCCCCTGGCATAGAGAACGGCCTCGACGAGATGCTCCTCGAAGGCAGTCCTCGGCCGGTCCGGGTAAGAATGAAACTTTATGATCCCCTTCGGGAGATTCGAGTAGTTGAGTCCGCGGCGGTCGAGCGTGTAGACGATGAACGGCCCGTATCCTCCGGCTTCGAGAAGCGCGTCCGGGTCGAGCCCGTCCTTCCTGAGCGCGGCCGTCAGCTCGTCGTAGAACGCGAACTTTTTCAGCTTGTCGACGTATTCCATCGCCGAGACCGCGTCGCCGTCGCCGACGGCCGCCGCCTTTTCGAGGTCTTTTCTGTCGGCCGGCGAAGAGTTCGGCAGCGCCGAGGCCAGCTCTTTGAACATCCTCGTCGCCGCTCCGGACGCCGGAACGAATTTCACGGCCTCGAGCCCCGCCGACGCCCCGCCATAATACGCTGCGAGCTCCTCGGCCTTCCCCTCGATCGACGTTATCCCGTCGCCTATCGTGCACGGCCTCACGAGGTCGGCGAAAGGCACGCCCCTTTTCATCATCGCGAGCTGTGCGCGAACCTTCTCCTCCGAAAGCCCTCTCTTTTCGAGCTCGGCCAGAATCTCCGGTCCGAAGGCAGTATCTCCGCCGCTCATAAGAATCTCTCCTGAATTTAAAAGGGATTTACCACGGAACAATTTTAAACGGAAATTCCCGTCCGCCCAAAACTAAAATGAATTTATCATTTTCCAAATAATGTGTCACAATAATTTTTTCGATAAACGACGAGGCATATATGACGATATGGGAAATAGCAGACGACGGACCGAAGAAAATTAAAGAAACTCAATTCAAAAAAGAAAATCTTCTTGAGCAGAAGCTTGAAGACTGGATAACGAAAGATCCTTCTATATTGGGAGAAAGCCTCCTAGTAGTCGGTCGCCAGGTTCTTATACAAGACACAAGAGATCGCTTGGATGTTCTCGCTCTCGATGTGCAGGGAAACTCAGTAATAATAGAGATCAAACGTGATACTTTAAAAGACCCCGTGGATATACAGGCCTTAAGATATGCAAGTTACATATCTAAATGGAGGTTCGAGAACTTCGAGAATCTTGCAAGAAACTATTATGGTAAGACAGATGATAATGAATTTAACTTCAATTCCATATTCGAATCATTTTGTGATGATGCCGGCTCTGAAGAAATCCCAAATGTGAATGAAGACCAGAGAATAATTATAGTAGGAGCCTCCGTTGCAGAGAAACTGGGCAGCGTCGCTCTTTGGTTAAACGACCATTCGGTCGATATCAAACTGATAGAGATAAAAGCTTATAGAAAAAATGATAAGATTCTAATTCAACCTAATATTCTGGTTCCATTACAGGTAAGCAAATTCACAGAAGTCGGCAATAACAGGCCCGAAAAATCACCATGGCTGGTTAATGGAAGGGAATGGCACCTCGAAAAGAGATGCAGCCCAAAGACAAAAGAGGTTATAATCAAATTCGATGAAATTCTTAAAAGTAAACTTATTGTTGAAGGGCCTTTCTGGAACCAGAAGTATTACATCTCGTACCGAGTAAATAATCATAATTGGCTTATTATTCATACCAAACCCAAATTTCTTGTTTTCGACTTTTCCGTTAAAGCTAACTCTTTCACCAGCGATAAAATATCCGAGAAGTTGGGAATAGCCAGATTCGAATTGGAAGAATCGCTCACAGAAAAATTAAATTTACCCAGTTCCGTCTTGGTTAGAAACATTAATGAAAATCTAGACAGAATAAGATTGAGACTTAAAGATGATTATAACATCGAAGCCTCGTCGTTTCTTCAATTCTTAGAGGAAACTTACCCGGCGTATCCAAAAACTGAAATTTAAGATACGAATATTCTGAGTGGTCTGAGACAGTCGGTCAGTTTTTACACACACCTTTATCTCAGCACAGTCCTACGCCCAGAGATCGACCCCCGGCTTGCCGCCGGACTCGTCCGCCGCGGCCGTCAGCCACTTCCTCGACATGTCGAGAAGGAGCTGCTTTCGGAGCGGCTTCGTGATGTAGTCGTCCATGTCGGCGGCGAGACACTTCTCCCTGTAGCCGATGAGCGCGTGCGCCGTAACCGCGACGATGGGAATACGCGGGCGGCCCGACTCTTTCTCGCAGGCCCTTATCATGGCCGTCGCCTGAAAGCCGTCGACCTCCGGCATCTGTATGTCCATGAGCACGAGGTCGTACTTCCCCTTCTTGTAAAGCTCCACGCTCTCCGCCCCGCCCGAAGCGAGCTCGACGGAATAGCCGCCGATCTCCAGTATCCTCTTCGCGAGGTTCTGGTTGTCGGGCGTATCGTCGACGACTAGTATGCGCGGCTTTCCGCCGGCGGCCAGAACCGGCATCGCTTCGCTTCCCACGCCGTCCGCGAGATAATCGTCCACCTCGACAAGCCTCGTCACAGCCTCGTAGAGCTTTCCACTCTTTATGGGTTTCACGAGCAGCTCGTCGACGCCCCTGTCCTTCATGTCGCCGAGCCCGAGCCCGCCCCACGCCGTCATGAGTATGATCTTCGTTCCCGGTCCCGCCGCCTCTCGAATCTTCTCCGCTATCTCCGTCCCGTCTATCCCGGGCATCTGCTTGTCGATTATGGCGAGGAGCGGCTTTCTCTCCATCCCCTGGAGGAGAGTGAGCGCCGCCTTCGCGCCCGCCGCCTCGGCGACTTCGAACCCCCAGTGCGTCAGCATCTTCCCGAGGACGAACCGGCTCATCCTGTTGTCGTCGACGACGAGCACCGGCGCGCCCCTGAAATTCGGCAGCACCCTCGCGGTCCTCCCCTCGCGCTCCCAGTCGAGCCTGAAAGGCAGGCTGAAGTAAAACGTCGAGCCTTTCCCCGGCTCGCTGTCGAACCATATCTTCCCGCCCATAAGCTCGACGAGCGATTTCGATATGCTGAGCCCGAGGCCCGTCCCGCCGTGAGCCCTCGTGCTCGAGCCGTCCACCTGCGAGAACTTCTCGAATATCTTCGCCCTGTGCTCGGCCGGTATGCCTATGCCGGTGTCGGAAACTCTGAAAACGACGCTTACGTTGTCTCCCGAAACGGAGCCCGAATTCTCCGCTTTTATGAGAACCTCCCCGCTGTCGGTGAACTTTATCGCGTTCACGGCGAGGTTCATGAGCACCTGTCTTATACGGGCCACGTCGCCCTTAAGCCTGTCCGGCACGTCGTGGCCGACATAACACAGAAGCTCGAGCCCCTTCTCGAAAGCTTTTACCGACAGCGTTTCGGCGACCCCCTCGACAAGTTCCCTCACGCTGAACGAAGAGGCCTCTATCTCCATCTGCCCGGCCTCTATCCTCGAAAAATCCAGTATGTCGTTTATGAGGCTGAGAAGCGTCTCCGACGACGACTGTATAACGCGGAGCGTCTCCCTCTGCTCGCCCGAAAGCTCTGTGTCGAGCGTAAGCTCCGTCATGCCGACTATGGCATTGAGCGGCGTCCTTATCTCGTGGCTCACGTTCGCGAGGAACTCCGACTTCGCCTGGCTCGCGGCCTCGGCCGCTTCCTTGGCCTCCTTCAGCTCGACCTCGGTCTTCTTCCTCTCGGATATGTCCATGAAGCTCCCGAGGACAGCCTGTCGCCCTCGGTACTGCACCGAAGCCGTCGTCTCCATAACCCATATATATCCGCCGTCCTTGAGCGCTATCCGGTATTCGTACGGCACTCGGCTCTCGCCCCGGAGCATCCCCATGCTCTTCTGCCGAACGTCATCCCTGTCGCCAGGGAATACGAGCCGCTCGGGGTCTGTCCCCATGAGGTCCTCCCTCGCATAGCCGGTGAACTTCTCAAAGTGCGGGTTCACATACCTGAACTCCCCGTCCTGAACGATGAACACCCCTATCGGCGTCCCCGTCGAAAGCGTCTCGAAAAGCTCCTCGGCCTGCTTCTTCTCGGAGATGTCCATCATCGTCCCGAGAACGGCCTCACGCCCCATGTACTGTATCGACCTGACAACCTCCATCGCCCACATCTGGCTCCCGTCTTTCCTCACGAACCTGTATTCGTACGGCACGTTGAGCCCGCCCTTGAGCATCCTGACGGAATTTGTCCTGACAGCCTGCCTGTCTTCCTCCAGAACGAACGAGAGCGATTCACGTCCGATGAGCTCCCGCTCCGAAAAGCGCGTGTACTCGCTTATCTGCGGGTTCACGAATTTGAATTCCCCGTCCTGCACGATGTAGATTCCGATAGGCGAGCTCGTGGAGAGGGTCCTCAGCATCACTTCGACTCTTCTTCTTTCTGTGATGTCGGCGACGCTCGCGAGAACTGCCGGCCTGTCCCCGAACTTTATCGCGGTCACAGTCTCGGTCAGCCATTTCACCTCGCCGTCCTTCCCGAGGATCCTGTACTCGTAGGGGTCCTTCCGCGAGCCTTCAAGCATCTCGCGCGCCCCCTGCTTCGCGATGTCCTTGTCGAGGTAAAGGACGATCCTCTCGGCCCCCGTGCCGATTAGCTCGTCTTCCGTAAAGCCCGTGTATTCGCAGTACTTCCCGTTCACATACCTTGTCTCGCCGTCCTGTATGATGTAGATGCCGACGGGCGAGCTCGACGACAGCGTCCTCAGCATATCCTCAGTGTGTTTGACTGCGGTAACGTCCGTGAACGTGCGGAGGGTCGCGTCCTTCCCGCCGTACGAAATGCGCCTCGCGGTCTCCGATATCCAGACAGTCTCCCTGTTCCTGCCCTTCGCGATCCTGTAGCTGGCGCGCGCGGTTTCGCCTTCCGGGATAACAGCGAGAGCCTTGCTCCTCTCATCGGCGTCGTCGGGAAAGACCGCGCCATCGACGCCGGACCTCCCGAGGACGTTCTCCGAAAGCCCCGTTATCTCCTGGAGCCTTTTATTCATGTAAACGGCGCCGTCCCTGTCCGTGACAATGACACCCACGCCCGAGCCGTCCGAAACCGTGTCGTACATTTCGATGGTTGCCCGGAGGCCGCTCATTCTTTCGTCGAGCCTCGCGGCGGAATACTTCCCGCGCTCCGCTTCCTCTGCCAGCCTGACCTCAGTCTCCCGAAGCTTCTTCTCGACGAGGCTCTTCGCGCCGTAGTTTCTGACGTAGTCTGCGGCCAGCCCGAGTATCGGGACGAAGAACGCGAACGTCGTCAGGCAGTATGCGTATATCGAATGCTCCTCCGGGTAGATCGGCGTCGTCACTGCCACGAACACCTCCCCCGCGAAGAGCGGCACGAGCGTAAGGAGGAAGAAATAAGACATGCGCGTCCTTCCGCGCCTGAAGTAAAATTCGGATACGAGCGCCGCCGCGACTATAACGACGAGCGGCGTCAGCTCCCAGGCCTGCGTTAGATAGGCCTCGCTGTCGGATTGCGGTGCGGACGGCCCCGATTCGGCCATCATGTAAACGAGCGCGAGGACGATTCCCGTGAGCGCGGTGGCGATTATGATGAAGCGGCCCGCCGCCTTTTCGAGATTATCCCCGGCATTCCCCCTGAAGAGCGCGATAACCCCGGCCAGCATGAGCCCTGCCGGCAGGAGGTCGACTGCCGTAGTCGATTCCGTTATGAAGAACACCCTGTACGCCCCCTCCCTGAAGAGGAATGAGGCGAAGAGCTGAAAGCCGAGCGCGGCGGCGGCGCCTACGAACGAGAGGCCGAGAATCAGCGATACGCGCTCCCGCTCGACGGTGTAGTGAAGCAGGCAGAGAACGCCCGTGAATACCGCGAGCGAGATGCTGACTACCGAGACGATGTTGTATGCGTTTATGAATTCGAGATAGCTCATCCGGACGTTCGCGCCGACGAGCGACAGGACGAACGGAAGGAGACTAAGGGCGATGACGACCCCGATGAACCCCCCTGGGAAATACCTTTCTCCGGATGTCGAGATTCCGTTTTCCGATTTCATCAAGCCTTCCGGCGGGAGCTAAAGCACAGAACCCTCCCCTTTATCCCTTTTCGCAATAAATATGCCACAACAACGCATTCTAATCAATTGTAATTATTGGATAAATTTTACGATAAAAGGACGGGTTCGAATCCCTGCGACATTTTTTGTCAGAAAAGGCACGGAAAGGGTAAACAAGGCCGCCGAATCTCAGGGCTTTTTCTCAACTCGGATCGCCACGCATTGCGACCTCTGGGGCCACAACCCAGTGCTCACCGAAGCAGCATCGACAGCTAGATGACACGCTGGTCTGTCAAGCCAGAGGTCGCCCCACTTTCTACCGCGGCTACGCTACTAACTCAACAGCCTGAGACCGCATCCGACCGACACCATCCCCGACGAGACCGATCTGCTCCTTAGACGGGTCGAGGTCGAGCTTCGGTCCCGCCGAGGTCAAGAGTAAATGTGCATATGCAACCAAAATTCGCTCCGCCGGTAATTGATTCGTTTTTCTTAATTAATTATAATTTCTGGAAAAGCCGGGAAAGGGGATTTGGATGAAAAAGCTGTCGATTGCATACACGCCGGACAGTGACGACGTGTTCAATTACTACGCCTGGGAGAAAGGCCGGATATCCGGCCCGGCGGGCTACGAGCCTGCGTTTCACAAAAATCACATCATAGACCTCAACCGCGACGCGCTCGAAGGGCGCTTCGACGTCGTCGCGGTCTCCTCCGTTTTCTACCCGCTCGTTGCGGATAAATACTGGGTGCTCTGCGTCGGGAACAGCGTCGGGAGGGATTTCGGCCCGGCTGTCGTTTCGAAGAAATACAAGACCCCGGCGGAGCTCGCCGGAAAACGCGTCGCCGTCGGCGGCCACCCGACAACAGGCAGCGGCCTCGCGCTCATGTTCTGCCCGGGCATTGAGCTCGTCGAGTTCCCGTTCGACGCGATAGTCGACGCGATACTGAACGACGAAATAGACGCCGGCGTAATGATCCACGAAGAGCTTTTATATTATGAGGAGAAAGGGCTTAATCTCGTGCTCGACCTCGGCGTCGCGTGGAACGAAGATACCGGTCTCCCGCTCCCAGTCGGGCTTAACATCGTCAGCAAGGGCCTCGGCATGGAAACGGCTCGCGACGTCGCCACCGCCTGCCAGGATTCGCTCCTCTGGGGCGTCGCCCATGAGGAAGAAGTCTACGCCTACGCGAGCGCGTTCGGCAGGGGCCGCGCGAGGGACCACGTCGAGATGTTCAGGATGGAAGACTTTCTCCACCTCCCGGACGACGTCCGAAAAGCGATGCGCATAATGTTCGACCGCGTCGCCGCCATGGGCCTCGGGCCGAAAGTCGAATCGTTCGAGATAGTAGAGGGAAGGCTCGCGCCGGAGCGCCTCCGCGTAGCCTGAAACGGATCTAATGGGTATATACAGGATATATAAAGGGGACGACGACTCCTCCCGCATCGAGCCGCTCCCGCAGGATTCGCCCTTCTGGGCCGAGGTGAAAACGGGTTCGACGATGTTCCTGAAGGAATTCCCCGTCGGGACTTTTATGGACTGGCACCCCGCGCCGCGAAAGCAGGTCGTCATAATAATCTCGGGGATATTGGAGCACGGCTTCGAAGACGGCAGCAGGCACGCCTTCGGCCCGGGCGACGTGCGCGTGCTGGTGGACACCGACGGCCGCGGGCACACGACCCGCGTCGTCGGCGACGAGCCCCTTCTCGTGGCTGTAATTCCGCTCGGCTGACGTACGCCGGGGACGGATTTCTGAATCCGAGGGGGAGAATCGAATGATAGAGAGATATATCGACATTGCGATATCGCCCATAGCGAGGGTGCTGCAATACGATTACGTCGAGAAGCCGATGAAGCCGCTCGGCACTAACAACACGATGAAAATAGCGCGGGCGTACAACAGCCTGGTATACGGAAAATATCACGAGCACAGAAAGAACCGGTATCTGAATAATTTCGATGAGCTTATCCGCGAGAACGGAGGCACCGCTTCGGCGGCCAATGAAATCAGGGACGGCTGGGCGCTCGATACGTCCGGCACGCTCCCGCACCTGGAACGGCTCCTCCTCGATGCCGGAGAGATCATAAAGGAGCACGGTGGGATAAAGCGTACTGACTACGGCAGGCCGTGGTTTCAGGAAATCCCTGTCGACAATCTCATCGCCGGACACCCTTCCCTACTCGATTTCCCAACTTCATCCGAAGTCCTTTCGACAGTCTCGAGGCACCTCGGCTTCGTGCCCGTCCTCTCGGCCGCCGTGCCGCACGGGATCAGGTTCAACGAATCCTGGGCTAAGCACGACGACGCCCCGCCGAACTTCTTCAGGGGAAGCCAGCTCTTTCACATCGACTACCACGACAGCCCCATGGCCTACGTGATCGTACTCCTGAACGATATAACGATGGACAACGGCCCGTTCTGCTTCCTGCCGGATTCAGCTTCGCAAAAAGTGGCCGGGGCGGTCAATTACAGGACGAGGGGAAAACCCCACCGCCTCCCGGACGAAGAGGTATACTCGGCCGTCCCCCAAAGCGAGCTGCTGCGGATGTGTTACCCCGCCGGCACGGTTCTCTTCCTCGACCCGAGCAAGTGCTTTCACTTCGGCAGCAGGAATGCTGTGAATCCCCGCTACGCCCTGATGTACGCTTTCGTGTCTCCGTGCCGGACGGACTTCGCCGAAGTCCTCCTCGATAGAAAACTGTATCCGGTTGACGACGGCGATTCCCGTCTCAGGAAAATGGTGCTCAGAAAAGAATATATGGGATAGACGGTCGCTCAGCATTCCGCACCATTCGCAAAGGAGTATTCATGCTCGACGGACTCAAAATGTTCGCAAGATACGCCTCGGGGCTGAATTCATTCCTCACGCACCAGATGAGCCCGTCCGAGTGCCGGAGCCTTCTCGAAACGCAGCTCGCCGCGCGGGGCGAAAACTTCCTCGCCATCATGCGGAAGGCCGTTTACGAAAACCCGAAGAGCCCCTACCTTCCGCTCCTTCGTCTCGCGGGTATTGAGTACGGCGACCTCTCGCACCTCGTTTCGGAGAAGGGCCTCGAAGGCGCTCTCGACCGGCTTTACGAATCCGGGGTTTATATAACGCTCGACGAGTTCAAGCGCCGCGTTCCCATAAGGAGAGCCGGCCTCGAAATCGAAACCGGCCCGCACGACTTCGATAACCCCTTCCTGAGCGAACACTACCAGTCGCGCACCAGCGGCTCACGCGGCGCGGGAACTCGCGTCATAATGGACCTCGACCTCCTCCACCATGACGCCGCCTGCAACTATTTCATGTTCGAAGGGTTCGGCCTCATGGATAGGCACGCCGCATTATGGCGCGAGGTGCCGCCAGTAACGACGGGCGTCAACGTCCTCCTCCGCTACGCGAAGCTCGGCAAGAGGGCCGAGAAGTGGTTCTCTTCGAGCCGGCTGAGCACGGCCCCGAAGTCGCTCCAGTTCGCCGTCTTCACGTATTACACCGTCCTCGCCGGCAAACTGCTCGGGATGCCCCTCCCCTTCCCCGAGCACGTTCCGCTGGAGGACGCGGCAACAGTCGCGAAATGGCTCGCCGGTAAATGCGCGGCGGGCACGCCGGCCTTTCTCGACACCCAGGTCAGCACCTCTGTGAGGACCTGCGCCGCGGCAATCGAAAACGGGCTCGACATTTCCGGGACGACGTTCATCATGGGCGGCGAGCCCTACACGAAGGCCAAGGCGGAAGTCATACGCTCCTCCGGCGCGAGCGGGGCGCCGAGATACTCCATGGCCGAGCTCGGGAACCTCGGCTTTCCCTGCGCCGACCCGTCGTCGTTCGACGACATACACCTCATGACAGACAAGGTCGCCGTTATTCAGCGCGAGAAAAAGCTCGGCGCGGGCGAGCTGTCGGTGAACGGCTTCGTCTACACCACCATACTCCCCCACTGCCCGAAAATAATGCTCAACGTCGAGAGCGACGACTACGCCGATATGGAGGAAAGAAGCTGCGGCTGCCCCTTCGACGCGCTCGGCTTCAGGACTCATCTGACGAGCATAAGGAGCTACGAGAAGCTCACTAGCGGCGGCGTCACGTTCCTCGGCACCGAGCTCCTGCGCCTCATCGAAGAAGTCCTCCCCGGGGCTTTCGGCGGACGCCCGACGGATTATCAGCTATCCGAAGAGGAAGAAGGCGGCCTCACGAAAGTAAGCATACTCATAAGCCCGCGCGTCGGCCCCGTCGACGAAGTAGCGGTCGTAAAAAAGACGATCGAGTTTCTCGCAAGCTTCCCCGGCGGCGATATAATGTCAGACCAGTGGGTCCAGGGCAGGACTTTACGTGTCGCGAGACGCGAGCCCTACACGACAGCCTCGGCGAAAATCCTCCCGCTCCACATCCAGAAGAGCGGCTGACCCTCCCCAGAGCGCGTTTGCAATTCCCCCGCGTCTGCCTGATACTAAAACGAGGGGATTCATGACCGGCTTCATACCTGTGCTCACATTTCACAGCCTGGACGACGAGCGCGCGCCGACTTCGTTCGGCCCGGCGCTCTTCGCACGAGGAATCGAGACGCTCGCCCGGAGCGGATACCGGACGCTCACCCTCGCCGAAGCCGCCTCTCTCGCCGCGGCTAAACGCCCCTTCCCCGAAAGGTCGTTCGTGATAACGTTCGACGACGGGTACAGGAACGTATTCGACTGTGCATTCCCCGTGCTCTCGCGACACTCCTTCACGGCGACGGTATTCCTCACGCCCGGGACTGGCGGAAGGACGGATGACGCCGACCGCCTCCCGCCCCTCTTCGGAGGCGAGATGCTGAGCTGGGGCGAGATAAGAATCATGAAAGACGCGGGCTTCGACTTCGGCGCTCACACGCTGACGCACCCCGACCTCACCCGCCTCTCCCCCGATGACGCAGCTCGCGAAATGACGGCCTCGCGCGACTTAATCGGGAACGCCCTCGGCGCGCCCGTGACGTCGTTCGCCTACCCATTTGGCAGATACGACGAAGCGAGCGCCGAAATAGCGGCGAAGGAATTCGCCTGCTCCTGCTCCGACGAGCTCGGCCTTTTCACTGGGTCGAGCAATCTCTACGCTATACCGCGCGTCGACGCTTTTTACCTCCGGAGCGAAAGGCTCTTCGGCCTCGTCCGCAGCCCGCGGCTCCCGCTCTACCTCCTCCTCCGTAACGTCCCGCGCACGCTCAGGCGGAGGCTCGCGGGAACATGAGCGCCGGAGAAAAGAAACTCAGGTTCTGCATGATAACGACGTTCTACCCGCCCTACAATTTCGGCGGCGACGGCGTCTACGTCTGGCTCCTTTCGAACGAGCTCGCGCGGCGCGGACACTCCGTAACGGTGATCCACTGCCTCGATTCCTACGCCGCCCTTTCAGACGGCAGCCCGCTAGCCCGGTACGATAATCACCCCAACGTCGAGGTGCACGGGCTAAAGAGCGGAGCAGGCATCCTTTCCCCGTTCGCGACCCAGCAGACCGGGCGCCCCTTTTTCAAATCGGGGAAGATAAAGGAGATACTCCGGTCCGGCTTCGACGTCACGCACTTTCACAACGTCTCACTCATCGGCGGCCCTGCCGTCCTCTCCTACGGAAGCGGCGTCAAGCTTTATTCCATACACGAATACTGGCTCGTCTGCCCGACGCACGTCCTCATGCGCTTCGGCAAGGCCCCGTGCACGAAGCCGTTATGCGTCGCGTGCCAGCTCGCTCACGCCCGCCCGCCCCAGCTCTGGCGATACACGGGCCTCCTCGAAAGCTCGCTCCGTAACCTCGACGCGATAATAAGCCCGAGCAGGTTCACGAAAAAGATCCACGAAGAAATGGGCGTCAAAATCCCTATCGTCCACATACCTCACTTCGCCGTCCCGTACGACGGTCCACAGTACGAGAACGGCGCCCCCGCAAATCTCCCCGCGACGGGACGGCCCTACTTCCTTTATGTAGGACGCGTCGAAAGGCTGAAGGGTGTGCACACGCTCATCCCTGTATTCAAAAATTACCCCCGCGCCGACCTCGTCATAGTCGGCAAGGGCGACGACGAGGCCTACCTCCGAAAGCTCGCCACGGGAATGGACAACATACACATTCTCGGCCACATCCATCACAACCGCCTGCGCGGGCTCTATGAAAAAGCTGCCGCGCTCATCGTGCCGTCGATCGCGTACGAGATTTCGACCCTCGTCGTCTTCGAGGCGCTGAGAGAAAAAACCCCCGTGATAGTGAACGACATCGGCGGCCTCCCGGAGCTCGTCGAGGAAAGCGGCGGCGGATTTATATATCGGACGCCCGAAGAGCTTCGCCGCGCTATGGACGCCATGCTCGACGATCCCGCGCTGAGGGAAAGGCTCGGCGCGCTCGGCCATGAAGCGTATCTCCGCAAATGGAACCCCGACGCGCACATCGAATCCTACCTCTTCCTGATCGAACGCCGCCGCGGGACATAGCCGCCTCAAATCCGCGCGCGTTATTTCGAACGAATGTGAGAAATCTCTTTTTAATCCGTCATCCTGAACTACGATTCCAAGCGAGGCATCACTATGTTTCTGTCATTCCCGAATGTCTTTATCGGGAATCCAGTCTTTGATAATCCGTCATCCTGGGTCCTGTCCCGGACTTGATCCGGGATTGTTTCAGGATCTCGTCTTTTCCTCGTCTTTGATTTTTTCATCCCCCCTCAGGAAAAGGCCTGTCGCGGCGCTTGTCGGGGCGTAGCGCTGCGAAGCCTGATAGGCTGTGTCGAAGCCGGAGGGAACGGTTCAGAGCGAGCGCAAGAACCGGACGCCCTCGCTTAAATCTTCGGGGCTCATCCAGTACTGCGATTAATTAAAAAAACATAAACAGGGGGATTTAGAGCACCACCGTCCACCGACATCTGGCATGGCGGCTCTCATCATTTCCAGCGCACGTGAAAGTTTTTTTCGTGCTTCCTCTCTCTCCATAAATATCATTGACTCTTAACTATTTTTAAATTATGGTTAGAAATGTAGAGTCTACTTGCTTTTGTCCCGGGAGTAAAGAGTTTCCGCGGCAAAAGTACAGTCGGGTGAAGCCGGCGGGGTTAATAAATTTAAAAGTGTCGCTGAGGCCGCATTTGTCGAAAAACATATTCAGACCGGAAGCTTCCGTCAATCACGAGCCCGGGTCCGGCCCGCGGAGCAGGCGATAAAATGAACGATTCCTCTGGCGCTTCCAAAAAGCCCGCACCGGCCGGGAAAGGCAGCCGGGGGAAAAAAACTCACCGTGCCGGACGCGGCAATCTCAAATCCGAAACGGCTCCAACCACTACAGCATACGGAGACGACCTAGACGTCACCGACAAAAAGATCGCGAAAAAAGAAGTAAACGACCTTGCGCAAAGGCTCCTCGGCACGATCGAAAGCATAACGGACGGATTCTTCACGCTGGATAGAGACTGGCGCTTCACCTATCTTAACGGCGAGGCCGAGCGTATATTCGGCCGGAAGCGCGAGAGGCTGGTCGGCAGCTCCATATGGGACGAGTTCCCTCTAGCCGTCGGCACCCAGCTCGAAAAGGAATGCCGCCTCGCGGCCGAGCTAAACAGAACGTCCTCTTTCGAAGAATACTATCCGGCCCTCGGGCTCCTTCTCGAAGTCAAAATTTATCCGTCGGCGGAAGGGCTCACTATCTACACCCGCGACGCCACCGAAAAGCACAGGCACCGCGAGGCCCTCAGGGAAAGCGAGGAGCGTTTCCGCTTCCTCGCCAGGGCGACGACCGACGCCATCTGGGACTGGGACCTCAAGTCGAACTCCCTCTGGTGGAGCGACGGCCTCGGAAGTCTCTTCGGATTCGACGCATCCGAGATAGAGCCGGGCATCGAATCCTGGTACAACAGGATTCACCCAGAAGACAGGGACCGCGTCACAACCGGCATTCACAAAGCCATCGACGCCGGCGAAATCGAGTGGTGTGACGAATATCGATTTTTGAGGAAGGACAGCTCCCACGCCTACGTCCTCGACCGCGGCTACATCATCCACGACGACGAAGGCCGCCCCGTCCGAATGATAGGCGGCATGACAGACCAGTCGGAGCGGAAGAGCACCGAGAACAAGCTCCGCGAGCAGGCCGCCCTCCTCGACAAAGCGCAGGACGCGATAATAGTGCGCGACCTCGGCCACAGGATACTCTACTGGAACAGAAGCGCCGAAAGGCTCTACGGATGGACGAGCAGGGATGCCGCCGGGAAATCCGAGAAAGACATCCTCCACAAGAGCATGAACGATTACCACACCGCGATGGAGATCACTCTCGCCCGGGGTGAATGGATGGGCGAGATGGACCACAGAACGAGAGACGGCAGGGAGCTCGTAGTCGAAAGCAGGTGGACCCTCGTCCGTAACGACAAGGGCGAGCCCGATTCGGTCTTGACGATCAACACCGACATCACTGGGCGGAAGAAGCTCGAGCAGCAGTTCCTCCGCGCCCAGCGCCTCGAAAGCATCGGCACACTCGCGGGCGGCATCGCGCACGATCTCAACAACGTCCTCGCCCCGATAATGATGTCCATAGGCCTCCTCAAGCTTAACGAGACGGACGAAAAACGGCTCCGTCTCCTTTTCAGCATCGAATCCAGCGCGCAGCGCGGGGCCGACATGGTAAACCAGGTGCTGTCCTTCGCGCGCGGCGTCGAAGGGCACCGCGTCTCCATAAACCCCATGTACGTCGTCTGGGACATACAGAGGATTATCAACGACACGTTCCCCAAGAACATCGAATTCTCGGTCTCTTCCCCGAACGATCTCTGGACGGTCCACGCCGACCCGACACAGCTCCAGCAGGTGCTCATGAACCTCTGTGTCAACGCGAGGGACGCGATGGAAGGCGGCGGCACGCTCAGGCTGACGCTGGAGAACACCGTGCTCGACGAGGTCTACTCCGGCATGAATCCCGATTCCAAACCCGGCCCCTACGTCGTCTTCCGCGTCGAGGACACAGGCACGGGCATACCGCGCGAGCTTCGCGAGCGGATATTCGACCCCTTCTTTACGACGAAGGAAGTAGGCAAGGGAACGGGACTCGGTCTCGCGACGGGGCTTCTCATCGTGAAGGCCCACGGCGGGTTCATCAACGTCTACAGCGAGGTCGGCAAGGGTTCCCGGTTCAAGGTATACCTGCCCGCCAGCGCCACGCCCGAGTCGGCCGAAAAGGTCGCCCTCGAACAGACTCAGCTTCCAAGTGGCAACGGCGAACTGATACTCGTCGCCGACGACGAAGAAAGCATCCGAATCGTAACGCAGAAGACCCTCGAGCGTTTCGGATACAAAGTCCTCGTCGCGGAGAACGGCGCCCAGGCCGTCGCCCTCTACGCCAGCAACGGCAGCGAAGTCGCGGCGGTGCTGCTCGACATGGCAATGCCCGTCATGGACGGCCCCGCGACTATAATAGCGCTCAAGGCCATGAACCCCGACGTCCTCATAATCGGATCGAGCGGGCAGGCCGCGAACGGCGGCGTCGCGAAGGCCGTCGGCGCCGGCGTGCATCATTTCGTACCCAAGCCCTACACGGCGGAAACCCTTCTGCGAACCCTTCGCAAAATACTCGGCCCCCCTGCGGACCGCTGACACACACGAAATCTTCCGCCTATTACTATTCGAGCCTTGTTAACGATTGATTTTCACGCGGGCCGGGTCTAGAATCTTATTTGTGCTACCATGAGAAATATTCGATTGCCGATGCTCCTGTTACTGGCGGCTTTGGTTTTCGGAAGCTGTACTATGCAGCCCAAGGCCGGCAGGGTTTACGACCCTGCCGAGGTCTCGGCGAGCTGCGCCGGGCAGATAGATCTCGACGCTGCCACGGCGATGTCGCTTTCGATAGCGTTCAACGACGCCGGCGGCTACGTCACCGACGAGTTCAAACAAAAGGCGGCCAAGTCTATTTCCATGTCGCCGAGCGTAACACCCGACGAAAGGGACCAGGTCCTCGCCGACTACATTTCCTGCCTCGAAAAGAATGAAGCGCAGTAACTCCGCCCCGCCGCTTTCCCTGATTCAATAAAATGAAAGTCATAACCCGGCGAGTGAAGATTGTATTTACATCTTCCTTCTGCTAAAGTCATATTTGCATAAATCGTTTACTGTCTCGGGAGGATGGGATATGAAAACGGCCGAAGACTCACTCATCCGGCGCGCCGCCGGGGCAATCATAATAATCGTCTCGCTCACAATAATCTCACTCATGATTACAGGCGGATGCGACGGCACCGCGACAAGTAAACAGATCCCGACCCCGACCCCGACCTGGACCCCGAGCACCGGCTTCCCGCCCGCATGCGACGGAACGTTCGATGTAAGCCTGAGCTGTCCTGCCGGCAGCCTCGCGGGCTCCGTGTGTCAGCCTTACTGGTGCGATATTATAGACGACAGCATCGAGCCCGGAACGATAGTAGACGAGATCTCGGTTGTCTTTGGAGATAGCTGCACCGACGTCGACTGCTTCACGCTCGAATGTCAGAGCATTCATTCCAGGCTCACGGAGACGTCCATCGAACAAGCAACGATCATAATAGAAACTGTCAACAATATTCCCGTCGGCCCGGACGTTGAAGGCGAGTTCTTCACGGGCATGCCGGACGGCAGGATCATAATAGACGGGCAGGATTTACTGCTCGACTGCAACAGCATTATAGTTCCGTGAGCGAGGGGGAGATGATGGCCACAGAAAACTCATTCATCCGGCGCGCCGCCGGGACAATTTTAGTACCAGTCTTTCTTGTAACGGGTTCTCTCATGCTCTCCGGCGGATGCAGCGACTCCGCGAACAGTTGCGGGGGTAACGAACAGGTCCGCCTTGCATGCCCTGCGGTGAGCTACGAGACTATTTTCTGCATCGGCTATATATTCGATATAGTGGACGATTCCGTCGAGCCGCCCGTCCTCGTCGACGGCTTCAACATGAACATCAACAGAAAGTGCGAACCCTTAGACTGCTTCACTCTCTCCTGTGAGGATATTACCACCGACTCCGGCACGCTCATCGCCGAAATGGAGATACTGATCGAAACCGTCGACGGCCTTCCCGTAGGCGGCGACACGGACGAGACGACAACTCCGGGTGAACCGGCAGGAAGAATAATCATCGACGGCGAGGATTTTCTCCTCGAGCCGGTCGGGATAATCGTCCCCTGAATGTGTTAACAGAGCTCACCCGCCGGTTATTCCCGCGTCCGAGATCACTGCGGATCGGGCGGCGAAACCTTCTCCAGCACTATCGACCCGGTAAGGCAGATGTACTGGTACTGGAGCTGCCACCCCGGCCAGAGCCATGGGATCGGAAGCTCCGCCAAGACAGTAGGCATGCCGGACATCTCCGTGAAGACCTGCCTCATCACCTTCGCCCCCTGCCCTCCCGGGCCGCTGAAGTCCCCGGCGAACTGCTTGTCGAGCTCGGCGAGCGCGGCCTGGGCGGCGTTATAAGCGGAAACCGCGATCTGCGGGTTTGCGTTGGTGCCCGACTTAACGGGCCCTTTGTGGTCTATTGTCTTGATGAGAGCCCGGGCGGAGTTCCTCGCCTCGGTGGCGAATTTCTTGTTTTCGACCTCGTCCCCGCCGCCCGATTCAAGGATCGAAAAACTGAGGCCGTACACCTGCTCCCCCGACTTCCCGAGAGAAGAGCGGAGGAGAGAACCGTCGCCGGGAATGACCCAGGTCGCGTCCACGTTCTCGTTCGAAGTGAACGCGCCGGCGATGCCGTCGTAATAAACCTTGAACACCGCCCCCAGCTTGGCGGCGTCGCCCGTGAGCCCCGCCTGCGAGAACTTGCCGACGTTTATGAACCTCTCGTCTTTTAAAAGCCTGTCCCTCCAGAGCCCGCTCGCGGCGTTCGTCCCCGGCGGCGGGTTCCAGTTCGAGTACTCGTAAATCTGGTAGAGGAGAACCTGGAATCGGAGGTTCATCCCCTTAACGGCCTTCAGCTCAGTGTCCGTCTGTGCGGAAGCGGCGCCCGCGCAGAATATCGCGAGCAAAAACAGTAAGGCTCTGGTTCTCATTCCGAATATCCCCCTTTTTTCGTCTGAAGACTAACAGTACGTTTAATTAAAGCAAAATATTACCGGATAGTCCAGTGGATTATTCAGCCGCAGGCGGGACATTTTATCGCCTAGGTGAATCCGTTGAATCGAGACAGGCATACTATCTGACAAGCAGGGTGAAAAATGACGCGGCGTATTTGTGCGGTGTGACAGAATCTTCACCTTATACGCATCGACCGGGATAGACCCCGACCTTATCAGGAGGATAAAATGTCCGATAAGAAACTCAGCAGAAGAGAGCTGATCAAACTGGCGGGACGCGCCACGCTCGCGACCGCCCTCACCCCGGCCGCCCTTAGCGCACGCGCCGAGAGCCCGCAGATAAAGGCCGAGGAAGCCGCCGAAGTGAAGTCAGAGGCCACGGCGGAGCAGGTCGTCGACGCGCTCGAAGGCGCTTACGGCGTTCACCCCGGCCAGCGGCGTAACCACACGAAGGGCGTCGGCGCGGAAGGGTTTTTCGTCGGAAATCCCGAGGTCGCGGACTATTCGCGCTCCGCCCTCTTCACCGGCGAGAAGATAGCAGTCGTCGCGCGCTTCTCCATAGCGGGCGGCGATCCGAGCGTCCCCGACGCCGACAGGAGCCCGCGCGGCCTCGGCCTCGAGTTCCGCCTCCCGAACGGCGGCCTCCATCACATCACAATGATCAATACGCCCATGTTCTTCGCGGCCGTGCCGAAAACCTTTCTCGACAAATTCCTCGCGCTCGCCATCGACCCCGCCACGGGCAAGCCCAACCCGTCGAAATTCGCGGCCTTCAACACGTCCCACCCCGAAACAGCCTCGCAGACGAAATTTCTGAAAGCCAACAACCCGCCGCCTAACTACGCCGACTGCGCCTTCTACGGCATCCACACGTTCAAATTCGTAAACGCCGCGGACGATGTCACTCTCGTCAAATTCCGCTTCGTTCCCGTAAACGGCGAGAAGTTCCTGACCGACGCCGAAATGGCCTCGGCCCCGAACGACTTTCTCGAAAAGGCGCTCATGGAGCGTCTCGCTGAAGGCCCCGCGAGCTGGGATACGATTCTGACCATCGGCGAGCCGACTGACGAGCAAACCAATTCGACGGTCCTCTGGCCCGAGGGAAGAAAAGAGGTAAAAGCGGGAACGCTCACGATAACGTCGGCGGCGCCGAACTCCCAGGCGGGCAGCTACAAGATAAACTACGACCCCCTCCTGATGGCCGACGGCATCCAGCCGACGAACGACCCGGTGCTTCTATTCCGCTCGCCGTCCTACGCGACGTCCTTCACGCGCCGCCTGCGCGGGATTTGAGGACACTGGTCTTTCTTCACTGACGGTAGCGTCACGCCGTACACCTTCCGCGTGTCACCGGCCACCGGCTAACCTCCGGGAGATTATTCGGACCGCGAGCTCGTTGAGAAAATCCTTGTCCGGCGCGACGGGTAGGTCAGCTATCATGTAGAGCTTCTCGCTACATTCCCGGAACAGGTTCGCGGCTTCACGCTCGACATACTCGAATTTGTATTTACCGGTCTTGATGTCTCTCAGGTTCTGAGAGTCCTTATCTCTGTATACGTTCAGCTCGCGCGTTTCGATGAATTCCCTGCACATTCTCAAAAGCCTTATGAGATGACTCGCGTATTTCGTATCGTATCCATACTCCTCGACGAGCTTCTTTCTCTTGGCCCCCATGTACCCTCTATAGCCCGGATTCAGTTTCAGCGATTTATCCACTCTTCTTAATTGGTCATTCGCATATCCAAGCATCGAGTGAACGAGGTTCTGCGTTAGGAAGCGGTTCCTTTCCCGAATGAGCATCTCTCCCTCGGGCGTGATGAGCAGATAAAATTCGGGCTTGAGAAACAACGTACCTATGACATTCGGATTACCCTTCGCCAGAAGGCCGACAAACTTTCTTGCCTCGTAAAGCACGATATCGAACCGCCCCTCTTTTATCTCCATCGTGTCCCTGCTGCCGAATCTTTCGAAGCCGAAATAATAGTCCAGGGAGGGAACGACCGCACCCATTACGTCTATGTCATCTATGCTTTCCGGGTCGGGGTTGTGCGTTCCATGCGAGATACTTCCCATGTTGCAGAGTAAAATTATTTGACCTAGCAGCGGCCTTTCCAGGACCTCCTCATAAAGAGGCGGCAATGCCTCATCTTTCTCTAACGCCGATTTCATCACTCCTCCACCACTCATATAGAAATCAGAATACCACCCTGTACACCCGGCTATCAAATCCGCCCTGGTATTCCTTTTCCCGTCAGACGAAATGCGGGCAACGCGGAGCGGCGAAGATGACCCGGTAAAAAGAAGCTTGATCTTATTAAAATTAAGGGGATTTATGGCGGAGCCGACGGGACTCGAACCCGCGACCTCTGGCTTGACAGGCCAGCGTTCTAACCGGACTGAACTACGGCTCCATGGGTAAGATTTCAAATGGTGGGCGGTAAAGGATTCGAACCTATGACATCCTGCTTGTAAGGCAGGCGCTCTCCCGGGCTGAGCTAACCGCCCACTCCACACCAAGCCACGAAGAGCCATTTCGTCCCCGCGTGAGGGGAAAATATATAACTGATATTAAGACACTTGTCCAATCGCGGAAGTGGGAATTTTTAATCCGGCTTTCACATTGGAACATTTATATTCTACCCGGCTTCTCTCTCATCTCATAAGGCAAATGCCACCCTCACACAAGCAGACAATATTCTATTCGTCATTGCCATTATTCGCCGCATTCCTGTCATTGCGAGGGAGCATCTTAATGCGACCGCGGCAATCTCTCTTTCAGCCCTGTCTCATTATACACATAGTGCGTTTGCAGCGTGTTTTCTAATGAAGCACCACGCACACCCGGCACGTTTCTCACGTTGCGCCCGACATTTTCCTCACACCACTCCGATTACGGACTTATAATTAGGAGAAGCTAAAGGGTCCGCCCATCCGGCACATTAAAAGACTCAAGGAGAACAATATAATGAGATTAGCCGCAGCAGTTCTACTGTCATTACTCGTCGTCGTATCCTCGCTACCGGCACCTGCACGTGCGTGTACGGAAGTGAGGATCAAGGCCAAAGACGGCTCCGTCGTCATCGGGAGATCGATGGAATTCGCTCAGGAATTAAATTCAAACGTCGTCCTCCAGCCCAAGGGGCAGACGAGCACCTCTGCCCTCCCCGGCGGGAAGAAAGGGATAACGTGGACGTCCAAGTACGGCGTCCTCTACCTCGACGGTTTCGGGCTCGACGTCGCCATAGACGGCATCAACGAGGCCGGGCTCGGTTTAGGCGCCCTCTTCTTCCCGGGCGAGGCGCAGTACCAGGAGATGAAGTCCGACACCTCGCGCACGATCACGATCAACGATCTTCCGCGTTACATTCTTCAGAACTACGGCACCCTCGACGAGATCAGGAAAGACCTGCCGTCGCTTAACGTCGTCGGAATCGAAACGCCGCAGATGGGCAACATCATCATCCCGGCCCACTTCTCGGTTCACGACAAGACCGGAAGCGGCATAGTCATCGAATACACGAAGGACGGGCTCGGCATTTACGACAGCATCGGAATTATGACCAACTCACCTTCATACCCGTGGCACCTGACGAACGTAAAGAACTACGTCGGCCTCACCGCCGAAGGCGCGGAACCCGAGGTTATCGACGGCGTCAGCTTCGCATCGACAGGACAGGGGAGCGGCCTCATGGGCATACCCGGCGACCCCACCCCGCCGTCCCGCTTCATAAGGGCTGGCGCGATGGCTTACCTCGCCGCTGAAACGGCCGACGCCCCCGGCGCTCTCACGCTCGCGATGCACATAATGAACACGGTAGACATACCCCTGGGCACGGTCAGAGACTTCACCGACAAGGAATCCTTCGGCGACTACACGCAGTGGGTCACAGGGCGCGACCTCACGAACAGCGTCCTCTATTTCAGAACCTACGACAACATGACCCTCCGCTCCATAGACATGACAAAGTTCGACCTGTCGGAAGGCGCGCCGCGGCTGACGATTCCCGTAGACGGCGGCGACGGCGCGGTCGTAGACGTTACGGCGAACCTCAAACCGGCGACCGAATAGCAGACAGCATCCGCCGTCAGGCTGACCGGCTTTGTCATGTGGTAAATCGTATCTTGCGGCGACATTACCATAGTCGATATAAAAATCTTCCCTCTCCCCTCCCAGGGGAGAGGGTCAGGGTGCACAGCACGCGAATTCGATGCAGCACTGACTTGTCTTTTTTATCCCCCTAAGGAAAAGTGGATACGGGGGGATTTAAGTCTTTTAGTCTGACATTCCCGAGTGCATTAATCGGGAATCCACTTCCACACACAATTTATCAAGCGTTTTAGTCATTTCGACCGAAGGGAGAAATCTATTTTTTCTTTACTCACTTCT
>CAZPHQ010000022.1:0-52242 GCA_964586675.1 uncultured Spirochaetia bacterium | reverse complement strand
TGTCGCCCTGGCCCTGCTTCTCCAGGGTTCTCGCCTTCCAGTACCTGACATTCGACGCGTTGAAAGAGGAGGACGAATCCGTGAAGGCCGAGAACGTCGCGAGGGCTTCGGGGTACATTGCCTTTCTGTAATAAATCCAGCCGAGGTTCCACGCGCCGTCTTCTGCATACTTGTTCTTCGGATAAGTCCTGATGAGGACGTCGTAAGTCTTGATCGCGCTCTGATCCTGATTATTGATCTGGTAGAGCCTGGCGGCGTTGTAAAGCCCCTCGGGCGCAAGCTCGCTCGACGGGAAGAGGGCGCTTATCTGGGTGTAAAGCGAGGCCGCCTCGCTATCGAGACCCTGCTTCGATTTCAGCTTGCCCCTCCAGAAGAGGGATTCGGGCGAGCTTATTCCGCCGAGCACCATCTCGGCTTCGTTGAGCCTTCCGGCGTTGACCATAGCTATGCCCATGTTTGTCCTCGCCTGCGGGGTTTTGGCGGTGACCATCTCGTAGCTCTGTATAGCGGAGGACCACCTCGAATTATTAAAGAGCGTTTCGGCCCTCTCGAGATAGTCGGCCTGCGTCGGGATGAATGGAACTCCCTGCGCCGTGCTTACGCGGCGCGCCGCAGCCTGCGCGGGGGAGGATTCCTTGCTGTCCGGGTATTGCACCCAGACCTGCTTGTATGCCGCCACCGCTTCGGGGTAGCGGCCCTGTTTTTCGAGGGCCTCGGCGAGGCTGAAAAGATAGGATGATTTTTCGATTCGCGTTCCCTGTTCCGCGGAAAGGGACCTGAAGATCCTCTCGGCGTTGGCGTAGTCGCCGGATTGAATATAAATATTGCCGAGCCGCTCGAATGTTTTCTTCCTGATGCCGCTATCGGGGTATTCCGTCAGCACGCGGTTAAAGAGAAGCGCGGCCTGGGGATAATTGCCGAGGTTTTCGTAACCCGCGCCCTGGTAGTAAAGGACGTAGTCCGCCACGAGCGGAAGCTCCGTCTCGACGCCTGTCAGCCTCGTAACCCCTTCCTGGAACTGCCCCACCTGAATGAAGCAGTAGCCCTTCTTGAACCTGTCCCTGGCGTCTGTTTTCGCGGGGAGATATATCTCCGACTGGCAGTTGATCTGCGCCGAAGCGTCGGGGCCTGGAACGATGAACGAAAACGCGCACAGCGCCAGAACGGACGCGCCGTATTTTATATACGAGTTCGGATCGATCCTGCGGATATACATTGGAAGTTACCTCCTTACTCTCTGGGGGTCTAGATAATCCCTTATGCCTTCTCCAAATAGGTTAAATGAAAAAGCCGTAATAAAAATAGCGAGGCTCGGAAAAACTATGAGATGGGGGAATGTCCTGATGCCCTGCCATCCGGTGCTCGCGAGAGTGCCCCAGCTCGATTCGGGCGGGGCTATTCCGAGGCCGAGAAAGCTGAGCGTAGATTCGGCGAGTATCGCGTAGGGTACGGAAAATGTAATCGTGATTATGAGCGGGCTGAGTATATTGGGGACTATGTGGACTCCGAGGATACGGGCCGGCGACGCGCCGAGGCTCTTTGCCGACTGCACGTATTCCACTTCTTTTATCTGAAGGACGCTTCCCCTCGCTATCCGCGCGACCCTCATCCACGCGGTGAGCCCGAGCGCGAGCACTATTCCGAGAACCCCCCTGCCTATCACGAGCGTGATGAGCACGATGAGAAGGAGGTCCGGGAGCGAGTAGAAAATGTCCACCACCCTCATCATGAGCTCGTCCACCTTTCCGCCGATGTATCCCGACACGGCGCCGTAAACAGTGCCGATAACGAGGGCTATGGCGGCCGTTCCGAGCGCGACGGCTATCGAAACCCGGGCGCCGTAGATGATACGGCTCAGGAGGTCTCTTCCTTCCTGGTCGGTGCCCATGAGGTGCTTTTTGCCGGGCTTGCTGAGCGCGTTTCTGAAGTCAGTCTCGTCGTATTTATACGGCGCGACGTAGGGGGCCGCTACCGCGACGCCGATTATTGTAAGGATTATTACCGCCGTGATTATTATCTGGGCTTTTAAGAACAAGACTTCGGCATCCTCCGGGCCGTATATAAAGATATTAACTCCATGAGGATGAATTGAGAAATTATTTCGGCCGGGGAATGTGAAAAAGCGTGGAGAAAGGGACTCGTCAATCCCTTTCGTAGGAAGCCGTGACTACGGTTTTAATTCCACCCCTCACGTTGAAATCTCCCGTGACCTTCGCCCTTACGGGGCTGCACGCCGAGACGATGTCGTCGAGAATCTTGTTCGTCACGTGCTCGTGGAATGTCCCGACGCTCCTGTAGGAATATATATAGAGCTTAAGCGACTTCAGCTCTATGCAGAGCCTGGCGGGCACGTACTTTATGTGTATGGTGCCGAAGTCGGGCTGGCCCGTTTTCGGACAGACGCATGTGAACTCGGGGCACGATATATCGATCTCGTACTCCCTGTCCGGGAACTGATTCTCGAACGTCTCCAGCTTGTGAAAATTCTGCTCTGCCATGACTCTACGAAATCTAGGAGTGTACTTCTATCTCGATTTCATAACCGCCCTTCGATTTCTTTATCCTGCTTTCCTTAAACCCCGACTTTATGAAAATGAACCCGTTCTTGGCGGCGTCTTTTACCGCCTTGTCGACCTTTGCTTTGAGCTCGGTTTTATTCTTGGCGCTTACCGTGAGCGTCTTTGCGGGCATAGCCTCTCTCCTTGCGGGCCTTTAAGTTTCGTAACTCTATTTTATCGAATGCGCGCGGCCAATCAAGGTACTTGACTCACGGTATGTTATTATAAATACTAAACGTCCTCAACTGGGGCATAGTATAACGGTAGTACTATGGACTCTGGATCCATCAGTCTAGGTTCGAATCCTAGTGCCCCAGCCATTCCTTATAAGTATGGCAATCTACCATTAAATCGAAGAGTTTTTTTCAAAGAATAACAGAAGATCGTGCCTTCTAATTCGAGGTTCGAAAACCAGGAAGCGTTACACGTCGGTGCAGATAATAAGGCTGCGGGGTCAGGCTGACGTGCTTTCCGCTTTCCGGGGGCTTGACGTTCTTGACCCTCGTCCTCACCCTTTCTATTATTAATAACATCATGAAAAAACTCTGCGCCGACTGCTACTACGTCGGAAGCGAGAAAAATAAAACTCCCGGCAATGTTGTTGTAGAGCTGTTTCTCTGGGCGGCTTTCTTCGTGTCGTTCTTTGCTATCCTGGCTTTCGGCATTCTGCCGCCCATTTTCCTGTTTATTTTAAGCATAGGATATTCCCTGTACAGATTGGTAGGAGGGAAGAAGGTGTGTCCGAATTGCAAGCATACTTCAATGATCCCCACCGACTCTCTCAGGGCAAAAGAGATTATCGAATCCAGGGGGATAAATGTCGGCGAAGCAGATTACTCCGAATCTTATGCCCCACAGATATATAAATACGTGAGGCTGGGGTTGATCATTTTAGTATGTACTGTGCTGGCTATCTGTGTTTTAACTTAGATGTCCTGGCAATGCAAAGTTAGAATATTGACCTAAAAGAGAATGATATTCGGGGGTTTGAAGTGTATGCAATAGCCCCGGCCAAAAACTCCCCGGCATCTTCAAATAGCTTCTCTGTGAAAAGCCCCGTTCTCGGTGAGAGGGCCGTAGATTACTCCGATAAATGAGATTATATTAAAATTAGTGAAAAAAATCCTGGCTGGATTGAACAAGCGTCCAAACTGGTCTCATCTGATAGTAGGTTTCGTTCTGTCCGTTCTTTCCCTGATTTCACTCGACTTTGCCTGGTATCACGTGCCGCTGGTCATAATCGTAATAACCGACATTTACATCGTCTCGCTCCTGATCGAGGGAGCGTCCAGGAGCGCTAAAACGGAGCGCAGGAAGGTCGACGTCCAGATCGGGACGGAATATTATTCGCTTTCTCCGTCTTCAAAAAAGAGTGAGAACGGCACCAAGGATTACAGCTTTCTCCAGTTCCCCGACAGGCACGTAGGCCTCCTCCAGATCGTGTTTCTCTTTTTTATCGTGATAACGTCCTTCGCCAGTATGTATCTGGCGAGCGGGGGAGTCGTTCACAACACGAAGGACGTCGCCTGTCTCAAGCTTCCGGACGATCACTGTTTCGACAATCCCGGGGATCCGTGCTGCGCCGCGCCAGTCGTCGATACGAAAACCAAGGCCGTCTATTTCAGCATCGTCACGCTTTCAACGCTCGGATACGGCGACTTCGCGCCGGCCTCGGAAACGGCCCGCGTGATCGTCGTCTGGGAAATCGTCACATCTATTCTGCTTATCATCGGCGTGCTCCAGTTCCTCCTGGCCAGAATCACGAATTTTTAGGCGCGGGCCGGCCGGGAGATTCGAGGACCGGGTCGTTATTTCCGCTGTCATAAACAAAAATTACTACCTCGCGTTTCTCTTCCGAGACCGATTATCGCATAAATTTCCCGCAAATTGTCGCAACTTACGACAAGAAAAGTCTCCAACGACAATTATTTTGGGCATTCCCCTGAAAATCAATCAGCGATGATAAGAGTTGACACAAATTTTTTTGTGGGGTTATAATTCGCTAGACACTGAATGAGCTAATGTAATCATTAAATAGCGGATTAGATTATAGACAATTCTTAGGGGGCAAGAGATGAGAATTCTAAAATCTATTAACGCATTACATGTCTTGATGGTTTTGTTAGCCGCATGCGTTTTTTCCTTTGCGGGAAGCGCGTTCGCCCAGACCGAGGGAAACAGCTCCTCATACGGGGCATTCGCCGAGCTCGACCTGGTGCCGCTCCTGGGACCCGTGGTCAGTATCGACCTCGGCCCCGTGGCTCCGTCGTCCGGCGCGGCGCCGCCGGATTACAGCGACTCGGATTCTGTACTCAGCGCGAGCCTGTCTTCGGGACTTCTCGGAAGCATACTCAGCACCGGTCTCCTCTCGACGGCCGCGAGCTCTGACATAGCGAACGATACGACATCGTCGAATGCGACGGTGAACGATCTTGCCGTCAGCATCGTAGGCATACTCCCGCTCCTGACGATCGGCGCTGAGACCGTCGCGACCACGGCGGAAGTTACAGGCAGCTGCACGGACGAAACCCTGACCGCGACTGGTACGACGACGATCGAAGACGCCGGGGTCGGCGGGACGCTGGGCATTGGCTTGTCGATAGCGGTCAACCCGCCTCCAAATACCGAGCTCCTTAACCTCCTCGGGATAAGGGTGGTCCTCAACGAGCAGGTAATCACCGGCGACGGCGTAAGCACGAGGGGCATCACTGTAAACGCGATACGCATCGACCTCACCAACACTATACTATCCCTCATCGGCGCCCTGAGCGGCGACATCGTAATAGCCCAGTCGCAGGCGGAGGTCGTCTGTAACGAGGTTGAAGGCTCGTCAGACCTTTCGATAGTAAAAACCTCTTCGCCGAACCCCGTCGAAGTGAATACCGCCCTCACATATACGCTGACTGTTTCAAACGGCGGACCGGACGAGGCGACGAACGTCACAGTGACCGACATACTCCCCGCCAGCTTCACCATAGGTACGATTACCCCGAGCCAGGGCGCATGCAGCCCGCTCGTCGGCTCGACCCTTACCTGTAACCTCGGCACGATAGCGAACGGAGGGAACGCGACGGTCACTATCCAGGCGACGCCGACACAGACCGGCGCTATATTGAACACGGCTATCGTCTCGGGCGATCAGCCGGACCCAGACCCGACAGACAATTCGTCCACGGAATCGACCACCGTCGAAGGCTCGGGAACGGAGCCCACGTCTGCCGACCTTTCCGTGACCAAGACCGCGAGCCCCGATCCCGTGATCGTGAACGAGGAGCTGACCTATACGATTACCGTAACCAATCTGGGACCCGACCCTGTTACCGACGCCGAAGCTGTCGACACGCTGCCGGCGGGCGTGACGCTGGAATCCGCGATCTCCGGCCAGGGGAGCTGCGTCGAGGCCAGCGGGGTCGTAACGTGCGCCATCGGCGCTATGAGCGTCGGGCAGACAGTTGTAATCACGATAGTCATCACTCCGGGCGCTACGGGCGAGCTTGTGAATAACGTTACCGTCGACAGCAGCCTCGACGATCCGAACACCGGGAATAACAGCGACACGGAAACGACGGACGTCGAAGACGAGCCGGAGAGCGCCGACCTTTCGGTTACGAAGGTGGGCTCGCCGAACCCTGTCGTAGTCAATCAGCAGCTGACTTACATAATAACAGTATCCAATGCGGGGCCGGATACGGCTGTGAACGTCGTGCTGACGGACACGCTTCCGGCCGGGGCTTCGTTCGTTTCGGCGATACCGCAGCAGGGGTCGTGCACCCATGCGGGAGGCGTAGTTACCTGCGACCTCGAAAACATCGCCGGGAACAGCGACGTCACCGCGACCATAATCGTCATTCCGACCATTCCGGGCGTGGCTTCGAATAACGTCGTCGTTACGAGCGACGTACCCGACCCCGATCCCGGAGACAACGCCGACGAGGAGGAAACAGGGGTGAACCCGGCTCCTCCCGGCCCGACGCCTCCAGCGCCTACGTCGGAACCTCCGTCGAGTCCCTTTCCTCCGCCCGGGGGGCCCGGACAGCCGACCGCCATTCCGACGCTTTCAGGCTGGGCGATGATCAGCCTTCCTCTCCTCCTTATGATGATTGCCGCTCTTTATATACTGAACAGGCAGGCGCGGGAGAGGAGAAGCCGCGGGATGTAAGACAGGTAATTGGTTCAACTAAGAGAGCCGCCCCGAGGAACATTCCTCGGGGCGGCTCTGTATATCCGGAGATAAAGGAGAATATGCTTTTCGTTATCTGTTTACGGCGTAGGAATCGTCGCGCTTGATCTCGTCGAGGGCGATGAAGCTTACCCTGCTGTCGAGGCTCTCGGCGTCGACGCTCTTCGCGAGCTGCATGTCGTAGATGTTGCACTTATTGGCCGTGATTATCCTCTCCGGCCCGACACCCTGCTCGACCATGTAGTCCTTGACGCTCTCGGTCCTCATTACGCCCAGGCTCGAAGCCGAGGATTCCCTCGAATCGCAGAACGCCTCGATCACCACGAACGTGCCGGGCTCGTTTTTCAGGGCCTCTACGTTTTCGTCGAGGACCGGCTTAGCGTCTTCCCTTATAAGGTGACTGTTCGTATCGAAGAATACGTCCTTAAGCTCGGGGGTGTACGGGTTTGAGGCCGCTGCCCCAGAAAGAGCTTCGTAGGACGGCTCCTCGCCGACGGGTTCCGAGCCCACGGACTGCTGTGAGAAGAGCGAGCTCCCGACACCGTATACCATAAGGACGCCCAGTGTTCCCGGGACTATGTACCGCGTAATCCTGTTCCAAATCGCTTCTAAAGTGTTAACCCTATCCATGATGTGCCTCCTTCTAAATCATGACAGTGTGTTTGCGGGGATATAGTGCAATGCCCGTGCCAAACCGGGCCAACGGCAAATTATCGAATAATCAGAAGGAGATAGAACGGGCAAAACCCTTCGGCCCGTTCGGCGGGCGAAACGGGCGGTACGTATAAAAACAGCGGGAATTGTACGAAAAGATACAGCTGCAGCCGCTTCCGGCTATTCGGACTCGATGCTCTTCAGCTCTTCCCGCGCCCTTTCGGCCTCGGGGGAATTCGGGAACCTGTTTATAAGTGTTTTGAAGAAGTACTTCGCCCCGTCTTTTCTGCCTATCCTGACGAGGGAAAGGCCCTGTTTGAGGTAGGCGTCCGCAACCCGGCTGTCGTTGGGGTATGTGTCTATGAATACCTGGTAGGCGAGTATGGCGTTTAAAAACTGCCCCTGGTTGTAGAGCTTTCCGGCCCTGACATAGAGGTCTTTTTCCTCTGCCGGCCCTCCGGACGGGGCGGGCGGCCCTACAGTTTCTCCGGGCGGCTCTGCGGCCGGAGGCGCGCCCGCGGGCGGTTTCGCGCGGAGCTCGTCTATCTTGAGGTAAATGTCTGAATAGTTCTGCTCAAGGTTACGTATACGGGCGCTCTGTATCTCTATCCTTCTCTGCACGTCGGTGAGCGTATCGGACATTCGGTCCATTTCGGTTTCGAGATTATCCTGTCTTTCGCCGAGCTCCTGTATCGTCCCGGGAGCCGTGATGCAGCCGGTCAGGAAGCAGGATAGCGCCAGCGTCGTATACTGTAGGTATTTCATTATGGATTCTTCCCCCGGATTCTCGCCTTGCCCGGAAACCCCGGAGAAGAATTATTTGATATAAAGCATATATTGTCAAAGTTGTCCGCGCTTCCCTGTAAAATAACAGCACGTCATGTAAAAAAGGCCGGCAGGGGTTTTGTGCCCCTGCCGGCCCTGCATCCCGGCGAACTTAATCGCCTGGAGGATAGATGAAAGTGTGAGAGTCTTTCTTTATGCGCTTCTGTCTACTTTCTCAAGCGAAATCACGGTTCCGCCTTCGAGCTCGGCCTTAACGAAGTCGCCTACCGAAACGCCGTCGACTACGTCCTGGTCTTCGAGCTTGAGATTATGGGTCATTCCCTGCTCGTCCTTAAGCGTTACGGATTCGTTACCCGACGCTATTTCCGTTATCTCGCCCCTTATTTCCTGCTGCTGGTCGATGGCGGGATCGTTCTCGGCGGCCGGGTCATTGGCCTTGTCGCTCTCGAAGTCGCGGGCCGTTTGCGGGGCCGTATCCGGTTCCGCTACATTCTCGCCGCCCGGGAGCGCCGCGCTGCCTGGGTCGCTCATGTCGCTGCGGCTCTGAAAGCCGGAGTCGTCAGGGCTGTTCATATCGCTCCTGCTCTGTATGCCTGAATCAGGCATCGCGGCATCGGACCTCTCGCCGCTCGACGCAGGTATGGTCAGCGTCTGCCCTACCTGAATCCGGTCGGGGTTGCTGAGGTCGTTCGCCTGCGCTATAAGCTGCCACTGGTCGGCGGAGCCAAGATGCTCCTCGGCTATGCCGGCGAGCGTGTCGCCTTCCTGCACGGTGTACTGGCTACCTTCGCCGGAGAAATCGGAGCTCGACCTCGGCTGGGTCGTTTCCTGCTCCGGAGCGTTATTCTTATAAGTGCCCTCGGCATGAACGGCCGCTACTCCGCCGAGCGTAAGTCCTGTCAATAAAACCGAAGTAATTAATAAGTGTCTCATAGTAAATGCCTCCTTATGCATTTGTGTTTTGCCGGGCATAAAGTGCAAGGGGCGTGCCAATTATGTGGTATCCTCATAAACATTCAATGTTCATAGTTGGTTGCTAATGTTTTATACTGTTTGTTAGAACGCATGGGGTCTGGATTCCGTAATCATATAAACAATCGGCGGTGTACCGATTCGTACACTTCGCGCCTGGTCTGATAATTAAGGGGTAGCGCTTCTTTTCCGCGGCGCGTCGGTTCGAACGCGCGGAAGAGGAGGCGGAGATTTTATGTTCTTGCAATGTGTAAATGTATATAGGGGAGCCAGAGGGAATTGAATTTAAGCACACAGATAAGACTCGGTTTTGCGCTGATGCTGACGCTGATGCTCGTGGCCGGAGGCCTGTCTCTTTATAACGCGCACAAGCTGAACGAGGCGGCGGCGAACCTCGAAGGCCGCTACAACACCCTTTACAAGCTTTTCGGCGGCGCGTCTTCCCAGGTGGATTCCGACACCGGATTCGGAAAGGAGATAATGGAGCAGGCCGTAACCATAGTAGGCGAGCAGGTGAAATCCAATTACACCTTCCTTCTCGTTATAGTCGGCGCGGCGCTTCTTTTCGGCGGCATGATCACGGTTCTATTCCCCTGGAAGATCACGAGGCCGGTGGAGAGGCTCGTAAAAGCCACGCAGACAGTGAAAAAGGGGGATTATTCATACCGCATATCGGGCATCGAGGGAACGGGCGAGATATCGGAGCTGGCCGGGTCGTTCAACGAGATGCTTCGGAACATAGAGGATACGCATAAAAACAACATCGAGCTTTTAGAGCAGACGAAGAGGTTTAACGAAATCCTGAGAGAGAAGGTCGAAGAGGCTACGCTCGCCATAAGAGAGCAGCAGAACGAGCTGATACGCGCCGAGAGGCTGGCGACTATAGGCGAGTTCGCGACGAGAATCGCCCACGAAATAAAGAACCCCCTTTCCGGCATAACCGTCGCGCTCGAAATCATGAGGGGAAAGGCGATGGACGAGGAGCAGGAGAATTCCATAACCGAGGTGCTGAAAGAAGTGCGCAGGCTCGACGGCATATTGAGGGATCTCCTCCAGCTCTCGGTGCCGAAGGAGATGGACCGGAGGGAAACCGACCCGGGAGAAGTCGTCGAGAGGTCTGTCGTTTTAGTCAGGCCTCGCGCCGAGAAGAAGGGCGTAACGATAAATGTGAAGCCGTTCGCCGCCGCGCCGTGCCGCCTCGATTACGAAAAGTGCCAGCAGGTCCTTATCAACCTCCTGATAAACGCGATAGACAGCACGGAAGCGGGGAAGGGGACTGTGACGGTAGAGACCGAGACCCTGGACGGCGCGCTCCATATAAGCGTGAGGGATGACGGGGCGGGAATTCCCGAATCGGATATCGAAAAAATATTCGAGCCCTTTTATTCAAGCAAGAAACAGGGCACCGGCCTCGGCCTCCCGATATCGAAAAAAATCATCGAGGCGCATTCCGGCCGGCTCACGGTTTTAAGCGAAGAGGGAAAGTGGTCGGTGTTTACGGTTATAATTCCATACAAAACCCAGGATGAAGAGAATGTTCCGGCGAGAGAAACGGGTTCCGGTAAATTCATATAGGCAGGCTTACACCACGTGCGAAATATAACGACGGCCGAGAGGGGTGAATGAGCGATACGATACTTATAATAGACGACGAGGAGTTTCTCTGCGCCAGGCTCAAGGAAAGCCTGACCGACGAGGGGTACATAGTGAATACAGCTAACATGGGCGACGTGGGCGTTCTCATGGCCAAGAGGGACAATCCGTCGCTGGTGCTTCTCGATTACAGGCTGCCGGACATGGACGGCCTCGAAGTGCTCGGGCAGCTGAGCGTCATCGACCCCGCCCCGGTTACTATACTCATGAGCGGACAAGGTAACGTGGACACAGCTGTAGAGGCTATAAAGAAGGGAGCCTACGACTTCATAGAAAAACCTTTTTCGCTCGACAAGCTGAAGGTCATAGTAAAAAACGCTCTCGACAACGCGAGGCTCAAAAGAAACCTCGACATGAGGCTCAAGACCGAGCAGAAGGAGCACGGGTTTCACTCCATCATCGGGAAGAGCGAGGCCGTCAAAAACATAATAGAGCTTTTCGACAAACTCGTGACCACGGACCCGAAGACTATACTCATCGGCGGGGAGAGCGGCACGGGCAAGGGGCTTGCCGCGAAGGTGCTCCACCATAACGGTGTCCGCGCGGCGAAGCCGATAATCGAGCTCAACTGCGCTGCCATACCGGAAACACTCCTCGAAAGCGAGCTCTTCGGACACGAGGCGGGCTCCTTTACGGACGCAAAGAAAACGAAGACGGGAATCCTCGAGGACGCGAACGGCGGCACTATATTCCTCGACGAGATAGGCGACATGAGCCCGACGCTCCAGGCAAAGCTCGTCAAGGTGGTGGAGGAAAGGACGTTCAGGAGGATAGGCGGAAAGCGCGATATTAAAGTTGACGTCAGAGTCGTTGCGGCCACCAACAAGGACCTCAAGACGCTCGTCGAAAACAACCAGTTCAGGGAAGACCTCTACCACAGGCTCAACGTCATCAACTTCGAAATGCCGACCCTGAGGGAGCGGAGGGAGGACATCCCCCTTCTTACAAAGTATTTCATAGATTTTTTTAACGTGGACTTCAACAAGAATATAGAAACGGTGCCGGAGGAAATCGAAAAGGCGTTCATGAGCTACCACTGGCCGGGCAACGTCAGGGAGCTTCGGAGCACCATCGAAAGGGCTGTTCTCCTTACCACGGGGAGCGTTCTCGACCCGAAGTACATACAGCTCGACGAGCAGGGGAAGGGAGTCAAGATACACAACGACGAGCACAAGATGTTCTTCGAGCTCGACCTCGACAAGATGACTCTCGACACTGTCGAAGAGATGGTGATCAAGAAGGCCCTGGAGCTTACCGACTGGAACCAGACGAAGGCGGCGGAGCTTTTAGGGGTTACGAGGCAGATTCTCAGAAACCGCATGATAAAGATGGATCTTCTCAACTGACGCGCCGCGCCCCGCGCGAGCGGTTTCCGAATAAGCTTCCGCGTGCCGAGCTTCGGCCGGAAAGCTCACCTCGTCCCATTTTCTCTCCGCCCTGAATCGAGGGGTATAATATTAAAGAAATGCTCAAGTGATTACCTAAGTCGGAGCTTCCTTTCCAAATAAGGAGGAATTCAAAATGGCTGGAATATCCATCGGCCGGTCCTTAACCAGCGCATTAATGTTTGCAGCAATCCTCTTCGCCGCTTCACGCTCGGAGGCTACGCCTTTTGCGTACCTTACCGATCTCGGTGAAACGGTAACAATAGTAAATACCGTGACGAACGAGGTATCGGGCTCCGCGTCGCCGCCTGTCGCGTCCAGTCTTTTCGGGCTGGCTGTCAGCCCGGACGGAAGCACAGTATATGCCGTCGACTCTAACACGCTCATCCATATTATAGACGTCTCCGGCACCACACCGACCTACGACAGCATAAACCTGGACGACTCCCTCAGCCCCTTCGGCCTCGTCATAACGCCGGACGGCTCGACCCTTTACGTCGCGAACGCCAACAGCAACACCGTATCCGTCGTCGACATTGCGACGAAGGGCGTTACGTCCGTCGACATAGAATGCGATCGGGACGGCACGAACAACTGCTCGTCTACCCCGTCGATCACTGTGACGCCGGTTTCGAGCGCAGGGCCGGTTTACGTTTACGTGGGGACGAATGCCGGGGTGGCTGTGATAGATACGTCGAGCGAAACGCTTAAAGAGAACATCCCACTTACCTGCGGGAACGACCAGGCGTGCGGGCCTATCTGGCTGGCCGCGAGCCCGGACGGCGAAACGCTTTTCATATCTATATTCAGCCAGAACCAGGTGCTCGGCATGGATATATCGATGGACAACGTCATCGATATTATCGCCGAGGTCGGTATGAGCCCCGAGGGGCTTGCCGTAACGCCCGACGGGAAGACGGTTTACGTCGCTAATATGAACGGGCAGTCCGTATCCGTGTTCGATGTCGATTCGTGCGGGCCAGAGTGTACAGTCTCCACCGTGTCGGGCACGGTCGTCAGCGAGCCCTCGATAATCGCCATGGCGCCCGACGGCGGCAGCGCCTACGTCGGCGGTTCGGGCTCCTCGCTTTCGGTTATTAACACTTCGACCAACGCCGTAACGGCTACGGTGACCGGCCTTTCAGGGGAGACTTTCGCGATGGTAATTTCGGACGGCGACAGCGACGGCGACAGTATTCCGGATTCCGTCGAAGGGAGCGCGGATACGGACGGCGACGGAGTGAAGGATTCTCTCGATACGGACTCGGACGGCGACGGGATTTCAGACAGCGAGGAAGCCGGACCCGATCCAAGGAACCCTGTAGATTCCGACGGCGACGGGATTCCCGATTTCAAGGACCCGACAACAGGCGGCACAGGCGGAAACGGCGGCGGTTGCTCCATTTCTTCGGCGAGTGATGCGACGACTTCCACCCTGGCGCTTTACCTCATAATCCCTGCTTTAATTTTAATGAGAAGAGTGTTTAGAAAAACCGCTCCGGTTAAAGCGGACCGGTAACTTTCCTGAATCAGACTATGAAGCCCGGCCCCGTATAATCGACACATACGGGGCCGGGTTACGTCACGTTCAATTTCCCTGTATTTCTTCCTTTTCAGGCTGTGCGTCCGGGAGCGAACATTTCCCTCATTTTAGCGAGGTAGCGATCCTCGGATGTGCTCCACCGCAGTTCTGAGACGAGCTTCGTATCGGCGCCGGCGGGATAGCGAACCCGCGCACTCTCATCAGTCGCGGCGGCAAGCACGGCATCCGCGACCTCCGCTTCCGTACAATAGGCGGTCGGATAGCTCGCCATCCTACTGAAACAGGCCTGCGCGTAGCCGACATAGTCCTCCGGGATCAGGCCCTGCATCCGGGCGCCGCCGTTCGCTGTGAAGCTGGTCGTAGGGGCGTAGCCGGGCTCGACCAGGCGCGCCTTGATGTTGAACTGTTCAAGCTCGTATGACAGGGATTCCGTGAATCCTTCCACCGCGCACTTGCTCGCGGCGTAGACCGCCACCAGCGGCATCACGCCGATAGTCACACTCGATGTCACGTTGACGATGATGCCGTGGCCCTGCTCACGCATCCGGGGGATGATGGCGCGGCAGACAGCGATCGTGCCGAATGTGTTCGTCTCGAATACCTCGCGGATCGTGGCGTCCGGCGTGGCTTCGACGGCCGACGCTAGGCCGATTCCCGCGTTGTTGACGAGGACATCGATCACGCCAAAAGCTGAAATGCCGTCGGCGATCGCCGCGTCGATGCCGGCATGGTCGGTGACGTCGAGCTTAACCACCTTGAGCCGCTCCGATGAGGCAAAGACGCTCGTATCAGGCCGGCGCATTGCTGCTATGACGTTCCATCCTTTATCGAGGAAGAGCTCGGCGAATGCCTTGCCATAACCCGACGATGTTCCGGTAATTAATATTGTTTTTATCATTTACGTCTCCATGGATTGCGATATCGTTTCATGTTTTCTATGATAGACATTCCTCTCTGTATGATCAATAATATATAGTCTCTAAAATATTATCGATCGTCCAAAATGGATACCCTCAGCGACATTATTACCCTCCTCCGGCCGCATGCCATGATTTCAAAGCCGATCACCGGCCGGGGAGACTGGGGCGTTCATTACGGCGCATACGGAAAGCCGGGGTACGGCGTCGTGCTTTCAGGGCAATGCTGGCTTGCGGTCGAAGGGGCGACGGCCGTCCGTTTGAGTCGCGGTGATTTCGTGCTGCTGCCGTCTACACCTGCTTTTTCACTGTCGAGCAGACCCGGTGTGAAGTGTGTACCGGCGGAGCCTTCCATGGAGGCTGTCCGGCATGGCGAACGGAACGGAGAGCCCGAATTTGAAATGCTCGGCGGAAGTTTTCAGCTGGATGCCGTCAATGCCTCTCTTTTGCTCCCTCTCCTGCCCAACCTGATACATATCCGGGCGGACGCCGGCGGCACGGGACGTCTCGGCAGCATTATCGACCTCATCGTAGACGAATATGACGGTGACGGACCCGGCCGGGAAATGGTCCTCGAGCGGCTTCTGGAGGTCATGCTGGTCGAGTGCCTCCGCTGGCGCGGTATGAGCGATGACACCCTACCGGCGGGGCTGCTGTCGGGAATGCGCGACCCGACAATAGCCAAGGTGCTCCGCGCCATGCACTCGGACGTTCGAGCGAAATGGAATCTCGCCACGCTTGCGAAGACTGCCGGAATGTCCCGGTCGTCCTTCGCCGCCCGATTTAACGCCTCCCTGGGCTGCCCGCCGATGGAGTATCTTTCGCGCTGGCGAATGACTTTGGCCCAGGATGCGCTGATCCATAGCGGAAAGTCGCTTCAGCAGCTAGCGCTGGAGATCGGGTACGACTCTGCCAGCGCGTTCAGCACGGCCTTTCGCCGGCGAATCGGCTGCTCGCCGGGGCAGTTTCGTTCTCGGCGGGAGCGAGATTCCGCCCGCGATGACACAAACGGGTCCCAATACATAGACAATCAGGAAATGCTTTGAATTTAGAGTCAAAAATAGTAATATCATTTCATACGCTCTTAAGGAGGTTAAAGGTATGGGAATTCTATCGTGGATCATATTCGGCCTCATAGCGGGCGCAGTAGCGAAGCTTCTCATGCCGGGCAGGGACCCGGGCGGCTTCATATGGACCATTATCATAGGCATAGTCGGCGCGTTCATAGGGGGAATCATCGCGACGCAGGTTCTAGGAGATGCAAATTTTCAGCAGGGATTTAATCTCCGGAGCTTCATATTCGCCGTTATCGGCTCCATAGTGCTCCTCCTCATTTACCGCATGGTAAAGGGCAAGGGCTGAGCAGGAGCCCGGCTTGGAATCGGGCGTTAAGAGAGTATCATTTCATCATGCCCGAGCTTAGCAAGATTGTCCGGTTCCTGGACGACTATCTCGAAACCTCCGACATCGAGGATTCCTCGTGGAACGGCCTTCAGGTCGAGGGTAAGGAAAAGGTCGAGAGGGTAGCCTTTGCCGTCGACGCGGGCGTCGAGACCTTTGAGCTGTCCATAAAAGAGAAGGCCGACATGCTCGTCGTCCATCACGGCCTCTTCTGGAATAACCGGAATCCCTCGCTTGCCGGGTGGACGCTCGGCAGGGTTAGAATCCTCCTTAAAAACGGCATATCGCTATACTGCAGCCACCTCCCGCTCGACAGGCACGGGGAAGTCGGGCACAACGCTCAGATACTTAAGCTCATTGGCGCGAAGATAGACGGCGAGTTTCTCCATCACCGCGGGAAGAATATCGGATGGACGGGGCGGCTCAAAAACGCGCGCTCGATCGCGGAAATCGAAACGAAGCTCGCGGAAGGCCTCGGTGCTAAATGCACAACGCTCCCTTTCGGGCCTGAGAAGATAAAGACGATTGCAGTTTGCAGCGGCGGAGGGAGTTACGGCGGATTTTACGAGGCCCTCGACGCAGGCGTTGATCTATACATCACAGGGGACGCCGTCGAGGTCTATTACACCGCGAAGGATTCGGGGATGAACGTTATATTCGCAGGCCATCACGCGACGGAAACGATAGGTCTCAAAGCCCTCGCACGGATCGTCTCGGGGCAGTTCGGCGTCGAGACGGTTTTCATCGACCTTCCGACAGGGCTCTGAGTTTCCGCCCGCTCCGCGAGGCTATCCTAACCCCCCGCAACATTTGACAGAACTCGCCCCGATGCTTAGACTATCTTAAATTGAGGAGGTTTCAGAAATGGGAAGCGACAACGTCGTTAGAATATTCGACACCACTTTGAGGGACGGTGAACAGGCTCCGGGCTGCGGCATGACCGCGGAAGAAAAGCTCAGGGTCGCGCACCAGCTCGAAAAGCTCGGGGTCGACATAATCGAAGCGGGGTTCCCCATTTCGTCCGAGGGAGACTTCGAGTCCGTCAAAATAATCGCCGAAAAGATACGCGGAGCGGAGATAGCCGGACTCTGCAGGGCGAACTTCAACGACATAGACAGGGGCTGGGAAGCAGTGAAGGGAGCGGAGTACCCGAGGATACATACCTTCATAGCCACCTCCGACATTCATCTCAAGCATAAGCTCAGAAAATCCCGCGACGAAGTGCTTGAAATCATAAGCACTGCTGTGAAGCACGCGACTCACTATACCGAGAACGTCGAATTCTCCTGCGAGGATGCGACGAGGACCGAACTCGACTATCTCTGCAAGGCTGTCGACGTCGCCGTGAGATCCGGGGCGAAGATCATAAACATCCCGGATACGGTCGGCTATACGGTCCCGGAGGAGTTCTCTCATATAATAAGGACTCTCAAGGAAAGGGTATCGGGGCTGGATAACGTCATCCTCAGCGTTCATTGCCACAACGACCTCGGCCTTGCCGTGGCTAACTCCATCGCCGCCATAAGGGAAGGCGCGAGGCAGGTGGAGTGCACCATAAACGGCCTCGGCGAAAGGGCGGGCAACGCCTCATTAGAAGAGATAGTGATGGGGCTCAAGGTCAGGAACGACCGGAATCCCTATCTAACCAGAATAAACACCGAGCATCTTTACCCCACGAGCAGGCTCGTGTCGCAGGTGACGGGCGTCAGCGTGCAGCCGAACAAGGCCATCGTCGGCGCGAACGCCTTCGCGCATGAGGCCGGTATCCACCAGGACGGCGTCCTCAAGGAAAGAATCACTTACGAAATCATGGACCCGGAGGAAGTCGGCATTCCCTCGAACAAGCTGATACTCGGAAAGCACTCCGGCAGGCACGCATTCAAGGACCGCCTGGAGGAATACGGATACTTCCTCGAAGGGAATGCTTTCGAGCAGGCCTTTAAAAAGTTCAAGGACCTCGCCGACAAGAAAAAGTACGTTTTCGACGAAGACATCGAGGCCCTGATCAGCGAGGAATTCGTCAGGTCCTCCGACTTCTACAAGCTCATATCGGCCAACTACTCAGGCGGCTCGGACATGCACCCGGTGGCTACTGTGAAGCTCCTCATCGACGGTAATGAAGTGACCGTTTCCGAGAGCGGGGACGGCCCCGTGGACGCGGCCTACCAGGCCGTGTCGAAGGCGACTGGACTTTCGCCTGTCCTCGAAACCTACGTCGTCGCCTCCATAACCGAGGGCATCGACGCGCAGGGCGAGGTTACAGTGAGGGTCGCCGACGAGGGCATAATAACCCAGGGGCAGGGCGCCAACACCGATATAGTTGTCGCGAGCGTTAAGGCGTACATCAACGCCCTCAACAAGCTCCGCTGGCGGAAAGAGCACCCGAAGAAGGTCACGTCTCAGGGTATGTAAGCGCGCGCCGGTTTTTACATTCGCCGGCTCCTTATCGCGCCGTCTGCTATATACTTAGACAGATATGGCTTTCCCCACAAAAACCATCGAAACGTTCGTGAGGGCAGGGTACCCGATTATCTACCTCGTCTCGTGGGAAGAGGAGCGGGTGGAGAATACGATAAGGTCCATCGGGAAGAATCTTTACCCGGATTCCCCGCGGTTTTCCGTCTGGTCGTGCGTGGACGGCCTCCGCGACGGCGCTGGCCCGTCTTCCGAAACGAAGGGGCTCATCGAGGCCCTGGACCGGGTTTTAGAGGAGCCGGGGAAGGGCTTCTATTTCTTCAAGGACGTCTCCTTTTACCTGAACGACCCGCGCGTGATCCGAAAGCTGAAAGACTCATACCAGAAGCTCAGAAAGACGACGAAGACGCTTTTTATTCTTGCGAACAGCGTCGCCATTCCGCCAGAGCTCGAAAAGGAAATGGCGGTCATCGACATCGACCTTCCCGACAGGGCCGAGACGGGAAAGATATTCGATTACGTTATAAAGTCCCACGCCGGCGAAGCACTCCAGAATTCGATGAGCCCGAACTTCAGGGAAGCTGCTATCAATGCGCTCCAGGGTCTAGGCGCTCTCGAAATGGAGCTTGCCCTCCGGCGGACGCTCGTAGGAAGGGACGAGCTTGCGGACGAGGCGGTCGGCGCTCTTCTCGAAGAGAAGGCCCAGCTCGTGAGAAAGACGGGCACGCTCGATTTCGTCAGGAGCCGCGTCGATATAGACGAGGTGGGCGGGCTCGAAAACATAAAGGAATGGCTCGACGTGAGGCGGCTCGCGTTTTCGAGCGAGGCGAAGGAGTTCGGCCTCGACGTGCCCAAAGGAGTTCTGCTGATGGGCATAAGCGGGTGCGGCAAGAGCCTCTGCGCGAAGGCCATCGCGACCTCGTGGAACCTGCCGCTCCTCCGGCTCGACCTGAACCAGGTATACAGCGAATCGCAGGGGAGCCCGGAAGAGGCGTTCAGAAAGTCGATAAAGACAGTCGAGGCGACGTCGCCCTGCGTTCTCTGGATAGACGAGATCGAGGCCGGGATAACGAGGAGCGGGGAAAAATCCGGCGACAGCCCGACGTCGAGAATATTCGGCTACTTCCTTACATGGATGCAGGAAAAAAAGTACCCCGTGTTCGTCACCGCGACGGCGAACCAGATAGACCTACTTCCGCCCGAAATTTTAAGAAAGGGAAGGTTCGACGAGATATTCTTCGTCACGCTCCCGAACCAGAAGGAGCGTAGGGAGATTTTCAGGATTCACCTCCTTGACCGCGGCAAGAATCCGGACAACTTCAACCTCGATTCCCTCGCGAAAAATACGGAAGGCCTCAGCGGCGCAGAGATAGAGCAGGCCGTTATATCAGCCCTCTTCGAATCGTTTTCGAAGGGGAACGAGCTCACCGACAGGGACCTCATCATAGCGGCTTCATCTATAGTACCGCTCTCGACTACTATGCGCGAAGAGATATCGAAGCTCGAACGCTGGGCGTCGAACAGGGCTGTGAAGGCGTCGCGGTAACCCTATCGGTAATTGAAGCCAGGCCTTTTATGTGTTATATAATTTGCCAGCCACGGTATCACGTGCGGCACCCGGAGCGTATGAAGTTTATGCCCTCCATTTCACGAGTGGGGATGTAGCTCAGCCTGGGAGAGCGCCGCGTTCGCAACGCGGAGGTCGAGGGTTCGATTCCCTTCATCTCCACCAATGATTTTAGGTGGATGTGATATTGTGCAAGGTCAATTTATTTTCTTCTGTCAGTAGAAATATTAATTCTATCTTCTTGTTGGGCTGATATTAATCTTTCAACAAAGGAAAAAAGGATGACAATAAGGTTATTTGCTAGTTTTGGTATAAAGTCGTATTTGTTATACTTAATATGAAGTATTACTTCAAATGATTGGTGTCACTATCTTGACTAAACATAAAAAAAATAGTATAAATGATACGAGTTTACAAATATTTCATAGGGAGAAAGCCATGCTGGAATTAAAAGGAGTTATCTCCGATTATTATAACCAGCTAAAGGGCTTGTTGTATAAGCTCTCTTTTGAATACAGTGAAACCCCCAAATACAAGCTTGCTTATAAGGATACACTAAGTAACGTTTACGTTGATTCAAGAAAAACCACCTTATCCCCTGATGGTCTATTATGGCTTGGGAGTATCCTTACATATAGAATTTCTGAACTACCTGAGAAAATTGATGGGGTGGGGGGTCTCACTTTTGGAGCTGATCCAATTTCAATTTCTACAGCAACAATTTCAAATCTGTTTTCTCAAAGGCTCTATGCATTTAGCATTAGAAAAGAGTTAAAAAATCATGGTTTGAGTAATTGGATCGAGGGAGATTTTCAAAAAGGAGATAAAGTAATTATTGTAGATGATGTTGTTACAACTGGTAAATCAACATCGCTGGCAATACAAAGGGCACGTGACTCTGGTTTGAAGGTCATTAAGGTTTTTGTCTTAGTAGACAGACAGGAAGATAACGGTATGCAGAATATACGCAATCTAGACGTCGAAGTAGAAGCTTTATATACAAAAACAGATTTATTGGAATTACGTCAAAATGAATCAAATCGATCAAGCGAAAGCCATAATAACCAGTGGGCTATATCAGGATAACCTCTTAAGGCTAGTTCCTTTATGTGATCAATTAATTCCTACAGAACCAGTTTTGTGGTTCATCCTTAAATCCATTTTCTCTTCATTGGAAACTGAATATGATAACCAAGCTATATCTTCAAAAAGATATGAAGAAGTGGAAAATTTAATCCCGAAATTGATTAATGCTATAGATGATCCTTCAATATACAACTTAAATGCACTAATCAATGATTTTTCTTTTCGAAATAGCTAGATATGCTTATCTTTTTCTAACTGTGGTAATCTGAAATTGAGATTTCTTACTCAATAACGCGGAGGTCGAGGGTTCGATTCCCTTCATCTCCACCAATGATTTTAAAGGTTCACCGTTTCCTTAGCCAATTCCTCAAATACGGATTTCTTCATCGCCAATTTCATCACCTTAATCTCCACTCGCAGGGATTTTATGACTTTCGATCCATGCGTCAATGTCTACAGGATCGAAATAAATTCTTCGCCCGATTCTTACGACCGGGATTCTTCTGGAACGTACAAGCCAATCGAGCCGGGAAGTTGATTTCTTCCCCTTCCGGCTGCGAAGGGCGGGGAACCGGGAAAGTAGCTCATAACAGTCTATAAGACTAACATTTTTCATCTGACAACCTCCAAATCGTGTTTGTTATAAAACTATCTCATTTGGAGGTTTTTCTTATAGGGGGATTTTGTCGAGACACAACTCCCCTATTAAGAGGATTGCTTGAGTTCTACTAAGGTGGGGAGGATTGTGTCAGTCTTTACTTTATGGAATTTCGTCATCAGTGGGGATATAAACCACTTCATCTTCGGGTGTGAGGTAGAGTCCGATGTTAACAAGTTGCGTTTTTCCCGCTACGGAAGGCCTTTTTTTATTGCGCTCTTTCCAAATTTTTACCAGCTGTGGAAATTTCGACTCGCATTCCTTATGAGCCAAGAATAAGAGCGCAGCATGAGTGATATCTTTCTGATATACACTTGAACTACAAAATACACCCCATTTTGTATGCTTATCAAGCTCACATACGAGCGCATGCTCAAGGCAACATGGAAACACTTCCACGTCCCCGGTTTTAAACTCGCGATTCCCCTTCGTCGGGTTGTGACTTTCGGCACATTTTCTGAAATGGGAGAGGAGCTTAGCCTTGTAGTTCTCTACAGATTGTTTTAGCGCTTCGGGGTATCGTTTGTAATACCATAAACCCTCATGTTGGGGAAAAGGGTATTTAAAATGAGATAATCCAATAACGTCGAGCATATTGTTAGCCGGTGTTGCTTCCCGGCCCCCTTTTAGTGAAATTCCGCTCAATATTTTCACCGTAAAAAGCAAGGTAGGGTCCAATAAGAAGTTCATAGGGTTTAAGACACACCCGCGCTTAAAGGTATTGAGGAACTCCAAAGGATCACTGAGTAGACTTGTTGCATTGTCGATAATACTTTTCTTGTAAAGCGAGTCTGGGGCTTTCGTAATTCTAGGATCGGGCGCTCTCTTTCGCTGCTCTTTCCTCTTGCTCTTTTTAGGCCTATCATGTTGCGGGATTTGATATTTCGTTTCCTTGATAAACACACTCGGCGGCTCGGGTGAAGCAGAGGACTGGACTCCTTCTTTTAGCTCTCCGACGAAGGACTCATAAATCATTTCTATACCACCGCTCTCATAGAGCTTTTTCAGGTACTCATTCCACTTGGTGAGGTCAAACTTCAATTCCTTTTTCTGCGATTTGCTCATAGGCTTTAATTACGATTGCAACTTATGGTCAGCGGAGTGGTCAGTAACCCGGCCTCTATTTAATACCTACAGACACAGTTTAACACAATCTATAAAGTAAAGATGTTACGCATGAGCCCATGATATGGAATACTCCCAAGCCTTTCCCCTATCCACAATTCGTGACTTCCTTTTGACTATAGCGCGCCGCCGCCGTTTATTCGTTATAAGCCTCTTTTCGATTCCCCAAAAGTGTGTTTTTGCATGGCCGGCCCCCTGCGTTTGTAGCGCTAATGCTACAAGATGTATTGTATTTCAACTACATTCTGTGCAATAATGTGGCTAATCCGGTCTATCCATAAATCTCAAAAAGCCCAGGCGGATTTATAAAAGGGAGGGTCGGCCTGATGGTCTACGCTATAAATTCACCTCGTGCAATTTTTAATTTATTCCTGCTGGTTTTAGCCGGTTTTTTCAGCATATCCGGCTGCAGTGGGGATAACGTGCTTACAAGTGCGCCGAGAGTGGAAGAGCCTTCGGCTGAAATTAAACCGGCTGATGAAAGAGCGCCGCTAAGCCGTTTACTCGAAGTAAGTACGCCCGTGGAAACCAGGGTATCGATCGATATCAGCGACGGCGTAAACACGTCCCGCGTCGAGTTCGACGAATTAAATACCGGTCATTCACATCCCGTGCTCGGGCTCCGGCCGGGCCGGGTGCATGCCATTCTCGTAACCGCTGTGGACGAGGCAGGCGAGACTGCCCTCGAAAGCGTTTTCGAAGTTACGACCGATCCGCTTCCCGAAGACTTTCCGCAGCTCGACGTAACCAGCGATCCCGGGCTCATGGAGCCGGGCGTCACGCTTTTCGCATCGGGCGGATTTCTTATAATCGTCGATGATGGCGGGGACGTCGTCTGGTACTACCGCATAACGGAATCGGCGTCTCTCGACCGGGACGTGAGGAGAATGCCGAACGGCAATCTACTGCTACTCCTTCCCCTTCACAGTATCGTTGAGCTCGACATGCTCGGAAACACAGTCAGGAGATGGCATGCGGCGCGGTCGTCACAGGGAGCCGCCGTCAGCATTCCTGTAGACGCCGCCGCGTTTCACCATGAAGTTTTTGCCATGGAGTCGGGGAATTTCCTCACGCTGAGCCTCGAAGCGAGGGAGTATCCAGACTACCCGACGAGCACTACCGATCCCGCCGCGCCACTTGAAACGTCGAACGTCGTAGGGGACGTGGTAGTTGAGTTCACACCGGACGGAACAGTGGTAAACGAATGGCATCTCTCGATATACTCGACCCTTACCGCCTCAACTACAGCTCACTCATAGGTCTTTGGGACCAGTTCTTTCAGTCCGTTTTCGGTGTCGAAGGGCCGACAAGGGACTGGTCTCACGGCAACGCCGTCATCCACGATACGAGGGACGATTCCCTTATAATATCGATGCGGCATCAGGACGCAGTAATAAAAATAGACAGGCAAACGGGAGAGCTCGTCTGGATTCTCGGAACGCACGCCAACTGGAATCAGGACCTCTTCGGACGGTTCCTGCTCCATCCCGCAACGGACGACGACCTTTTCTTCCAGTATCATCAGCACGCTCCCATGATTACGGAAGAGGGGAATATAATCCTCTTCGACAACGGCAACTTCCGGGCAAGCCCGTTCGAGCCCGTTTTTTCTGAGAACGAGTTTAGCAGGGCGGCCGAGTACAGCATCGACGAGTCTTCGATGGAGGTTTCGCTCGTATGGGAATCGACGGGATTTTCCGCCGAGCCGATTTTCGCGGGCTTTTTAGGCGACGCCGACAAGCTGCCGGAAACCGGGAATGTGCTCATGACATTCGGAGGGCGCGTCCCCACGGTCATCGCAGAGGTAACGCACACAACGCCGCCTCAGAAGGTATTCGAAATAAGCGTTCCGAACGAGAACGGGGGCCAGTACATCTACAGGGCCGAAAGACTCCCGGGGCTTTATCCGGAGGAGTGACGTGGGCGGGAAGTTCCAAGCCAGCCCTGGTGCAGCGGCCCGGAACCGATTTTTTTGTCGTCCCGATAAATTTAATCTTCACCCTGAAACTGTATTGGCTATATATTTCCTGTTAGAAGGGTGAGGATATAGAGTAAATTAACCGATTTAAAAATCTCTCGTTTTATTATAGATGAGTTTGTATATAATATAGTTTTGATCCCGGAGGATAGGAGTTCATGTACCTAGAAAGACAAATAGAGGACAATCTCGATGCGGATTTGCGGGAAGAATATGAAGTCGCGGTTGTCATTCCGGCTTACAATGAAGAGAACGCGATCTCGAAGCAGATCGACAATGTGAAGGCTGTGATGGACAAAACGGGATTGTCGTACACTCTCATAGTCGTGGACGACGGTTCTACAGATAATACCGCCGGGGAAGCGGATAGGCACGACATAAAACTTATAAGGCTCCCCCGTAACAGCGGCTATGGGGCTGCGCTTAAAGCGGGGTTCGCGGCGGCGAACTCGGAATATATAATTATCATAGACGCCGACGGGACATACCCGGCCGATGCGATTCCTAGCATGATGCAGAAGGTTCCGGAATACGACATGGTAGTAGGCGCCAGAATCGGCCAGAATACGAACATCCCGTTTGTCAGAAAGCCGGCAAAATGGTTCCTTCAAAAGCTTGCCAGTTATCTGGCCGGGCAGAACATTCCGGACCTCAACTCCGGCCTCAGGGTGATCAAAAAACCCCTTCTGGAAAAGTACAAGAATATTCTGCCATCCGGCTTTTCCTTGACCACGACGATCACACTCGCTCTTCTGTGTAACAATTATTTCGTATACTACTATCCGATCGATTACTACAAGCGAATCGGGAAGTCGAAGATACGCCCTGTCGAAGCGTATAATTTTTTCCTCCTCATATTGAGAACGATCGTATACTTCAATCCGCTCAAAGTGTTCCTGCCGTTAGGGGCAATTTTCTTCGCGGCCGGATTCGTTAAACTGATATACGACATTTTCAAGGACAATCTCTCGGAAAGCGCGATTATGGGCCTTTTAAGCGCGTTTATCATCTGGGCTATCGGCCTATTGTCCGATCAGATATCCAGAATCGGAATCGGCAGGTAGGAGAAACCAGAACGATGAAGCGGTTAATCGGGCTAACGCGTACAATCTATTTCAGGGCGGTCGTAAGCCTGCTTGTAATCGGCCTGATATTGGCCTGGCTTCCGCTGCCGGAAATATGGGACGCCGCCCGGCGCGTTTCACTTCAGGCATGGATCCTGTTTGTTTTCGCATTTGTGTTGATTCACGTAGTCGGCGTATTCAAGTGGCGGTTCATAGTCGGCATGGGCAAGCTGAAGCTTCCGTTTTCCTTTGCCTTCCGCTGCTACTTTTACGGACTCTTCGGCAACCTGTTTCTTCCCTCCGTGATCGGCGGCGACGTCGTCAGGGCGGGAATGGCGGCGGGTCACGTGGAGGAGAAAGAGCAGATCATAATAGGGAGCCTGATAGACAGGTTTCTCGACGTCTGCGCGATGCTCATATTGATTTTATTCGGGGCCGTTTTCGCAGCGGAGGCGCTTTCGGATCAGCACCGGAAGATACTCACTATCATATCCGCGTTCCTTGCTATATTCATTACGACCTTCGTTGCTTTGATCTTCGTTCGTATTCCGGTGAAGATACCGGAGAAACTGCAGAAAGTGGTTCTGCGCGCACGTCTCGTATTAATTCATCTTTTCAAGAATCCCGCTTATGCTCTCGGAACCCTGTGCCTTTCGGTCTTAATTCAGGGGAGCTTTGTTTTACTGAACGCGTTTTTGGGTTCGCTGTGCGGCATAGAAGTAGGAATCCTGACATGGTTCGTCGTATGGCCGCTGGCCAAGATTACAGCCATGGTGCCTGTGAGCCTCGGCGGCATAGGGGTCAGGGAAGTTGCGCTTGCGGCATTCTTCGCACCGTTCGGGGTTTTATATTCGAACGCCGTCGGATACGGGTTTGTCTGGGAGGCGGTCGTCATAGCGGGGAGCCTGCTTGGTTTCGCGCTGACGCTCATACCCTGGAATAATCTCTTTTCCATAAACAAGACTGTGACGAATTGATATTGCGCCCTGTAAACAGTTTTAAATAACGGAAATATCCCGGATGATCTGAAGACTATGAGCACACCGCTTCCTCACATAGTAATACTCGGCGCCGGACCCGCAGGGCTCGGGGCAGCTTACCGGCTGGCGTCGGAGAAGCGTGCAAGGGTTACGGTCCTCGAGCAATCGGATAGTGTCGGCGGGAACGCCGGCAGCTTCGAGCTGGACGGCCTCCGTCTCGATTACGGAAGCCACAGGCTTCATCCCTCGTGCGAGCAGCGCATACTCGACGACATCAAATCTCTCCTGGGCGGCGACCTTCTCCTGAGGCCGAGACATGGGAGGATAAGGCTCCAGGAACGGTGGATACACTTTCCCTTAAAACCCGCCGATCTCGTGTTGAAAATGAATCCCGCGTTCTCGATCGGGGTTTTCGGGGATATGGTCCGGAAGCTGACAAGAGGCAATTCCAAACCCGCTCACGTCGAAGACACCTTTTCAACGGTTCTCCTAGGGCAGCTCGGCCCGACCATATGCGAGGGATTCTATTTTCCATATTCGAGGAAAATCTGGGGGCTCGATCCCGGTATGATTTCCGGCATACAGGCCAAACGAAGGATCTCCGGAAATTCGGTAGGAAAGATTCTGAGAAAGGTATTATCCACGCTTCATAAGGGGAAGGAGAGCAATAAAAATTTTTTCTACTACCCGCGATCCGGATTCGGGCAGATATCCGAGGCATTATACGAAGCGGCAGCCGAGTCCGGCGCCGAAGTTCTTTTCCGCTCGAGGGTTACGGATATTGGCCTCAAGGACGGGCAAGTCGATTCGGTGACGTACGAGCGTGATTCGGCTCCGCATAGCATAAACGCCGATTATGTCTGGTCGACCATACCCATAACCGTGCTGGTTCGCGCTTTAAGGCCAGGCGCGCCGGAAGAAGCGCTGGCGTCGGCTTCGAAGGTGAGGTTAAGGTCGATGATACTCGTATATCTCGTTCTCGATCAGGACAGGTTCACCGAGTACGACGCGCATTATTTCCCGGAGGCGGATATTCCGATTACTCGGCTTTCGGAGCCCAAGAACTATACCGATACCGGAAGCCCGGCCGGTATTACCGCGCTCTGCGCGGAGCTGCCCTGCGGCCCGGGGGACGATTACTGGAGAATGAGCGGCGAAGAGCTCGGAAAAGTCGTCCTCGATTCCCTGAAGACAGCCGGCATACCGGTGACGTCGAAAGTCCGCCGTGTCGAGGTGCGAAAGCTCGCCAGCGCCTACCCGATCTACGACATAGGCTACGAGAAGCATTTCGAATGCATGGATAACTACATAGAAGGAATAGGCAATCTTCTCACGTTCGGCCGCCAGGGCCTCTTCGCTCACGATAACACGCACCACGCTTTATATATGGCTTATGCTGCTGTGGATTGCCTCGATGATAAAGGCAGCTTCGATTTAAACAAGTGGCACAGCTACAGGAAAATATTCGAAGGCCACGTCGTCGAAGACTGAATTCAAAAACCCGTAAGTTTGCGGAAACTTGCAAATGCGAAAGACACAAGCGGATAAGCTCTGGTCGTTAATACTCTGGGGAGTATTCGCCGTAATCATGGCTCTCATACTTACGCATTCCTATAACAGGTGGTTCAGTCACGATGAATTCGAGCACATACATACCTCGTGGAAAATGCTCCAGGGGCAGAAAATCTACGTAGATTTTTTTCAGCATCATCACCCGTTTCTGAGTTATTTGATCGTGCCGGTCATCGTAGTATTCGGAGAAACAACATCTTCCGTATTCGCCAGCCGTTTCCTGATGTTCTTAATGATGTCGGGCATTCTGTTCGTAACCTATCTCATCGCGATGAGGGAGTTCGGGAAAAAAGAGATCGGCGTTATAAGCCTGATACTGACATCTACTGTCGTAGTGTTTTACGGCGAGGCTATAGAGGTCAGACCCGATGTGCCTCAGGCCCTGGCGGGCCTGCTCTCGATATATTTCCTGTTCGGTTATTCGGAGAATAAATCCAGATTGAGCCTCGCGTTAAGCGCTGTCTTCCTGGCCGTGTCGTTTCTCTTTCTTCAAAAAGCCATCGCCCTCATCATCGCCATGGGGCTTTTATTCCTTTACGATCTATTCCGCAGACGACTCAGCATAAAGGACGCCTTTTTCTTCGCTGCGGTATTCATTCTTACACTGCTGCCGTACTATGCGTATCTATTCCTGAGCGGAGCCCTGGAGAAATATTTCGTCATGAACTGGACGCTCAATATCCACATAAGGCAGTTGCAGGGGTATTCAAAATATTATCTCGTCATTGAGATATTTCGTGAGAACATTATTACATGCATGCTGTACCTGGTAGGTCTCGTCATGCTTTTCAGATCCGGTAAAGCGAGACAGCTCACTATATTAGCTGTCTTCCTGATTCTGACGGTTCTCCTCCTTTACGAGAATCTCTGGAGGCAGTATTTCATGTTTACGGTGCCGCTTGTTGGAATAGTTGCAGGTTATGCTCTCTATACCGTTTTCAACAGCCGGATCAGCAGGTTCATAGTCATACTATCCGCCGTTTATATACCCCTCGGCATGATGCACAATTTTTCGTCGGTTTTAAGCGACAGGACTTTCCACGACGAAACGCAATCGAAGCAGCTCGATAAGATAAATTACGTGCTATCGTTGACGGACGAAAACGACAAGGTCTACGACGGGAATATAAATATTAATCTCTATCGGGACGATATAGATTATTTCTGGTTCTGCGTGGGCCCCGAAGATTGCCTGGATGCCTACAGAGAAATAGCCGGATACGAGTACGACATATACGAGCTGATCTCAGAGCATAAGCCCAAAGTCATCAGCACATTCGCCGTAGATGATTTAAATGACGACAGAATAAAAAAGCATTACACACAATCCCCAAGGTATGACGGCATACTCATAAGGACGGATTAAACGCATTCAAATCCGGCGAGGCACGATTGACGCCGGTATTCCGGATGAAAAAGGCTCCTCTACGCCGTCTGGGCTTTTTTCTGCCTCTTTTCCATCTCCGATTTTATATAGGCGTTCGGGTCGTGGTATATACCGCCTTCGGGGAGATAGTGCCAAAGCTTTCCGAGGTCCTTTTTGACCATGTTGACATAGAACTCAGGGATTACGGTCGTCTCTCCTTCGAAAAAAGCCCTAAACTGTACGTCGTCGCGAAGGAATGTTCTTATCTTCCTGTAGTACTTGAGCCTTCCCGAGCCTTCTGTGGAAATTGCGCGCATAAAATTCATCCACCTCGGTATTGTCCTTCGCGTTGCGCGGAAACGGTTGTATATGGCGCGCCACGAATAGGAATACTCGGCGAGGCCTATGAGGAGGTCGTAAAATTCCGGCCAGGAATAGTTCTTCGGCCTCACGTTCGAAGCGTGGCTGTTGTTGAGGAAGTGAAAGGGGAACGCAAGTACCCTGCCCTCGCTCTGGTATTCGAGGTTGAGGGGGGCAGCCTTTCCGAAGGCCGTTATCAGGGGATACGCCGGGAACGCGGCCGGGGCCTTGTCGACGAATTTCTTCGTCAGCTCGAACGATTCGGCTCCCTTGTCGCTGTCGAGCCCGACGACGAAGTTCGTCTGAACGTACGGGATATAGCTCAGGATTAAATTTATGTGCTCCGAGACCACGTTTACCTTATCGATACCCTGCTTCGCGCCGGTCTTCGATTTGTTCCCCATGTCGAACCACGATTCAATGCCTGGAAGAAGCGCCTGGAATCCGTTGTCGCGGAGGCGCTTCAGATGGGGCTCCGATAACAGCGAGAGGCTGCTCTCGGCTATGAAGTCGATGCTGTTCCTGGGCACCGCTTCTTCTATCGCGTTCATGTAGTCATCGAAGCGGACGCCGAAGTTCGGGTCGTACCAGCTCACCAATGGACGTTTTATCTTCGTGAGAACGAATCTCAGGTCGTCTTTCAGAGCGTCGAAGTCGAGCGGCTGGTAGGGCTCGTTGGCGTCTATACAGAAGCTGCAGGTATAAGGGCATCCGAGGCTCCCTATCATGGGGACGACTTTGAACAGCCGGGTCGTTTTTTCGAGCGCCTTAGAAATGAACTTCCAGCGCTCCCTCACTCCCGGAAGGTGCTTGGGCGAGCTCTTGGCGGAGAGGTTTATGCCCACGGGCCTGTACTGCTTGCAGTCCTTGAGCACGCTCCGGCAAAGCTCCTCGTCCGTGATTCCAAGCACGTAATCGAAGTATTTCACCGCGTCTTCGGGATAGCATCTGGCGTGGGGACCGCCGAGAACTGTAACCACGCCTTCGCTTCTGTACTTTCCGCTGAGGGCATAGGCCTGAATCGCCGACTGTGTGAAAGCGCTTATGAAGACCATGTCGACGTCTTTCGGGGCGTCCTCGGCCAGATCTTCAAGGCCGGTAAATATAAAATACTGGACTTCGTGCCCCGCGTCCTCGCTCCATTTGGCGATGACCTGCGGCATGATTCCCATGAAATTCGCATGCATTACGCGCGCCCAGATAGAATGATTGGGGGATTTCGTGATAAAGTCGATTATTCCTATCCTGAGTTTCCGCATTCAGCTCCCATACAGCTATACCAGTAGGTCCAATCTGGATCGGAAAGGAATAAGTCAGAAAGGTCTACCTGATATTTTCAGCAGACCTTTGAGGAAGATTGGAGTCAATCCAAGGATCCCATACAGTCCACGTTTCTATAGACACGATACATTATATGACCTTATAAAGCAATCCCGTGAATTTTAGCGGGCCGCGGGGGATTTTGAGACGCCCGGGGTACGAACGGATTTTTTACCGAAGAGAGCCTGTCCGCAGGAATTTCGAGGACGCTCCGGAGGCTTTATAACGCCCCGCCTGGCGGCTCACCCGCACCTAATATCCGTTGTATCCCGGATTAAATTGTTCTATTATCAATTAGGGGCTATTCGCTAACAAACCGACAGGGGGTGCGGGCCATGGATAGTCGGAAGCTTAATCGCGGTTTAGCCAGATTTCTCGCTTTATTCTTACTGTTGTTCCTTGCTGTTGGCGTTCCACACAATTATTCCCTCGCTCAGGACGATTGTACGATAAGGCAGGTGACGGACGCGGCTTCAGGGGAGTCCGAGGTCGCGTTTCTGAATTTTTCGGGCACCCTGGGGGCTTTTTCCTCCAGCGCCGATATAGACGGGGGGAATCCCGACGGTAGCTTCGAAGCCTATATATTCAATACTGGCACGCTGGTTATAACCCAGCTTACCGACGATCCCGTGCTGGATAGTTTCATATTCGATATAAGCGGAGACGAGGCTATACTGGCGCTGTCGTCGCAGGCCGATCTGACGGGCGGGAATCCGGACGGTAACAGGGAGATATTTCTCTTCGACAGGGATACGGAGTTGTTCACTCAGATAACGGATACCAGCGGCGTGGACAATATCGTCCCGGCGCTGAATTTCGACGGCAGCCTTATAGCCATCGACTCGCAGGCCGATCTGACCGGCGAAAACGCGGACGCCAACAGGGAGATATTTCTCTTCGACTCGGGCACGGCGACGTTCACTCAGCTGACGGATACGACGGCCGGCGACAGCCTCGCCCCGGACATATCCTCGGACGGGGAGATCATCGGTTTTCATTCCTCAGCCGACCTTACGGGAGACAACGCCGACGGAAGCCTCGAAGTATTTTTATTCGATACGGTCTCGGATACGTTCACGCAAATCACGGACGGCGCAGGTCTTAACAGCGCGACGGTGGCTCTCAGCTCCGACGGCTCGATAGTCGGCCTTAACAGCGACACGAGTCCAACCGGTGAAAACGCCGACGCCAACAGGGAGATATTCATCTTTGATACGGGAGCCGATGCCTTCACGCAGGTGACCGATACGACAGGTGACGGCAATTCGGGTCCGTCCATAAGCTCGGACGGGACGCGCCTCGTATTCACTACGGCAGCCGACCTGACCGGCGAAAATGCCGACGGCAACAGGGAGGTCTTCCTGTTCGACGCGGATACGGGCATTACGACGCAGGTAACCGATACGACCGGCGGGCTTTTCTCCGGCGCGGTCATAAGCGGAGACGGAACCAGGATACTGTTCAGCTCGTCCTCGAATATCGGGGGAGGGAACCCCGACGGGAGCGAAGAGATTTACTTTGCAGACTGCAGGGCAGAGGTCGTAAACGGCGGCAACGGCAACGGCGGGTGCGCCCTGGCCGGCGACGCATCGCCGAAACAGGGGGCCGTTAATGCGGGAATCCTGACGCTGGCTTTACTCGTGGGAGTGCTTGGGGTAATTAAAAAAAGAAAAGCGAATTAGACAGCTTCTTCAGGGCCTTGATGGCGAACCCCCGCGGTGCACTCGCTCCGCGGGGGGTTCGAGTTCTCTTACTGGTTCACGACCACGTACTGCGGGTAAACGAAGCTGCCCTTCGTCCATATGGCCCAGACCGGGTCTCCCTGGGGTTTTATCTTGTTGAGCGTATGGCCATCGGGGGCGGAGAAGGCGATCTTCGGATTTTTTATGTCTACTGTCCCGCCGTTCCATGGTATCGGGTATTTGACTATCTGCTTCACGGTCTTGCCGTCCTTTTCCGTTTCCAGAAGGCCGAAGTAATTGAGGTGTCCCCCTCCGAAATTCCCGAGCTCGCTTCCGACGTCGGCCGTGGCTTCGATAAATTTTTGCCCGCCGACTGTCAGAGTCGCTGTCAGCTTGCCGTCTTTCACCGTCGTCGTGGTCATTCCTTCCTCGGCCGGAATGCCTATAAGCTTCGTATACTCGCGGATGAAGGGCGAGCTGTTGAAATAGTAGGCGAAATACCTTCCCGGTATCGTCGCATCGGAGTTCATTATATAAGAATCGTGCCCCTTGATCTCGACGGTGAGATACGTCAGGGTATAAGCGCCGAAGCCCGAAGTTTGCGTCGCTTCGGGAACGGTGTACATGTTGATGACGACGTTCCCCGTGGCTTCAAGGCCTTCGGGGAGGAGCGCCTTCAAGGCCTCGGGGTCGGCCTTGTATGCTGCGATCAACATCCAGGCGCCTGTTACCAGCTGGGGGGCCGGGAGGCTTGCGGCGTCCATTGCGCCTGCCGCCCTGCCGCCCGGGACGAACACGGCGGCAAGTAAAACGAGTAATACAAACAGCCTTGCTTGAGCCATTCTTCTCATCTCATTTCTCCTATGTGGCGGGTATTACTCCCTAACTACGCTCAATACTAATATGAACGGCCCGGGTATTTCAAGGGGATTTCTCTCCCGCGGAGGCGGGCTCGAAGGCTGTAACTGTATCGATTAAAAGAAAAATTTCAGGCGGGGACGGGCTTCCGGACGGACCTACGGAATCGAGCGGCTCCAGATTACAATCTTTATGCGAATTGCCTGGAAAGAGGCGGAAGAAAAATAGCCACGGTATTGACCACCCTCCAATCCTCCTTTATTCAATCGAAGAAAGGTCAATCGGCTACACAATATTCTTATCAAATTTTTCGAAAGATGTCAAGAATTATCTATGCGAGTTTTAAAAGTTACCTGGCGGGCGCCTTCTCGCATATGTAAATGAAGGCGGGGGGAATATTGCTCCATACTATGCTGCTTTTGACCACTTTATCGAACTTGCTCCTGAGAAGGCGCCTGAGCCTCCAGGCGGATGGGAAAAGAAGGCCGAGCGAGTAGGCGTAGGTAAGAAACTTGCCGCCGGGGTTAAGTGTTTCGTATATCGAATTCAGTATGAGCTCCTGGGTCTCGCTGTTAAAAGTCGACCATGGGAGGCTGCTTACTATGCGGTCGCAGCCGCTCTCGCCGTTGACCTCGAGATAAAACCTGGCGTTCTCCGCCGAGGACTGATAGACGGTCGCGTCGGGGCAGCGCCGGAGAGTCGCCTCGACGAAAGTGGGGTTTATCTCCATCGCGAAGAATTTCGTGTCCGGGCCTTTTTTCCTGAGTATTTTCTCGGTTATCACTCCCGTTCCGGAGCCGAGCTCGACGACGGTGGAGACGTTGCCGAGCTCCGCCATGTCCGTCATGAGATCGCAGAGCTTATCGTTCGACGGCAGAATGGCGCCTGTTTTTGTCGGGTGAATTATGAATTGTGTAAAGAACTTAAGATTATATTCAAGCTCCGTTTCAACGCCCGTGTTCGTCCGCTTCATGTTGTTCTTCCCGGAGGTGGAGTAGAGTCCCAGACCTTGTAACCTTTATGCCGCGCCGATTTCAATAAGCCATGTATATACACCGCGGAAAATCAAAAGTCAATTTCCGGGAGGGTAGGCTTCCCTCAAAACTCATTGCCCCTTTTTCTTTGCAAACCCGGAGCGTATAATTACAAACCCACATGTTTCACGGAGAAAATATTACTGTTTCCGGTAAATTCAAGCGGCCTCGACGGTGACCCCTGATGAAGGACGACATAATAATCGACCTCGTAGACGTTTATAAATCCTTCGGACCCAAGGAAGTCCACACCGGGCTTTCCCTTTCGATAAGGAGGGGGGAGAACATCACCGTACTCGGGGGCAGCGGATCGGGAAAGAGCGTACTCTTAAAAGAGATAACGGGGCTCCTGACGCCGGAATCCGGGCAGGTGATCATTGAAGGCGAAGACATAGTGCCCCTCGAAGAGAAGGACCTCGTCCACGTCAGGAAGAAGATGGGGATGCTGTTTCAGGGCGCGGCGCTCTTCGATTCCCTGACAGTCGAAGAAAATATCGCCTATCCGTTAAGGGAAAACACCATTCTCCCCGAGAACGAGATAAAGGAGGCCGTGGCGCGTAACCTCGAGCTCGTGGGCCTTCCCGGCATAGAAGACAAGATGCCGTCCGACCTCAGCGGCGGTATGAAGAAAAGGGTGGGGCTCGCCAGGGCTCTGGCGATGAATCCGAAAATCCTCCTGTACGACGAGCCGACCACCGGCCTCGATCCGCCGAACATAAGCAGGATAAACCAGCTTATAAGGAGCATGCAGCGGCAGTTCGGCATAACGGGCGTGATAATCACTCACGACGTCCAGAGCGCGTTCGAGATATCGGACAGGGTGGCCTTTCTCTACAGGGGAAAGATCATCTTCGCCGGGACCGTCGAGGAAGCGAAGAATACGGATATTGAAATCCTGAGCGATTTCATAAACGGCCGTATGGACAACGCCGACGATTAGGGGCGTTCGCCGTCGAGGCCGTCGACAGCCGCTATCTTCCAGCCGCCCAGAGCCGAGTACTCGAGGGTTACGTTTATCCGCTCCGGCTCGCCTTCGCTCCCCAGAAGCTCCGTCACCTCGCCATTATCTGTAGCCGTCACGTTCACCCCGACGCTGACGTAGGCTAACGGATAGCCGTGCTCGTCCTCGGTTATGAAGGCGTCGAGGTCTGAGTACGAGGCCCCTATGTCGCCGTATTTTTCGAGCGCCTTGCCGATTATATTCTTGACGACGGGGTAGCTCGCGCCGGAGCCGTCCTTGTATTGAAGCGAAAACCCTTCCATGACAGCGTCGAGGTTTTTTTCCCGCGCCGCTTCGGCCGTTTTGTTAAAGAGGGCTTCTATGTCGCTCGCGTCGTCGCCCGGGCGGAACAGCATATATCCCAGGGCCACGGCGAGGACGATGAGTGGAAATATGAATTTTCTCATGCCGAAAGTTTACTGCAGCCGCGCCGCCCTTTCATCCTCGTATGATTTTACAGTAGTACCGTTACCGTCGATCGTTACGGTTACGGCCCCGTCCTCGGCGATGTTATAGGCTTTGACGGATTCCGGCATCACTGCGCCTTCGCCGTCGGTGATAATTACGCGCGGCTTTACTTGCCCGGCGAGTCCAACGTCCGAGCCGCCACGCACAGCTCCCGGAATAAATAGCACGGTGCTTTCGAGCTCCGCGCCGTATTTATTCCATAGGGACTCCGCATCTTTCCCGCTTACCGATTCTGCGAGTAAAAAACTAGCCCCGGCGGCTTCCAGCCTGAGCGCCAGAGGGCGCGGGCCGGTGGAGTCTTCGACTACCTCCCAAGCTTCGGGGCGCATCACGCGTATCTCGTGGCCTCCCGGTACTTCAATTTTCCGGAGGTCCCTCAGGTTTTGCCATTCGACCCCGTTTTCCCTGATCGCCTCCCAGAGAGCGCCGTCGAGCCTGTCGCCGTCGGTCACGACCTTACTCACGCCAAAGTTTTCGATAATATATGCCCCGCCGGCGAGAACGTCTTTTCCGGGCGAGATCAGTACGAGGTAGTCTATCGTGTTGACACCCCTCCCATGGAGAAAGCCGGTCACCACCGCCCTGTCGACAAACCCGCTACCGGCCGGCCTTGCCGGCCCGCCGCTCACGAGGACGTTCTTTCCGCCGGGAAGCTCGAAAAGGACGGTGCTCCTGTACTCTCCGGTGTCGAGGAATGTTGCCGTTACAGTGTTGCCGAAGTGCCTCGACGCCGAAGGATAAGCAGCGCTGATTATAAACAGGAGCGCGAGCACAGGCAGGGCGTATTTTGCCTTCGCATGCCTGGCTGCAAGCAGAACGGCTGCGCCGAGCGCGGCGTAGAGCGTGAGACTGACAGCGCCGAGCGGCGGTACAGATACAGATGAATATGGAATTTCGAGGAGGAGCCTTATGCCGAAAATCATCATCTCCGTAAGCAGCATGTTTATCCAGATAAAGAGCGTCGCGGCGTAAGGCGATACGAGGAACACGACGAATGAAACGAGCCCGAACGGAACTATAAGCAGCTCGACGAGCGGCACGAATACGAGGTTCGCCGGTATTGAGACGACTGGCAGGACGCCGAATGAATTCAATATGAGCGGGAGCGTCGCGAACGTTGCGGCGCACGTCGTTTTTACGGTGGTCATGACGAAGTCGCGCGTCGTTCCGAGCTTTATCGGGTAAAACCTGTTTACGAGGAGTATTCCAAGGACGGCCAGAAACGAGAGCTGAAAGGAGAGCTCGAAGATCGCCTCGGGCCGCATGAGGAGAATAACGAACGCGGCGACGCCGAGCGTGTTTATCTTGTTCTCGTTCTTCCCGGCCATTATCGCGACGAGGAAGATCGAGATCATGATGAACGCCCTTATCGTGGGCGTCGAGAATCCCGCGAGGGCCATGTAGAAAAAGAGCGGGAGTATCGTGAGGGCGGCTGCAATTTTTGAAACGCTCCACCTCAGCATCATGTACTCAGACCTCTTGAGGAGCCATTTGAAAAGGAAATAGAAGACGACCGCGACGGCCGCGACGTGAAGCCCGGATATGGAAAGCACGTGCGCCACGCCCGCGTTCGAAAACTCCGTCCTGAGATCGTTCGGTATGCCCCCGTCCTCGCCTATGGTCAATGCGTTCAGCACCTCGCTCGCCGGCTGACGGAAACCTAATCTCACGAAATTTCCGAACCTGTGCCTGAGCTTGTCGAGGCCGTGAAGCACCGGGCCGTATCCCTCGCCCCTTCCGAAGGAGATTATCCGCTCCCCGCCTTCGACGTAGCCCGTGGTATAAATACCCTGCCTCCCGAAAAAGGCCTCCATGTCGAACGCGCCGGGATTTCTAAAATTCTTTATCGGCCTCAGCTTGACGCCTACGACGCGCACGCTGTCGCCATACGAAAGCCCCGGCACGAGCGTGTCGGTATAGATAGCCGTTCGTCCCGTCACGGGTTTAACTTCACCGCCCTCTATGACGTAATCGGCTTCGATGAACATGCGGGAGCCCCGCTCCCTCTTTTCGGGAGATACGTAAAGCGAGCCGCCTATGTCGACGCTTCTTCCCGCGTAGGATTCGAGCGCGCCGCCCGCTGTATACGGAGCCGGCGAGGCAAAGAGGAGTCCGACCGGGAGCAGCAGCAAAAACCTGAGCGGGGGGATGAAAAGGGCCGCCGCCCCCGCGAGCGGGGAGAGTATAGCGAGCCAGAGCCAGGGATTCTCCAGATACCCGCAAAGTATGATCCCGGCGGCGAGACCCGCGAGAGGCGGGATTATCGGGAATCTCGACGAAAATTCAAGGAGAGCGTTTTGGGCAGGGCGTATCATGAGCGCGGCCGGTGTGAAGGTAATCAATTATAAGACGAAGAGGGGCTGATACTCAAATGTTATTTGGAAAAATACGGGCCGCGTCTGAGGGTGAAATAATTATGGTGCAGGGTGTGGCGTCAGGACGCGGATTCTATGAGCGCGACAGCGTAGGATGCGATACCTTCGCCGCGCCCGGTGAATCCCATGCCGTCCGTCGTCGTCGCTTTTATGCTTATAACGTCTTCCGGAAGGCCGGAGGCCTTTGCGAGAGAGCTCTTTATCCCGGCCACGTGGGGCGCTATCCTCGGCTTCTCGCAGACTATGACGCTGTCTATGTTCACGACGTTATAGCCTTTGGAGCCGAGGAGGGAAAGTATTTCTTTCAGAAACGTGAGGCTCGAAGCGCCCTTCCATTTCGGGTCTTTATCGGGGAAATGGGCGCCTATGTCTCCCTCGCCAGCCGCGCCGAGGAGGGCGTCGCATATGGCGTGCGTCAAAACGTCCGCATCCGAATGACCCTTGAGCCCGAATTCGAACGGTATCTCGACGCCGCCGAGAACGAGTCTCGTATCGCTCGAAAACCTGTGCGCGTCAAAGCCGAATCCTATCCTGTGCATCGTGCGTCTCTCACTCCACTCGTTCATTCGCTCCGGCCTTCCGCAGGCTGAGTATAAGCTCACCGAGGACGAGGTCTTCCCTCGTCGTTATCTTTATGTTGTAAGGCGAGCCCGCGACGAGCTTCACGCCGACGCCGATCCTCTCCGCCAGGAGCGCCTCGTCCGTCGCCACGAAGCTGTCTGCCCGTGCTCTTTCGAACGCCTCCCTCAGAACCCCGTACCTGAATGCCTGCGGGGTCTGGGCGAGCCATAGAGCATCCCTCGGTATAGTCGCCTCGACGAGTCCGGCAGAGTTCGCCCTCTTCACCGTGTCTCCTACCGGCAGGGCGGCGAGCGCGGCGCCGTGTTGGAATGCCTCGCGTGTAACCTCTTCTATCAGCGATGGCTCGGCGAAAGGGCGCACGCCGTCGTGAATCACGACGACGTCCGGTTTACCCGAAAGCGCACTGAAACCGTTCTCGACAGAGTGCTGCCTTTCTGGGCCTCCCGGGACGACGCGGCTCACCTTCGAGCCCGCTATTCCGGCTATCTCCCTCTCGGCGTACTCTATCCAATCCTCAGGCGCGACGAGCACGATTTCGCCGATGACGTCCAGTCTCGAAAAAGTCTCCACGGAATGGGCGAGAAGCGGTTTTCCGCCGAGCGCCGCGAACTGCTTTGGCGCTTCGCCGCCGAACCTCATCCCCTTTCCTCCGGCGGTTATTATCGCCGAGGCGGTCATATCAGCCACGCGATTCCGACACCATGGGCTTTCCGTCCTCGTCCTTCACCCGTGAAAATATCATCCTTCCCGTAGGGGTCTGGAGGACGCTCGTGACGGAGACGGTTATCTCGTCGCCGAGATATTTTCTCGCGTCGTCGACGACGACCATCGTTCCATCATCCAGATAACCTACGCCCTGGTTTTCTTCCTTTCCTTCCTTGACGACGTGGATGTACATCGTCTCTCCCGGAAGCACCACGGGCTTGATGGCGCTCGAAAGCTGGTTCAGGTTGAGAACCTTGACGTTCTGAAGGCCGGCCACTTTGTTGAGATTGAAGTCATTGGTGATGATGATTCCCCGGAGCCTCTTGGCGAGCTCGACGAGCTTGAGGTCGGCTTCTTTAATATTAGGGAAATCGTGGTTCGTTATCTTTATGGAAACGTTCGGAATATCCTTCTGCATCCTCTTCAGCACGTCGAGCCCGCGCCTTCCCCTGACGCGCTTTATAGGCTCGGAGGAATCGGCGATATGCTGGAGCTCCTTGATTATGAACTTGGGCACTATCATCTGGCCGGTTATGAACCCGGCCTCGGCGACGTCGGCTATCCTGCCGTCGATGATGACGCTCGTATCGAGAATCTTCGTTTCCGCTGCCGCCTTCTGCTGCTGTTGAGGACGCCTCGAAGACAGGGACTGCTGTTGCTGCTGGAGCCCCTCGATCTCCTTCCCCTTCTTGTACCCCACAGTTACGGCGATGTGAAAGAGGGTCAGTAAAATGACGGCGGATGCGAAAGACACTATCCCCGAGGGGAGAGTAAGGCGCGCAAGAATGCTGTTTACCGCGAGAAAAGCGAACGAGGCGGCGACCATTCCGACGGCCGCGCCCAAGAGCGACCTCGTGCTGCAGGCTTTTACGTAGGGCTCGAGCACCCACGCGATCAATACCGTTACCGCGCCAAGGGCGACACCTGCCGCCGCGGCTATTATTAAACCCTGCTCGGGGTAGGCTATGAAAAAGCCTATTACAGCCCCGAGTATAAAAAACAGTGCTTTAAGCTTCATTTATCCCTCACCGCAACCTCTCCCCCTTGCCGGAGCTGACAATTTTCAGTTTAAGTAACCGTTTGAGATTCAAAAGGCAGACGCGCTTTCTGCGCGGCCTAGAATGCGGGATTCCGGTTTGCCTCTCAGAATCCGGGTAGTATCCGGTTACCTGTACCGTGAACCTGCAAAGGGCGGGAGATCGTTATAGTATTTTTATGGGGTAATCAGGACTGCCCGTCGTTCACGGCGTCGATTACCTTAACGATTTCGTCTACTACCCTGAAGTACTTGCTGTTCCCGGTACCCGGGGGCTTCGCTCTCCCGTCTATGCCGACGTCGGCGAGTATATTCCCCGTAACTTCATCGACCAGCGTAACCCTGACCTGAACGGACATTTTGCCCCTGTCGTCGAAGCCCATGAACGCATATTCGCAGTATTTACAGCCGCGTGTATAACCGCTTACGATGCCGTCGACGACGAGAATTCTCTGGTTTTCCAAGCCGCCGGTGTCGTCCGCACGGCTTATGACCTTGAATTTGTTCTGGGTCCGGAGCTCCTCGGCTATCATATCCGCTATGACAGTGCCCGAATCGTAGGGCACCCATTCGAGATCTGTCTTCCTGAAATCAGGAATGAGGATGACGTCGTAGCTCGTGTACGTCGCCTCGGGAGCCTTGAATACGTTTACGTTGGTCGGACCTTTACACCCGGTTAATAAGAGGAAAAATAGAATTACGCTTGCCTGAACTGCCTTTGCAACCATTAAATTCCTCCGTGTTGTGGGATATATTGTATACGAATTTGAGATTTACGAAAGGGGCCGGGCCGTCCGTCCCCGACCGGCGCATCGCGCGTGGCATGTGGGAAACAAGTAATTGATGTAAGAAATCGGCGAGGAATCGTCCCACGGGATTCAATCGGTTACGGACCGAAGCAAAGTATCATAAAAATAAGAGGATAGCTTAAGGAAGTGGGCATTTATAACCTCGTAAGCTTCGCAGGTATCTTCATACTCCTCGGCATCGCCTGGGTTCTTTCGGCCAACAGAAAGAATGTCAATTTCAGGGTAATAATCTGGGCGATTGCGCTCCAGCTCGTCTTCGGGGCGTTCGTGTTTCTTGTCCCAGCGGGAACGAAGGTCTTCCTTTATCTTAACGACGTCGTCGTGAAGGTGCTCGATTCGGCCTCCGCCGGGGCGGAGTTCCTCTTCGGGAGGCTCGCCCTCCCGCCGGGAGTGAAAAACCCGGAGGGCGAGGAGTCGCTGGGATTTTTCCTCGCATTCCAGGGGCTCCCTACCATTATCTTCTTCTCTTCGCTTATGTCGGTGCTCTATTTCTATAACGTCATGCCACGGGTGATAAAGGCCTTCGCCTACGTTTTCACGAGGCTGATGAGAATCTCGGGGGCCGAATCGCTCAGCACGGCGTCGAACATCTTCGTCGGCGTCGAGTCCGCCCTCACCATTAAGCCATTCCTCGGCCGCATGACGCGCTCCGAGCTGTGCACTGTCCTCACGGCAGGCATGGCGACGGTGTCGTCTAACATAATGGCCGTTTACGTATACAGCCTCCAAGCGGAGTTCCCGACTATCGCCGGGCACCTTATATCGGCATCCATAATCTCCGCCCCGGCGGCGCTCGCGATGTCGAAGCTAATGGTCCCCGAAGATTCCGTCCCCGAGACCCTCGGCACGAGCCTCGAGCCCCATTACGAAAGGGAGGACGGGCTCTTCGAGGCGATAATCAACGGGGCGGAGAACGGGGTCAAGCTCATAATCGGCATAACGGCCCTGCTCATTGCCGTCCTCGGCCTCGTCGCGCTCCTCGACCTTTTCACGGGCGGCGCGGGGAGCTATATAAACGGCATCTTCGGTATAAACGTCGACTGGTCGCTTAAAGGCATGCTCGGCTATCTTTTTTATCCCTTTACGCTCCTTATCGGCGTCTCGATCGACGACGCCTATACAGTCTCGAAAATCATCGGCGAGAGGGCTGTCCTGACGGAGGTCGTCTCCTACCGCGACCTCGCGGCCGCCATGAGAGACGGGCTCATAACGGACCCGCGCTCTCCCGTCCTCGCCTCGTACGCCCTCTGCGGCTTCGCTCATGTGGCCTCGATGGCCATATTCGTCGGCGGGCTCACCGCGCTCGCCCCGGAGAGGAAAAGGGACATCGCGTCCCTTGGCTTAAGAGCCCTCGTCGCTGCCACGCTGGCCTGCCTCATGACGGCCTGCATAGCCGGAATTTTCTACACAGGTCAATCCGCTCTCCTCGGTGCCTCCGTAGTTTCCTATTAGAACCCCATTGAAACCCGGGGTTCTAAAACGGTAATCAAGGAGGGCTGTCACATGCAGAGAGGACTTTCATTCGAAGCGATACCGACCGGGATCGGCCCTGAGCATGGCTTCATGGACGACGGCTATTACGAAGACGGGGATACGGGTTACGGCTTTACGGAAGACGCCGGGGCGGAGGAGGCAGAAACCGCCGAGGAAGGCCGTAAGGAAGCGGAAAACCCTTACGTTCTCAACCACGAGCTAAGGCTCGTAAACGCCTATTTCAAGGAAGTGGGGATGGAGTCCCTCATGAGCGCGGGGGAAGAGGTCAGAAACGCGGCGAAGATAAAAGTCTCCGGGGCCGAAAAGCTCCGCATCGAAAAAAATATAGCGGCACTTTCAGGAAGGAAAAATAACCAGGATTTCGTAAAACTCATGGCTGACGCGAGGGAGATGGCAGGCTGTGAAGAGAGCGCGGCCGACCCCGGCGGCCCAACCGTCGAAGGGATTAGAAGACTTATCCAGCTCCACGACGCTTATACCGCCGCCGAGGCGCGGCTCAAGGGGAGGTTCGTCAAGGCAAACCTCAGGCTCGTCGCCAGCCTCGCGAAGAGGTACGTCGGAAGGGGGGTTCCGTTCCTGGACCTCATACAGGAAGGGAACCTCGGCCTTATGAAGGCTGTCGACAGGTATGACCACACGCGGGGTTACAGGTTCTCGACCTACGCCTGCTGGTGGATAAACCAGGCGATGATAAGGGGGGTTTTCAACCAGAACAGGACCGTCAAAATACCTGCTTACGTTCTCGAAAAAGCGGGGAAGGTATGGACCGAGCGGGCGAGGTTCATGGAAGAGAGGGGGAGGGAGCCGCTCCCGGCCGAGATCGCCCCGGCTGTGGAGATGAGCGCCGAGAACGTTAAGCAGGTGCTGGAATCGGCCACCACCAGAAACACCGTTCGCCTCGATTCGCCGGTATGGAACGGGAACAGGGCGACCTTCGCCGATTACCTGGCCGACGAGGAGAGCGTGCCGGTCGATTCGCTGATAGCAGAGTTTTCCATTCCGAAGTGCGTCGGGCACGCGCTTCACATCCTCGACTCAAGGGAGAGGGAGATACTGAAGATGAGGTTCGGCATAGGGTACGAGGGGCGCTTCACGCTCGACGAGATAGGAAAGAAGTTCGACCTGACTAGGGAGAGGATAAGGCAGATCGAGAAGAGCGCCCTTTCGACCCTCAGGAATTCGAGCTCGGCCGCCGCGCTGAGAAGCCTTATAGAGCAGAACTGACTGTATGGAAACCTGCGGCGGGCCGGGGAGGGTGAGGTTCGGGGGGAAATCCCGGCCCCGTCGCAATTACAAAATCTCCAGTTTTACCAACCACTTTTGCAGTTTATCCCTAGGTTATTCCCGGTAAATCGGCCCAATTAGCAGGAGATTCTCTTGACAATCTTCCACGAGAGGTTATTATTTTACCGTACGGTCAACTATCGGCCGTCACAGGAAGGATAAAGTGGGAAGAACGAGCGACGCAAGGGAAAATCTGATTCACAGCGCGATAGAGCTTATCGGGAACCGGAGCTATAACGCCGTCGGCGTACAGGAGCTTTGCGAGCATGCGGGGGTTAAGAAGGGGAGTTTTTACCATTTCTTCCCGTCGAAGAGGCACCTTACCCTGGAAGCCATAGACACCATATGGCAGGTCTACAAGGGCGAGATGCTGGAGCCCATATGCTGCGCCAGGGTCCCGGCTTTGAAGAAGCTCGAATCCATGCTGAGAAGGTCGTACGAATTCCAGTCGAAGTCCAAGGAGTGCGGGGGCTGCATGACAGGGTGCGGGTTCGGCAACCTCGCGCTCGAGCTCAGCACGCAGGACGAGGTCATACGGCAGAAGATAGCCGACATATTCGAGGACTGGGCAATGTCGCTCGAAAGGGTGATCGCGCAGGCTGTCGGCGAAGGGGATCTGCCGGCGGATACCGACACGCGGGCGACCTCGCGGGCGATCATAGCCTACTTCGAAGGCGTTTACGTTCTCGCTAAGGCGTTTAACGACCCGGGGATGATCCCGAGGCTCGGGGAAGGGGTTTTCAGCATATGTATCAAACGCACGGAAGAGGCTGCGGCGGCAGCGGCGGATGCATAAAGGTCCTGTATTTATTTTTACAGGTCAACAAGAAGACCGGTCAACTATGACCAGCGGAGGAAATAAAAATGAAGGGTCAAAGCGTTAACACTGAACAAAGACAAGGAGGCATGATCATGGACGGTGAGCATCTCCTGAGCGAGGATCATGATTTGGAAGACCTTCGGGACGAGGAGCTGGTAGCGCTTTTCGTCGCCAAGCGCGACGAGGAGGCGTTCAACGAGCTCGTAAACAGGTACGGCGACAGGGTATACAGGCTCGCCTACAGGCTGACGGGCGATCCGAAAGACGCCGAGGAGGTTCTACAGGAGGTCTTTATCATACTCGCCGAAAAGCTGTCGTCCTTCAGGAGCGAGGCGAAGTTCTCGACGTGGCTCTACAGGGTTGCGGTCGAACGCGGCCTACATGTACCTCCGGAACTCCGCCCGTTACAGGGACAAGAACATAAGTCTCGAAGACTATAAGCCTTATAACGACTACGGGATGATAGAGGGCGTCAAGGAAAAGGATTTCAGCGAGGCCCCGGATTCCAGGCTCCTCGGCAGGGAAGGCGCGCTTCTGATAAACAAGGCCATACAGGAGCTGCCGCCCGATTACAGGATAGTCTTTCACATGAAGGACGTCGAAGGAATGACGAGCAAGGAGATAGCCGAGGCCCTCAGCCTCTCTGTCCCGGCTGTGAAGTCCCGCGCTCTACGCGCGAGGCTCTTCCTCAGGGACAGGCTTTCCGATTACTTTGACGAATGGAGGGATAAATGAGGGGTTTATTCCCTGAATGCCTCTTTAATAAGGCCGCCGAGCTCCCCGCTCTGGTCCATCTCGATGCAGATGTCGCAGCCGCCTATGAACTGCCCGTCTACATAAAGCTGGGGGATCGTCGGCCAGTTGGAGTAGTCCTTTATTCCCTGCCTGATATCGGGGTCTGACAATACGTCGACCGTCTCATACTCAACTCCATAAGAGTTCAGGATATTGACTACCCTCGCCGAAAAGCCGCACTGCGGCATGTCGCGGCTGCCTTTCATATAAAGGATTACTTTATTGTCCGCTATCTGGGATTCTATTTTTTTCGCTGTGTCTTCCACTGTTACCGCCTCCTGTACGAATTAGCCGCGCCCTAGGCGCCGGCCTTCATGCTTTCCCACTGCTTCGGGGTGTATGTCTTGAGCGAAAGGGCATGTATGCGCTCCTTCATCGCGTCGCCAAGGACTTCGTAGACAAGCTTGTGACGCTCGAGAAGGGATTTCCCCTCGAACTCGGGCGATACGATCACCGCTTCGAAATGGGTGCCGTCGCCGTCTACTTCGATGGAAGTACTGCTAAGCTTAGCCTCTATCATCGCTCTTATTTCCTTAGGATCCATGGATGATAGTATATATACTTTTGGTATCCTTTCAAGGAAGTGGAAGGGCCTTCAGGGGCTGTTGAAGCGCGCGCCGAAGGGGCCTATAATTGAAGCTCATGAGCCCTAAAATAATCGCCGCAATAATCGTCATCGCGCTCATTTTACTCGGGGCGTCGAGGCTCTTCGAAGGCCTCCAGGCCAAAAGGGAGACGACGCCCTCTTACATCGGCGAGGCCGCCCGGACGACTGTCGAGCTCCGGGAGATGAAAGAAAAGAGCTCCGAGCTGATAAAGAGCCGCGAGGAAGCGGTCTCTTCGGACGAATAGCGAAACGACGCCAGCGGGCGATTCAAGAATCCGGCCGTTCTCACACAGGGGGTAACACGTGTCCATAAAAGCTAAGGATATAATGTCTCAGCCGGTCGCGGTTCTTTACGAAGACCGGAACCTCGAAGAAGCCGCTCTCCTCATGCTGGACAAGCGCGTGAGCGGGCTTCCCATCATAAGCGCCGAGGGAAACCTCGTCGGGATAGTCACAGAGTCGGACTTTTCCTCGAAGAGGCACGCGGTGCCCCTTTCACGTATCTTCGCCCCGAGCCTCTTCGGCGAATGGATGTCGAAGCCCGAGCTCGAAAAGGCATACGAGGAGGCCCGCGGCATCAAGGTGAAGGACATCATGTCGCATCCCGTCATCACGGCGAAGGAAGACGAGCACCTCTCCGACATAGTCGTGAAGATGCTGGAGAACAACATCCACAGGGTGCCCGTCGTCCACGACAACAAGCCCGTCGGCATCATCTCGCGGCACGACCTTTTAAAGCTCGTCGCCGGGAAGCTGAAATCGAAGGACTGGACGTGAGTGTTTTCGGAGTCAGCCCCGAAAAGGAATCGGCGCTCAGGGAGCGCATGGCCGAGCTCGGGATAGGCGAGGGCGACCTCGAAGAGACGTTTCTCAGGTCGCGCGGCCCGGGCGGCCAGAACGTGAACAAGGTCTCAAGCTGCGTCAGGATAAAACACGTCCCAAGCGGGATCACCGTAAAAATCGATAAGGACCGCTCCCAGGGCGTGAACCGTTTCCTCGCGCGGAGGGAACTCGTTTCGAGATACGAAGAAACAGTCCTCGGGAAAAAGCCGGCCAAAGAAATCGAGAGAGAAAAGATCCGCAAGCAGAAAAAGAGAAGGGCGCGGAGGTCAGGGGCTAAAGCCTCTCCCGCGTAATTCCTGTCCGGGCGCTTAAGGACCCGTCAATCAGCGAGCCTGTATATTCTGTATCCCTCTATATTTTTTTCGAGCGTGTAGTTGTCGGCTATGAAATTGTCGAGATAGTCGAGGCCGAGCTTGAACTCCTTGTGCGGCCCGTCGTAATACGCGATGTAGAGAGGCTTGTTCCTGCCGAGCTCCGCAGGGACCGTTTCCCTGAGATTCAGAATCTCGTACATTACGATGTGGTGCTCCGTCCACCAGAAGTCCCTTATGGCGGGCCTTCTCTCGGAAAGGAAATATACGATGGGCTGCCCCCCGACGACGAGAATGCTGTCGCCGTCTTCGGAGTTGGATTTTATATAATCCGAAACAGCATAGGACGCGCTCCGCTCGTAAAAATCCTCGTCCATGTTTCTTGTGATTGAGACAGTGCGCGCGATCGGGGATTGAACGAGGAATATGGCCGCGACCAGCACCAAAAGAGCCTTCACGTAGTTTGCGCGGAGATCGAGCGAGGCGACGCCGAGGCCGACTATGAGCGCGAAGGGGAGGGCCATCTGGAGGTAGTAGTGAGGGAACATGCGCCTCCCCCAGACGACGCCGAGGAGTGAAAACGCCGCCAGCACGAAGACGAAAACGACGGCGTCCGTTTTAACGCTTCCCTTTTTTCTTCTCACGACGCTCCATAGAAGAAGGATGCTGCATGTGACGGCTGCAAGCGTAACCAGCTCGAAATTCCTCAGCATAAGCCAGTGGACGTAGTAGACCAGGTCGACGAATGCCTTATGGATCGGCACAGCCCCGACGAATTTTCCGTTCGTTATAAAGTAGGTTTCGAGAAAAGCGCCGAGGGCGCCGTTCGCGCCGAGGTAGAGCGCGACGATCGCGGCTGCCGCCGCGAATCCCGCAGCGTACAGCACGGCTCCCGAGAGGAATGCACCCTGCCTTCGCGGCCGGCGCGACAGGTAGTCGTATATCAGGAATACAGGCACGGCCGCGGCGGAAAATATAGCGGTCGCTTTAATCAAAAACGCCGCCGCCGAAAAAGCGCCCGAAAGGAAGATCAGATGCCCTGCTCCCCCCTCCCTGTAGTCGAGATATGTGAGTATAGCCAGTATGACAGGCAGCATCATGAATAGCTCGCCGTTCGATCCAAGCCCTCCGAAGCCGGGCACGACGAACATGAGCCCGTACAAGAGTGGAGGCAGAACGGCCGCGAAGCCGCTCATGAGACGCGCCGCTACGAGATAGACGAAGAGCATAGAGAGAAGAAGATATGCGGAAGTGAAAATCCTGAGCGCCGCGATGCTGTCTCCGAAGACAGCCACGACGGGTGCAAGCGTAAGAAACAGGAGCGGCCCCTTGGTGTCCCAGGTGGTTTTATACGGGACGCCTCCTTCGGCTACGTCCTGGGCCATGGTGAAGTATATCGATTCGTCCCAGTCTATGACGGAAACGTCCACGACCGGGAGCCTTATCAGGAATATGAAAAGGAATATGAGCACCAGCCATAAAATCCGGCTGTCCGACCATGAGCCGAGAGTCCTCACTAATTTATCTGCCATGCTACACCAGTATACCGTTCATGCTCCAAGGATTTATCGGGCCATATACACCTGATTCTATCTTTTCGCGTCCATCCGCCTTCGCCACATTCAGAATAATGATTTAGGAGATTACAAAATACAATACTACACATTTTTTAAAATGCCTCCCGCCCGCATTCATGCCGTTTTACCGCGGTTATAATGTAATTATGAGGCTAATTGACAAAGCTTCTAAATGAACCGTAGAATTAGTTGCACTCCCCATTGTATTCTTGGGGGAATTGTGACCGCCGGTATTTTCTGACTTAACCAAATGGATGGAGGATTCTAATGTCTAAACTGAAGGGGAATAAGCGTTTCTACTTCTTTCTCGCACCCGCTTTGATATTGCTTCTGATCCTCATCCCGGTCAGCCTTAACATGGCTGTCGGCGGCCCGACGAACGGCACGCTGAACGTCCGGACAGAAAACGATTTCGTCTCGAACCCCGACATTTTCGCAATACCCGGGGAAGACCTTGTCGCCGTATTCCTCGAATCGCTCGATTGCATGATCCTTACCACCGACACGGGTGAAAAGGGCTATGACGTCATTCCATACAGATACACGGAAAGAACCGAGCAGACCTTCTGCTGGCAGGACGCGGACAAGACGGCTACGCACTATATGACTTTAATAGACGCCCTTGGTAATGAAGTCGTAAGGGCCAAGGCCAACGGCGACTGCGTAACCAAAGAGATAGAGGCCGGGGATTACGATATGTTCCTCTATCACGGAAACGCATCCGGGAAAAACGTCGCGGTGTTTATCGTTCCCGAAGGCGGGAGATCGCTGCTCAGCACCGCGCCCGAAGAGACGCTCGAAAGCGTGTCCTCGATAGTCCAAACGGACAAATGCGCGGGATGTAACCTCAGCGGCGCAAACTTCTTCGACGCCGATCTCAGGGAAGTGGATCTTAACGGGGCCATTCTCGACGACGCGATCCTGGCCGACTCCAGCCTTGTCGGCGCCAACCTTGCGGGAGCGAGCCTCCGGAACGCCGACCTTACGAAGGCGAACCTCGAAGGGGCCAACCTCTCAGGGGCCGACCTCACGGGCGCTATACTCATAAACGCCAGGCTCAAGAACGCAGACCTCGCCGGCGCGAATCTCGAAGGCGCCGACCTTACAGGCACGAAACTCGAAGGGGCCGGAGCGCTTCTTTCATCCGCCGAGGGGAGGAGCTCCCTCGTTTCGGTATCCGGCATATTCGACGAAACGCCCGCAGTGCTGCAGTGCAACACCGCCGGGGCGATAGCGCCCGGAAACGGAGAAGACCTCGAGGTAACCGCCGCATGCACGGTTCCCGCTGGGACTTATCACTACCGTAACGTGCACATATACAACGGCGGCTCGCTTACGTTCGAGGACGCGGTTATAAACTTCTGGGCGTATAACATACTCATAGAGAACAATTCGAGCCTCATAGCCGGAACGCCGACGACCCCGATAGGAGCGGCGGGCGGGAAGCTCACCATACATCTTTACGGCGACGACCAGGGGAACGGCGGGAGCGGCGTCGCCTGTAAAACGGACGTCAGATGCGGGGTGCCCGAGGGTATATGGACCTCGGCAGGGGCTTCGAAGCAGACCCTGCCCGGCGGCGTGTCGGACTATTTCTACGCTTATCACTCTCTTCCGGTCGATAGCGGCAATCCGAACGCATACTTCGGCTACAAGACGCTGGCGTTATCTTACGGCGGTACGCTGAACCTTTACGGAAAGAAGGGCGCGACACTGCCGGACAGTCTCCCGAGCTCGAGCTCCGGAACGAGCTGGGCCCGTCTCAAGGGAACGGTCGACGTCGGCGCCTCGCAGCTCGTAGTGGACCGTGTCGTGGACTGGGAAGCAGGCGACAGGATCGTCGTTACGACCACCGATTATCTACCGGCGAACAACGAGGTGCTCGAAATAACGACTGTCAGCAGTACGGCCACTAATACTACTATTAACTTCAAGGTCATAAATGCGTTTACAGGCGTTGAGATAGCGGGAGGGCTTCAGCACAGGCACAACGGCGAACCTTATCCCCTGACCGAGGTCCCGGCCTCTCTTGGCATCACCCTTTCAGTCGACGGGCAGCCGGCTGCTGATACGAGGGCCGCTGTCGCTCTCCTTACCCGAAGCATCAGGATAGTTTCGGCGGGCGATACCTTCAACTCGGCAAACCCAACCTGCGCCTACGACTGCCTGAGCGGCTCGCCGGCGAATTATTACTTCGGCGGCCATACGAGCGCGAGACAGGGATTCAAGCAGCTCCAGATACAGGGCGTCGAGTTCTACCAGATGGGGCAGGGCGGGCGGCTCGGACACTATCCGGTCCATTTCCACATGGCGCGCGAGACCCCTTCGAACACATTCGTCAAGGACACGACCGTATGGGAATCCATGACGCGTTTCATGACGATACACGCGACGCACGGCGTGCTCCTGGCGAGGAACGTCG
>CAZPHQ010000021.1:0-57986 GCA_964586675.1 uncultured Spirochaetia bacterium | reverse complement strand
CGACCCCCGAAGAGCTCTTCGGCGCAGTGAGCCTGAAAGGCCTCGAGAATGACGAATACAGAAGGGTAACGTCCGGCAAGCTCCCCGAGGCCCATATAGCTTTCCTCGACGAGATATTCAAGGCCAGTTCCTCGATACTCAACACCCTTCTGACAGTGATGAACGAGCGCGTTTTCTATAACGGAACGGAGAAGACGGAGATACCGCTCATAACTTTGTTCGGCGCCAGCAACGAGCTCCCGTCCGAGGAGGACGAGCTCGAAGCGCTCTACGACAGGTTCCTCCTGCGCTACGTCGTCGACTACATAAAAGAGGATTTCAGGTTTCTGAAGATGCTTAACTCAGACGACGGTGAAGACGCCGGCCTCACGATAACTTTTTCTGAGCTCGAAACCTGCCGCGGCGAAGCCCGGGAGATTGCCGTCCCTTCGAACATATTGAAGCTCATTTCACGCATGCGAAAGGAGCTCGCGAAAAAGGGCATAGTTCCGTCCGACAGGAGATACAAGCACTCGGTCTCTCTTCTGAGAGCAAAGGCCTATCTCGAAGGACGGAGCGCCGTCACGGAGGACGACCTCAGGCTCTTCGAAAACGTTCTCTGGAGAGAGCCCGGCGAGAAGGCCGAGATACAGTCCGTCATACATCAGGCCCTTCACGGCTACAAGGACAGGCTTAGGGAGCTTCTCATACAGGCCAAGGAGCTCGAGGCCTATTCGAAGCGCGAGTGGGAAAGCGAGGAGATGCTTATAAAGGCCAACATCGAGGCCCAGACCAAGCTGAAGCAGATAGGCTCCCGGCTCGGGGAGCTCGTCGACGAATACCGCGAGCGCGGAAAGCCGACCGAAGAGATAACACAGGCGAGGGAAGAGATAGAAAACATCCAGAAAGAAATCCTCAACAGGCTCGTCTCCGAAAAGGACCAGATGGCCTGATGCGGCTCCGCTTCACGTCACAGACAGCTGCTTTTACCCCGTTCTACATTACCCTCCGACCCTGAGAAGCACCTTCCCCGTGCTTTTCCTCGATTCCACGTAAGCATGGGCCTCAGAAGCCCTCTCAAGGGGAAGGACTCTCCCCACGACGGGCCGTATATCATTTTCCCGGACGAATTTTTCGAGCTCCGCGTAAACACCCGTCATGAGCCCGGGCTCCATGTCGAGGAGATAGCCAAGATGAGATGACATTACGGCGATGGACCTCTCCGCGAGCTTTCCTATATCGGCGCGGGGGATGTCCCTCCACGTCCTTATCCACGAGAGCGGATTCCGCCAGTCGATGTCGAGACTTGCAAATCCGGCGACGACTATCCTCCCGAACGGCTTCAGGGCTTCCAGGCTCTGCCTATACACCTTCCCGCCGACGACTTCGAGCGCGGCATCGATGCCGCCCGATTCGGCGAGAAGCTCTTTGAAGCAGTCTTCGTTCCGGTAATTGAAGCACCTGGCAGCGCCCAGCGACTCGACGAGCGCGCACTTTTCCGCGCTCCCCGCCATGCCGTAGACTTTCGCTCCGGCCGAGGACGCCAGCCGGACGGCCGCCGTTCCTACTCCGCCTGCGGCCGCCGTGACGAGGAGCTTCTCGCCCGCCAGAAGCCTCGCCATTTTGAAGAGCGACACCCACGCCGTCATGTAGTTCACGAGAAAGGCCGCCCCTTCCTCCATCGAATATCCGCCGGGCACGGGGACGGCATTCGCTTCCGGCACGGCGATTTTCTCGGCGTAGCAGCCATGCTTCGCGCCGGCCATAACCCTCTCCCCGATGCGGGACTGGGACACCCCCTCCCCCACCGCCTCGATGACGCCCGCGCATTCCATGCCGAGTATGTAAGGGCGCTTGGGGGCCCAGCTGTAAAGCCCTTTTCTCGAAAGTATCTCGGCGTAATTTATACCGGCAAAGGAAACGGACGCGAGCACCTCTCCCTTTCCAGGCCGGGGGTCGTTAACCTCCGCAACCGAAAGCACGTCGGGGCCGCCTGTCTTTTTCAACACAATCGCTTTCATAATTTCCTCCGAAATAAACGAGGAGTTATAATTACAGATTAAACCACAAAAGGCGGTGACGGGATGAAAAAAATATTCGCTTTATCGGCGCTTTTCGCGCTCGCTCTTTCCTGCGGGAATCCTTACGTAATCGGCCCCCTTCAGGATCAGTCCGCGGGCCAGGTGCCGTGCGACCCGGGCCAGATCGAGATTATCGAGCATGTCATAAACCAGGACGGAAGCGCAAACTGGACAGCGCTCTGTAACGGCTACACGTATGAGTGCAACAGGCTTTCGGGCGATGACGGCCAGGTAAACTGCAAGGAGATGGAATCCCAGATGCCGGAATAAATAATCCCGGTATTCAGGCTCAGAGGACGTCGGAGTGGAGACCCCTTCTCTCCTTGCTGATCTCCTTTATCCTCTCCCCTATCTTCCAGTTCCGCTCGTCCTCTTCGGTGACGACCTTGAGCGCGGGGACGGGTATCGGCTTCCCGTCGGCGTCCACCGCCACGAAGACGACGTGCCCTCTGCATGTGAATTCCCTTTCCGTCCTTCCCTTGCTTATCTTGTAGACGTCGACCTTAACGACCATCGACGTGCTCGCGGTGTGAATGACCCTGGCCGTTATCTCCATTATGTCTCCGACCTTGATCGGCTGCTTGAAATCGACAGCCTCTATCGACGCCGTAACAGTGTCCTCGCCGGCGAACTTCATCGCCGCCATCGCGGCCGTCATGTCCATGAGCTCGAGCACCCTCCCGCCGAATATGGTGCCGTAGTGGTTCGTATGCGTCGGAAATACCAGCTCCGAATTCGATACTTCCACAGCTTCTTTTTCGAATCTAGCCTGCATCGAAATCCTCCTGTCGCGGACGGGCGGAAGTAGTCCGCGGGACTTCGGATATACTAGACCACGCCGGGGGTTTTTCAACTTCGAATGTTCGGCCGGATATTTTTCCCGTATACGGAACGGGTGTACATTTAATCGACTTTCACATACACGAGGAGAATGTTTATGAAACCGAGGTCTTTCGCGAAAACTCTCTTACTACCTGTACTCACCGCGGCGGCTATTTTGCTTTTTTCGTTCCCGGCGTCGGCCGCAACGTCTCACGCAAGCCCTAGGGACTTCCCGTCCTGTTTCATCGGCACTTTCCTCGTCCAGGAGGGCAATGGAGCCCAAAGCCTCTGGACGTTCAGCCCGGGCGGAGTGATGTTCATAACCAGCTCCGCGCAGGAAGCGCTGAGTTTTACGGACGAGCAGGGAGCGTGGAAGAAGACGGGAAAACGCGAGGCCGTCGCGACGGCGCTCGACTTCTCGTTTAACCCCGACGGAAGCCTGGCGAACATAGCCAAGGTGAACAGCGATATAATCTTCACAGGCAGGAGCTGCGGAAATATCGAAGGCTCGTTCACCGTCAGCTTCTACGCCCCCGGTGTCGATCCGCTCGACCCGGATTCCACGCCGGAAAACGTCGTCTCCGACACCTTCGCGGGAAAGCGAGTTCAGGCCGGGGACTGATTCCCCGGCGGAAAGCCGTACACGATCAAATGCCTGTCGCTGACACGTTCCGTTTTCAAGTGAGCGAGGCCGGCTGCGTCGAGCTGCGCCCTCACCTCGCCTTCCTCGAACGCTGCGAGAAGGGAATTATAAAAATCCCTCTGAAGAATTTCGGGCTCGGATGAAACATAAAGCGCCGTGAGCCGCTTTGCCTCTTTTTCACTCTCTGGTCGCAGAAGATCCATCGCAAAGAGGAACGTGCCCGGCGCCGAAAGCCGCTTCACTGCGTCCCAGAAGACTCCGGGCTCGGGAAGATGATGAAGGAGGCTGTTGCTTGCTATAAGCCCGTACCGGGCTTCCGGCTCGAAGTCGGCGATCATGCTTTGGATGAATTTCACCCTCCCCGAAAGACCGGGCTTTCTTTTGAGAAGTCCGTCAGCGAATTTCAACATCTCGGCGGAACCGTCCACCGCGTCAACGACCGCATCCGGAAATGAAGCGGCGACTCGGAACGTAATGTCCCCCGCGCCGCATCCGAGGTCGAGCGCCCTCGTAACTGCCTTCCCTTTCGGCAGATACCCCATGAGAAGATTGATAAAATGCGAATGCGGCGCTTCGAAATCGGCGCTCCCGTAAGCGGCCACCTGCTCCGCATCGTTCATGAGCTCGGGCTCGGGTTTTCTCTTCATTTCTCTCCGCCGGGAAATAATCTAACCGGACTTTTCTTTTTATAAATTCCGATACATTATTAAGTCCTAAAAAGAGGGCCCTCCACATGAAGGAAGAAAATCAGTCCAAGGCTGTCCAGCTGATGCAGATCGGATTTAACGTTTCGATCGACGCGTCCGAGTACGAAGGCAGCATGGACGAGATAATAAAGACGGCGCGCATCTTCAGCTCGACGGTCGTGTTAAGGAACGTCCCTGATTCCATGCTTACCGACAAGTTTCTGAAGAAGATTAAAAGCCACGCGCACAAGATAATAATCGAGGTCTGAGGGAAGCTCATTACTCCTTAACAGGCAGGAGATCGCAAAAATAAAACCTGCCGTCCCTGAGAACTACCTCGCCCTTTTGGAGCTCGACTTTCCGGCCGAATACAGGCCCGTCGCATACGAACGTATGAAACTCTCCGTTCTCTCCGCAGGGATCGACGCCGGCAGGCAGATCCGAAAGAAAATCGCGATCGTATTCCCTCCCCGCAAAGTCCCCGCTTAGCACATCTCCGTCTACGCACACTACGACAGCCCTCCATCCCGATTCGATAAAATCCCGCGCGAGCTCCCGTGTATCGATACCCCACAAGGGAAACTCACATTCGAATCCGAGCCTTCCGAGGTGCTCTTCACGATATTTCCTCACGTCGCCGAGAAATATGTCGCCGTAAACAACCCTCGACACTAGCCCCTCGTACCGCGCGAGCACGCTTTCAAGCGCGGTCTCGTATTCCTCGTTCGACGCAGCCATCGGGATAACAGCCTTTTCGAGCCTGACGCCGAGCGCGAGCGCCTGCTCTTCGAGGAGCGCAGTCCGGACGCCGTGCATGCTTATCCTCTCGTACCCGGCCGTAACCGTCGTCACGAGCGCGGCCACGTCGAGCCTGCCCCCGGCGAGCACCTTGCCGAGCGCCGCCGCGCAGTCCTTGCCCCCGCTCCACGATAAAAGCGCCTTCGATTTCGTCTCTCTCACACGAGTGGATTATATCTGAATATCCTGTGGCCCGGACTATTAAAATATGTTAATTTTTGAACTCTAAGCCTAAGTCGGGGGGTTAAAAAAATGCGTTGGAGAATGGGCCGCAGAAGCACGAATGTAGAAGACAGGAGGGGCATGAGGATCGGAGGCCGGGGGGCCGCCGGCGGAGGCCTCGGGCTCATAATAATTCTGGTCATCGCAGTCCTTCTGGGAGCCGACCCCGTAAAGCTTCTGAACGACATTTCCTCGACGGGCGTCGACCAGTCCTCCTACTACGAGCAGCAGCCGGTATCCGAGGAAGACCGGCAGCTTGCGGACTTCGTCTCCGTAGTTCTGGCCGACACGGAGGACACGTGGACAGAGATTTTCACACAGTATAACGGCACCTACCGCGAGCCGACCCTCGTCCTATTCACCGGCGCTGTGGAGTCCGCCTGCGGCTACGCTCAGTCGGCCGTGGGCCCCTTTTACTGCCCGGGGGACCAGAAGGTCTACATCGACCTCGACTTCTACAGGGACCTTAAAAACAGGTATCAGGCGCCCGGCGACTTCGCCCAGGCCTACGTCATAGCGCATGAGGTCGGGCACCACGTCCAGAATCTCATGGGTATCTCGGACCAGGTTTATCAGGCGCGCCAGAGGGCGAGCCAGGCAGACGCAAACAGGCTCTCCGTCCTGCAGGAGCTCCAGGCCGACTGCTTCGCCGGCGTCTGGGCTCACAACGCCAACAAGGCCCGTCAGATACTGGAGGAAGGCGACATCGAGGAAGGGCTCAACGCCGCGAGCAGCATAGGCGACGACAGGCTCCAGAAGCAGTCCCAGGGCCGCGTCACGCCCGATTCATTCACCCACGGAAGCTCGGCGCAGCGGGTTAGGTGGTTCAAGAAAGGCCTCGAAACAGGCGATGTCGAAGCCTGCAACACATTTGAGGCGAAATCGCTGTAGGCCCAAGCCCGCGCCCTTAGACCTTTTCATATTCAGGGTCCGTCTTGTGACCCTCCGACACGTCTATGACCGCCGACGCGACGCAGTCCCCCCAGACGTTCACAGTCGTTCTGAACCTGTCTAGCAGCCAGTCCACAGCCAGAAGGAGACCTATTCCTTCGAGCGGGAGCCCCACAGCCCGGAGCACGAGAACCATCGTCACGAGCCCCGCCTCCGGAATCCCGGCCGCGCCGACGGCCGCGAGGCTCGCCGTGAAGAATATTATCACCATCTCCAGCATCCCGAGCTCGATGCCGAAGCTCTGGGCAATGAATATGGCGGCCACGGCCTCGTAAAGCGCGGTGCCGTCCATGTTTATAGTCGCGCCCAATGGAACGACGAACCTCCCCACTCTGGGACTTACCTTCGCCTCCTCGACGACAGCCTCCATCGTGAGCGGAAGTGTCGCCGAAGAAGAAGCCGTCGAGAACGCGGTGAGAAGCGCCTTACTCATCTTCGACGCGAACTCGAAGGGGTTTCTCCTCGTAAAGATATAAAATATCAGCGGCAGCACTATAACGCCGTGTATGAAAAGCCCGAACACGACGCAGAACACGTACTTCCCGAGCTCCATAGCGAGGTGATAGACCTGGTCCCCGCCGCCCGCGATCCCTATCCGCTCGGCTATGAGGCTGAAGATACCTATGGGCGTGAAGATCATTATCCAGTGGACGATTTTCATTATCGCCCTGTCGAGGAGGGTGAATAATTCGACGAGCGGCTTCTTGTCCTTACCCAGCGCCGCGAAGGCCGCGCCGAACAGAATGGACGCGATAATGAGCGGCAGTATGTCGAAGTCCGCCGCCGAGCTGAAGAGGTTCGGCGATACGAATTCCTCGACGATTATATCGACTATGCTCATCCCCTCTTTCGATTTCACTATCTCCGGCACTTCCCCCGACAAGACAGCCGTTCCCGAGCCGGGGTGAACTATGTTCACGATTATTATTCCTATGACGACGGCTATGCCCGTCGTCGCCGCGAAGTAGACAAGTGTCTTCAATCCGAGCCTGCCGGGGCTTTCCATGCTCATTATGCTGAGGGTTATGGATACGATGATGAGGGGGATCACTATCATCTTGAGGGCGTTCAGGAAGATCGTCCCCAAAAAGCCGAGGCGGACGCCCGTCTCGGGAAAGAACGAGCCGACGAGCCCTCCGAGTATGACGCCGACAATGATTCCCGAAAGCATGCGGTTATCTTGAATGAGCTTGCTCATGAGTATTCCCCTTCGGAATAATTATCACCCGCCGGATTCCCGAGGATTAGAGATGCAGGGGCGGCGTATGCCCGTGAATGTTTTATTTTTACTGCAAAAAGCCTTCTTTGAAAACCGGCGGCCGCAAAATCCTCACGGGCGCCGGCCCACACGCCGCACGAAAACAATATCCCGCCGGGCGGCATAACAGCCCGGGAGGCGTGGTGGAGTATGCATTTTTCACGGGCGACGATTGTGGTTGCACTTGTCGGTCTTACCCGGATATAATTGAATATCTGATAAATTACAAGCGATTCCGTAACGATATTCGGAACCACGGAGGCAAAATCATGAAGAGACAAAAGCTCATTCTTTTACTGCTCATAGCGGCCTCGCCGCTCATACTCACCGGATGCCTCGCGGCGGCGGCCGTAGGAGGCGCGGCCGTGGCGGGGGCGGGAACCGTCGCCTACATCAAAGGCGAGCTGAAAGCGACAGAAGAGGCCACCATGGAGAAGGCCTGGAAGGCGACGGAAGGCGCCGTCGAGGAGCTCCAGTTCCTCGTCATAAACAAGATTCACGACGCTGTCTCGGGCGAGATCGAGGCTAAAACAGCCGACAGCAAAACGGTCAAGATAACCCTGAAGCGGGTGTCCAGCAACCTGACCGAAATCACGATCAGGGTGGGGACGTTCGGCGACGAATCCCTTTCGCGCTACATCCTGAGCAAGATCGAAGCAAGGCTATAAAAACCATGCAGGAGGCGCCGCGATCTGGCGCCTCCTGTAAACATTATCCCTGGCATTACACCGGCGGCATTCAGCCGTTCGTGGGTTTTCAAGAAATGATCCCCCAGGAAAAAGCTCGTGAAATAGCCCGTGAGTGGATAGAGGCCTGGAACAGCCACGACCTCGATTCCATAATGTCCCACTACTCGGACGACGTGGAGCTCACCTCCCCGATTGCGGTGAAGCTCCTGGGTGACGAATCCGGAGTTGTAAGCGGCAAGGACGCGCTCCGTACCTATTTCGAGAAAGGCCTGGCGGCTTTTCCCGATCTCAAATTCGAGTTGACCGAAGTCTACGCCAGCGTCCGCAGCATCGTCGTTTTATACCGAAGGCTGAACGGCCCGGCTGGCGCTGAATTGATGGCAATAAACGCCGAAGGCAAGATAGAGAAAGTCGTAGCCCACTACGTCTGAAACCCGGCGCGCCTCGGGTGCTCTCCTAGAATGACGATCCCGGCTGCTTCAGAAATTCGGCTTCCTCAGGCGTGGACTGCCTCCCGAGGATTCTGTTCCTGTGGGGGTATCTCCCGAACCTTTTCACGATTTCGTAATGCCTTTCGGCATAGTCCCTGTTCCCCGAAAGCATCTCGGAGACGCCCGGGACGGAGCTGAATTCGTTTTCCAGCCCCCTGAACAGCTCGAGCGATCTCTCCTGCATCGAGAGGTCTTCCGAGTGCATGAAGGGCATGTAAAAGAAGACCCTCATCACCGGATGGAGCCCCTTGTCGAACCCCTTCGCGATGCCCCTCAGGGCTGCTTCGAGCGCGCGTCCGTCCTCCGCGAATGCGCGCGGGTCGTCCCTGTAGATATTCCGGGAAAACTGGTCGAGGACTATAATCAGCGCCAGCGTGCCGCGCGGCGTTTTTTCCCAGCCGCCGAACCCTCCCCTCGCAGCCTCTTCGAGGTCGCGGCCGAATTTTGCCCGTATATAATCGTCCGTCTCCTGGTCCTTTTCCCACCATCTCGCGACCACATCATCCTGAGGCTCTTCACCCTCTTTCAAATCGCCGAACCAGTACTCGAGAACCGCATTCCGGCGCATTTCATCCGTGTTTTCTCTCTTTTCCATGAGCTTTAGTATATCGAGTTCCGGCCGGTTTACGCACTCTGGCTGGTTATTCCCGCCTCGTTTTCGGGTTTTTTCAAGCCGCTTCTTGTGCATGATGCCGGGAAATGTTAGTATGAGATTCACGCTTTAATTCCGTCCTGCGGTTTCTCTGAAAAACAGCCCGAAAATCAGGTGACAAAAGCCGGAAAGGTCTCAAAACCCGCTTTAAAATCGTATTAGAACTCCCTCCCCGTCATAAACTTTTTTGAAGAAAAAAATTTTACTGGGATTTAACCTTTCGTATTTATTCGATTTTGGCGGTCTCGATTTCGCTCCGGAGAAATACAGCCTTGACAGCCACAAGATATTGTGGTGTAATCGAATCCTAGTACAAGATATAATATAAAAGAGGCAAAAGGAGGATGTATTAAATGGCTTCTGATAAATTCAGCCCCACAGAGACGAACGGAAACGGCCACAGCACAGCCCCTCTCGAAACCGGCATGGAAGACGAAGCCATCCTCACAAAGGAAGCCGAGGAAGCCGAAGAGTTAGTGCCTCTGAAAGAAGGAATTATGGATTTACCCGAAAAAACAGTAGACGCCTTCGGCGGCGACGAGCTCCGGGCGAGGGTTTTTTATGAAAAATACGCCCTCCGCGACAAAAACGGCAGGATAGTCGAGCACACCCCCGAAGACATGTGGAGAAGGGTTGCAAGGGAAATCGCGGCGCCAGAAAAATCGAAAGAGCTCAAGAAGGAATGGGAAGACAGCTTTTTCTGGCTCCTTTCGGATTTCAAGTTCATCCCCGGCGGAAGGATTCTCTTCGGCGCGGGGCAGAACAGGCGCGCAACGCTCCTCAACTGCTACTACATGCCCATAAAAGAAGACTCCATCGAGGGCATATTCGAGTGGTGCAAGGAAGCCGCGCGGACATATTCCTTCGGCGGCGGCGTCGGCACCGACATCTCCATCCTAAGGCCCAAGGGCTCTCCCGTGAACAATTCGGCGATCTATTCCACTGGCGCTGTCTCCTTCATGGACCTTCTTTCTACGACAACGGGCACTATAGGCCAGGCTGGCAGGCGCGGCGCGCTCATGATAACGATTAACGTCGACCATCCCGACATACTCGAATTCATAGACGTAAAAAACGACGTAGAAAGGTCCAAGGTAAAATTCGCCAATATCTCCATCAAGATTTCCGACGCCTTCATGGAGGCCGTCGAGAATGACACCGACTTCGACCTCACCTTCGAGAACCAGAAGGTTAAATTCATAAAGACCGTCCGCGCGCGCGATATCTGGGAAAAGCTCGTAAAATCCGCGTGGGCATCGGCCGAGCCCGGCGTCATATTCTGGGACGCCGTCAAGAGATACTCCCCCACCGAATACGGCGGCATGGAAGTAAACGGCGTAAATCCCTGCAGCGAGCAGGCCCTCGAGGATTACGGCAACTGCTGCCTCGGCAACATCAACCTCTCGCCCTTCGTCAAGGACGCGTTCACTAAAGACGCCGCCATCGACTGGGAGAACCTCGAAAAGGCGTTCAAGTATTCGGTGAGATTCCTCGACAACGTCCTCGACTACAACATGCACAAGCACCCGCTCGGCTTCCAGACCAAGGCTTCCACCCTTTCCCGGCGCATTGGCGTCGGCTTCACAGGCTTCGGCGATATGCTCGCCAAGCTCAACATCAAATACGATACGCCCGAGGGTGTGGAATTTGCAGACAAAATGTTCGAGCACATAAAGAACACCGTTTACGAAGCCAGCTCGGACCTTGCGGTGGAAAAGGGCACTTTCCCGGCTTACGACCGCGATACGCATATGAATCTGGCTTTCGTAAAAACCGTCGACGGCAGGGTACAGGAAAAAATAAAGAAACAGGGCCTCCGTAACGCCTGCATACTGACCGTACCGCCCGTTGGAAGCGGCTCGGTCCTCGCGGGCACGACGAGCGGCGTCGAGCCGATGTTCGCGCTCTCCTATTTCAGGCGCTCGAAGTCCCTCTCCAAAGGCGAGTTCAAGGTATATCATCCGCTCGTCGGCGAATACCTCGAAAAATTCGGCCTCGAAAACGAAAAAGAGGTCCCCGACACCTTCGTAACCTCGCATCAGATAAAGCCTGAAATGAGGGTGAGGATGCAGGCCGCTATACAGAAGCACATAGACTCGTGCATATCCAGCACGGTGAACCTTCCCGAGAACATCACGCTCGACGAAGTGGAGAAGGTCTACTTCCTCGCGTGGAAGCTCGGCTGCAAGGGCATCACCGTCTACAGGGAAGGCTCGAGAGAGGGCATCCTGATCACAGAAGACCAGGCCAGGGCCCAGCAGGAATCCAAAGACGAAAAAAATCTTCCGACCCAGACCCAGGACGAGGGGATGAAAAAAACCCATCACCCCAACCCCATCTCATCCCCTCGTCCAACCCAAATGCCCGAGATAAAGCCTATAAAGAGGCCCCCATACCTCGAAGGCTTTACCGAGGTCATAAAGACGGGTTATGGGAATCTGTACGTCACAATTAACACCTACGGCGGAAGGCCGTTCGAGGTATTCGTTCAGATAGGCAAGTCCGGCTATTCCACGATGGCCGACGCCGAGGCAACAGGCAGGCTCGTTTCGCTTGCGCTGCGCTCCGGCATAAGCGTGAAGGACGTAGTCGAGCAGCTCGAGGGAATAGGAGGCTCGTCGCCCGTATTCTCCGAAGGCAAGCTCGTCATGTCCATACCCGACGCGATAGCCACCGTGCTTAAGAAGCACTTCGTTTCCCCGGCCGCTCCCGCAGCCGGCGGCTACGCCGAAGCTTCGGCGGCCCCGAGAAAGATAACAGACCTTAACCTCGAGCGCTGCCCCGACTGCGGCGACCGCGCCCTCGCCTTCGAGGCGGGATGCATGACATGCCGCAGCTGCGGATTCTCCAAGTGTGACTAAAAAACAACAACAAAAATGAATATCAAAGCCCAGCCTCATAAAGAGGTTGGGCTTTTTATTTTTATTGGCTATTTTAATATTAACTCCTTCGAAAAAAGAGGCTGGAACATATATGGCAAGTGAACAAAAGGGAAGCGTACTCGCAGGTTTTTTCTGGATGCTTGTTATTTCCATACTGCTCTTCTGGGTGCCGACGGTGGGGCCGCTCATCGCGGGCATAGTCGGCGGCAAGAAGGCGGGCGGCGTAGGCAACGCCATACTCGCGGCCCTTCTGCCGGCGATACTTCTCGGCGTGTTTCTCTTCTTCTTCGCCTCCGTCCTCGCGGGCGCGCCGCTCATAGGGATGGTAGCCGGGGCAGGCGCATTCGTCCTCGTCGCGGCGAACGTTATCCCGCTTCTGATAGGGGCTGTGATAGGCGGAATACTAAATTAGGAACCTGCTCCGACCGTTACCTCTAAGAGGAACTTAGAAAGTCCTTTATCCAGGAAGGTGAAAGCTAGGAAGGGGACGGTTACGTTCCCGGAGGGGAATTCTACCCTGGGATAATCAAACTTCCGGCTCCCCTGTTCGATTCAGCTATCGAGGGCCGCGCCTTCTTATCAGCCCCGGTTTATACGCTCCACATTATCTGAGGAAGCTTTCGAGGTGGTCCCTTATATCGGAGGTCGCGAGCTTGCCGAGCGCGGCCTTTTCGATCTGCCTTATCCTCTCGCGAGTGAGGTTGAACTTCCGCCCTATCTCGTCGAGCGTGTAGGTGCTGTGCTGGTCTATGCCGAACCTGAGCCGGAGTATCTCTTCTTCCCTCGGGTTGAGCATGGTGAGCGCCTGCCTGAGCTTGTCGACGAGGTCCGACTTGGCTACGAGCGAGTCTGGAATTACGGTATCATTGTCTGCGATTGAATCGAGGAGGGTCGTCTTTTCGCCGTCGAGGATCGGTGTATCGAGGCTTATCGCGTCCTTGGTCGAGCGCAGGATACGTTTCACCACCTCGACCGTTATGCCCGACTTCCGCGCTATCTCCTTCGGCGTGGGCTTCCTTCCGAGCTTCTTGGCCAGGAGAGAATTCACCTTGTACACCCTGTTGGCCTGCTCTAGCAGGTACACCGGGACTTTGATCGTCCTCGTCTGACCCTGGAGGGCGCGGAGAATCGCCTGGTGGATCCACCACGAGGCATACGTCGAGAATTTAAAGCCCTTCCTGTGGTCGAACCTCTCGACAGCCCTCATGAGGCCCATGTTCCCTTCCTGTATCAGGTCCGAGAGCGGGAGGCCCCTGCCCATGTATTTCCGGGATATTGTTATAACCAGCCTGAGGTTCGCCTTTACGAACCTCTGCTTATACCTTTTCGCGTTCTCGGCATAAACCCTTACGAATGCCGACAGACTCTTTATCCTCTTTTCGATGTCGCCGGCCTTGGCCGCGCTCCTTCCGTTAAGCCTCCCGCGAGGGGCTATAATCTTCAGCTTTCCTCCGGCGAGCCTTTCGACCAGGAGCTCGATCTCGCGGCTCCGCGATTCGCATTTTTTTATCTTGGCCGATATCTCGACCTCTTCCTGCGCCGTGAAAAGCGGCTCTACCGACATATCCTTGAAATATACGTATAAGAGCCTGAGCTGCTCGTCCGGGGTTTCGTCCGAAGCCGTTTTCTGTTTCCTGGCATTGGGTGGGTATTCCGCGTCATAGCCCTCCTTGAACTTGAGGGATGCAATCTCGTCGGATTCGCCGCCGAAATCGCCGTATTCGCCTACAGACACAGTTTCATCGAACTCGTTGTATTTTGTCTCCATTATTTTCTTCCTTTAAAAGGTTATGGGGGTCCCGGGACTGGAGCTGAGATTACTCATCGTCGCAAATGTCCGGTAATCCTGCGGGACTTTCGGAGAGGGGGAATTATACTACCCCCTGAAAAACAAAATAAGTCGAACAGAGCATTTTGGTTATACAATCTTTTTCCGTTAACTTCCTGATATTACATATTAATTCAGCCGGGACTGTACATTTCCCCATATCCGCCCCGGCTGACAAAAATTGTACGGCCTTCCGGTTACCGCCAATTCTATCAAATTCCAAAAATTAATTCAACCTATTTCGACTAGGCGAAGTTAGAAGCCGCCTGCGCCCAGTTAACGACGTTCCACCAGGCGGAGATGTAATCCGGGCGCCTGTTCTGGTAATTGAGGTAGTAGGCGTGCTCCCACACATCGAGCCCGAGCACTGGTTTCAGCCCCTCGGAGATCGGGTTATCCTGGTTGGCCGTCGACGTGATCACGAGCTTCCCGCCTTTATCGGCCGAGAGCCAGGCCCATCCGCTCCCGAACCTGCCTGTCGCCGCCTTGGCGAACTCCTCCTTGAATGCGTCGAAGCTCCCGAATGCCTTGTCTATGGCCGCAGCCAGTTCTCCGTCGGGCTTGCCGCCCGCCTTCGGCGCCATGAGGGGCCAGAACATGCTGTGGTTGAGATGTCCGCCGCCGTTGTTCCTGACGGCCGTTCTTATATCCTCGGGCACCGCGTTAAGGTCGGCTACGAGCTCTACTACGCTCTTCCCGGCGAGCTCTGGGTGCTTGTCGATTGCGGCGTTAAGGTTGTTGACGTAGGTCTGGTGATGCTTGTTGTAATGAATGTCCATCGTCCTCGCGTCTATGTAAGGCTCGAGGGCGTCGTATCCGTATGGAAGTTTGGGTAATTCGAAAGGCATGGTTTCTCCCTCCAAAAATTGATTTTTACTTTCAAGTGGAGAACCGGTATTTCAGGCACTTCACATTGAAATATTTGGTCTTGTAAGCTCGAATTCCGAACACATCTTAAACTCGGTTAGTCTACCTTAAAATACGGTCAGGTCAACATTTTTTACTGTGCGGCGGCTCCCCTGCCTTGGATAAACCTGCGCTTCCGATATATTAAAGGAAGGGTCGGGTCTCCGGGGCTTGATTGACACATAAACTCCTAGCTGGTAGCTTTTACCATGTAATAATCAGCATATCCCGGATACATGATATCCACATTACAAACAGGAAAATATGCAGGTTACTAAAAGCCTCGATTATGCAGTCAGGTCTTTGACTTTCATGGGAAACGCTCCGGTGACGAAGCACAGCATGCGCGAGATTTCGGAGAGGCAGTACATACCCCTCAACTATCTCGCCAAGATCATGCGGAGGCTCGTAAAGAAAGGTATTGTGAAGTCGAGCGTCGGGCCGGACGGCGGATACACCCTTCGGAAGTCGCCGCACGAAATCAGTCTCCGGGACATATACGAGGCGATAGAGGGCGAGATAAGAATGGTTGACTGCATGGAGAAAGATTCGATATGCCGCCTTCATGAGTCGTGCCCCCAGCTCCCGGTATGGGACAGGGTGCAGATATCGATGATAAAGCTTCTGGAGGAGACGACCCTCGAAGACCTTCTCAAGGACAGCAGGGCGGCAAAATTTAACTAGGGAGTGACGTTATGAGCATTGACCTCGAAAAGCTTGCGGAACAGGAATATAAGTACGGCTTCTTCACGGACGTCGAGCAGGAAATAGCGCCCAAGGGGCTCAACGAAGACACTATACGCCTGATTTCGAGCAAGAAGGAAGAGCCCGGGTGGCTTCTCGAATGGAGGCTAGAGGCCTACAAACACTGGCTCACCATGAAAGAGCCGACATGGGCCAACGTTAAGTACTCGCCCATCGACTATCAGAACATAAGCTACTACGCGGCCCCCAAGAAAAATGCGGGCCCGAAGAGTCTCGACGAGATAGACCCCGAGATCAAGGCTGCCTACGACAAGCTCGGCATCCCGCTCGATGAGCAGAAGATGCTGGCCGGCGTCGCGGTCGACGCGGTTTTCGACAGCGTATCCGTCATAACGACATTCAAGGAAAAGCTCGCCGAGGCCGGAGTCATATTCTGCTCCATATCCGAAGCCGTAAGGGAGCACCCGGAGCTCGTAAAGAAATATCTCGGTTTCGTGGTGCCGCGTCAGGATAATTTCTTCGCCGCGCTTAATTCAGCAGTTTTCACCGACGGCTCATTCGTCTACATCCCGAAGGGCGTCCGCTGCCCGATGGAGCTTTCGACTTATTTCAGGATAAACGCCGAGAACACGGGGCAGTTTGAAAGGACTCTCATCATCGCCGAGCCCGGTAGCTACGTAAGCTACCTCGAAGGGTGCACGGCGCCCAAGAGGGACGAGAACCAGCTCCACGCCGCCGTTGTCGAGCTCATAGCGCACGACGACGCGACTATTAAATACTCCACCATACAGAACTGGTATCCCGGCAACGCCGAGGGCGAAGGCGGGATTTACAACTTCGTGACAAAGAGAGGGCGCTGCATCGGCCGCGGGTCGCATATCTCGTGGACTCAGGTCGAAACAGGTTCGGCCATAACATGGAAATACCCGAGCTGCATACTCGAAGGCGACAATTCCGTCGGCGAGTTCTATTCCGTCGCGCTTACGAACAGGCGTCAGCAGGCCGACACCGGCACCAAGATGGTGCACCTCGGCAAGAATACAAAGAGCACCATAGTATCGAAGGGCATATCGGCCGGCCACGGGCAGAACACGTATAGAGGGCTTGTCGAGATAGGCAAGGACGCCTCGGGCGCACGAAATTACACGCAGTGCGACTCGATGCTGATAGGCGACAAATGCGGAGCGCACACGTTTCCCTATATAGAAGTCAAGAATTCCACGGCGCAAATGGAGCACGAGGCCTCGACGTCCAAGATAGGCGAGGACCAGATCTTCTACTGCCAGCAGCGAGGTCTCTCCGCGGAGGACGCCGTCTCGCTTATAGTTAACGGCTTTTGCAAGGAGGTCTTCAGGGAGCTGCCGTTCGAGTTCGCCGTGGAGGCCGAAAAACTTTTAAGCATCAGCCTCGAGGGCAGCGTCGGGTAGGGGCCGCTTCCTCTTTATTTAAAAATAATTTACGCAAGTACAGCCAAGGAGAAGGACATGCTGGAGATAAGGAATCTGCATGTGAGAATTGGAGATCAGGAGATACTGAAGGGTCTCGACCTCACTATAAACCCCGGTGAAGTGCACTCGATAATGGGCCCTAACGGCTCGGGAAAGAGCACGCTCGCCCAGGTACTCGCGGGCCGCGAGTCCTACGAAGTCACCGAAGGAGAAATACTCTTCGAAGGGAAAGACCTCTTAGAGCTCGCCCCTGAAGAAAGGGCCGGCGAGGGAATTTTCCTCGCATTCCAATACCCCGTGGAAATACCGGGAGTCGCGAACACGTATCTCCTTAGAGAAGCGCTCAACTCGATACGGAAATACAGGGGCCAGGAGCCCTTGAAGCACGTCGAGTTCGGAAAGCTCGCCAAGCAGAAGATGGAAACGATGGGCATGCCCGACAGCCTTCTCAAGCGCTCGGTGAACGAAGGGTTCTCGGGCGGCGAAAAGAAGAGAAACGAAATATTCCAGATGCAGATACTTGAGCCTAAATTAGCGATACTTGACGAAACGGACTCCGGGCTCGACATAGACGCCCTCAAGATCGTCTCCGACGGCGTAAACTCTCTCAGAAGCCCAGATAGATCGTTCCTCGTCATAACGCACTACCAGAGGCTCCTCAATTACATCGTGCCCGACTTCGTCCACGTTCTCGTGGGCGGGCGCATCGTCAAATCGGGAGGAAAGGAGCTCGCGCTAGAGCTCGAAGACAGGGGCTACAGCTGGGTCGAGGAAGAAGCCAGGCAGGCCGTCAACAACTAGGGAGAAGAATACTATTCATGGACATCACTTTAAGCACTAACGGCGGCGGCTACCGGGAAGGGTACGAGGAATTCAGAAAAGAGGCGTCCGGCAAGGGGCTCACATGGCTCGAATCGATACGCGAGCAGGGAATCGCGCGTTTCTCCGAGCTCGGGTTCCCGACGCCGGCGAACGAAGACTGGCGCTTCACCAACGTAACCCCTATAGCGAGGACTCCTTTCAGTATTATACGCAACGGGCACGAAAAGCTTTCGCCCCGCGCGCTCAAGCCCTACGAGTTCCCCGGGCTCGAAACTATAGACCTGGTATTTGTGGACGGCGCCTATTCCGAAGAGCTGTCGAAGGCCAGCAACCTTCCCAAAGGGGTTAAGGTGCTAAACCTTGCCCGAGCGCTCGAAACCGAGGAAGAGCTCGTAAAGAAGCACCTCTCGGCATATGCCGATTTCACAAACGAGGCGTTCACAGCCCTGAACGCCGCCTTCATGGAAGACGGCGGCTTCGTATATGTGCCTAAGGGCGTCACGCTCGAAAAACCCGTACACATCCTCTTTATCACGACGAAGCGGGATAAAGCAACCATAGAAAATCCGAGGAATTTAATCATAGTCGAAGACAACGGCAGCGCCGAGGTCGTCGAGCAGTATGTCTCGCTCGACGAGAGCGTTTACTTTTCCAACGTCGTAACTGAGCTCTTCGCCGGCGAGAACAGCTCCGTCGGCCACTACCTCATAGAAAGGGAGAGCAAGAAGGCGTTTAACGTCTCTACGCTAAGAGCCGAGCAGAAGAGAAGCTCCAATATAAGGTCCCACTCCGTCCTTCTCGGAGGCGGGCTCGTCAGGAACAACGTCCATCCAGTGCTTGCGGGCGAGGGATGCGACTCGCTCATAAACGGCCTCTATATGTCCACGGGCCGCCAGCACATGGACAACTACATGAAGGTCGAGCACAAGAGCCCCCACTGCGACAGCAGGCAATTCTATAACGGCGTTCTCGACGGCAGGTCGAGAGGCGTATTCCACGGAAGAATCATCGTTCACAAGGACGCCCAGAAAACGGACGCCAAGCAGACGAACAGGAACCTTCTCCTTTCCGACAACGCGCAGATCGACACAAAGCCCCAGCTCGAAATCTACGCCGACGATGTGAAGTGCACGCACGGCGCAACGATCGGACAGATGGACGAGAACGCGATTTTCTATCTTCGCTCGCGTGGAATACCGCACGAAACCGCGCGCGACCTGATACTGAGCGCGTTTACTAACGGCACCATCGAGAGCATGCACGTGAGAGAGATAAGGGAATACTGCGAGAATCTTCTCGCCGGCTGGTTCGCGGAGAGAGAGCTTGCCGGGAAAGGCTGAGCTGAGCTGAGCCGAGCCGACTCAGGATTTCACATACGGAGCCCGAGAGTGTCCGAGTTCGAAAAAATAGCGAAGACGTCCGAAATTCCGCCAGGAGAGGTCAGGTCTTTTCCAGTTGGAAACGAGATGGTAGCCGTCTGTAACGTCGGCGGCCGCTTTTTCGCTTTCAGGGACGAGTGCACGCACCAGGCATATCCGCTTTCCGACGGCATACTCGATGGCAGGAAAATAACCTGTATATATCACGGCGCGGAATTCGACGTCGAAACGGGCGAGGCGCTCTGCCTCCCGGCGACGGACCCCGTCGAGACCTACCCCGTAAAAATAGAAGGCGAAGACCTCTACGTCCTGATCGAAGACTGAAGAGTCGCCGCAGAAATTTGCTTTCTATGCCCACCCGGCGGCAGACTATCAGCCAAGGGAATCGGGCTCTTCCGGCTTACTTGCTGAATCCGACGCTCTCTATGCTAAATTTATTCTTGTTATGTCGATCAAACTGAAACGCGCCTACGAAAAACCCGGCCCGGAAGACGGCCTGCGCATACTGGTAGAAAGGCTCTGGCCGAGGGGGATCTCGAAAGAAGCCGCCGGACTCGATGCATGGATGAAAGACATCGCCCCTTCGAACGAGCTCAGGAAGTGGTACAACCACGACCCGGCAAAATGGGCGGAGTTTAAAAAGCGTTACTTCGAAGAGTTAAACGGTGAGAAGGACGCCGTCGAAGAGCTGCGAAAGGCCGTCCGGGGAAAGGACGTCACTTTCGTCTACGGGTCCAAGGAAGAAAAACACAACAGCGCGGCGGCGCTCAAAGAATACCTCGAAAGATGAATCAGGCCGCGTTGGCGCGGTTGACGGCAAAACCCAGCCGGTTTGCCTGCGCGCCGCTGTCGGCAATGAACTCTTTGAGCATCGCGCCGTGCTCGTCCACGACTGCGTAGTGGCAGTAGAGGTCGCTCCAGCATCCGGTATTCACGTACTCGACCCCGTATCTCGTATCCTTCTCGGCCCTGTGCGTATGCCCGCAGAACATTATATCCGCGCCCCTTTCCATGCCGAACCTGAGAGCGGATTCCTTCACCATCTCGGACGAGCGCTTCCACGAACGGTTCTCGAAGCATAGTCTGTGAAAGAGGTCCGTGCCGGTGAAATTGTCGATTCGCCTCAGCATGCCGTATGTGAATCCCGCGAAGGAGGCCGCGAAGCTTCCGCTGCTCGTGTATATGTCGAACTGGTGCCCGTGGAGCGCGAGAAATCTTTTCCCGCGGCTCGTCCACTCGTATTCCTTCTCGGTCCGGATACCGAGAGTCGATGAGATGACCTCGCCGAGGCCCTCGTCGTGGTTGCCCTCGACCCAGATAACCTCTTTTCTCTGGGAAAGACTCCTTATCGCGTCCATGAGGTCCCATTCGCTTTCCCTGAGCATAACGGTTTGGGGCCTGTCGAAGAGATCACCTAAAATGATGAGCCTTCCGAAGCTCTTTCGCGTGAGGAGCGACGCCAGCTCTCCCGCCCTGTTGAAACCTGAGCCCAGATGCACGTCTGATACGATTAAAGTAGTCATCAGTACCTCCGTCCCTATTTTAATAGCGAGCCGCAAACGACCAGCATCACTTTATATTTTGCGGCATGGATTTTAAGGCAGTTTTAGGGGCGCTTTAAGATACGGTTAAAAAGGAGTTGGCGGATTATGGATATATCGGACTGCTAATCCCTGCGGGAATTACATCCGGCAATGTCGGCCCGGGGGGCCTGTCGCAAGACTGCCCCGGGCCTTTATTATCGTAATATCAGTCGGTTACAGCTCCCTCGGAGGCCGAGGAAACGAGCTTGGCATACTTCGCGAGCACACCCTTTTCGGCCTTCGGCCTGGGCTTCTTCCACTCCGAGAGCCTCTTCTTGAGCTCGCTCTTCGGGATTTCGAGGTTTATCTCCCTCGTCGTCGCGTCGATTGTTATCCTGTCGCCGTTCCAGATGACCGCTATGGCACCGCCGTCGTAGGCTTCCGGCGTAATGTGCCCGACGACGAACCCGTGCGTTCCGCCGGAGAACCTGCCGTCGGTTATTAGGGCGACGTCGTTACCGAGCCCCTTCCCCATGACAGCCGACGTCGGCGAAAGCATCTCCCTCATTCCTGGGCCGCCCCTCGGGCCTTCGTACCTGATGACTACGACGTGCCCCTTCTTCACCTTTCCGCCGAGTATCGCCTTAAGGCTCTCCTCCTCGGAGTCAAAGACTATCGCCTCACCCGTGAACGAGAGGCCTTCGTGGCCGGAGATCTTCGCCACAGCCCCCTCTTCGGCGATGTTGCCCCTGAGTATGACTATGTGGCTGTCCTTTTTCAGAGGGTCGGAAACAGGCCTGACTATCTCCTGCCCCTTGGGATATGCGCCCGCCGACTTCAAATTCTCTTCTACAGTTTGGCCGGTTACGGTAAGACAGTCCCCGTGCAGGAGCCCCGCGTCGAGCATCATCTTCATGAGCGGCGTAAGCCCGCCTATCCGGCAGAAATCGGCCATCATGAACCTTCCGCTCGGCTTGAGGTCCGCGAGAACGGGAGCCTTTTTCCCTATCCTCGTAAAATCGTCGATCGTGAGCTTAACATTTATCGCCCTCGCCATCGCAAGGATGTGGAGGACTGCATTAGTCGACCCGCCCAGCGCGATGACGGTAGTTATCGCATTCTCGAAAGCCTTCTTCGTCATGATGTCCGAAGGACGAATGCCGCTCTTTATAAGGTTATATACGGCGGCCCCTGCGGCGCGGCAGTCCTTGATCTTCTCGTGTGAGATAGCGGCCTGCGCGGAGCTGTTCGGGAGGCTCATACCGAGCGCCTCGATAGCCGAAGCCATCGTGTTCGCCGTATACATGCCGCCGCACGAGCCCGGCCCGGGTATCGCCGTCGATTCTATTTTCTTTAACTGGCTGTCGGAAATGTCCTTGTTCGCGTGAGCGCCGACGGCCTCGAAAACGGATACTATGTCCACCGGCTTTCCATTGTAATTCCCCGGCATGATGGTGCCGCCGTAAACGAAAACGGACGGCCTGTTGAGGCGCGCCATGGCAATCAGGCAGCCGGGCATATTTTTATCGCAGCCGCCTATCGCGACGACACCGTCGAACCCTTCGGCCCCGGCCACCGTTTCGATGGAATCGGCAATCACCTCCCTCGAAACGAGAGAGTATCTCATACCGGGCGTGCCCATCGATATGCCGTCCGACACGGTAATGGTGCCGAACACTATCGACTTCGCCCCCGCGTCGTCGGCCCCCTTCGCGGCCTCTACTGCGAGCTTGTCTATGTGCATGTTGCACGGCGTCACCATGCTCCACGTCGAGGCTATGCCGATGATCGGCTTTTTAAAGTCTTTGTCCTTAAACCCTACAGCCCTCAGCATCGACCGGTTAGGCGCCCTGTCGGAGCCCTCGACGACCAGCGAAGAGAACTTCCGAAGCCTGTCCGGGCCGCCTTCCGGATTGGATTTCTTACTCACGGATTACCTCCTGTCTAAGCTATCATCACGATTGAATAATTATCTATGTATTAGCATTTTATGTCAATTTCCCGAGCCCCCTGGCCTGAAAAATTACTTGAAACGCCGGCGGCATGAGGGCTATCATGAAAGTTAGAAGGGGTTTGAATTGCGGCAGTCGGTATCGGATCGACGCGGGCTTGTAGCTGCATCTCAAATGAGGAGGTAACACAATGTCAACTTTCCTGATTACCGTTCTTGCGGGTATCGTAGCGACTTCCGGAATGAGCTTGTTGATGTGGACCATAACACGCTCCGGTCTCGCCAACGCCGACATGATCCGCGCCATAGGCAGCATATTCACTAAATCCGGAAAGGACGCCTTCACCGTAGGACTCATAACGCACTACACGGTCGGCATCGTAATCGCCTTCGTCTACGTCGCGCTCATAAGCGTGATCGGATACTCTTCGGTCGCCGGGGCCATAGGGCTCGGCTTCCTTATATCCGTCGGACACGGGGTCGCCGTCGGATTCGTGCTCGTCATAGCCGTGGCCGAGCATCATCCCATGGAAAGGTTCCGTAAAGCGGGCATGGAGGTCGCCGTCGCGCACTTCGCGGGCCACGTCGTTTACGGGCTCCTCATCGGTACAGTCGTCGGCCTGACCGGGATAAGATTCTTCAGCTGATCATTTGGGGATGCTTTGCCCGAGGGGTGAAGTGCGACGCTACGCGCCGCCGGAGAGGTGATCAATCTCTTTAAAGGCCTTGAGGATTTCCTCTTGCGTGTTGTAGAAATGCGGCGCGAGCCTCAGGGCCCCTCCTCTCTCGTTTACGATCATCCGGCGGCTCATCAGGGTTTGCTTCATCATCTTCGGATCGAACGGCCCTGTGAAAGAAACAATACCGCCTCTGCTTTGCCTTTCACGCGGGGTTCTCACCTTAAACCCCCTTCTGTCTGCCTCGCTTATTATGAGATCGCCGAGGTCGAGTATGCGCGAATGTACGCGCTCGATCCCCGCTTCGAATAGGAGGTCGAGCGACGCCCCGAGCGCTATTATGCCCATAACATTATAAGACCCTTCCTCGAACCTGAGCGCGTCTTCTTTCAGCGTGAGCTCGATCCTCTCGAACTCGGCCTCGTGGACCACGCTTTTCCACCCGATGAGATTCGGGTAAAGCTCCTTCGCCCGCTCTCTCCTGCAGTAAAAAATCCCCGTCCCCTCTGGCGCGAGGAGCCATTTGTGCCCGTCCGCCGATAGAAAATCGGCCCCGTATTTATCGACGTCCATCGGAACGGCCCCCAGGCTCTGTATGGCGTCGAGGAATAAAAGCACTCCCTTCGCGCGGCAGTACTCTCTCAGCTCTTCGGGGTCCATCATAAAACCGTTCAGCGCCTGGACGGTACTCATCGATAGAAGCCTCGTCCGGGAGTCCGTGAGCCTTTCGATGTCCTTTATAGATATCCTGCCGTCCTCGCCGGGCAGTATATACCTTACTGAAACGCCCTTTCTTTCGAGGGCGAGCCAGGGATAAATGTTCGTCGGAAAATCCTTCTCGAATACAAGAACGTTATCCCCGCTCTTCCAGTCGAGCCCGCCGGCGACTATAGATATGCCGTGAGAGGTGTTCTTCACGAATGCGATCTCGTCGCTTTCAGCTCCAACGAGACGGGCGGAGAGGCCCCTCACCCTTTCGACCCTCTCCATCCATTGGGAGTAGCCGGCGAAGCCCATTGAGGATGCCTCTTTCAGGAACTCCGCGACAGCTTCCCCTGCCCTTAAAGGCACCGGGGCCACCCCGGCATGGTCGAGGTAGATGTACGAGTCCGTCACTGGAAATTCCCTTCTGTATATTTCGAGCGGTGGGGTGTTTTCGCTGTCTTTCGCCATGAGAGGATAAAGCTAACGGACGGCCCCCTTACTGGCAAATTCCGGGATTTCAATACCCCATTGACAAATAAAAAAAAACGTGCCATAGTAAGGTTTTGAAGCATTATCCCCAGGAGGATAAAGGTTTTATGCAGGGAAAAGTTAAGTGGTTCAACAGCTCTAAAGGTTACGGATTTATACAGTCGGACGAAGTGGGAAAAGACATATTCGTTCACTACAGCGTAATCGAAGGCGAAGGGTACAAGAGCCTGACCGAAGGCGAGACCGTAGAGTTCGACATTACCGAAGGGCCGAAAGGGCCCCAGGCTACAAAGGTCGTTAAGGTTTCAGGTTAGTAGTAATTTCCCGGCCGCACGCGGCTCATTCATTTCGGGAATTATTATTGAAGCGATATTACCAGTCAGTGAATCTTTGCGCTTTTTGAAGGCGTTTTGAATCTCTCTTCCGCGATTACAATACTTGACACGCCCGAGGCTTGCCCGCAATACTTAAATCCAGGTGATTACCAGAAGGAAATTCTTTAAAACCTTGCTTGCGGGAAGCGCGGGGGTCTTGTCTCTCCCTCTTCTGGGATTCTACGAAGGCTCCAAATTTCACTTCGCCCAAGTTTCGTACGCGGGGGGCAACTGGGACCCGCGCCCGCGGAACTATAAGCGGCTCATGAGCGCGCTCGAGCTTCGGACGAGCGTCGTCGCGTCCTACGAGAGAAAGGTCGTCGGCCTCGGAGATCCCGACCTTTTCAACTATCCCATGCTTTACCTTGCCGGCGACGGAGCATTTGCTCCCCTTGCGAACGAGGAGCGAAGACGGCTGAGGAAGTTTTTAAAGCTCGGGGGAACTCTCCTCATCGACGACGCCACGGGCTCCGAGAGCTCCCCGTTCGACGCCCGGATAAGGGAGGAGCTTTCCCTGGTAATCCCGGAGACCCCGCTCGTCCGCCTTTCGAGGGAGAACGTCGTCTTCAAATCGTTCTATCTGCTTTATACCGCGAGCGGAAGGAAGATAATAAGCCCATACCTCGAAGGCGTAACGTTCAGCGACGAAGACAGAACGGCCGTCATCTACTGCAGGAACGATCTCGGCGGCGCGTGGTCCGAAGACGAATTCGGCAAATGGGAATTCGAGTGCATACCGGGCGGCGAATCCCAGAGGGAGCTCGCCTTCAGGCTCGGGATCAACATTATTCTCTACGCCCTCACAGGCGACTACAAGAAGGACCAGATACACGTCCCATTTATAAAGAGAAGGCAGCTCCTCTGACATAACCGCTGCCCCGCTCTCGATAAGAAGCTCTACGCAAAGCCTCTCACCCGTATAGTTCGCCTAATCCGCGCAAAATATAGTTTTGTCACGCCTTAAAAAGACTGAGGGCGATCTATCGATCGCCCTCAGCAGCCAAGAAGGACCCAAGGTGTTAGGGAGGGTAAAAGCCCGGATAAAAGGTGGCATTATCAGTACACCACCCCCGAATTAAGGCGATGTTCAGGAAAGGTTAAGGAAAGGTTAAGGAAAGGTTAATGGAGAGATTATTTTTTCCCCTTGCCTCTGGATATAATAGGAGATGCCGGCCGGTCTGTAATACCAGCGGCGATAGCAGAGACATGGAGAAAATAATGGACAGATGGTATACGATGATACTTCTTGCGATAGTATGCTTCGCGGTCGGCAGCTTCCTCGGGAAGGTAGCGTCGCTGAAAGACATACCCCACCGCGTCTACTTCTTTGAAGGCGTCGGCACGCTCACAGTGTTCACGATGTTCGTGATTTATAACCGCGGTCTCATATTCAACAACTTTTCATTCAACGCGCCCGCGCTGTTCATGGGCCTCACCTGGGGCATAGGCACGGTGCTTTTCATTGCGGCGCTCAAGTACGCGAAGCTTTCCGTCACAGTGCCGCTCACCGCTGTCTACCCCGCGCTCACCGTCATCCTCGCGTTCGTATTTCTCGGGGAGAGGCTCGGCCCGAAAGAGATAGCCGGGGTGCTTATGGCCATAGGGTCGGCCGCGCTTCTTGCGAAGTGAAGAGCAGCGGAGGCAGCTTGATTTCAGAGAATGAAGGAGGCTCCGGAAGAAACCGCTAACCCGCCGGGAGAATGTCGGGCCTGTTCGTCACTATACCCGTTACGCCCATATCCCGGAGCGCCCTGGCCTTGCCGTCGTCGTCGACCGTCCAAGTGAAGGTATAAAGGCCCCGGCTCCTCGCCCGCTCCACCAATCCCTTCGTAATAAACCATCTGAACGGCGCGACCGCGTCGGCCCCGCACCTTTCCGCGAGATAGATCGGATCGATTGACGCGAACAGTATGAGACCGGTTCGGATTTTCGGATCGAGGGTTTTTACGAGTCGGAGGCGCGATTTATTGAAAGAGACTATGAACACCTCGTCCTTTATGCCGCGCGCGCTAATCGCACCGAGGACTCTCTCCTCTATCCCGTTTTCCTTGAGCTCGATAACGAGTTTCGCTCTCCGGGCGCACGCGTCGAGCGCCTCTTCGAAGGAAGGGATTTTTTCGCCCTTCCCGGCGTCGAGCTCCTTGAGGCCGAAAAGGGTTTTCTCCGACACGAGCCCCTTTCCGTCCGTCGTCCTGTCTACGGTCGCATCGTGAATAACGACGAGGCGGCCGTCGAGCGACTGCCGGACGTCGAACTCTACCATCTCCGCCTTCATCTCTATAGCCCTCTCGAAAGAGCGGATGGTGTTCTCGGGCTCGTAGGCGCTCGCCCCGCGGTGGGCGATCCTCACGAATAGAGGCGATTCGGCTGTAGTCCTTCTCCCGGCCATGAATCTAATATACCTTTGCAGTGAAAGGCTTTTCTATATCTCATAAAAATAGTAGAATGCATAGTTAAATGTCCTCCTTCTTTCAGGATATCGTCCTTCTCCTGAGGCCTCACCAGTGGGTTAAGAATCTGCTCGTGCTCGCTCCGCCGTTTTTCGGGGGCGTCCTTTACACGGGCCGGGGCATGGCCTTCATAATGTTTTTCGCGTTCGTCGCCTTTTCGTTCGCCTCTTCGGCGGGATACGTGATGAACGACATCGTCGACCGCGAGTCCGACAGGCTGCATCCGAAAAAAAGGCTGAGGCCTATAGCGTCGGGGAAGGTGGGCGTAATGGCAGCAGTAATCATCGCCCTGTTGGCGTTCGCCGTTTCGGCGGTCATCTCTTTTCAGCTCGGCACCTGGTTCCTCCTGATCATAATCGCCTATCTCGCCCTCAGCCTCCTTTATTCCTTTTACCTGCAGAGATTCGCGCTCGTAGACTGCTTCGTTATTGCGACAGGGTTCGTCCTCAGGATAGAGGCCGGCGGCATAGCTTCGGGGACATCCGTTTCGAACTGGCTCCTCCTGACGACGTTCCTCCTCTCGCTCCTCCTTGCCCTCGGCAAGAGGCGTTTCGAGCTCGCGGCGGCCGGAGGCGACCCGGCGGCCCTCAGGGAATCGCTCTCGGGATACAGGCTCAACTTTCTGGACCAGGCGATAACGATATTCGCCACGACAACCCTGGTGACGTACGCGATATACGCGATCGAAACAGGCTCGCAGATATTTCTCGTAACGGTGCCCCTCGCCTGTTACGGTGTGCTGAGGTACATGTATCTCGTTCAAGGCTCCATAAGCGGGGACCCGACGGAGTCGCTGCTGAAAGACACTCAGCTTCTGCTCTGCGTTCTATTCTGGCTCGTTCTTACGACCTTGATCATTTATCACCAGAATCTCCTCCGCCTCTTTCAGTAGCGCGGGAGGGAGGCCTGTCTTTATCGCCGTCTCCGCTTCCCTGACAGCCTTCTCGCGCTCCCCTGTCTTCATGTAAACCTTTGCGAGTATGAGGTTCGCGCGCCCGAAGGTGTAATAGTGCTCGAACACTTTCTTGAGATACATTTCGGCGTCGGCCAGGCTTTCCGGAGAGCCCGTGACGTCGGCCTTGATGTAGTTTATGAGCCCGAGGTGATAATAAGTCCTCCCGTAGCCCTTGTCGAATTCGAGGGCCTTTAAGAACCATCTCTCGGCTTCCGGATACCGCTCCATCTGAAGGTATTCGAGGCCGACGTTGTTGGCGGTAACGGCCTTTCCCCTCGGGCTGTCGTTCATCCCTGGAGAGAGGGCGATCATATACTCCCTGAGGGCCTCCTCGCTGTCGCCAGCGTTGGAGAGGGCGAGGCCGTAGTTCGAATGGGGCAGCGGATGGCTGAACGATTTTATCGACGTGTCGCCCCAGAGAGAAAGGTTGTCCTTCCACACGGCCTGTCTCTGGGAGGTGAAAACGGCGTAGAGGGCCAGGACGACTATCGCGAATGCCGCCGCCGCACGCCTGTAGCGCGGATGCTCGCCAACCCGGAAGATCCAGTACCCGAGGAGGAGGCAGAATCCCGCCGAGGGGATATAGAGATAGCGCTCGGCTGCCGGCGTCGAGGCTATTCCGAAGATCGATATTATCGCCGAAGGTCCGAGTGTCAGGAGTATCCAGTAGATTGAAAAGGCCGTCACGTTTTCCTTCCTGATCAGCGAGACCGCGCTCAATACGGCCATGGCCAGAGTGACGACCACGGCCGAGGCGACGTACGCCGCGCTCGACGGTATATTCGATATGAAGGCGTTGAAGTCGAATGGGAAAACGAGCTTGTTTATGTAAAAGAGGTACGCCCCGAGTATGGTCTTCGCGTAGCCGAAATATGCGCCGAATGCCGATGCTCCTGCCGGGGTTTCAGCTTCGGTTCCGGCGCCCGGCATTTCCGGGATATTGGCGAAGGCCCTTCCCCGCAAATAGAGATAGAGCAGTAATAGACCCACGTACACTGCGTAGCGTAGTAGATTCGACCTTCTCCCGAGCCTCCGTGCGATGAGGTCGTAGCCCAGCGCGAGAAACGGGAACGCTACTGCAACCTCCTTTGACATCAGGGCGAGCGCGAATGAGAGCGCCGCGAGCGCGAGAAAGAGGATATACCTGTAAGAAAGAATGTGGGCGATGAACGCCAGGAAGAAAAAGAGAGCGCAGAGAACGTCCGTCCTCCCAGCGATCCAGGAAACGGATTCCACGTGCATCGGATAGAGCGCGAATAGAAGCGCCGACAAAAAAGCCGCCCCCCTGCCCCCACCCCAAAGCTCCCGGAATACGAGAAGCGCCGCGAAATAGAAAAGTACGGCGGCCATGGCGTTCATCAATAAATTACTCAGGTGAAAGCCGAAGGGAGAGACACCCCATAGCCCGTTATCGAGCACCATGGAGGTATAAACGACGGGCCTGTAGTAACGCTCTTTTTTATTTTTCTCTATGCCCGGCACGACGACATGCGCAATGTTCGAAGCGTCGAAGGAAACGTTACTCTTCGCTATCACCTCCACGTCGTCCCAGACGAAATCATGCTTCAGCGAGGGGGAATATATCGCGAACGAAACGAGGAATATGAATACGGCGGAGAAGAGGGCGCTGCCTGTCAGTTTCGAAAAGAGCTCCATCGGTGAGCTAATTATATCACCGGCTGGAAAACGGGTATACGCGACTTATGAATGGCCGCAGGGTGCTCATTCGTCTTTGCGACCTGAGATGAACGCATCACCTGAAAAGGTCTTCCTCAGGGTCCCTTATCAGCTCCCGCGCGCCGGTCCCGCCCCTCTGGTACTCGTAGCCCCTTATTATGACGACAGGGACCGACGACGATTTCTCCATCACGAGCCCTGCGGCCGAGGCCAGCTCGTCTGCGTCGGCCATGACCGTCGCGATAAGGACGAGCCCCTTCGCGTCGCGCCCTCCCCTTAAGTCCCGCAAGGCCTTGATCCCGTGGCAGCCTATGGCTATATCGACGAGCCCGTCGCGCCACGGCCTCCCGACGGTGTCGGTGATTATGACGGCAGCCTCGACGCCGAAGACGCGCCTTATGCCCTCGGCCAGCTTTTTCGCGGATTCGTCCGAATCGACGGGCAGGAGCGTAACGCGGTCCCCCCCCGAGACGTTCGACGCGTCGACGCCGGCGTTTGCCGAAATGATTCCTCCCCTCGTCTCGACTATGAGCCGTCCCTTGTCGGGCTTTCTCTGATCCATCCTGATGATCTTCGTCGTTTCGGAGAATATAACCTCGACGAGGCGCGGGTCCTTGCCGAAGTTTTTGGCAACGGCTTCGGCGAAGGGAGAGGGTTCGACGTCGTTAAGGTCCACGATGCGGCCTTCGGCTTTCGACACGACCTTCTGGGCGAACACGACAACGTCGCCTTCTTCTAAGGATATGCCGGCCTCCCCCGCCGCGCGGGAGAGAATCTGAACGAGGTCGTCCCCGGGGCTAATTTCAGGTATTCCCGGAACCGGTATTATCGAAAGTGGTTTTGGAGCGCCGGACATTTGAGCGTACCCTGGAGACGGATTTAACTACCGGGAAGATAATAGTCGAGAGCCCGCTTAATTCAAGCCCGGAGCGATTTTTCCCGGGGAGCGAAACTTAGCCCCCGGCCCGGCATCATACCCTTTGGGTCCGGCGAAAAAAAGAGTGCTCGGAGCCCGTGAAATAAGTTAATATTTTTAAACCAAACCACTTGCAGGGGGGTTATGTCATGAAGGATTTAACTTTAAGGAAATCGTTTCTGTTTTCAGCGCTTGCGCTGGTTTTTTCGTTCGGGCTTTACGTTCTGCCCGCGGTATCTCAGGATTCTCCCATGGACTCGGCTAAAGACGCTGTAAAGGGCGCAGTCGATGACACCAAAAAAGCGGCGGACGATGCAGGAAAGGCCGTGGAAGATGCGGGCAAGGCCGTCGATCAGGAAGCCGAGAAAATGAAGGCCGAGATGATGGCCAAGTGGCAGGAATACGCGACCCCGGGCGAGAACCACAAGGCGCTCGACCAGCTCGTCGGCAGCTGGAACTACACCGTAAAGTTCTGGGAAACGCCGGAAGCCGCGCCTACGGAGTCCACGGGCACGAGCGAGATCAAGTGGATACTCGGCGGAAGATACATCCAGCAGTCGACTAAGGGCATGGCCATGGGTCAGGAGTTCGAGGGGCTCGGCCTTATGGGATACGACAATGCCAAGAAGGAATACATCAACGTCTGGATAGACAACATGGGCACGGGGATCATGACCGGAACCGGCACCTATAACGCCGCGACAAAGACCTTCGAAGACAAGGGGACGTTCTCCTGTCCGGTGGAAGACGAAAAGGACAAGCCCTACCGCACCGTGACTACGATAAACAGCCCCGACCAGTTCACGTTCGAAATGTTCGCCCCGGGAATGGACGGCAAGGAAGCCCGTATGATGGAAATCGTCTACACGAGAAAGAAGTAACCGCTCAAGGCCGCGGCCCGTTCTGGGTCTTGTGCCAGCGAAACGGCGCGGCGAGCTGAGCCAAGAAAGCCTTCGGCATATGTTCTTTTATCCCGAGGGGCCCCACGTGGCGGTCCCTCGGATAATAAAAGGTTCCGAATATCATGTCGAAGAGAAGAAGGTTCTCTCCGTAGTTGTTGTTCCCTTCCTCGATCTTTCTTGAATGATGCCACCTGTGCACGTTCGGCGTATTGAATACGTAATTGAATATGCCGCAGTGCATGTCGATATTACAGTGCGTGAGAAGCCCTATGAACGCCGTTATGGAGCTGAAGTATATGAACACGTCTCCGGGCACGCCCAGCAGGAAGAGGAGAGGAATGCTGAACAGAAGGCTGTTGAAGGTATCGACAAAATGGAACCTCCCGGTGTTAAAGAACCAGAGCTTCTCGACGCTGTGATGAACCGAGTGGAAGCGCCAGAGAAATCCCCAGGTATGCTCGAGCCTGTGCGCCCAGTAGAGGCCGAACTCGCTTATCACCATCGCCAGTAGCACCTGCACCGCGAGGGGAAGCTCCGAAGGCCAGAACGAGCGCGGAGTGCTGTCTCCCATCGTGTGAATGATTCCGCTTATCAGGAGCAGAAAGAGAGCTAGCTGAATCAGCCCCTTGTTTAGAACCGTATGAGCGAAGTCCGGAAACTCCTGCCCGTCTGATTTTACCCATTCGTCCCTGTAAGGCATCAGCCTTTCGAGTATGAACAGCGTGGCCGCGAGGCTGAGGTAAGCGATGTTAAAAAACAGGGTCGGCCGCCCGCTCTCGATTCCCGTGTAAACGATAAAGATCGGCACACCGAGAAGTATCGGCCAGAGTGTGTATCCCGCTATTTCCTTGGCGAGATTTTTCATTTCCAGGTTCCCGGTTCAAGCGGTTTTCAAATAATTCTAAAGCAAAATACTGCCGGATTGGAAGCCGTCCATAGTGTAACCCAACGTTAAATATATACCATAACCTTGTTAAGGAATTAAGAAGGGGGCCCTCTGAAAAGGCGCGCACGCGGACAGAACGCACTCTGGACATCCCCGCTTCAGATCGTGAAACGAACATGGTGAGAAAGAGCGCTGGAGGGAATTTATTTCCACTTGATATTGCAGCCGATGCTCGGCGTCTGGTTCTGCGGCACCGGCTCGCCGCCGAGAATGCTGTCGAGCGCCCTTCTCAGGTCGGCGCCGGTGACAGGCTTCCCGTTGCCCGGCCGCGAATCGTCGAGCTGGCCCCTGTAAACACACCCGAGCCCCGCGTCGAAAACGAAGAAGTCAGGTGTGCAGGCCGCGCCGTACGCCCTGGCCGTCTCCTGCGTCTCGTCGAAGAGATAGGGGAACGGATACCCGAGTCTTTCGGCAACAAGCTTCATATTCGCGGGCGAGTCGTCGGGATACTTCTCCACGTCGTTCGAATTTATGGCGATGAAGGATACACCCTTCGGTATATAGTCGTTCGCGAGATCGACAAGCTCCTTTTGAACATGCTTGACGTAAGGACAGTGGTTGCAGATAAACATTACCACTGTCGCCTTGCCGGATTTGAGCTCGTCGAGCCCGAGCACCTCTCCGCTCACAGGGGAGGACAGTTTGAACCCTGGGGCTCTGGTGCCAAGAGGCATCATGCTTGAAGGCGTAAGCGCCATTTAATATCTCCTTTATATTTTTCCGTTATAGTCGTTTACGAGGCTAATATCTTACATGGATATCCGTATAATCACAGTCCGTGTAACGGTTCTGAAGCCGGGAGGGGCCGTCTTTAAGAAGCATCTATCAAAGATACGTGCCCGCATGTTATTTTTATGAACGGAGGTATATAGTATGAGCGAAAAACCGGATTTCAACGAAGCCAGATCGGAGGAGTTTTGCGGGAAGATGCTCGAGATTCTCAATCACGGCGCGCTGACCACGATGATATCAGTCGGGCACAGGACGGGGCTCTTCGACAGCATGAACGGCCTCGAGTCCTCGGGGTATGAAGCTATAGCCCGGCACGCGGGACTCAACGAGCGCTACGTGAAGGAATGGCTCGGGGCGATGGTCACGGGAGGGCTCGTCGAATACGACCCCGAAAGAAAAACGTACTACCTCCCTCCGGAGCATGGGGCCTGGCTCACGAGAAAGGCCTCGCCGAACAACCTCGCGGTGGCGGCCCAGTGGATCGGCATACTGGGTCCCGTCGAAGACAAGATAGTCGAGTGCTTCAGGCACGGCGGCGGAGTGCCCTACGATGATTTCACCCGCTTTAACGAAGTCATGGCCGAGGAGAGCACGCAGACTGTCATCATACCGCTTCTCGACCACATCCTCCCGCTCGTCCCCGGCATCAAGGACAGGCTCGAGCAGGGCATAGATGTGCTCGACGTCGGATGCGGGAGCGGATACGCCCTCGCAGAAATGGCCAGGGCCTTCCCCCGGAGCAGGTTCACGGGATACGACCTTCTCCCGAGCGCGATCGAAAGAGGAAGGGCGAGGGCCAGCGAATACGGCCTGACGAACATATCGTACGAGGCCAGGGACGTCACGAAATTCGGCGACGTAAAGCGCTTCGATCTCATAACAACTTTCGACGCCGTCCACGACCAGGCCGACCCTGCCGGCGTTCTATCGAACATACACAGGGCGCTCAAGGACGACGGGTACTACCTCATGCAGGATATAAAAGGCTCGAGCCACGTCGAGCGCAATTCGGATAATCCGCTTGCGACATTTCTATACACCGTATCATGCATGCACTGCATGACGGTTTCCCTTTCCCAGGGAGGAAAGGGGCTCGGCGCGATGTGGGGCAGGGAGCTTGCCTGCGAAATGCTGAAAGAGGCCGGATTCGGGAGTATCGAAGTCACGGAGCTTCCGCACGATCCGATCAACTACTACTACGTCATAAAAAAATAAGCGGGGTCCCGCGCCGATATTACAACCCTGGAAATTTACAGGAGCGCCGGGGACTCTGTCAGCGCTCTTTCGGACGGTTATCCTCGTCGCCGATTATCGGGCCCTCGTCGGGGCCGTCTGCATTTTCGTCGAAGCTCTCGTCCGAATCCTCGTCGCCGCTATCGCTATCGTCGGAATCATCCGAACTATCCTGCTCGTCCGACTGAACGACCGACGTTTCACGCGGCGCCGAATAGGCCCACGACTGCGCCGCGCCCGCCGCGAGGGAAAAGGTTAACAGAAGCAAAAGCAAGAGATTTTTATTCATCCAGTTTCTCCGTGAAAAATTCTATCCGGGCCCGGGCGTCGGATTCGCTCCGGCGTCTCTTATCGGGTTGCATACGGAATCCACCCATTTGCCTTCGTTCGCACTTATACTACCCGAAGGAGAAACGCTGACTACGCCGCATTTATCGATCCTGGAGCCGCTCGCCGGGCTTATGGTAACCAGCTCGTCATCGGTGTCGTCGAGGAAGTCTCTTCTCATCCCGGTGGGCAGGAAAGTGAATCCGTCAGGCTCGCCCAGCTCCCCAATATTATCCGAAGATGTGAAAACCATGTCGCCCCTGAATTTTCTCGTATAGGACGATTGAATGCACCAGGTCTCCGAACCCCTGTTGCTGTCGCCCCTTTCGAGTGTAAATGCTATAAATTCGTCGCCTGGGCTGTAATCCGTATAAGTATCGCATCTGGGACACGCGGGTTCCGATTCGTCGATGTCCGTACATTCCGCAAAAACGAGCCTGTACTCGACCCCGTTCCTCATCGAATTCAGCTTCCCTACCTGAAGGAGCGACGCGATATTGTTCGTGGTTTCGTCCACCGAGCGCCTGAACATCGACATGCCTGACATTGAAGACGCGCCGATGGCTATAATAATCACCATTACGCTCGCCACGACCAGTATCTCGACGATGGTAAAGCCGCCCTCTTTTTTGCCGCTGTTCGAATTCCTGCACACGCTAGAGTATCTCCTCCCAGAAGAGTAGCTGAGATCTCATCGGCAGCGGAGGCATCTCCCATATAATGAACTGCGAGCCCCCTCCCTCGTTCGAGCCCACGGATGCCGGGCCTCCGGTGAAAGCGACGCTCATCAATATCGAGCCCCTCGCTCCGTATGTCATCTGCGCGGGTGTAGGCATTCCTTCCGCTACGGTAACCCCGGCCGTCAATTTTTCCTGATCGGCCGAGCCGCTCAGTATATCGCTGTCCACAACGCCCGGTATTCTGGCCAGGGCGGCGGAGCCTGTTATGAAGTCGAGCGCAAAAATTCGTCCGAACCCGGTGCCGCCCGAGCACGGGTCGCTCGACTCGAGGTCGGGAGCGTAGGTCGTGAACAGAAGAACCCTGTTTATCACCACCGGCACCCCGAAGCCCTTTTCACCCTCCTGGGGATTGGTCAGGTTGTTCGGGAATTTAACCAGGAACTCGCCCTGGTCCGAGCTGAAATTATTACCCTTCGAAGAAACGAACTGCCCCGCGAGCCCCGACTGCCCGCTCAGCTCAACGATCTGCCCGGCGGCGGTCAGCGTCGTCGCCGTTTTGATGGTTAGCCCACCCATAGCGGTACCGCCGGCCAGGAAGGCGGGCACATAATCGTCGATGAAGTTGTAAAGCTTTCCGGATTTGAGCCTGCTGCTCGGGTCCCTTCTGTCGCCCGTAACGAAAATCACGTGGCGCCTGCCCAGGTCGTCAAGCACGAGTGTTGGAGCGAAATATATCGGCTCCAGATTCGAAGTCGGAACTTTGGGCTGGTTCTGGTTAGTGAGGCATTCGGAGCTGGTATTGGCGCAGAACGCTACCTGGCCGGTCCAGTCCTCGGCTACCATGCTCATGCTCCCTGTCGGCCCGCTCTCTGAAAGGCTTCCGCTGATTTCGATCGGCATCGAGACGTCGAACCTCCACATCCTTCCGCACGTATCGCCGAAATAAGCCAGGTCGGTATAGCCGTCCGAATTGATGTCTACAGGGGCGACCCTGCTCGGCACGTCGCAGACCATCTGGCTGACATTCGGCAGGGCTGAGCCTCCCGACGGTATGGGCCGCGTCGGATGAAACTTGAATATGTTCTTCCCGGTGCTTATATCCACCACCACGAAGGTATTACCGAAGCTGACTCCGTTCGACGGATCGATATCCGTAGGATCGAGTCCGCCGCCCACGAACATCACCCATCTGTCGATAAACTTCGTCTGGCCCTCCTCGGTGATCTTGAGCCTTATCCTGCCGGCCGAGGGCGTGGACCAGGTATTTCCGAAATCCCTGTCGAAGATCGTCCAGAGGTGCTTCGGATAATCGAGCGTTTCCGAGCCGTTCTCGATATGAGCATGGAGTGTATCCGTACTTCCGCAGTTCTCGCCGCAGGCGGGATTGGTCACGTCGAGCGCGATATAAGCCCCTCCTCCGTTCTGGGAGCCGGCCATGAGCACGGTATGCCATTCCCTTCCGCAGACGTCTATTTCGCCGTCGGCGACGCTCACGGATTCCTCGCATTCCTCGGGTGCGTCTTCGCCGAGCGTTATGCCGTTGGGGAAGCCGTCTATGAAAACGTCCCCGATCACGGGCGAGCCGTCCGCGAACGACCTCTGCTCGAAGTCATCGAGAACGAACGTTCTAAAATCGCCGGTCCTGTAATCGGGCGGCGGGGAAGTGCCGAATACTATCTGGGCCGGAGAGTTCGCGGAGCTCGAAGTCAGCGAATCCGCCAGATAAGTCGGCATCGCCACTCCGAAAAGCTCGAACCCTGTCCCCTCGTCGAAGAACGGGAAAATCTCTTCTTTAAGGCTAAATGGATTTATCTTGTCTTCTGTCTGAGCGCCTTCGGCGTTGGGATTCTTAAGTTCTCCTGCATGGAACGCATGAAGGAATCCGTCGTTCGCCCCGGCGTAAACCACTGCCGACCTGTCCTTGAAATGAACCGCGAACTCCTGGAATCCGGTGTCGAAGAAGAGCGGCGAAGGCGAGCCTACGACGACAGGGTTAGAGTGGAAAATATCCCCCAAACGGAGCGAGCAGGTCGTCTGGTTGCCGGACTGTCCGTCGTTGTTGCTGTCGTCCGGGTCGGGGCAATTATAGCCCATCGATGTAAAGGGCGTTGCTCCGTCGCTCTGTGACGGCGTGGAATCGAGTGACGGGGCGCCCATCGGATCCTCTATAGGGGTTATTCCAGTGTTACCGACCAGAAAATCCACTATTTTGTCTCTCATGCATTGCTTGACGCAGGTCCGGCAGGCCTGCGTTGTCACGTTAGTGCAGTTTACTACTCCGCTGGAACCGTCGCAATCCGTGGCGACGCCCCCTTCCGGCACGCAGTATTCGGGTATCGGACTTGTCACGTCGCTGTTGCTGATGCCGAACTGTCCCGGGTTTAGCGGAGCATTCTCGTCGTTAATGGGCACGAGGGGTCCTTTGTACCTGATGACGTTACCGGTCGTGACAAAATCGCTTCCGCCGAATGGAGGATCTTCAACATTGTCGCCGGCTATCAGATCGGGGGCCTTCACGGTAAACAGATTGCGCGGGGAATCGGTTATATTCCTTTCGGCAAGATTCTTTCCCGCCTCCCAGTAGAACTGTTTGGCGTTATGATTAAGTTTCCCGTCGTCGCCGAATATTGCCAGGCCTTCCACCACACCCAGATCGTCGAGGTCGCTGCCGCCCGGGGGCCGGCGAATGACTTCCTTGTTGCCCTCGTTCCCCGGCACGTCCACGAAGCCGTAAAGCCCGAGCCTCCCCTGCCACAGCTTGTTCGTCGTTATGGGAGTCAGGATCGAGAGATATATACGGTCCCTCAGGGCTATCGCGGTCGACGACTGCGGGGCGGCCGGCGATACGCCGGACGTGCTGAATATTTGTACGAAGTCGGTTACGTCCTTCAGGGCTTCGGTCAGCTCGCTTGCGTTGTTCACGAAGAAAGCGAAGTTATCCAGCTTCTCCTCGTCGGCGGATGCAAAGGGAGTTCCGGTGGTAAAAAAGCTGTTGTTGAAAATATTCGTCGACTGGAACTGGCACTGGCCGGATTCGCTCCTTTGCGCCGTCGTATTCTTGCATCCCTGGAGCTGGGCGCTCGCGGCGGAGCTGTCTATGTTGGTCGCCTTGCCGAGATTCTTGAAGACATCGAACGAGCCTCCCTGGGGGAACATATTCGGATCGTCTATATTCACGCTGCCGACGATCGTCTCGCCGTCGGGCGACATGTGCCGTATTATCCCCTGGGTATGCGTGCCTCCCGCAAGCGCCATCGCGTTCAGCGTGCGCCGCGCGGCGGGGTCCTTTATTCCGACGCCGATTACGAACGTAAGTATTTCCTTCTTGTGCCCCTGAACGGGGTTTCGCGCATAGTATGTTCTCAGATTGCTCACTGCCTGTATCGAGCTTCTGCGGTTGGCGTTGGTTGTGAGGCTGCCCGACGTCTGGCCGCTCTGGCCGTTCGGGTCGCCCGCGCAGGTATCCTCACCGTCCGTGATAATGATCACGAACTGCGGCCTGCAGCTTATAGACGGGTCGGTCTGGAGCTCCGTTCTGAAAGCGCCGAGGGCGTCGTTGTTTATCACGTTACCGCCGGAAGTCCCGCTAGTGCTGTTGTTGTCGTCGAATCCGAGAACCCAGGCGAGCGGCGTTCCGCCCTCGCCCTGCTGGGTCCTGAAGAAAGACCAGAAATTCTGCAAGGCGGTCGTAGTGGAGTTTGGGAACGGCGGATTGCTGGATTGAAGCCTGAATGTGCCGCTGCTCGTACAGGAGCTCCAGTTGCCTTCGCCGGAGTAAGTGAGGCCCCGGAGCCTGAGCCCCAGTATTTCTCCGTCTTCTGTGCTCAGCTCGCTCGCAAGCTTGGTATCGGCCGCTCCGGTTATCGGAAGATTTCTATTCGAAGTCGGGCTTCCGTCATCCCTGACTATCTGCCTCACATTCCTGAAAGGGGTGAACATATAGTCCTGACACGAAACCGAGGTGCTGGTTCCGTTGAATAATTGACCCGAATCGTCGCACATCTTGGTGTCGAGCGAATCGTCCGAATCCAGGAAGTCGAAGATAACGCCGTAGAGCATGTCGAGGCGCGTCGTTCCGTAAGCGGGCCTGCCCATGCATGTGGAGTCGCCGGCCGTGCAGTTCTCGTTCGTGTTTTTGTCTATGGCCTGAGAAGTCGTCATGCATGAGCGAAAATCCGTGTACTCGTCCGCTCGGTCGCAGGCATAGTCGTCTCTCGAATACCCGCTGCCGCTGAAATCGTCGCAGGCGGAAGCCGAGCATTCGGTGAGGAGAGCCCTTGCCTCTATCGCCGCTGCCGCCCCTTCATACTCCATGGACCCGTTCGGATCCGTGCCGTCGGTATTACCGCAAATATCCGTAGCGGCGCTGTAGCTGCCGTCATTATTGCCGCACCATTTATTGAGGACTAAGTTTATCTGCGCCTGCGTGATGGCGCCCGTACCCTGCACGCAGGAAAGGAAATTGTTAAACTGCGCCGCCGTATCGCACGTCCCTGTGCCTCCGATGCAGTGCTTCGCGCCGCAGACCGAAACGTTCGATAAATTCTCGGCGCAGTGGGCCGCAAGAGACCTTTCGACGAAGTCGTCGCAGCTGCTTCCGCAGTGGAGCTGCTGACAGACGTTCAGGTTTCCGTTCTCCGCGTCGTCGTCCCAGTTGCCGACCTGCGACCCTCCGTAGGCCCTTATCATGGAGCCGGAAAGGTCGGTTATGATGAGGATGTTCGGCTCGCCGCCGACGATCTGGGAAATTACGATGTTGAGGTCTTCGACTTCGTTATTCTTGATAGGCTCGCCCTGCGCTCCCGTCACGAAAAGCAGAAGAAGAACGAGGCAGAATAGATTAATTCTCCGGGTTTTAAATTGAGTCATAAATGTGTCTCTCATCTTTCCCATTCGCGAACCTGCCTCTGCCAAACCGATTTAGTTATTTCTTACACCAAAAATCAGTTAAGAGGAGAATAAAAAGAGCTGAGGTCTCCCTGTACAAAACCTTCTATACCTGCCTGTATCTCGGTTCCCGTATTTATCGCGCCGCTCGCGTCGTCCTTGTCCTTGTCCCTGCTGTCCTTACCCATGACGAAAAAAAGAACCGGAGTAAAACTCGCTCCGCTGAAGCTGGTGCCTTTTACCGGCCTTTGAAAGGCTTTCGTAGGCGGTGGAATTCGTATGAATTCCCCGGGCCCGTTCGAGCCGTCGAACGTGCGGCGGCCGGATCTGCACCTGGCACCGCTTTCGAGCTCCTCGTCCAGGACCAGGAGATTATCAGAGCCCTGAACCGACCCCAGGCTGTTCTGTTGAAGAAGGTATAGAAACCCCACTCCGAATATCTCGATCCTTCTTCTTCCCTCCTGAATGCACCGCTCCGCAGCCAGGAACGCCTCCTGGCTCTGCTTGTAGTTAGACATGGCGTGAAAATCGTTATTGGAATTGAATGAAACCGTGGTCGCCAGAACGGACATTACAAGAAGCATTATGAGCGCCAGTATGAGCGCGACTCCATTCTCGTTATTGCACACGCCAAGAGCGCACTGCTTCGAATTTTTCCCCTCTTTAGTTTTCATATCGGAATATTTCTCCGGCATAATCAACCGAACTCCTCTCTCGAATGATTTCTCATGTATACGGTCGTCGAGAGAATGCGGTAGGTATATCCCTCTTCCGGCTCGCTCGTCGCGGCCGAGGGCGAGTCGACGGTCCTCTCCAGGACATCTCCTATGGCGGGTATCAACTGCTTGAATTCCCCGCCCGTCATCTTTTTAGGCTTCATTTTGGACTTGACGACGATATATATCTCGACGGACCTTATATCCTGCTCCCTTCCGTTGAGAGCGGTGGCGGAAAAATCCGGATAGAGCCCGTCCGCGGCGGAAAGCGGAACCCCGACCTTAGACAGCCTGCCGCTCGAGTCCTGGAGATTAAATACGAGCTGAAGGTCGACTATGCCCGGAGCGTTCGGCCCCCCTACTATGAGCTGCTCGTCTCCTCCGTTCCGCGATAGGAGGAGGCTTTTATTTACCGGATCTATCCTTATCGTCTTACTGTCTACTATAGTCATTTCCGATGCTTTATCGGCGATTGTCGGAACCAAACCGTAATCGAGCCCGTTTACCGTTACCCCGTTTACAAAATCGGAAACGCCGCTGAAGGATGCCACTGGAAAATTGTGAACGATTATGTCGTCGAGCGAATCGACTGTCGCTGTTTTCGTGCTGCCGTCCACAGTAGCCCGCAACACCACGGCGCACTCGGTGCAGCGTTCGGGCTCGAGGAGGCAATTTACCTGGCTGTCCGGGTTACAAACGGCCAGGCGCGACCTGATCCCCAGGAGAACTTGGCCGTCCTCGCCGCCTCCGCCTATGAGCACGTTCTCTTCGTCGAACCAGTTCTGGGGTAAGAGGAGCTCGAGCGGGCTGTTCTGGTTTACCTTCACGCTGTCAACGATCGAAGGCAGATCGGCGCCGTCCTGCCCGCGCGTTATATCCCATGTGTATATAGTCAGGCAATCCGGCGGGGAATCGACTGAAGCCGGATCGTTCGTATCTTCGGTGCACGGCTCGGCCCCTTCGCTCCCCCCGTTAAAAAACTGGATCGCGAAGGTCTTGCCCTGCCTCGCGCCGGCGTTCCTTATCTCCGAAGCCAGGAAATCGAGCGTGGCCCTTGCCGTCTGGTCCACGTCGACGGCCTCTTTCGTCAGCTTGAACTGCCTCTGCTGCTGCTGAAGGGCAATGGTCATACCCGTTATGATGATGGCGAGTATCGATACCGCGATCATCATCTCGACCATTGTAAAACCCCTGCTGCCTCTTATGGATTCTCTCATCTGCATATCACGTTTCTTCACGGCACGTGCGGCACCATCACATTATTCCATCCCGGTATATACTGGCTCCAGTCGTCCCGCTGGGCAGTGAATGAAATATTCTGCGTTGCGAGCGTGTTTTTTAAGGTCACGCTGCTGTACTGCGACTCCTCGAACTGTTTTTTCGTTTTAACACCGTAAGTTATGTTAAGGGTTGTCACCGGAGGAATCGCATTGTCCGTCTGCGACGTCACCTGCTTGACGATGACGAGAGACTCCTCGGAAGAACCGGTGCAATTCGACTTGTCTGTCTTGAACTCTACGTTTTTCGGATCGAAATCGTGGATGTTTATGACTGCGCATGTGGTGGAAGCCGGCTCGAACGGAGACGGGGTTATCATGGCCAGCGGGTTACAGGGACAGGAGGCGCACATTCCGTCCTCGTTCGACGACGAGCAGTGCTGAAAATGCGAATCGAGCCCCGCTTTTTGCGACAGCGCCTCCATGTAGGCGACGGAATTGAGAAGGTGCGCCCTTTTAACCTCCCCAATATCGCGGTCAGCTATGAACTGCACGATGTTGGTGGCTATAGTCCCCTGCTCGGCCTCCTGCTTCTGCCTGAGGGAGAGATACTGCATCTGCGCCATGGCCAGAAACCCGAGCGCCATTATAGACACGGCGATTATTATTTCTGTAAACGTGAACCCGCGCTGATTCCGTAACAAGGACATGGTTTTACCCTTTTAAAGATTTAGGCAATATTGATGCCAATACTATGATATACGCAACTGATTCTAATTATAGATTTATTTTCGGAAAAGAAAGAGAAATTAACGAGCCTGAATGCAAAATTTGCTCAAATTGCGCAATTTTTTGCATGACTTGAAACCAGGGGCGATGCCGAAGGGCCGGTCCGCCGGGACCGGTAGCTAAGCCTTTTCCTCGTAACGGGGGAACAGGCCAGCTCCCTTTTCCACCCTCAGGCCGGGCTCGACGATGCCCCACGAGCGTGCGGCCCCCAAGCTCGGCTTCGTCCCGCCGAGGCCGAGGCGTTTCAGTATCTCTTCCGACGTCCGCGGCATGAATGGATGAACGAATATCGATACCACGGCGATTGACTGGGCAACCGTCCAGAGAACGGCATTCAGTCTCTCGTTCTTTCCTTCCTTGGCTAGCGTCCAGGGCGCCTCGTCGTCGACGTACTTGTTTACGAGGGCGATATAATCCCACACGGCAGAAAGGGCCTTGTGAAAGGCTATCTCGTCCATTGCCTTTTCGACCTGGTCCGACAGTGCGGCCGCGCCTTCCCCGATGCTTTCGTCCGCGGGCGACAGCTCTCCGGGGGCGGGCACGCTCCCGTCCCTGTACCTCTCTATCATGCCGAGCGTCCGGCTGACAAGATTTCCAAGGCCGTTCGCGAGCTCTCCGTTAACCCTGGATATTATCGCGCCCTTCGAGAAGTCGCCGTCCTGCCCGAATGGTATTTCCCGGAGGAGGAAATACCTGAACACATCCGAGCCGAATTCCTCGACGACCTGATAGGGGTCGACAACATTTCCGACCGACTTCGACATTTTCTCACCCTCGACAGTCCACCACCCGTGGGCGAATACAGTCTTCGGGAGAGGGAGCCCTGCGGACATGAGAAACGCCGGCCAGTAAACGGTGTGGAAGCGGAGTATGTCCTTTCCGACGAGGTGCACATCCGCCGGCCATATGCCGGCGAGCCTTTCCGGGTCGTCCGGGAAACCGGCGGCCGTGAGGTAATTCGTCAGGGCGTCGAACCACACATATATGACGTGCCTCGGGTTTCCGGGGACAGGTATGCCCCAGTTAAAAGTAGTGCGGCTGATGCTGAGGTCCTTGAGTCCGCCTTCGACGAACCTTGAGACCTCGTTCATGCGGTAAGACGGCTGTACGAATTCCGGGTGCTTTTTGTAGTAATCGAGGAGCGCGTCGCCATACTTCGAAAGCCTGAAGAAGTAGCTCTCCTCCTTCACCTTCTCTATTATAGGCCTCTTGTCCTCGGGGAGGCTCATTATCTCTTCATACTGGAGATCGGTTATGAACGCCTCGTTCCGGACGTCGTACCAGCCCTCGTACTCGCCGAGGTATATGTCGCCCGCGGCCTCTATCCTCTTGAATATCTCGACGACAGCCTTCTCGTGCCGCTTCTCCGTCGTCCTTATAAAGTCGTCGTTCGTTATGTCGAGGGCGGGGGTGAGGTTCTGGAACCTCGTTACGACCCGGTCCGCCAGCTCTATGGGCTTTTCGCCGTGCGACTCCGCCGTCCTTTCGATTTTTTGACCGTGCTCGTCAGTCCCCGTAAGGAAAAAGACCTCTTCACCCTTCAGCCGCTTCCACCTTGCAAGGGCGTCGGCCGCGATGGTGGTGTAAGCGTGGCCGATGTGTGGCACGTCGTTTACATAGTAGATCGGCGTCGTGACGTAAAAGCTTTTGGCCATCTCAGGTTCTGTCTCCGATATTCGCTGCATACCGGCCAGGGCCCGTCCTTTCCGGGAGATCGGGGCCGCCCCGGGACTTTCGCGCGAGTTTTATAAAGAGGTTTTCGAGCGAGAGCCTCGCGTTGGCGTTCGCGCGGACTATATCATACCAAGTTTTTTCCAGTTGTCTCTGCCTTTCCATGAGCGAGGGGACGTCGAGGCCCTCGGCTAGGGAGATGAGGTCGGATTTCATATCGGCGTTACTTATATCGCCCGAGCCTATCTTAATGAGTGCGAGGTCCCTTAGCCAGAGAGAGATGAACCTGAACGCGAGGTCGAGCCTTCCCGGCTCTCCCGAAGCGCTCTCCGACAGCTCCTCGGCGAGTGAGATTATGTCCGAGGCGGAGCCCGCGCTCATGCCGCCGAGTGCCGATAGGAGCTCCCTCCTCCACTCCATGGTTTCGGCGTCGAGTTTTAAAGCCGCGCCGAGGCTGCCCGAGGAGACACGCGCGTAAAGCCCGGCGTCGTCCGGGGATAGACCCGACTTTTCCGTGAGCACTTCTGCGATGTAGCGCTCGGGCAGCGCGCTGAAGGTAAGCGGCTGGCACCTGGAGCGTATCGTCGGCAGGAGCACCCCGGGCCGCGAGGTGACGAGAATTATGATCGATGCCGGAGGCGGCTCTTCCAGGGTCTTGAGGAAGGCGTTCTGGGCGCTGTTGTTGAGCTTTTCGGCCTCGTCCACTATGACGACCTTGAACCTCCCCTCGAAGGGTTTGAGATAGAGCTTCTCCTCTATTTCGTCCCTCACCTGGTCCACCTTTATATTCTTCACGCCCGCGAATTCGACGATGGCGACGTCCGGGTGTATGCCCTTTTCGACCTTCCGGCACGAGCCGCACGCGCATCCGGAGGGATTTTTCCCGCCGGAGGTACAGTTGAGTATCCCCGCGAATTCGAGCGCGACGAGCCTCTTCCCGACGCCGTCCGGCCCCGAGAATAGGTAGGCGTGCGAAACGACATTCTCGGCCGCCGCGCGCCTCAAAATCTCTCTCTGGAATTCGTGCCCCGATATGCTGATTGTCATTTGTAGAGCTTATCCGAAGAACGGATACGGATAAAAGAAAATATCATAAAGCGTTCAGGAGGTTAAGCGGAGAAGGACCGATGCCTTGATTTCCTCGTGTATGGACGCCGGGTCCCGGTCGGCGTTTATTTTCATAAACCTGTCCGGCTCGCGGCGGGAAAGAAGGAGATAGCCCTGCCTTATGAGCTCGTGAAACTCGACCGGCTCCTCGTCCATCTTGGATATATCCCCCCTCCCCTTAAGCCTCGAAAGCCCCTCCCGGACAGGCAGGTTGAGAAGGAAAGTCATGTCGGGAGTCATCTCGCCGGCGGAGGCCTTGGCGGTCTTCGTGACGAACCTCATGTCGAGCTTTCTCCCGTGCCCCTGATAAACGATGGTCGAGTCGTAAAACCTGTCGCAGATGACTATCTCGCCGTTCCGGAGCCTGGGCTCGATGTAGTCCTTAACGTGCTGTGCGCGGTCTGCGCAGAAGAGGAAGAGCTCGGCCAGAGGGTCTAATTCAAGCTCCCTGTCCTCTAAAATAATTGTACGTATGAGGTGGCCGAGCTGTCCCCAGCCGGGCTCGCGCGTCAGGGAAACCTTGTAACCCTTCTCTATGAGCGCGTCCTTCAGCATCTGGGCCTGCGTGCTCTTGCCGCTCCCTTCTATACCTTCGAATGTTATCAACATGTGCAGTGGATTTCCTCTCGGATGGGTGAGTCCTATATGGTCAGGCTTGTGGCTTGGACATGCTCGATTCCGGGAGAGAATGCTACCATAATATGGATAAAAGATAAAAGCCGGCTCACTTCTTCCTGCCTGCCGCATCCCGGAGCGCCCTGAGCTCGCTCTCCCGCATGTTTCTCCACTTCCCGAGCTGAAGGCCGGAGAGCTCGACGGGGCCGACGGCTATGCGCTTTAGGCGCCAGATTCTATGGCCGAACGCCTCGAAAAATCTTTTTACGAGATGGTTCCTGCCCTCGTGAAAGGCGATCTCGAAAGTGGTAAACCCTTTTTTTCGCTCGGTAATTTTCACAGAATCGGGCTTCGCCGGCCCATCTTCGAGCTCCGTTCCGAGCATCATGGATTTTACGACGCTTTCAGCTACATCTCCCCGAACAACCGCCTTATAAACCTTGAGAAGCTCGTATCGGGGATGGAGTATACTGTTCGCTAGCTCTCCGTCGTTCGTGAGGATTATAAGCCCCTCGACGTCATAATCGAGCCTGCCGACCGGATAGACCCTTTCGGGCACGTCGCTTATGAGCTCGTCTATGGTCTTTTTCTCGTCCTGCCCCTCGCCTATAGCCGTAACGTAGAGCCTCGGCTTGTTGAGGACGAGGTATCTGTGCGTTTCGGGGGTCACTGTGAGACCCTGCACCTCGACCCTGTCCTTCTCGGGATCGATAGTACGCCCCAGCTCCTTTTCGACGACGCCGTTGATCCTCACGCCGCCCGAGGCTATCATCTCGTCCGCCTTACGGCGCGACGCGACGCCGCACATGGAGAGGTATTTATTGAGCCGGAGCTTCAAAGTGTGTCACCGGGGCCCGAGCGTGAAATCAGCGCGGCGAGCGACAGCCTATTACTTCGCATATATCGCCTCGCCCTTCGCCCAGTACTGCCCTTCCCTGCCCCTGAACGAGAACTTCACGTAGTCCCCGCTCTTGTCCATCATGTAGACCTTCTCGTTCCCCGCGAGCTTTATGCAGCCCTTGTCCCCTTCCACGATACTCTGCGCGAGGGCGTCGCTGCCGGCCTCGACGAACTCGTAATACTTCTGTATAGCCCTTTTGTCCTTGCATGCCGGGTAGCCGCTTTCGGTAAAGCACTCCTTGTCCATGAGCTTGCAGGGGGTGTTGTCGGCCGAAGCAGCCCCCGCGTAAAGACATGCAATCCCGAAGAGCATGGTAAATAAGACGGCGCGAAGAAAGCCGCCCGTGAAAGAAGTTGTCATCTCGTATCCCTCCCCGTTCCTGCCGGTTTTTTACTGAAGCCCCATGCTCTGCTTCGTGTAATCCGAGGGAGGCGTAAATTCGGATGAGTCTACCGACACCTTCTTTGAAGAAGTGAACGTCGAGACGGAATCCATCTTGCCCTCTTCATAGTCGATCGTTTCGACGGGGAAGCCGTTCAGCTGCTTAAGCTGGGAAAAGACGTTCCCCTCGAACTCCAGCTGGGAGCCCAGGGGATTGCCCGGTGCGGAGAACGATTTCATCATTTTCTCCATGGAATCCGCCATCTGCATCATGAGATTCATCATCTCCTGCCCGCCTTCGATACCGCTCCAGGGCGTGACGCAGTACTGTCTGATCTTATCGGCGCCCTTTAAAACGTCGTATTTTTCACAGGACATGCCGTTCACCTCTCCCTTGCCCGTTTTCTTGAGTACGGGCTCGACGTAGTCGCCGCCCATGCCCATCATCTGTTTCATCTGCTCTCTCTGGTCGGGTGGAAGGCTCTTCATCTGCTCCTCCATCTGGCTCATCATCTGTGCGATCTGAGCCGCGATCGCCGACATCGAAGCCTCGTCCAGGACAACGTACGATTTGTCGTCGTGGTTGATCATGATCATTTCCTTGGTCTCGCCTTTATATATCATCGAGCCGTCGAGCTTCCCGCCGTCCTCGAACATGTCCATTCTCAAATCGTTCCCTTTCACCTTGCCCTTGATCTGCCCGGTGGATTCGGGGTTCAGGTCCTTCTGTTCGATCTCGAAGACGACGTCTCCATAAGCTGCGGCAGTGAAAAAGAGTGCTAAAGCAAACGACGAAAGTATTCTCCTCATTCGGTCCCTCCAGCCATGTTTTTGACTTCTAGTCTAACACATAATGCCCCGAATTCATGGAGCGCCCGGAAGCCCCGGGAAGCCTTTCGATACGCCGTCCGGATTCTTGACAATTGCCCGTTACCACTTAAGCTAATTCCCTGTGCTTAACGACTACGTTCCCGTACTTTTAATACTCATATTAGCTATAGTTCTCGCGGCCGCAATGCTGGGACTTTCAGCCGTTCTCGGCCCGAAGCGGAGCTCGAAGAGAAAGCTCGCTCCCTACGAGTCGGGCATACCGCCCACGGGAGATACGAGGGGAAAGTTTTCGATAAAGTACTATCTCGTCGGAGCCCTCTTCATACTGTTCGACATAGAGGCCGTGTTCCTTTTTGCATGGGCTGTCGTCTATAGAGACCTGGGGATGCTCGCATTCGTAGAGGTACTGGTTTTCCTCCTGGTAGTTCTGGGGGGATATTTCTATATTATAAAAAAGGGAGCCCTCGAATGGGAGTAAACTCAAACCCCGTTCTCGGCGGCGAGGGATTTCTGACGACTACGATCGAGGCCTTCGCCAACTGGGGCAGGAAAAACAGCCTCTGGCCGATGCCTTTCGGAACGGCCTGCTGCGCTATTGAAATGATGGCGGTATTCGCTTCGAGGTGGGACCTTTCCCGCTTCGGTGCGGAAGTCGCCAGGTTTTCGCCGAGGCAGGCGGACTTAATGCTCGTATCGGGCACGATAACCTACAAAATGGCCTCGGTCTGCAGGCGCATATACGACCAGATGCCTGAGCCGAAATGGGTGATAGCTATGGGTTCGTGCACGTGCGGCGGCGGGCCCTTCGACAGCTACGCCGTAGTCCAGGGCATAGACGAGTTCCTGCCGGTCGACGTTTACATCGGCGGATGCCCCCCGAGGCCGGAAGCGGTCATAGACGCCGTAATGAAAATACAGAAAAAGATAGAGCTCGAAGGGGCCCCGATTTTATGAGCCTCGATATTGATTCCTTAATTACAGCCCTGAACGACGAACTCCCCGGCAGCGTTTCCGAAAAGCTGGAATGGAGAGGGGAGACTTCGCTCGTCGTGGACAAGAACCGCATAAAGGCGATCTGCCGGCGCCTGAAAGAATCATATGGATTTATGTTTCTGGCCGACCTCACCGCAGTCGATTATCTCACGGTCAGAAGCCCGCGGTTCGAGGTTGTATATCACGTGCACAGGTTCGGCGTCGAGTACGACGAAAACGTGAGAATAAGGTTAAAGGCCGGTCTCGACGGCGACGCGCCGGAGATAGATTCGGTGGTGCCGGTATGGACAGGTGCCGACTGGCTCGAAAGAGAGGTTTACGACATGTTCGGCATCGTCTTCGGCGGTCATCCGGACTTGAGACGCATACTCATGCCCGATGACTACGAGCCGTTCCCGCTCAGAAAAGATTTCGACGTAAGAGACAGGGAAGCATCCAAGAGGTCTTTCCAGAGGGCGCTCGAAGAAGGTAACGACTGATGGAAAGGGTCGAATTCGTAACCGAAGAAACCGTAGTAGACCCGATAACCGGGCTCAAATCCGAGACCATGATGCTCAACATGGGCCCTCAGCACCCGGCGACGCACGGTGTGTTAAGGGTCGTGCTCCATCTCGACGGCGAGGTTATCGTCAAGGCCATTCCTCACATCGGCTATCTCCACAGAGGCATAGAAAAGCTCTGCGAGCACATCACCTATCAGCAGTGCCTCCCATATACCGACAGGATGGATTACCTCGCCTCCATATGCAACAACATCGGCTTCGTTCTGGCGGTCGAAAAGCTCCTCGGCATTCAGGACGCGATACCGGAGCGGGCGAAAACGGCCGAAGTTATAATGTTCGAGCTCGGCCGCATAGAATCGCACCTCGTCGGCATCGGCACGAACGCGCTCGACCTGGGCGCGATGAGCGCATTCCTTTATTGCTTCAAGGAAAGAGAGAGGATATACGACATACTCGAAACCGTGTGCGGAGCCAGGCTGACAACTTCTTACCCGAGGGTGGGAGGGCTTCCGCTCGACCTGCCGGACGATTTCGAGGAGAAGATAAGAAATTTTCTCAAGGCCTTTCCGAAGACGCTGGTTGAAGTCGACAAGCTCCTCACGAGAAACAGGATATGGATCGAGAGGACAAAGGGCGTCGCTTACATAAACGCCGAGGACGCCATAGCCCTCGGGCTCACCGGCCCTGCGGTCAGGGGAAGCGGCGTGCCCTACGACGTCAGGAAAGCCACACCTTACCTGGGCTACGAGAACTACGACTTCGACGTCCCCGTCGCAACGGAAGGCGACGCATATTCGCGCTACCTCTGCAGGCTCGAAGAGATGAGCCAGAGCCTCCGCATAATAACGCAGGCCATAAATAACCTTCCCGACGGGCCCTACGCCGCCGACCTTCCTGACGTAGTCCTTCCGGAAAAGAAGCTGACATATACGAGGATGGAATCCCTCATAAGGCATTTCGTTCTCGTCTACGAGGGATTCAAGCCAGCCGAGGGCGAGATACAGCACGCCGTCGAAAACCCGAAGGGTGAGCTCTCGTACTATCTAATCAGCGACGGCTCCGGAAAGCCCTACAGGATGAGGGTCAGGGGACCGTCATTCGTCAACATGCAGGCCCTGTCGAAGATGGTCGAAGGGAGCCTCATAGCCGACGTCATCGCCGCTATAGGAAGCCTCGACATCGTCCTCGGCGAGATAGACAGGTAATAATAGCCTTCCCGTCTGATATTTCACTTCATATAGATAATCGGAAGATCAGAGTGACGACCAGCACTTGGTCGCAATGGGATTGTAATCGCCGTTGTGTACGTGCACGCAGAGGCTCTGCCCCAGATTCGTCTGCGCGAGTATCGTAACCTGCTCGGCGAGGGAATTTGCCGCCGCCGTGTCGACGCCGTCGGCGTAAACCCACAGGTCGAGCGGTGACTGCCACGATGCGTCGACCACGTTAGGCAGGGACTTGACCTCTCCGGCGAAGCTCCTCTGCCCCTGGTTAGTGGAATAGCCCTGCGAAAATGCCGGCAGCGCCGTGCCGAGTAAAAGCATCGTCAGGAGAAATATATTCAGAATCCGGAGCTTCATGCACGACTCCTTTTGCCCGCCCCGTTATTGACCCATGGAGGGGGGCTTTATAACCTCGACGCCCGCGGGAACATTAAAAACGAATAGCGAGTCCGGGACGCCCTTGTCGACCGATATATTCGTCAGGTTCACAGTCGTCAGGTTTCCGAACGGGTCGTAAAGATACATCGTATTTACGAGCATCGTGTTCTTATCCACGGCTATCGTGACCTTATTATAACCCTCTTCCTCCGTTTTCGGCTTGAGGTCGAGGAAATAGCTGCCCGCCCCGCCGCCGAGAGCGTCGGCATTCGCAAAGCTGACGTCGAAGAGCTCCTTTATGTTGCCGAGTCCCGAAAGAAGGGTCGATGTGGTTTGGGTATCGGAGACTTTACTCAGCGGGGTTTCAATGACCTGCTTTTCCTCCTGGCTGTAATACCAGAGGGTGTTGCCGTCCGAAACTATCTCGTCCTTCGCCGGTGAGTTGTAGTTCCACCTCATCTTTCCCGGCTTCTTGAACCAGACCTCTCCCTCCGCCTTTTGCACCTTGTTAAGGGCCTTGACCTCGGCCTCCTGGGAGAAGCCGGCGTGGAAGTCCGTTACCTGCTCGTATTTTTTCTGTATCTTGTCGACGACGACGTCGAGGCTTTCGTTCGCGAAGGCGGAGTGCGGTATGGAAAGTAGAAATGCTGCGGCAATTATGAATAGTATCTGTTTCATTTTTTTCAATTCGTGCGCCTCTCGTTTAGCTGACTTGGATCTATATAAACTTCTCTCGGTTTTCCGGCGACCTCCTGCGGGCCGACGATTCCTTCCTTCTCCATTATTTCGACTATCCTGGCCGCCCTGTTATAGCCTATCTTGAGCTTCCGCTGGAGCATCGATATCGAAGCCTGACCGCTTTCGGCAATCGTGCGAAGGGCCTCATAGTAAAGCTCGTCCTTCTCGGCGTCGAGCTCGTCCGAATCCTCGCGGGCTTCGATGAACGTGATCTCCTCGTTGTAAACAGGCTGACCTTGTGATTTGACGTACTCGGTAATCGATTCCCTTTCTTCGTCCGATATGAGCGCCCCCTGGATACGGAGGAGCTTCGAGGTTCCCGGCTCGAGGAAAAGCATGTCGCCCTTCCCTAACAATCTTTCCGCGCCGCCCGCATCGAGAATGATCCTCGAATCTATCTTCGAAGAAACGAGGAACGATATCCTCGCCGGAAAGTTGGCTTTTATGAGACCTGCTACTATGTCGGCTGAGGGACGCTGCGTCGCGACGATGAGGTGTATGCCCGCCGCGCGCGCCTTCTGCGAGAGGCGCGTGATGGACTCTTTGATTTCGCTCGGGGCTATCATCATGAGGTCTGCAAGCTCGTCCAGCACTATGACTATATAGGGGAGGAGCTTCTCCCATTTGTCCTCGCTCTGGAGCCTTTCTACGTTGCGGTTATGGGTTTCGATGTCGCGGACGCCCTCTTCCGAAAGAAGCCTGTACCGCTTTTCCATTTCCTCGACAGCCCACTTGAGCGCCGCCGCCGCCCTCTTCGGCTCGGTTACGACCGGATGCAGAAGGTGCGGTATATCTTCGTACACAGAAAGTTCCAGCATCTTCGGGTCGATCATTATGAACTTGAGCTCGTAGGGGCTCGCCTTGTAGAGCATGCTGGTTATTATCGCGTTGAGTAGGACGCTCTTACCCGAGCCCGTCGTGCCCGCTATCATGAGGTGCGGGGCGCGTCGGAGGTCCATGTAGAACGGCAGGCCCGATATGTCCTTCCCGAGCGCGAGCGTGAGCATGGATTTTCGCCTCGAAAACTCCTGGTCTTCGAGAATCTCCCTCAGAACGACCTTTTCCCTCGTCGCGTTCGGCACCTCTATGCCTATAACGTCCTTCCCCGGTATGGGGGCGATGATCCTTATGCTGAGTGCGGAGAGGCCCATGGCGAGGTCGCCTTCGAGGGCCGCGATCCTGTTTATCTTTATGCCCGGCGCGGGCTTGTACTCGAACATCGTTATCACGGGCCCGGGCCGAATTTCCGTGACCTTTCCGGAGACGGAAAAGTCGCGGAGCTTTTCTTCTATGAGCTTGGCCTTTTCGTATACTGCGTCCCTGTCGAGAACGACGCCCGAATCTACCTTGGGATCGAGGAGGTCGAATGGCGGAAGCTTGTAGTCCTTGTGTATGATCTCTTTTTTAGGGAGGAAGTCTTCGAGCTCCTTTGGCTTGGGATGCTCGACTACTATCTCCGGCATGTCGTCGATATCCGCCGCGAAGGCTTCGTCTTCGTCGCCGACGTAGTCATCGAAAAAGACCGGGTCTTCGGCGGGCTTGCTCCTGCCGTTAAGCCTTGCGGAGCCGTTCGCCTTCCGGCTTACAGCGGGAGCGGGCTTCGGCCGGGGCCTGGAGAGAGATTCCTTTAGCTCGGAGAGCGATTCTCCAATCTTATACAATAGGTATCTCGTTCCTGCGTATGTCATTTCCGCCGCGTACACGGATGCGTTCCTCACAGCGCCTATGATGTCGGACAGTGCGATGCCCGATATTATTATTAAACTCACGATGAGTAAGAGGGTTACAATCAGGTAGGAGCCGACGTTGCCGGCGACGCCGTTACGGAGTATGTCGGCAAGCGCGAATCCCGCGAATCCCCCCGCCGGAGCGAAGCCTAGGAGGACGTCTTCTCCGTAAAGGAGGCCGAGAAACGCCATGACAGAGATCAGGAGAAGGAACGCCGAGGCAGTTTTCCTGTAGAGACTCCCCCCCGCCCTGTTCGTGAATACGATGACGGACGTGTAGAACATTACCAGCGGGAACGCAAAGGCGCATACGCCGAAAGCCTTCCCGAGAAAGCCGGATATGTATAGCCCGACAGCGCCCATCGCGCCCTTGACGTCGGGGCCTGTCTCGGAGCTGTAGAAAATGAGACTCAGGGCCGAGAACAGCCCGATTGCGAAGAGGAGCGCCGCTACTATTTCGCGCGCTAAGAAGTCCGGCGCGTCCTGGCGGGTGTTTATTTTCTTTCTTGCCATTGATTCTTAAAGCTAATTATACAATATTCGGGTTAAGTTATCAAAATCGTTGAGCAATAAACATGTGCAAATCAGAGGTCGCGGTTTGAAATTCTTTTAAATAACGAATATCTGCTATATATTAAAGTAATTTAAGCAAGTGAACATTCTGAAAATTTACATAACCTATTGATAATCTAACCGATTTAATGGAGCAAAAGAATGGCAGTCCCAAAATATGACGACCTTTTTAATCCACTTCTGCAAGCTCTACACCAACTTGGGAGTTCAGCATCTATCCCCGAACTTGAGGATCGAGTAGCTACTAATTTAAATTTGACTGAGCAAGATATATCAGAAATCCACAAAGGAACGAGGACGAAATTAAGCTACAACATGGCATGGGCTAGAACTTATTTAAAAAAATATGGGCTATTAAACAATTCTTCACGGGGTATCTGGATTCTGACACCTCTAGGGCAAAAAACAGACGATGTAGATAAAGAAGAGGTTAAGAGATATGTGGTCGCTTTAGATCGCGGGAATTCAGAATCCGAGGAAATTGAGACAAAAGCGGGACTTGAAGAATTAACGTGGAGAGACGAAGCATTAGAAGCTGTACAAAGCATGGCCCCTGAAGCTTTCGAACGTTTATGTCAAAGAATATTAAGAGAATCAGGATTTGAAACTGTAGAGGTTACCGGAAAGAGCGGTGACGGAGGAATCGATGGTCATGGTATAGTGAAATTGGGCAAAGTACTCTCATTCCATGTTCACTTTCAATGCAAAAGGTACAGAGGCACAGTGTCTCCTTCCGCCATACGAGACTTCAGAGGAGCGATGGTTGGACGTGCAGACAAAGGAATTATTATCACTACCGGCACATTTAGCAATGAGGCGCGCCTCGAGGCCTCAAGGGATGGAGCGCCTCCGTTAGATTTAATAAATGGAGATGAATTGGTACAAATGCTAAAAGACTACCAACTTGGCATTAATGTGAAAGAAAAGACTATCGAAGAAATTTCTGTGGATACACAATGGTTTATAGATTATTAGAACATTTCAACCGCCGTTGAATGCGACCAGAACAGAGCCTGCGGCCTTGAGAGCGAGGTCCCAGGAGTCGAGCGGGAAGATACCCAGGAGAAGGGTTCCCACAGCCAGCACCACGAGAGCGACGGAAGACGCAATCTTGAAAGACGGAAATGAAACCGTTTCCTCCTTCATATAGGCGTAAACGAGGACCCTTAAATAGTAGTAAGCGGAAATCACGCTGCTGAGTATGCCGATAACCGCGAGCCAGTAAAAACCGGCTTCAACCGCAGACAGGAAAACGCGGTACTTGGCGAAAAAGCCGAGCGTGGGCGGAATGCCTGCGAGGGAGAACATGAAAACACCCAGGGCGAGGGCGATGAACGGCCTCCGGCCCCAGAGCCCTGCGATATCTTCGAACGTCTCGCAGTCCTTTCCGTCGCGCGAGAGATACGACAGAACGCCGAAAGCGCCCAAGTTCATGAACGTATATGCAAAGAGGTAGTATATGACGCTCCCTAGCCCGAGCTCGCGCCCGCCGTACGCAGCGACCACGCCGACGAGTATGTATCCCGCATGGGCGATGCTGGAGTATGCGAGCATACGCTTGATGCTTTTCTGTGTGATCGCCGCGATATTGCCGACGATCATCGTGAATACCGCTACGATCCAGAGGACAGGCATGATGCTGACCTGCATCTGGTATAGGCTCTCGAATATGACCCTCAGCAGTATCGCGAATGCGGCCGCCTTAACGCCGACCGACATGAAGGCCGTGGCCGTCATCGGCGCGCCTTCGTAAACGTCCGGCACCCACTGGTGGAGCGGAAACGCCCCGATTTTAAATATGAATCCGACGAGGACAAGCGCGCTGCCCGCGATGAAGAGCGGGCTCGAAGCGTCGTATTTCGAGAGTATTTCGGAGAAGTAAATCGAGCCAGAAGCGCCGTAAAGAAGCGCTATGCCGTAAAGGAGTATCGCCGAGGAGAATCCGCCAAGTATGAGGTACTTTATGCCGGCCTCCGTCGAGCGGACAGACTCCCTCTGAAACGCGGACATCACGTATACCGATATCGACATTATCTCGAAGCCCAGGAAGAGAGACATGAATTCGCGCGCCGAGGCGAGTATCATCATGCCGGAAGTTGAAAGGATGATGAGGGCGTAGAACTCCGTAGTGTAGTGGCTGATGCTGGAGAGATAGTCCCTTGAAAATATGATGGCGACGAAGGCGCCCAGAAGAAATATGACGTTGAAATAGGCCGCGAACTGGTCGAGCGAAAGCGCCCCGGCAAAGGCCGTTTCGTCGACACCGAATCGCTTCAGGTTAAGCGCGAAGCCGACTGCGAGGCCGATTAGAGCGAGCCAGAAGAGGTTCTTTTTCGCGCCGCCCTTGAGTATCGGGTCTAAAACTATGAGTATCAAACCCGTCAGTATCAGGGAAACTTCGGGCCCCAGAAGTAGAGTGCTCTTAAAAACCTCGCTCAAATTCATCGAGTGATTCTCCGCCGATACTGAATGTGTGCCGGTAGCTGAGAGATGGATATAAAACCGAGTTTAGTATGGGGGAGGTACTGGGGGTTGTCAAGCAAAATGACCGTTCTTAGGTAGATGTTATTTAGGGGGAAATCAGTGAGCTCTAGGAGTGGCAATAACGAGATTTCTCTCTCCGGTTGATCATAATATTGATATTGCGAGCCGTGCGAACGGCGAAGCAATACACTTCCGGGACGTCGAAATTGGCGTTAAAAATCTGACTCTCTTACTTACCCTCTCCCCTCCGGGGGAGAGGGATAGAGGGTGAGGGGGATTTATTAGGAAGATTTAGTGAAAACGCGATGATTTTTAGGCGGACCGTGTCCGCTGCCTTTCGAAGTAGCAGCAGTCTTGCTATTACCACCTGACGCACTTCCAGTGACTTTAGCAACAACCGGGCTATGTCGAAAAAGACACTACGTGTCCCCCGTCCCGTGACTTTTGCTACTTTTGGTCAAGCAAAAGTAGAA
>CAZPHQ010000020.1:50441-58017 GCA_964586675.1 uncultured Spirochaetia bacterium | reverse complement strand
CGTGACTTTTGTTACTTTTGGTCAAGCAAAAGTAGAAGACTATAGCTTTTGTCTTTGCCTTTTTCAGTCAGAGCTTTTAAAGCTGGAAAGAGACAAGCAAAAACCCCTCACGACCACGCCGGCTTCGGCAGCCCGAACGCAAAAAACAATATAACGTAAAGCAGCCAATATGTTATAAGTCCGACGACGCAAACCCATATCGCGTTCCAGGTGCTCCTGAAATCGAGCGCCTGGCGGACGGCGACAATCATCGCCGAGAGCGTCCATACCCACACGATCAGAAATACTATCGCCGTCAGGTGCGGCACGCTCGCGAAAACCCTGAAAATACCCGGCGCGCTCGCGAACCCGAGCACCCTCATGACTTCCCACTGATCGCTCCGGGTTTCCGATTCCGGGAAGAGCTTCGTGCCGATGATGTATACGAGAAACGAAAGCAGTATCCAGAGAACGAAATTAGTAACTGTGCTGACTACGAGGCCGACGTAATCCCCGACATTGTAGGCGTAAAGCCCGCGCGACAGGCTCACCAGCAAGACGACAAGCGCGGCCTGCCACATCGCGCGCCTGTCGTGCTCGATTTCCTCGTAAACGTTCGGGTCGAGTAGTAGCGCCCTTATAAGCCTCTTAATAAACACGGATAAACGGTATCTCCCGATGAAAAAAAGTTAAACGAATCCCCGTACCCCATCCGTCATGCATAAACGTTAAGATGCTTTATCCGTCGTCAGGATGCGCCGGGCGCCATATGCTCCGTGCCTATAATACCGGCGAGCACGATCGCGATTATGATATAGACGACGAATCCAATAGCGCAAACTCCGACAGCCCTCCAGGTGCTCGTATAATCGAGCGCCTGCCTGACGGCTATAACCATCGCGATGAACCCCCAGATGCCCACGATTATCGCCACGAACTGCCCCAGGAATGGAATTACGCCGAGTATGTTAAGAACGCCGGGGGAGCTCGAAAATCCTATCGTACGCATCATCTCGCCCAAGTCCGTCTTGGTCTCGGGCGTCGGAAGCAGCTTCGTCCCGATAATGTATGTCAGGAAAGCCCAGATGACCCACGCCACCAGAGAGAGCAGCGCCGTCGTCACTATCCCTCCGGCACCGAGCTCGTCAACGGCCCCTATTCCGGCCGCGACGCTGGAAAGAAGAACCACTACCGCCGCCTGCCCCAGTGCGCTCTTATCCGCCTCGACTTCCTCGTAGAGACTCACGTCCAGCTTGGCGGCCCTTATCATGCGGTTGACTAAACTTGCCATCTCGCACCTCCTTTTTCATTTACCGATACGCCAATAATAAATCGTCCGGGGCTTATCGTCAAAGGAACTGCGAAATTATCTCAGGCGCGCCTTCGCGGGCGGGCGGCCTCTGTGAAGACATCCAGGAAACGGCTTACGGCGGAGGCGTCGTACTCACCCATGAGGGCGACCTGCATCCAATTTCTGCGGACGAGATACGGGCTCCTCCAGTTGAGGAAATATCCGGACTTTTCGAGCTCGGGGCCGAGCTCCGGGGACAGTACTTCGCCCGGAAGGGCAATCGTTACGAGCGCCGGCGATTCGTGCCCTTCTGGCGCGACGACGTGGAGACCCGCTTCACGGAGACGCAGCCGGACGAACGCCGACAGCTCTTTTATTGAATCGTAGCGCGCGTTCCATGCGGCCTCGCCGACGAGCGCCTCGCGGAGGGCGTAAAGGAGATTGGACGATACGGTGAACGGCGGTCCTTCGGATTCTTCGTAGAGCGAAAGGTCGAGATAGCGGGGGAGCATACCGGAGGGCGGCGGGGCCGCTTCACCGTGAAATACGAACGAGAGGCCTGCGTATGATCTGATGCCCTTTCCGCTCGTCCCCGTCGTCATGTAAACACCCGCGAGGTCGAGCGAAACAGTGCCGAGCGAGCTTATGCAGTCGAGGCAGAGTTTCACTCCCCGCGTGGCGCATATATTTTTCAGGGTTTCGGCGTCATTGAGCACACCCGTCGACGTTTCGGAGTGCACGGCCCAGAGCCAGCTTGCGTTGGACGCGGCGTCGAGCGCATTTTCCACATCGGAGCGGGAAAAAGTCTCGCCCCATCCTTTCCGGAGTATTTCGAACCCGAGCCCGAAGCGCCGCGCGTGATCGACCAGGCGCTCGCCGAACTCGCCGTTCGAAAGTATCAGCCCGCGTCCTTCCGTAAGTGAGAGCCGCGCGGCGACGGCGTCGTTCGCCAGCGTCCCCGAGCCCATGAGTATAGAAGCTCGCGATGCGTTCACGAGCGCCGAGAGCTTGCGTCTCACGTCTTCGAATGCAGCGACGAAATCCCCCGACCTGTGTGAGAGTGTTTTATCCACCATCGCTTTTCTCACGGCGGGCGCAACGTCCACAGGCCCCGGCAGGAAATTCAGCGGCCTCTTCCCGCCCGGGTCCGCTGCGCCGGCCACTCTCGACAGGAGCCTCGTGCCCGCCTTCATGCGGTAGTAGGGCTCGGGAGTCAGATACATCGGCTGGTAGATAGCGCCCTCCGAGCCGACGCGCGGGCCGAACGGAGCGAAGCCGAGGTTCGTGTAGAGCTTTTCGCGCTCGACGTTCGCCGATATGAGCGCGATGTCATACCCGCCCTCCTCGCACCACGAGGCGAGCGAGGTAAACAGCCCGAGTATGGCCTTTCTGTTACGCCTGTCCTTCTTCACGGCCAGGAGCCTTATCTCGCAGGCCGACCTGAACGGCGGAAGGTGCGAATCGAGGTCGGGAATTTTCCTGTCGAGAGAGAACGGACGCCTGTCCCTGACAGCGAGCATCCCGACCAGCTCCCCCGCATCGAGGCATATGATATATGTATTGTCTTTGTGGAATTTATCTACGAGCGACCTTTCGGCGTTCTTTTCGTGCTGAGGAATTTCCTCGGCGAAGGTCTCGTAATTGAGCGCGTGGATCTGGTCGAACTCGCTCTTTTCGGAAGCAATTTTAAACTGAAGCCCGTCACTCATCTCGTCGCACCCTGCCTGCTGCAGTATAAAAAATAACATTATACTCGGCCGAGACAATAGAGTCCTGATCACGGGCTGTTACGGACGGGGAATCGAAGGGTTCGCGCGGCCCGGTCCGGGAGCTCACTCCAGGAACCTCTCCCTCACATCCGGCCCAGGGATCATGCATTCGTCCTTCTTGCCGAACCATTTGTAGCGGTTCCGTGCGATAAAATCGTAGACGGCGTCCCTGATAAACGCGGGGACGGCGATGAATGCGTAATTGAGGCTCCAAAGGCCGCCGAGCCTCCGCCAGAGCCTGAGCGCGGCTTCCGACTTCGTGTAGAGCCTCCCATCCTCTATCAATATGAAGGAGTCGAGGTAATCCTCCCTGACGCCGTACTTTTCGAGGAGCGCCTTTGCGGATTCCGACTGGAAAGGCGCGAACCTGAATATTCCCCGCGCGTCGCGCTTTATAATGAACACCACGACGGAGCTGCAGTAATTGCAGACGCCGTCGAATATTACTACAGGGTGCGGCGAGCCTTCCGTCATGGGATAAAGTGTACCCGCCAGAGGCGGACGAGGCCGGCCGATGTAATGTACCGGTTACCGCTGCTGCGGCTGCATGGCTTTCGTGATGACGGGAAGGACGATGTACCAGACCCCGTCTTCCTGCATGACAAAGTCTATGGTCACGGGAGCCCTCTTCTTCTCGACTACGTCCTTTCCGTCCTTCTTCACAGTAATCTGCCTGTCCCCAACAAGAACAAGCAGGTCAGTAGGCGCTACCGGGAAGTACATCGACGAAGGTCCGACGACGAACGTCTGCGAGGCCGCATTGTAGTCGGGTATATCTTTTAAGGATTGTAGAATGAATTCGGGATTTGGCGGGATCTCGGTTTTCAGCCAGGTATTTATAACTTCCTCTAGCTTTCCGGGATCTTTCTCTTTCATGTATTCCACCGATTTGGGGTTGATGAGGGCCAGGAGCTGTTCCTTGTTCTGCGCTTTCCCCGCCGCAATGCGTTTCGAGCCTAGTTCCTGCGGGCTGGTTGCCCCGCCCTGTGCGAACGACGCGCTCGACGCGCCGAAAAGGAACGCCGCCGCGAGCATCAGCACTGCAGTTCTCGCAACCATATTGGATTTCAAATTAAGCCTCCGCTTTGATTTTCTCGATCTCGAGCGAATCACTGCCTGAGCTTCGTGAGCAGCCTCAGGAATTCGATGTAAAGCCAGATAAGGGTTACGATAAGCCCGAACGCACCGTACCATTCCATGTACTTCGGCGCGCCTTCCTCCGCCCCCCGCTCTATGAAGTCGAAGTCGAGGACGAGGTTCAGCGCCGCTATAACGACGACGAACAGGCTGAATAGTATGCCTATCGTGCCGCCCGTGTGTATGTATGGAACGTTCACTCCGAAAAAGCCGAGTCCGAGGGATATGAGGTAGACGACGAAGATACCGCCCGTCGCCGCAACGACGCCGAGCCTAAACCTTTCAGTCACTTTTATCACGCCCGTCCTGTACGCGACCAGGAGCGCGAGCAGGGTGCCGAACGTGAGCGACGCAGCCTGGAACACGATGCCCTGGAACTGCGCCTCGGCGATTGCGGATATGCCGCCTATGACTACGCCCTCGATAACGGCGTAAAGAGGCGCGGTGAGGGGAGCCCACGTCTTCTTGAATATCGTCACCATCGCGACGACGAGCCCCGCGATGACTGCTATCAGTATCCAGTTGCCGACGGCCTCGGCTCCGCCCTTGTAGAACTTGTCCCACACCCACGCCGCTGGAACAAGCGTCAGGACAAGCAGTATGAGCGTCTTGTTTATGGTGCCGTTGATCGTCATCCGCCCTTCGGCGGTAAGCGCTGGCTGGAGATTTTCGAACGTTTTATCCCCGAGCGCGGGGTTTGAGCTTTTTATCATTTATCCCTCAGGTTTTACACAATCAATATTAACCCAAGATATGGAAAAGTATATCGCCTGTACGCAAAAGCTCACACACTCCGGTAGGCGGACCCTGAAGAAGGCCTGCGGCACGGAATTTCTTATTCGCCTGACGCTCCGGTCATAACCGTGAGACGCATTAAGGCGGCGCGCACCAGCGGATATTGTTCAATAATTATGCAGAGTTATACCAGGAATTGTTACGCAATAACCGTGCGGACGGGATTACGGGGACGAAGCGGCGGCTCATGCGGCCGCGCCGTAAAGCCTCCCCTGGAACGTGTCCCTCATTTCCAGCTCGGCCTCTATCGCACGCATGACTTCTATGTGCGATTTCCCCCAGTTCGGCGCTACGAGCAGCTGCCGGGGCGTGTCCGTGAACAGCCGCTCGACGACCATATCCGGCGAGAGCCGCTCCAGGAATTCGACGATGAATTCTATATACTCCCCGAACCCGAAAAGCTGGAACGGGTTCGCCCTGTACATCCTTTCGAGCGGCGTGTTTTTCACGATGTGAAGGTTGTGCACCTTGAAGCAGTCTATCCCGAGGCCCGAGACTTCTGCAGCCGTCGCCATCATCTCCTCCCGCGTCTCCGTCGGCATGCCCATTATGACGTGCGCCCCGATCTCGAACCCCCTCCCCTGCGATATCCTGAGCGCGTCGAGGACCGACTCGTAATCGTGCCCCCGGTTCATGAATCCGAGCGTCTTGTCGTATATCGATTCGATGCCGTACTCGACGGAAACGTAGCATTCCTTCGCCAGCCGCCCGAACATGTCGAGCTTTTCCTCGTCGATACAGTCCGATCGCGTGCCGACCGCAATCCCCACGACGCCCTCGTATTTAAGGGCTTCTCGGTACATCCGTTCGAGCTCGTCAACGCTGCCGTACGTGTTCGTGTATGCCTGGAAATAGACGATGAACTTTTTCGCCTTGAACCTCTTGGAGAGGTATTCCATGCCGCGCGTAATCTGGTCGTGCATCGGGAACCGCGCGCGTGCGTAGGGCGGAACGAAGCTGTCGTTGTTGCAGTAAACGCAGCCGCCCCGGGCGAGCGAGCCGTCCCTGTTCGGACATGTGAATCCCATGTCCACCGAGACTTTATTCACCCGGCACCCGAAGCGCTCCTTCAGGAAATCGTGATAGGAGTTATAACGCGCCTTCATTCCGGGAGATATTATACAGGTTTTGGGAGGATGAAGAGAACCGGCCCGTGACATCGCATGCATCCCACCCTATTGAAAAAATCACAAATCGGCCGCACGATTCAACTATACCCACTTATCCCAGGAGAAGCAGAAATGAGGCGGATCGTTCAATCCCGTGTTCCGGGTATGGCCGTAATTAACGGAGCAAGATCAATCATCGCTACCACGGCCCGCGTCGCTGTTCTTGTAGCCCTGCTGAGCGTGTCGGCGGCCTGCGCGCCGGAGACGACGGCCTTAATCGTAACGTCGACGAACGATCCCCTCCGCGTCACAGGCAGCGACGGCATGGACCACATCGAATACGACCTCATCTTCACTAACGTGTTCGCCGGGCCGGTAACGCTGACTTCCATAGATGTCTACACCCCGAACGGCAAGCGCCTTCTTCGCCTCAAAGGCGAAGAGCTGAAACAAGTCCTTCAGCCGCTGTTCGGCTCGGATGAGATCAACGAAATACCATCCTCAAGCTCCGTCGCCGCGGTGATGGACGTTATAGTCCCGAAGGGCGAAATACCGGATCAGATCACGCACAGAATAAAGTACGAAGTTTCTTCCCACCCGCTCTCCACTCTCATCGGATCGAATGAGATTCTTGGCCCCCTCCTCACAGTGAACCCGATGGAGCCCGTAGTTATAGCTCCGCCTCTTAAAGGCACCGGCTGGTTCAACGCGAACGGCTGCTGTGTCCCGTCGAATCACCGCGCATTCAGGATGGCCGTTGACGGGGCGAGGTATGTCAAATCGGAAACTTTCGCCATCGACTGGATACAGGCGAAGGACAAGAGGCTCTTCGAAGGCGACGGCACTAAGAATGAGCAGTACTTCGCCTACGGGGCCGACATCGTATCGGTGGGCAACGGCACCGTAGTCTCTGTCCGCGACGACATGGACGACACGCCGCCCAACACCCCGCCGACGACAGTAAAAGGTCCCGGTGACTATCCGGGGAATAACGTGGTCGTCCTCATTCAGCCCGGGGTGTGGGCGTCTTACGCACACCTCATGCCGGGAAGCGTGGCGGTAAAGGAAGGCGACGTGGTCACCACAGGTCAGCTGATAGGCAAGCTGGGCAGCACAGGAAACTCGACGGCGCCGCATCTTCACTTCGGCCTGGGCGACGGGCCCGACATTCTAACCTCCAACAGCCTCCCATTCGTGATAGACAGGTATAAATATGTCGGCATGGCGGACGTGAATACTGTTATAGATGCGTTTACTACCGGTGCGCCACTCGGGCTCGTGCCGGGGGACGATACCAGGATTCAGCGGAACGCCCATCCCCTCAACTTCGCAATCACCGATTTCGATTGAGCCGGACCGATAACATTCTCATTCCAAGAAGCCTGAGGGCCTACGCCTCGGCCGGCGGGGTCAGCAAGAGATTCGGTATTTTTAGATTGTCATTCCCGAATGCCTGTATCGGGAATCCAGCCTTTGCCTTTTTATCCCCCCTTAGG
>CAZPHQ010000020.1:0-50431 GCA_964586675.1 uncultured Spirochaetia bacterium | reverse complement strand
GCCTGTCGCGGCGTAGCCTTAGCGAAGCCGGAGGGGTATGGGGGGATTTAATGTCTCTTCACACCTTCCCCGCCGACGGGCAAAGGTGGCTTATCACGCACTCCCCGCACCTCGGCTTCCGAGCGAAGCACACCGTCCTCCCGTGATCGCCGAGCGAGTTCGAGAAGAACGTCCACCTCGGCTCGGGTATGAGCGCCCTGAGATCGAACTCAATCTTTTCCGGGTCCGAGTTCGAGGTCAGCTTCAGCCTCTTGGATAAACGCATGATGTGCGTATCGACGATTATCCCCGGTATCTTGTAAAAATTCCCGAGGACGACGTTCGCCGTCTTCCGCCCCACCCCCGCCAGCTTCGTAAGTTCCTCCATCGTCGCCGGGACTTTCCCCCCGTGCTCGTCGACGAGCGCCTTGGCGCAGTTAACGATCGACTTGGCCTTTGCCCTGAAAAATCCGCAGGAATGTATCTCCTCTTCGAGCTCGTCCCTGTCGGCGCGCGCGAAATCGGCCGCCGTCGGATACTTTTTGAAGAGCCCCGGCGTAACCTCGTTCACACGCTTGTCCGTACACTGCGCCGAGAGTATGCAGCCTATCAAAAGCTCCAGAGCGCTCGTATAATTCAGATGGCATTTCGCATGGGGATACTCGGTTTCGAGTATAGAGAGTATTTCGAGCGCGCGCTTCTTCTTCGCCGCCGCGCTCTCGGTGGATTTCGTTTTTGTCTTGTTCAACTGCCTCACCTCAGTCAAACGGGCAAAAAAAAGGGGACATGCCGAAGCACATCCCCTCTGGTTTTCAGATTTATATCGGCGAGCCTGCCTCAGTCCTTCTTCGCTGGCTCGAGCCCTTCCTTCCCCTCGAAGAAATCCTTGTTCTTGGCAGTGTACTCGCTCCACTTTTCGGGTAATTCGTCTTCGTGAAAAATTGCGTCCACCGGGCACGGGTCCACGCACGCGCCGCAGTCTATACACTCCTCCGGATGTATGAAAAGCTGGTCTCCGCCTTCATATATACAGTCAACCGGGCACGCCTCGACGCAGGCCTTGTCTTTCACGTCTATGCACGGTTCCGCAATAACATATGCCATTTCTAAAATACCTCCGGAAGTTGTCTAACTTTAATATACTTAATGCATCCCGGGCGTTCAAGGAAGCGCTCCCCCGCCGGGCCGTGAAAGCCCCGGTATCGCCCGTTCAATCCTGTTTACGCGATGATTACGTCAGGGTTTCTGCCCGGATTCGGGTTCAGGTGCGTTTCCGGTCTCGGACGACGCCCCGCCGTCACCGGCAGGCGCTTCACCTGAAGGAGCGCTCTCGGTTCCGGAATCCGCAGGTGCGCTCAGCGCGCCGCCCTCGGGAGCCGTCCCGGTATCCCCGGCGCTCGTTCCCGTGTTCCCACTATCGGCGGGCACGGTCTCCGTAACCGGAGCCGGTATGTCGGATATGACCGACTTGCTTCCTCCGCTCATCGAGAAATACCCGAGCGAGAGCGAGGTCAGAAGGAATAGCACGGCGAGCCCCCTCGTCACCTTCACAAGAAACGGCACGGCGCCGCTCGAGCCGAATATCGATTCGCTCGTCCCGCCGCCGAATATCGAGCCCAGGTCGCCGCTCTTTCCCGGCTGGAGTAAAACCACCAGGATGAGCAGAAGGCTCACAATTATATGCAACACCTTAACAGCCGCTATTACTATTTCCACTTTCTATTCTCCTGCCTTCAGCACTATGCTCGTCATCGCGTCCGCCCGGAGACTGGACCCGCCCACGAGCGCACCGTCTATGTCGCGCTCGGCCATGAGCTCCCGGATGTTGTCCTCGGTTACGCTCCCGCCGTAGACGATCCTGATACGGTCCGCAATGCCGCCCAATATTTTACCTGCTATTTCACGAATTGTAGCATGGACGAATTCGGCCTCTTCCGGGGTGGCGTTATGGCCCGTCCCGATGGCCCAGATGGGCTCGTACGCTATCACGAGCCGCGACGGGTCCCTGATTTCTAGCCCCGAAAGCGCGCTCTCTACCTGCCCGTCGACGACGCCCACCGTCTGCCCGCCTTCCTTCTCCGCGAGCGTCTCCCCGACGCACACGATACCCTTAAGCCCGTCGGCGAGCGCGGCGTCTATCTTCTTACGCACCATTTCGTCCGTCTCGTGGAATATGTTCCTCCGTTCCGAGTGGCCGATTATCACCCACTCGCACCCGGCGTCCACGAGCATCGCCGGCGATATCTCGCCCGTGTAAGGCCCTCTCTCCTCCCAGAAAACGTCCTGCGCCCCGAGCTGAAGGCCCGTGCCCTCTATCGCTTCCGCCACGGCATGAAGCGCCGTGAACGGCGGCGCGAGCACGACGTCAACCTCGCCCGCAATATGGGAAACTCCGCCTGCGACGCCTCTCGCAAGCTCCCCCGCCTCCTTCTCCAGCATGTTCATCTTCCAGTTGCCTGCAACAAGCTTTTTTCTCATTTAATCCTTTCTTCGAGCGCGGCGATCGCCGGCAGAGTGCCGTTGATAATGTATTCCACCGCCGCTTCTCCGCTCCGGGACACGTAACCCACGTGCCCCTCTGCGGCCATATCGTGGACGATCTGCGCGGTGTCGCGGCCTGTAACCGCCCCCCACGCGTCCGACTCCGCAATCGCCTCGGCCACGGCCTTCGAACCCTCGAAGAACCCCGGCTCCTCGCAAATGCCGAGCGGCCCGTTCCAGAAAACCGTCCTCGCTCCCGATATATTATTAGCGAATTGAGCCCTCGTTTCGGGCCCTATATCGACTGTGGTCGAACCTTTCGGGATATTATTGTCCGAAATTATATAGGAAGGCGAATCATTCTTCAAATCCCCGCGGACGGTTACGAGGTCCACGGGCACGATGAACCTTATGCCCCTCGTGGCCGACGATGAAATGAGCTTTTTCGCGTTGAAGATCATCGTCTGGTCCACTTCCGACCTCCCTGTTTCCTTCCCGATCGTCTTGAGAAAGAGGTTGGCGACCTCCCCACCCAGGAGGAACGAGTCCACTTTTTCCATGAGTCTTTCCATGAGCGCGAGCCTGAGCGGCGTGCACTTCCCGCCGATGACAGCCGTGAAGGGCCGCTCGGGGTTTGCGAGCTTGCCCAGGTTTTCGACCTCGTTCTTGAACGAAAGCCCGACGCACAGGGTATTGAAGAAGCCTGTAATGGCCGAGAGCGAGGCGCGCTTCTGGTTCGAGACCGTAAACGCCTCGTTCACGTAGACGTCCGCGATCTCGGCGAGCTTCTTCGCGTAATCCATGCTGTCTTCGAGCTCTTTTTTGTGAAAGTCGAGATTTTCGAGAAGCATGACGCTTCCCGCGGGCATGTCGACCGACACCTTTTTCACAGCGTCGCCGACCGAATCCTCGGGGAAATATATCTCGCACCCGAGGGCCTGCGAAAGCTCCGCGCCGACGGCTTCAAGCGAATACCGCCTGACGACCTTCCCCCCGGGCTTTTCCCTGTGCGCGGCGAGAGTCACCTTCGCCTTCTGAAGCAGCGCGTACTTCACAGTCGGTATGATGCGCTGAATCTTCCACACCTCGCCGACAGCGCCCGATTTATCCACGGGCACGTCGAGGTCCACCCTTATCAATATCTTCCTTTCCTTTATGTCTATCTCTGCAATCGACGGTATTTTCATTGGGTTATTTTTTGTTCTCTTCTATGTAGGTTGCGAGCCTTCTCAGGCCCTCGTCAATGTTTTCGGGAGACGTCGCGTACGAGAGCCGGAGATACCCCTCCCCGCCCTCGCCGAAATCCACTCCAGGAGTCACGGCCACGTGCGCCTTTTCGAGTATGTCGAAGGCGAGCGCGAGCGAATCGTTCGAGAGCTTCGAGGCGTTCACGAAGACGTAAAACGCACCGGAAGGCGCGGCGGCGGGCGAAAGCCCGAGCTTCCTGAGACCTTCGACCAGTCTTACTCTCCTTTCGGCGAATTTCCTCACCATCCCTGAGACCTCGCCCTTCCCCTTTTTAATGGCGGCGACGCCGGCCCGCTGCGCTATCGCGCTCGGCGATATGAATAGGTTCTGCTGGAGTTTCTGCACCGGCCGCACAAGCGCTTCGGGGACTATAACATATCCGAGCCGCCAGCCCGTCATGGCGTAGAGCTTCGAAAATCCGTTCACTGTTATCGCGTCGTCCCTGAACTCCAGCATCGTCCGCGCCTCGCCCGAGTATACGAGCCCGTGGTATATCTCGTCGGAGATGACCGGTACGCCGATGGCGGCTATGCCCCTGAGCACGGACGGATCGAGCACGACGCCTGTCGGGTTCGCCGGGGAGTTTATAAGCACCGCCTTCGTGCGCGGCGTTACGGCGGCCTTTATCCTTGAGACGTCCGGCTGAAACCCTTCTTCTTCGTATATGCGCACCTTCTTCGGAACGCCGCCCGCGATCTTAATCAGCTGCGGGTAGCAGGCATAGTGAGGGTCGGTGATGACGATCTCGTCGCCGGGATCGAGCAGCGCCAGCATCGAAAGAAAAAGCGCGGGCGAGCTGCCCATCGTAACGACTATCCTGTCGGGCGATACGTCGACGCCGTACGACTCTTTATAATCCGCCGCGATCGTTTCCCTGAGCTCGCGTATCCCGAGGCTGTGCGTGTAGCGCGTATCGCCCTCGTTTATCGCTGCGATGGCTTCCTCGCACGCGGCCGCAGGCGTCTCGAAATCAGTCTCCCCGACCTCGAAATGTATCACCTTCGCGCCCGTGGCCTCTATCTCGCGGGCCCTTTCGAGCACCTCGAGAACGTAGAACGGCGCTATCTCCTGTGAGAGCTTCGACTGCATGGCGGTTTAGTCTATTTGCAAAGCGCGGGGTTGTCTAGGAGCGAAACTCCAGCGCACTTAAATCCGGCTCTTCTTTTCTTTGTAGTCATCCTGAACTTGTTTCAGGATCTAATTTTTTGCCTTTAATCCCCCCTTAGAAAAAGGGGGGTCAGGGGGGATTTAGTTTTTTTAGTTTGTCATTCCCGCGCAGGCGGGAATCCATTTCCGCCAGTAATCATCAAGAATCCTTTATCTTTGCGAGGGAGCGCCTTCCGCCGATATTGCTCCTTGTTAATTAAAATGGAATTTCATCATCAGCATTGTCATCCGAATCATTACCATCCAACAATTTGTAAAAAAGCTTTAGATTCTTTGGTTCTATTAATCTCTCTCTACCTTCTACAATTGTTCTAAGATAACTATTAATGTCTTCGTCCTGCATTATCCAGTATATTTGATTATTACTTATTGCTGCAGATACAATTTCGTTTATTTCGCTCTCAGTATAATCACTAAACTGTACAAGTTTTCTTAAAGTTCTTCTTGTTCTCGCGAAGCTAGTACTTTGTATTAGATCATTTATCAGAATTCCTTTTTCTAATTCTCTTGCTAATTTAATTTCCGGAAATTGATTTTTAAAGAAATCAGATAGTCTTTTGAAGAAGACAATTGAAGAGTCTTTTCTTTCAATCCATTCAGTGTTTAGATATGGCAAGAATAAATCTTTATTGCTAAGAGCGTGGTAATCTTTATCATCTGATATGAAAAATAAATCTTCTTCATTTGATACCGTCTCGAGTAAACATTCCCAGTTTATTGCATCTCCCAATCCGTCTTTACCAGGAGGGTTTCCTAATTCCTGACGTCTTTTGGCTTTTGTGAAAATTTCATCTGTTACTTCTATTTTGTCCGCTTTTCCAAATAAATCGTTAATGATAGTGTCCGCTACAAAGGTTTGATTTTGAAAATCTTGGTATAACTTCTCTACTATAATACTTTGAGCTTCAAGATATCTAGTTATAGCTTCTTGCATAACTCTATATTCTTCATACTCTTTGCATATTTGAGGAAACTGCCGATTCAATTTTTCTTCAGTAAAGCGACGAATGGCGTCAGTAATTTTAGAATCCCTATTTCTTCGGAATTCATCTATTACTTGTACCGGAAGGAGGAGTTTTACTTTGTCTTGATCTATTAATACAACAAGTTTACGTAGCTCTTCAAGATCATCGCTACTTAAATGGTAAAACGAAAGGAAAACATTTGTATCTATAAAAAGATTCATCTTTTGTAGATTTTAAACTCCTTCCACGCGGAATTAAACAGGACTCTATTTCTCGTTTTCAGTATGGAAAGCCGGCTCCGGCGTCCCGCTCCCGCAAAGAGTTATCGTATAGTTGATGTTGCTCCCCTGGCACGTAAATAGCGCGTTCGCGAGCCCCTCCACCTGGTTCCCGTCGTCGAACGACCACGCATATGCCCCGGCCTGCGACCCGCCCGTGTTGTCGCCGCACGCCGTGTGCACGTTTTCGATGTATGCCGTCGTCTTTTTCGTCACCGTGTCTTCGACGTATGTAGGCCACGCCGCAGTCCGGTTCAGGTTCGTGTCGCACTGTCCGTACGGGTCGCACATGTTAGTCGGGAACTGGCAGCAGGGCGGCGTCGAGTTACCCGTCGGCGGCACATTCGTGTTCGTCGCGCACGTGGCCGTCTCATCGAACGCACAGCTGTCAGAATTGTCGCCGAAGCTTATCATGCACACTCCCCACAGATCGTTATTCGTCCACGGCGTCTCGTCGTAGTCAGACGATACGCAGCCGAGCCTGTTCGCGTCCGCCGTGCTCATCGTGTCGAGCGGCGGGAGTCCTATCGAGGCCATGTTGAACGGCGAAAGGCAGGTGCCTATCTCGCCCGGCGAGCTCTTCACATACCCGCCGATGTTGCCGCCGGCCGAAGGCTCGAAAACATGCTTGTCCCAGGGGCAGACCGGCAGATCCGAGCAGCCGGACCCGGCCGAGCCGCAGCCTGGCTGGTCTTCGGGCGCGATCTCGATGAGCACGTCGAAGCCCGCCACGAACGAAACGTCGTAGTTGTCCTCGCCGGCGCAGCTCTTCGGTATGCCGCCGTCCAAAGTCAGCTCGGCGAGCGAAGTCGGCTTCGGGCCGTTGATGCCGCCGCAGTTTTCGACTCCCGTAGTGCCGCCGCAGTTGCCCGTCCGGCATGTAAGCTCTCCGTTGTCGCCAGCGGTGCAGCCCGTCCGCGCGACGAGAACCCCCGAATCCCAGCAGTCGGGAACATTAAGCTGCCTTATGCCGCCGAGGTTCGTCGGGTCGGCGTCCTTCGTCGGTATCTCCCAGGTCGCGCTTCCGTCAGACGCCCAGGGCGGGGCCCCGACCCAGGCCGTGTTGTTCGGTATCGTGCCGCCGGACTGGCCGCCCTGTGGCCCGCAGTCGCCGACAGCCGCCGCGCCGCCTGTATTTACGGCGCAGAGGAGCGGCGTGAAATTAATGCTCTGCATACCTATCCATACCGATTCAGTGCAGTTATTGACGATAGTGAGAATATGCCCCGGAGACGGAGTCGGGCTGGGTGTAGGAGCCGGCGTCGGCGAAGGAGTATGGCGCGGCGTAGGAGCAGGAGACGGCACCGGGGTCGGAACGCCCGTCGGTGACGCCGTCGGCTCAGGGGTCGGAGCGGGCGTCGGCGCCGGTGTTGGCGCCGGTGTTGGACCCGGAGTCGGCGAGGCCCCTATTGCGCAGGCAGCCGACTGGTCCGTCGAGCACGACGTGAAATCGAGTATCTGTGTAGCAGTGCCGCACCCTGCCGGTGTGCTGAGCGTACAGCACGCCGCGTCTCCGAGCTCGGCGCATATGTTACAGGCGCTGTCCGAGCCGCCGAGGTCGCATGTCCTGAGCTCCGTATCGTCATCGTCCCCGCCGCCACCGCCACCGTCAGTGTCCGACGTCTGGCAGCCTCCGATGACTCCGAGCCCGATGAATACGAGCAGCGTATAAACGGCAAAGCCCCTTAATATCACGGAATATTTCATCATCACCCTCTCCTGGCCTTCTCCTTTGCCGCCGGGAACACGCTGCGCCCGATTCGGCCTGCCTAAAAATACGGCCGTCAGAGATTCGGCGCAATACCGATATTGAATACGGTTTGTTCCCCCTCTGCCCCCTTTCGGGCGGAGGGTGCGACGCGGCAAGGGTGGGAGAGTTCTAATTCACCGTCCGCAGCAGACTACGTACCCCGCCGGAGCGGCCGGCACACGGGAAAAATCCTCATCCATAATCCGCCATTACGACTAAACGATCTCTATTACATTGTATAGGCGGCAATATTATACTAAGTGACTATTTAAATACCTGCGTTTCAAAATACCTAATGGAGGATGAAAAATGAAAATCTTTAACACATTGATATTGTTAGCCATTGTTTTCGCGGCAAATTACGCTGTCGCTCAAACACCCTCTTGTCCGTGTGACGATTCGGAATTGTCGACCGGATTCACCGGCAATGAGATCCTGGACATACTATGCCCGGGCGGCGAGCTCGGAGAAGGAACGCAATTCGTACTGACCCCGGACAATGTTGAGGTCTTCTCGGATACTTTTATCTATGACGTGATTCAGAGACCAGACGAGCTTCCGGCATGCGGAATACTCGAAATTGGTGAAGCCGGTTTCGGAACGCAGATAAGCGACCAGGAATTCCGAGATTGCAAGGAGCGCCTGATACGAGGATGCAACCTGCGGCAAATCAATCCTATCCCGACCCTTTCCGAATGGGGAATGATAGCCATGGCGGGGGTGTTGGGACTCATCGGATTAGCCGTAGTATCACGCAGAAAGAAAGCCGCACTATAGGTAAGACAGCAAAATAAAAATTAAAGAAGGGAGCTTCGGCTCCCTTTTTTATTTTAAGTTCAAGTCGCTGACGATCGATTTACCGCATCATCCGCCCACGCGTTTCACAGCACGGCATACCTCTTTTCCTCTTTCCCGAACTCCTTTTCGATCTTGCGCTTGATCAGCTCGCGCTTCAGCCTGCTGAGCCTGTCTATGAAAAGTATCCCGTCGAGGTGGTCTATCTCGTGCTGGAATACACGTGCGAGAAGGTCCTCCGCCTCGATTTCTATCGCGTCCCCATCCCGGTTATAGGCCTCGACGACGACTTTGTACTTGCGCTTCACCTCGCTCGAAAAGCCCGGGATGCTGAGGCATGCCTCCTCGGCGACAGCCGACCCCTCGGAGTATACGATAACGGGATTTATAAGCTCTATCAGCCCGGGGCCGTCATATTCCTCTTCGTCGTGACAATGAGAGCACTCGTCGGAATGCGAGCACTCGGCATGCGCCGCCTCGCCTGACTCATCATCCCCCTCGCCCTCTTCCCCGCCGTCGTTCCTGTACCACGGGCTCACGTCTATCACGACGACCCTCTTGTCCGCTCCTACCTGCGATGCGGCCAGCCCGACGCCCCTCGCGGCGTACATGGTCTCCGTCATATCGTCCAAAAGCGTGAGAAGCTCCTCGTCGATCTCCTCGACGGGGGCGCATTTCTTTCTCAGGAAAGGGTCCGGATATTTGAGTATTTTAAGTAAAGACATAGGGAAGAGGCTAGCGGATGGCGCGTAATTGTCAATCGCTCCCGGCCAGGCTCACGCGCCTCGTTTCAAGGCGCGTCGACGCCCGCCGCCCGGTGAAAGCGCCCGAGGCTTTATTCCTCGCCGTTCAGTTTGGCTATGAGCTCGCGGCTCGGGCGGAAATGCGGGAGCTTCTTGCTGGATACCGTAACTTTGTCGCCCGTCCTGGGGTTCCTGCCCTCGTAAGAGCCGTAGCTTTTCGTGAAGAAGCTGCCGAATCCCCTTATCTCTATACGGCCCCCGTTTTCGAGGACTCCCGTCATGTGCTCGATAATGGTATCGAGTATCTGCTCCGACTGGGAAGGCTGTAGATTGAATCTGTCCGCTAAATCCTTTTCAATATCTGAACGCTTCATATTTTGGAACTCCCAACCGTTTTAGTGAGGCGCGGCGCATACCCCCGCCTACAATTCCAATGTAGATAATTATTAAGTGTTTGTCAAGTGTTATACTCGGCGCAGGAATAAATCGCGCCCGCCGGTCGGAGCGGGCGCTCATCTTGCCAAGGTGTGTTCGGAATTTAATTAAGCCTTGATCTTTTTCCCGCCCGACGCTCTCTCTTCGGCCGTTTTGACGTTATCGCGTCCGGCGGCCGCCTGGTGGCCGGCTCCGGTGTGGCTCTGGAACGCGTCGATGTGCCGCTCGGAGTAAGAGCCCTGCGGGTAAAACTTGTCGTAGAACTCGACGTCTATGTTCATCGCCTGGAAAACGAGCCTCATGTACATCGGGTCGACGAACGCCGGGAACCTGCCGTATGTGTCGTAGATGTAATTCGCGACGTCCTTCACGATTTGTATGGTCGTCTCCGTCGGCCTCGGCGCGCGCATGAGATGCTTGTCGGGCTCGGCGTACGGGAACGGCTTCTCCGGTTTCCACGCCGCTTCCTTGTGCTCGTGGAACGCGTCTATCGCCTCGTTCATATCTTTATAGTAGGGAGGGCAATAGGCGTGGAAGACGCCGTCCTTTCCGACAGGCACGGTCGTCGGTGGATCGATTGTGCCCTTCTTCGGCTGTATGAACCTGAACCCAAGCCCCTTGAAGAGCTGCGGCGCTCCGCCGAGAGCGAACCTCGGTATGAACCCGCTGAACGTCCACCCCGCAAGCCCGAGGGCCTGGAGCGCGAGGCTCATGTTCTGGCATATGAATGCCTGCTCGACGTTCAGCCCCGTGAGTATTCTCACTTCGAGGTCGAAGAGCGAGAGCTTTATGTTGTCCTTGAGCCTTCCCTTCTGTATCCACTTCTCGACGCCCGCGGGCTTCCCGGTGAGGTCGTCGATTATGGTAAAGCCGTAGGAGTTGCTGCAGTATAGATGAAGGAGATTTATGTATTCCTCGGTCACGTCCGTCACAGGTATGAATACAGACGTCCCGGGCTTGTTCGTATTCCACTGGTTGAATTCGAAAAGCCCCGGCATCTTGTCGGGGAGTTGGGCCCTTCCGTCTTCGAGCTTAACAAGGCTCTCGCGGTAGAGCTCTAAAATCCTCGCCATGCGCTCTTCCTTGCTCATCTTGAAGAACATGTCGAGCTCGTGATTCTTCGGCAGCATGTTCTTTACGTTAACGTGATAGAGCCCGCTGTCGTTCGTGAAGAAAAGCTCGGTGCCGTGGTTGTTGCATGCGGAAGGCCACGTCCTCCCCGTCCACTGGCAGAGGAGGTCGATTCCGGTTTCGGGGGGAAGGTCGGCCAGGCAAAGCCCCGTGAGCCCCGTTCCAGCCCATACGAGAAGGGCCTCTTCCATCTCTTCGAGCGGCACCGGGTCGTACTTCGACTCGAACCCGAGCGTCGGGTCTTCGAGCTTCATTCCGAGCCCGAATCTCCTCGAGCGGCGGTTGAAGATCGAATCGAAAAGAGGGTAGCTGAGCGCCTTCTGATAACGCTCACTCAAGACGAGCTTACCGTTCGTCTTGCCGTTATTGTCCTTACTGTCGGCGCTTCTGGCCATTACCGTACCTCCGAGGCTAAAGTGGTTTTACTTCGGAACCCTGTCCTAAATAGAAAATTTAAAAGATGTTGGAAAAAAATGCAAGGAGGATGATGCGCGGCGCGGGTCTTGACCGGAGAAAAAATATTGCGGATGCATGCTTTCGGCGGTGCGGAAAGCAGCCGTAAAATCGACTGGAAAACTATATGGACGCCCCGGCTATGAGCTCTTTTCCGGTCGGGGCCTTCACCCCTCCATCGGGCTCGACCGTAACCTTGAACGCTTCAATATCTCTTACATTGCCGAACTTTTTAAGGGATTCTATGAGCACGACGCTATCCCCCTCGTCGTTCACATCAAAAATGCCCATGCTCTTGGCCTCGCCTTTCACTATAACCCACCACTGATAGGTCTTCCCCCTGGGTGCGTCCGGCATGTTGAGGCAGTAAAGGAGCGCGTCGTGCTCTTCCTTGTCCCAGAGCACCCTCCCCGAGGACTGAAACCCGGGAGCCCTGGCGTCGAGCTGGACGAGAACGATATTCTGATCCTTCATGAAATCCGTCACGAGCTCGACGCTCGCGAGCTTCGTTTCGAGCGAGTCGACCTCGCTTTCCTTGGCCGCGAGAAGGTTTTCGAGCTTCTCTATGTCGCCCGCGCTCGCCGTCAGTTTTTCGTTTAGCGATCCTATCGTGGCGTCCCGCTGGCCTATAGTGTTCCTGAGCGAGATATTCATCACCAGGAGAGCCACGAGCGCGGCCGCGGCGAGCCCTCCGAATCCCAGCCATTGAGGCCTGAAAATGCCTCCGAGAAAGCCTTCCTTCGCGGGAGTGGCCGCTTCACGTATTTCGCGCGATTTTTTACGCCTCACATCGGCAAGGAGTTTTTTTTTGAGATCGGGGGAAGGGACTGCGGGCCTCGCGGCATAGGGAAGGAGGGATGCTACAGACTCGTAATCCGCGAGCATACGCCTCGTCTCTTCCGTGTTCGAGGCGATGAGCCGCTCCGCTTCCTCGAGCTCCTCGCCTTCGAGCGCGCCGAGCACGTAAAGCAGTATCAGCTCCTCTTCTCTCGACATTTCGCTCATCTGGTCGGGCATTTTCTCAGGTTCTTAAGTTCGGGATTTTCTGACATTATATATAAAACCGACGCTTATTTAAATATACGGGCGGGGCTGGGGTTTCGGTTGACCCGCTTCCAAATATTATAACCGCGCAAAATCGCCGGGGTTGAAACGAGCGGCGCCAGCGTCAGCAGACGACCGGTAAATAATACGGTGTGGCAATAAAATGACGATTAGGTTAAATTATGTAGCGGGAGCTTCGGAGGAGGAATGCCTGACAATTCCGGCGGCCGCGGCCGCCTTCCCCAATTAGAGCAGGAGCTCGCAGAGCTCCTTTCAAAGATAGCGCGCGGATGCGAGTCGGCGCTCGGCAGGCTGTACGACAAGACCATTTCGCAGGTTTACGGGCTCGCCGCAAAGATACTCTCGAGTCACGACGAGGCCGACGAGGTCTCGCTCGACGTTTTCAACCAGGTCTGGCAGCGCTCAACAGAATACTCGCCCGACAGGGGCTCGCCCTCGGCGTGGCTTATAACCCTCACACGCAGCCGCGCCATAGACAAGCTTCGTTCCGGTAAGAAGAGAAAGTTCCTCCAGGACCCCCTCCCCGACGACGTCCCCGACCACTCCGGCCCGCCCGACGAGGAAACCGAAACCCGCCAGAAGAGGGAGCTCATAGAGAGCGCCCTTTCGGAGCTGCCGGCCTCCCAGAGGCGCTCCATCGAGCTCGCCTATTTTCACGGCATGAGCCAGACGGAAATCTCCGTCCACATGAACGAGCCCCTCGGCACGGTCAAGAGCTGGATGCGCGCCGGCATGGCCAGGCTCAGGCAGAGGCTCTGCGAAGGATAACGCCCGCCCGCCGAAGGCTAGAGCGGAAGCCCGAGCTTCTTGCCAATTGCCGCGTACCCCAGGTAAAAAATCACCATTATGATGGCCGACGCCGCCATCGAAACCCAGAACCCAACCCCCTGTTTTATCAGCCACGGCAGGACTAAAAAGAATAGCAGCGTGGGCAAGACCAGCCAGAATATACCCGTCGAAAGCTCCGCCACGCGCGCCGCGTCCTTCGTATCGATGTATAGCCACATCATCGCCAGGAGCGACGTAAGCGGAAGCGCCAGGAGCAGCGCGGCGAAGGTCGTATATCTCTTCCCGAGCTCCGAAGCCCCCACTATAACAGCCGCCGTCAGGACGGTTTTAACGATTATGTAGAGTATGTGAAGCTCCCTTCAAATTTTTTCCATAGGTATTACAATACTACTCGCAGGGGCGGCCGCAAAGGGCTTCGGCGGCAAGGTCCCGGAGGGCGCGCTTGAAGATCAAATCCTACACGATAGGCGAAAATCTTCTTCTGACTGAGGAAACCGGGGGGCCTCCCGACCCGGCGGGCATATACGACGGCAGCCTCAGGTGGGTCGACATTCTCAACCCGAACCCGGAAGAGCTGAGAGAGTTCCTCCGCCCGATATTGAAGGACGATTCCATAATAAACGACTACGTCCTCAAGGAGCGGAACCTCCCCGTCACCCATTCCGAGTTCGAGCTCTACTTCGAATTCCCCGTCATAACGGACACCGAGGAGTTCGTAATCGAGTACATCTCCTTCGTCTGCATGCCGACCCTTCTCATAACGATACACAGGAACGAGGTCGGCATGATGAGCAGGCTCGCCTCCAACCTCTGCGACAATCTTCACCTGAAGCGCGCGACGATCGCGTCCCTCATTTACTACATCCTCGCCGATCTCGTCGAGAAGAACTACGCGCTCTACATGGCGCTCCGCGAAGACATCACAGCCCTCAGCAGCAGGGTTATCGCCGAAAAGCTCGTGACAGATATAGACGGCATAATCCATATAAAGAAGAACGTAGACCGGGTCAACATCGTGGTCGAGGACCAGCTCTACTGTATAAATACGCTCCACGTCTACGAAGGGCCGGCGTTCGACATAGGAAAGCTCGGGAAGAATTTCAAGAACCTCGACGAGGAGATCAGGAACGGCTTCCGCTTCCTCAGCCGTTACGAGCGAAGGCTCGAAGACCTCCATCAGCACTACGACCTCATGCTCCAGGACAAGACGAACAACAGGCTCAAGATACTCACCATAGTAGCGGCGATATTCCTCCCGCTGAACCTGGTCGCAGGAATATACGGCATGAACTTCGAATATATCCCCACACTGAAATGGGCATTCGGATATCACGCCGCAATAGCCATCATGCTGGCAGTCGCAATCGGCATGGTGCTTTACTTCTACCGCACCGGCTGGTTCAAATAGGCGGGCCGCACCCGCTGGCAATCGACGTTGCAGCGTTTAAGATTTAATGCACGCTTCGCGCGACTGTTGATATGAGAACTAGCACCCTCCTACGAAACACATCATATTGCTCGCTGCCTCGCAGCGAAGCAATACATTTCCGGGACGTCGAAATTGGGCGGACAACGTCCGCAGGAATTCGACGTAGGAAGGTCTGAAATTCAAAGCACCGTTCGGTCGTCCATTTTGTCTAAGTCACAGGCCTTGCCCCGTCGAGATGATCGAGCGGATGAGCGTTAAAAATCTGACCTACCCTACTTTTCCCTCTCCCTTGAGGGGAGAGGGTGCAGGGTGAGGGTGATTCAATTAGTAATTCTGTCATTCCCGAATGTATTAATCGGGAATCCAGCGCGCCGCGCGTGCATGAATCCGACGTCGCGGCACCTGCCGCGACTCCACCCTTCCGTCATCCTGAACTACGATTTCGAGCGAGCGAGGAATCGGACGCCCTTTACTTATTCCACGAAAGTTCGTCCAGTACCGCTCAATAGTGACTCAAACCAAAACATTCAGGATCTCGCTTTTCTCTTTTTTGTCATTCCCAACGATTCCGAGCAAGCGAGGAATCACCACACTTCTGTCATGCCCGAATGCCTGTACTTGCCGCGGCGAAGCCCGCAGGCGAAGCCGGGACGGGAATCCAGTTTTTGCCTAGTCTTTCAGCTCCCTTAAGAAACCGGGGCGAGCAAGTAAACATTCGATAGTCCTCAAACCATCCGACGCCCCCTTTGAATCCCCTCTCCCCTCGAGGGAGAGGGATAAAGGGTGAGTGGGTACCGCCAGCAATCCGTCAAGCGCCTTTGTCATTTCGAACAACGATTCCGAGCAAGCGAGGAATCACCACACTTCTGTCATTCCCGAATGCCTTAATCGGGAATCCACATCTTTAATCTGTCATTTCGAGCGCACGCGAGAAATCTCTCTTTAGTCCCCCTTTTAGGAAAAGGCTCGTCGCGGCATAGTACTGCGAAGCCTGATAGGCCGTGCCGAAGACGGAGGGGTAAGGGGGGGATTTAGTCTTTCAGATTTGTCCATTCCCAACGATTCCGAGCAAGCGAGGAATCACCACACTTCTGTCATTCCCGAATGCCTGTACTTGCCGCGGCGAAGCCCGCAGGCGAAGCCGGGACGGGAATCCAGTTTTTGTTTTTCACCCCCATTAGGAAAAGGGGGTCGGTTCCGAGAGAGCGAGGAACCGGGGGGATTTAATTTTTTGCTTTTGCCTTTGAGTCCTCTCCTACCATCCCCCCTCCACCCTCACTGGTGTTAAAATATAATCCGCCGGAAGACCACACATGAATTTCGAACGCATACTCCTCTCGAACATCGTCCTGATACCGCTCGGGCTCGCGATCCTCGTCGCCGTGCTGATAACATTCCTCCCCCTCGCGGGAGTCCTCGGATTCGAATACTCCGCCATAACGGGCTTCGCCCTGTCCTTCATTTCCGTCTTCATATCGGCCGAGCTCATGGACAGGGATCAAAAGGGCCATTCCGGAGGAAGACGGCTCTCGGACCGCGTCTCCGCCGTATTCATGGTCAACATCATCCTGCTCCTCGTCGTATTCCTCGTCGGGCTTGCCAGCTCCCTGATAAAAAGCGACTGCAACATCCGCGAGGGCATCGTCTTCTACCTTCTCATAACCTCTGTTAGCGTATTCTTCTCCGCGACGCTCGGCATGCTGACAGGATTTCTCCTGAGGGCGCGCGGGTTCCTCGTCGGCGCGCTGATCATAATCGGCACGATAGTCTATTCTCTTTACGTCCTCTACAGCGAGCCGTCCCTCTTCCTCTACAACCCCGTCTTCGGATTCTTCCCCGGTCCTATCTACGACGCAGTCCTCCCCGTAACGATCACCCTCATCGCCGCAAGGGCGATAACGATCCTCTGGGGCTGCCTCTTCCTGGTAGTGCTCTCGATAGCGAACGGCCTCGGATACAGCCGCATCGGTGCATGGGACGCCGTGAAGCTCCTCTCCGTCGCCGCGCTCCTTGTAGCGGCCCACGTTTACAGGTCCGAGCTCGGCATCAGCTTCCCCCGCGAATACATCACGGAAAAAGTCCTCCCCGCCTCTATAGAGACAGACCACTTCGTGATCTACTACGACCCCGGCGCGCCAGAGGCGAGGCGAATTAATCTCATCGCCGACGAGCACGAGTGGAGATACGCCGAGCTCGCGGAATATCTGAGCGTGAATTCACCGGACAAGATACGCTCATACATCTACCCGAACACCCAAACCAGAAAACGCGTAGTCGGTGCCGGCGACACGACCATAGCCAACCCCGTACACAAAGAGATACACCTCGTCTACGACTCATACCCGCACCAGGTGTTGAAGCACGAGCTCGTTCACGTCATGTCCGCCGACTTCGGCGACCCGTTCCTTAAAATAAGCCCCAAGATAGGGCTTCTTGAAGGGCTCGCCGTCGCCGCCGACTGGAGCGGCGACGATTTCACGCCGCATCAATGGTCGAAGACGATTATAAAGGCCGGGCTCGCCCCCGACATCGAATCCATAACAGGGCTCGGCTTCTGGTACGCCCCCCCTGCCGTGAGCTACACACTCATGGGCTCCTTTTCGAGGTATCTCATAGAGCAGTACGGCATCGAAAACTTCAAAAAGGTCTATGGAAGCGGTGATTTCTGTGTATACGGGAAACCACTTCCGGAGCTTGTCTCGGAATGGAAGGCGTTCCTCGAAACCGTCCCCACGCCCCCCGAGGCCGACACTATAGCCAGGGCCCGCTTCGGCGCGCCGAGCATATTCGGCGCCGTCTGCGCGAGGAAGGTCGCGGCGCTCAGGGAAGAGGCGTTCGGTTATTACGCCGCCGGGAATTTCTACAGGGCAGGTGAGCTCTTCTCCGAGGCGCGCGGCGTCGACGAAAAAGATCCCGGGCTGATCAATGGCCTCGCATATTCCGCTTACTACCTCGGCGATTATGAAAGGGCCGCCGAGCTCGCCCAGGAGACGGACGGGCTTTCGAAGGTCGATAGAACGATACTCTCCAACCTCAGAGCCAACGCCCTCTGGCAGTCGGGCGACGTGGACGCCGCGCTCGAAATATTCAGGGGCATCGAAAGGGACTATCTCCCCGACGACGTCCAGCGCGAGCTCGACGTGAAGATTTCGGCCATCGAAGAAGGCGGTGCCGCCGGGGAAGGAGCGAAGAAGTTCTTCGCCACGCGCGACAAGTCCCTCCAGGCAATAGCGATGGAGGAATCCATTCAGGGCTCTCCCGGTTACGGGCCGGCGTATTATCTCGTCGGAAGGATGCTGTTTAATCTGGGGAATTACTCTGAGGCCGCCCCATACCTCACAGCCACCCTTTATATCGGCCTTCCCTCGGAAAGGCTCACATCCGAAAGCCTCCGCCTCCTAGGCACCTCTCTCTATGCGTCCGGGGATTACGAGGGCTCGGAGTCGGTGTTCTCTGAGCTCGCCTCCCGCCGGCTGCAGGACAAGGCCTACGCCGAAGACTTCCTCCGGCGCATAAACGCCCGGAAATAAAAAAATCTTGAAGTAAAATCTGAATCCTATATACTCATACGTTCCTCATATGAATAGATATGGAACCGCAATTTTCATCGCCTCTGTCGTAGTCGCAATCGACCAGGTCTCGAAATGGCTCGTCGTGAAATCGATCCCGCTTTACAGTAAAGTGCACGTCCTGCCCTTCCTCGATTTCACGCACATCCAGAACCCCGGCGCGGCTTTCGGCATATTCAGAGACCTCCCCGAGATGGTGCGCATGCCGCTCTTCGCCGTCGTTCTCGTCGCTGCCGTCTCGGTCATATTCTATTTCCTCTCCCGGACAGAAAAGGGCGACGGGCTTCTGGTCTTCGCGCTCTCCCTGATACTGGGCGGCGCGATAGGCAACTCCATAGACAGGTTCAGATTGAGGTACGTCACAGACTTCCTCGACTTTCACTGGTTCGGAGACCCTGCCCTCCACTGGCCCCCTTTCAACATCGCCGACTCCGCGATAACCATAGGTGTTATACTCATACTACTGGACACGTTTATACTCAAACGGGGCAAGTAGTATGTTCACTGGCATCGTCGAAGATACCGGCGTCATAAAATCCGTCGAAAAAAAGGACAAAGAATCCACGTTCACAATTTCCTTTGGACGTATGGATTTAGGCGGAGCCGCGCCCGGCGACAGCATAGCAGTAAACGGCGCATGCCTCACAGTGACTAGTTTAGACGGCGGCGAATTCACAGTAGACGCCTCCCACGAAACGTTATCCCGGACAACCCTGGGCACGCTCGCCCCCGGCAGAAGGGTCAACCTCGAGCGCGCTCTCAGGGCTGGCGACAGGCTCGGCGGACACATCGTCAACGGCCACGTAGACGGCGTAGGCAAGGTCGTTTCGAAAACGAAGTCCGGCGGTTCCTACGTCTTCAGATTCTCGCTCCCCGGAGAGCTGGCCAAGTATGTTGTCGAAAAGGGCTCCGTGGCGGTCGACGGCGTCAGCCTCACAGTCAATTCTTCCGAGGGGAACGAGTTCACCGTAAACATAATCCCCTACACCCTCTCCGAAACGACCTTCGGCGGCCTCGAGCCGGGGAGCCCCGTAAATATCGAGTGCGACGTTATCGCCAAGTACGTCGAGAAGCTCGCTTCCGGAGCCAAAGGGAATAACCCCCTCTACCAGCCCTCAGATGACTGACGCACCCGTAAGAAACATCTTTCTCGTCGGCTTCATGGGCGCTGGCAAAACGGCCGTCGGAAAGGTGCTCGCCGGGAAGATCGGCTACGAATACCGCGACGCCGACAAAATAGCCGAAACGAAGGCGGGCATGAGCGTGACTGAAATTTTCGCCGCGCGCGGGGAAGAAGGCTTCAGGGAGCTCGAATCCGAAATACTCGCCGAGCTCGCAAAGGGCGAAGGGCAGGTCGTTTCGACCGGTGGGGGCGCGGTCACGAGGCCTGAGAATTGGGACGCCATGAAAAGCGGCGGCGTCATCGTTTACTTGAAGGCCTCCCCGGAAACGATATGGGAAAGGGTCAGGTACAGCAAAACCCGCCCCCTTCTCCAGGTCGAAAACCCCTTCGAAACGCTAAAGGAGCTCCTTTCGAAGCGCGCGCACCTCTACGAGCTCGCCGATGCCATCGTTGTCACCGACGGCCGCGCGCCCGCCGATATAGCCGGCGAAATCGCCGGCTTCCTCGCATCCCGCGGCGCGAAATAAGCGCCACCCGTTGCTACATCCCTAAAATCGTTTAGAATGAAAGGGATATGCACGCCGGCTCCCCGAAATCTCCCGGCAGGACAAAAAACGGCCTGGGCCTCGAATCAGACGACTGGATGGATATTTCAGTTCCCATATCAGACGGTATGGTAACCTGGCCCGGCGACCCTCCTGTCAGAATCCTCCGCCTGTCGGACATGGAGGACGGCGACGACTGCACCCTTTCGGCCCTGACAATGTCCGTCCACACGGCGACTCACATGGACGCCCCCTCTCACTTCACGAAGCTCCGGCACGGGATAGACGAAATGCCGCTTACTGCCGTCGTCGGATACGCCCGGGTAATAGAGATAGACGACCCCGTTTCCATAACGGCCGGCGAGCTCCGCGGCCACAAGATAAAAAAGGGCGAGCGCATACTCCTCAAAACCCGGAACTCCCGCGAAAAGTGGGACCGGAAGCCGTTTAACGAATCCTACGTATTCCTCTCGACGGAGGCCGCACTCTACCTCGTCGACAGAGGCATACTGACTATCGGCGTCGACTACCTTTCCATCGGCGGGTACGGCGGGAACATGGCCGAGGTTCACAAAATAATCCTCTCGGCGAAGATCTGGGTGATAGAGGGGCTCGATCTCTCGCGTATCGAACCCGGGCCCTACGAAATGGTCTGCCTCCCGATCAAGATAGACAACTGCGACGGCGCCCCTGCCCGCGCGCTTTTAAGGCCCGTGTAGATTTAACTCCGGGGTCGGCTACTTCTCAATTCACGGAAGGCGGACAGTCCTGCATTCGACTTCCTCGATTGAAACGGCGATTTCAGGATCGCAGCCGAGCTCTTCTATCGGAGGAGGGTTCTGCAGGTCGAACTCGTGGTGAGAGGCCGCAAACGACGCCCTGCCCGTAACCTCTAGGCCGCAGAAAGCATCCGTCCGGCTCACCGTCGAGAAACAGTCCGCAATGCTGAGGTCGCTGAGCGTGCCGGCGATGAAATCCTCTCCTTCCGACGTTATGCACTCCCACGCGTACCCCTCAGTTATAGGAACGGCTACGATGTCCTCCCCGGGGCAGTCCGATTCGAGTAGATCGAGCCCGGGCGGTATGTCGGGATCGCCTCCGCCCCCTCCTCCGCTGTCACAACCGGTTACCATCAGTATCGACAGACACGCTGTCAAAAGGCAGCTTTTCAGCATTTTAGACCTCATATTATCGGGCAACTTAATACACTGCCACGTGTCACACACATTTTCATTAATTATGCAATAATTACATTAGAAGTCTATCATGAACTATAAAAGCCAATCAACAAGAACTTTCATTCGTGCGAATACTAATTCAGAAGTGATAAACTTCAGACTGTAAAGTGACACCCTCATGTTTACTTGCATGAGGGTGTCGTATCGAGAACTAAATTGTCTTATGGCTTAGTAACATGATAAGAATAGTTGGGAACTACATGCCTTATAGTAATCGGGTTATTGTGATCATTGCCTACAAATGAATTTCCACTCGTGGGCCTATACCAACTACAGTTCCCATTCTTTCCATCAGGACTTTTACAGTGCCAGAAATCAATGAATCCAAAATGAGGATGCGTTTGGCCGGTACAGCCAGGTCCATTTTGAGTATCATAATGATAATCAATCCAGTTAACTCTTTCCTGACCTGACGTACCAATAAGCGACCTGATGTTATGATATCTTTGATGAACCCGAGTCCATGTACTGGTACTAAATCTGTACAACCACACTTCATTTTTGTAAGGGTAAGTAGAATTTTCATTGGGAATATAAAATTCATTTACGACAACATATACAACTTGGAAAGTATGCTGCCCGTCATTCCTAGTAGCAATATAACCATTCAACAATGTATTCTTAGTGACCGTAGCTGCGCATGGCCCTACTCCTGCTTGACCAGTGCAATCAGGCGCATTTGTAGTACAAGACCAATCAGCAACATGGAAATTTGGTGTGTCACTTGCGGTATTATAAAGCAGATAGGCCTCCATGGTGCATCGACTTCCCCAATTTCCAGCAACTATATAGTTCCACCAAGGATGAGCATTCTGTTGAAAGATTATATAAACATGATCCTCTACACCGTCGGTCAAACTTGGTCTTGCCGGAGTATTGCGGTTCCACCAGGAACTCACAGCTTCTCCACCGGAACAATGTGTATTATGTGTACCATCGAAACTTTCGGTTATTCTTTCGCGATTTATTTCTGGACCGTCTTTAAATAGTTCTTCCAAAGAAACTTCTGCATTTATTATGTCGTACTCGCCAGTCTCTCTCGCAATCTTAAGAGATTCTCTCAAATCCTCGGCATTATGATAGATACCTCTGGAACCAGCTGGTATTTGGGAAAAATCCTCCTTTTCTTCTTCATTTGTAATGATCACATGATATACACCATATTCATCTGGAATTAATCCATCAGACTCATCTTGTCCCAAACTATTAATCGCCGTTAGAGTAATTCCATTTACAACCATTAAAAATAAGCTCAGATTTTTAAGGAATTTAATCATGGTTGCCTCTTTTAATTATATTTAATTAATACAATCATCATTGTATTAATTCTTACAATCAAGGTCAACCTATTTGCGAAGATTCTTTCTGCAAGAATCGATGTTTCGCTTCCGAATTATTGTAAAATCCCATAGAATTATTGGCGAAAAGAACAATTAACATTTTAGGAGTAACCATGGACCAGAGCAGCGCGCTTGAGCTTTACATAAAAAAGTTCTCGGACTACGACCCCGTTCTCTCGGCGCATATAATAGAAACCATGGACATCGAAGAGAGCTTGCGCGTATTCGACGACCTCCCGGCCGACGTCTCGAAAACCATCTTCGAGAATCTCCAGAACGAATACGCGGCCAAGCTCCTCGGAAGGCTCAACCAGCAAAAAGCCGGCGACATACTGAGAGAAATGGAGCCGCTCAAGATATCCCTTATCGTCGGCGTCTGCCCGATGGCGCTTAAAGACAGGATTTCACAAAGCCTCACAGAAAAGCAGAAGTCCGAGCTGAGGGAGATACTCGAATATCCGAAGGACAGCGTCGGGTACATGATGAGCTCGAACTTCCTCGCCCTCAGGCAGGATTTACGTCTGTCGGACGCAGTGAGCAAGATAAGGCTCCTGGCCCTGAACCAGAATACGCCTCTGTCATACGTTTACGTCGTCGACTCGGACTTCATGTTGACAGGCGTTCTGACGATGAGAGACCTCCTCATAAAAGACCCCGATAAGCGGCTCGGCGAGATAATGATAAAAGACGTTTTTAACCTGAACGCCTTCACCGAGGTCGAGGAGGCCGCCCTCATAGTCGCGCGGCGTAACTTCTTCGCCGTGCCCGTCGTCGATAACACAGGCAAGCTCGTCGGCATAGTCAACGCAAGCCAGCTCCTGAGCGACGCGCACGAGGAATACACTGCGGACATCCAAACCCTCTTCGGCGCGGGCAGCGAGGAGAGGCCGTTCTCCGGAACGCTCTACTCGCTCAAGAGGAGGCTCCCCTGGCTGAATATCAACCTCGCGACGGCGTTTCTCGCGGCGGGGGTCATAGCCATGTTCGAGGGCGTCATAGCCAAGCTGACCGTCCTCGCCGTATTCCTTCCCATAGTCGCGGGTCAGGGCGGAAACGCCGGGGCGCAGTCCCTAGCGGTCGTCATGCGCGGGCTCGTCATGCGCGAGATTCCGAAGCAGGATTTCCTTAAGCTCTTCTGGAAGGAAGGCAAGCTCGGGTTTTTAAACGGCGTCCTGATAGGACTGGTTACGGGAATCATAGCGTGGGTATGGCAGGGAAACCCGACTCTCGGGATAGTCATCGGGCTCGCCATGGTCGCAAATCTCGTCATCGCCGGGCTCGCTGGGGCGATGATCCCGGTCGGACTTAAAACGCTCGGGTTCGACCCCGCCCAGTCGTCGATGATCATACTCACTACTGTGACGGACATCGTCGGCTTCTTCGCGTTCCTCGGCCTCGCCGCAGTCTTTTTTAAACTATAGACAGGCGTTAACAGCCGCGCGTCCGCTACACAGCCTGTCATTGCGAGGAGCGCAGCGACGAAGCAATCTTATTTTCAGTCTGTCATTCCCGAATGCTTTTATCGGGAATCCATGTTTTTAATCTGTCATTCTGAACTTGTTTCAGAATCTCATTTTTAATGTTGTCATCTCGAACAAATGTGAGAGATCTCGTTTTAGTCCCCCCTTAGAAAAAGGGGGGTACGGGGGGATTTAATCTTTCGTTTTGGCATTCCCAACGATTTCGAGCGAGCGAGGAATCTCCACATTTCTGTCATTCCCGAATGTCCGTATCGGGAATCCAGTTTTGGTTTTTCATTCCCCCTTAGAAAAAAGGGGAACAATTCCGAGCGAGCGAGGAATTGGACGCCCTCGCTTACCTACTCGACGTTAATCCAGTACAGCGCATATCCCGAATCAAAGTAAAACAGTGGGGATTTATACTATCCACCAACCTAAGCCAGGTGATCGAGTCTCCTTCAGGCGCGGCCCACCACTCACCCCAGAACCTCAATCGCCTGGTTCATCAGCTCCTCGGGAAACCTCGCCACCCTACCGTCGACAAACTGCACCCTGTACGATTTCCCGTGTGGAAGCTCGAACGACTCGACGATAGTCCCCCGTAGGCCCTTCTCAAACCTCTCGGTCTTGCCCTCGATCGGTTGGGTCAGAACCACGGTCAATCCCTTGCTGTACATCCCGCACCTCTCGGCCTGAATTTCAAATCAGAACCATGAATATATCCAACTTCCCCCGTTTTATGCAAATCCCCGCGCGAGGCGGCGCTTTACACCCCCGCCCGAATCGTTATATACTGTCGGTAAAGGAGGTAATCCCGTGGCCGAATTTTTCGACAAGCTCAAAGGCAGGCTCGACAAGGGCCTCTCGACAGTCAACGAAAAATCGAGAGAGATAATCACCCGGCAGAAGATACGCATTCATCTCACCGAGCTCCGTGCCGAGAGAGATCTCCTTTTAAAAGAGCTCGGAAAGCTCACATACGAATCCTGGGAGCCCTCGGGCGGCCTCGGTTTTATCTCCGGCGCAGGGGACGGAAAGCCCGCCGACTCCGCCCTTCCCGACAAGTGGAAGGAATCCGTATTCGTAGCGCTGAGAAAGATATCCGGCGGCGAGCTCGGCGAGCTTCTCATCGAAGACACCGCGAAGCAGTTCAAGATAACCGCCAAGGCCCTTTACGATGAAGTCGAAAAGCTCATCCCCGACGACGAGAAAAAGGGGCAGAACCTCCAGTGGCTCGGAAGGGTGCTCGGAAAATCCGGCCTCCCGGTGAAGAAGATATCCCGGAGAATAGACGGCGAGCGCGAAACGGTATACGTCGTCGACAGGAAAAAGACGGCCGCCCTGCTGAAGAGCCTTCCGGAAGCGGAGGGCGAAACGGAATCCGCCGGAAGCGGCACTCTCGCCCCCGGTAACCCGGACGCGCTCTTAAGGAAGTGCAGGAAAATCCGCGAAATTGATCTCAGGATTTCAGGGCTGGAAAAAGACCTCAAGACCGCCCCGGGCAAATAGGGTCATGCGACCCGGCGCGGCCCGTTTCGAAGCGCCGGCCTATAAAGCCTTGCCGACAGCCTTTTCTATCTCGCCCTTTGGAACTGCGCCAATGATCTGCTCTACAGCCTGGCCGCCCTTGAAGATTATCAGGGTCGGGATGCTTCTGATGCCGAACTTCATGGTCGTCTGCTGGTTCTCGTCCACGTTGACCTTCCCCACCTTGAGCTTGCCCGCGTAGGAAGCCGAAATTTCCTCGATGCTCGGAGCGATCGCACGGCACGGTCCGCACCACGGCGCCCAGAAATCCACCAGCACGGGGGTGTCGCTTTTTATAACTTCCGTCTCGAAATTCGCGTCGCTGAGCTCGATAATTCCGTTGCTTGCCATTTAAAATCTCCTTTCGTGTAAACTTGGATTAATTATATCAGACTTTCGGGCGGTGTCATAACGGCAGGGCCGGGGCGGCCCCTTTCGACGGGTATAGCGCTCACTCCCCGCCGACCTGCACTCCCCTGTCCTTGAGTATTGTACCCTTGGCGTAATCGAGCTCCGCGAGGGCTATGTTGTAGCTGGTGACGGCGGTGATCTCCCTCACCCCGGCGTCGATGAGGTCCCTCTGCGCCTCGAGCACCTCCCTCGTTGTTCCTATGCCGACGTTGAGCCGCTCCTGCTCGTTGCTGACAACCTCCTCGGCAAGCTCGATAGACACCTTCGCCGCCTCGATAGCCCGGAGGCTGTTCTCTATCTGCCTGATGGCGCTCCGGACATCCAGCGCAATGTTATCCTTGACCTGGCTGAACGCTATAACGCTCCTGTCGAGCTCGGCCGAGGCTTTCATATAATTCCCCCGCGCCGTCCGGTTAAAGAGCGGATATGAAAATATGCCCAGGACCCGCCACGTCGTGAAATCCGCGCCCCATATCTGGTTAAAGGCGTCGCTCGGGCTGTTAAACTGCGGCGGGATAGGCTCCGGCTCCTCGTCGAAGCTGAGCCTGTTTGGGTTCTCGTCGCCGCCCAGGCCCTGGAGCTGTACGCTTCCTTCGACGGCAAGTCTTGGGAGCCTCTGGTTGGAATAGTATTTCCGGAGCGTCTCCCGGTTCTCGATCTCCAGCTCCGACTGCTCCATCTCCGGCCTCTCTTCGTAGGCCACGTCGAGAGACTCCTCCTCGCTGAACCTTCTGACTTCCGTGGTCGGCTCGTCGACGGCCGTGATCCGGAGCCCGAGGTCTATGGCCAGCGTGTTCTTGAGATTGTCCTGCGCCGCCTGTAGGTCGTTCTCGGCCCTTATGACGCTCACATCCCTCGCCGCGACTTCAGACTCCGCCTGAGTCACTGCGACAGGCGGTAGCACCCCGACGTCCACCTGTATGCTGTTTCTCTCCTTGAGGTCTACGGCAAGCTCGAGGGCCGTTCTTTCGAGGTCTAGGTTCTTCCTCGCCGCAACTACCAGCCAGTATCTCCTTTCGACCTCCAGGAGCACCTGCGATATCCTCTTTTCGAGCTCCTTCTCGGATATCGTGCTCGACCTCTTGGCCGTTATGATAAACGCCCTGTTCACGCCCGTGCCGAAGTTCCGGAGCAGCTCCTGCCCTATGCTGAAATTAACGTTATTGAACCAGTTCGGGCTCAGGTCATCGAGAGGCGAATTCGTATCCGTTCTCGTCGTCGATACGTTAAAGAGGTTGTAGAACGTCCCCGTAGGCAGGATACCTTCTATGTTGGACTCCACGCCGAACTGCTTCTGCCTTATTGCGCCGCTCGGTATGAACGTGCTCAGCTGCGGCGTCTCCCCGTCGTTGTAAAACGAGACGAGGTTGAAATACGGGTCGAAGGCGCCTTCCCGGGTTTTTATCTCACCCTCGGATATGACGACGTTCTGTTCCTGTATCTGGATGTCCCTGTTATTTTCGAGCGCTATTTTTATAGCGTCTGCGAGGGTGAGATTGAGCTCCCCTCCCGTCCCTGAAATCGTAAATAGAAGAATCAGGAGAGTTTTGGTCATCCCCGCCTCCTGGAGATTGTGCGTGTGTCCCTGCGCCGCTTGCTCATGCGAAAGTAAAACATATACTAGAATAATTCCGTAATAGAATGTCCGGTTATGTCTTCAATCTCAAGCTTGACACGCCGGATGCCGACAGGTACTTTGTAAGTAATTACTTACTTACAGCCTACCGGGAAGAGTGTGAATGTCAACAGATAAAGCCCTCGAAAAAGAGGCGCCGAGTCCAAGGGAAAAAGCCAGCACGAGAGACAAGCTGCTCGAAGCCGCGATAAAACTATTCGCGGAGAAAGGCTTCAACGGAACCACGACAAAAGAGATAGCGGAGAGGGCCGAGGTCAACGAAGCGCTCATATTCAGGCATTTCTCCACAAAGCGCGATCTCTACGGCGCAATCATAGAAAAGAAAATATTCGAAGAGCCGGGGATCGAGATAACGCTCGAAACCCACAAAGACTCCAAGGACGACGCCCTCGTTTTCACAGCCATCGCGACGCGCATGTTCGACAGGTGCGGGAAAGACCCGAGCTTCATGCGCCTCCTTCATTTCAGCGCGCTCGAAGGGCACGACCTCTCCGACATGTTCTTCGAGACGTATGTGGAATACATCAACATGCTCATCTGCGATTATATCGAAACGCGCATAAAGGACGGCGCCTTCCGCAACGTAAACCCTCTCTACGCGTCGAAGGCCTTCATCGGCATGGTCGTAAACCAGATAATCGCGCAGGAGCTCTTCGGAGAGAAAAAGCGCGGCAAAATAGACCAGGAGCAGGTCGTGGCCACATTCGTCGGAATATTCCTTAACGGCATCAAGACGTGCTGAAAGGCCGCTGAAAAATAAGCCCATTCCCCCACAGCGTATCCGTCGGATACGCCCCCCTTTCGACGTAGCGCAGGACGATGCTTCTATCACCAACCGCGCGTCATCGCCTTTAATCCCCTCTCCCTTTAAAGAAGGGGAGAGGTCAAGGGTGAGGAGTTACAATTAATCAATAAATCCTTCCTACTGGAAATCCCCGACTCGCGCCCCCCCTGTGTGTTAACATTAATCCGCCACATGAGCGAGACGCTGAGAAGAACGCACCCCTCCGACTGGATTCCGCTGGCGGCGCTTTTTACGCTGTCAGCCGTTTTCGCGCGCCCGCTCATACCGGCGTGGGGCTTCGTCTTCGTGCTCTCGTTCTCGATATTCTTCGGGTTCAAATGGCTTACTTTTAAAAGGGCCGTCGCCAGCGGCGGCACGAAGCCGGGATTGAGACGCGCGCTCGGCTACGTATTCTGCTGGGTCGGGATGGACGCCGCGAGATTCCTCGACGAATCGCGCCGTGCTGAAACTCCGCGCGCGGGCGAGTGGATCGCCGCTTTCCTCAAGACGGCCCTCGGCTGCGCCATATTCTGGCTACTCGCCCGCGAGGTGTATGAATCCCACGCGCTCGCCGGCGGCTACGTCGGGTTCACAGGCTTTCTCATTCTCACTTTCTTCGGCGGCTTTCATCTTCTTTCGCTCGCGTGGAGGCATCTCGGCGCAGACGCCGCGCCCATAATGCGCTCGCCGCTCCTCGCGTCCTCGCCGTCCGACTTCTGGAGCCGGAGATGGAACCTCGCCTTTAAGAATATAGACAGCGAATTCGTCTTCCGGCCCGCCGCGCGGAGGTGGGGGCTCGTGCCGGCCGTCCTCGCGGCCTTTTTCTTCTCGGGCGTGCTCCACGACCTCGTAACGTCCTTCCCCGTAAATGCGTGGTACGGCGCGCCGACGCTCTATTTCATGATCCAGGCCGCGGGGGTTATACTCGAAAAATCGCGCACCGGCATCAGGGCGGGGTTAGCCTCCGGAGCAATGGGACGCGCATTCACTGTTGTCCTCGTCGTGGGACCGATCCTTCTTCTGTTCCACCCGCCCGCCGTCGAACGCGCCTTCATACCGTTCATGCGTGCGGTGGGAGCGCTTTAAGGAAGCGGCGACGAGAGATAAAGCATGCTGTTTAACGCCAAGAAAAATTTTCTGTTATCCATCGTTCTGACGCTCGCGCTGGCGGCCCTCGCGGTCGCCCTGAAATACGCCCTCGGCCTCGAATGGCAGTCTTTCGGCGCAACTGGCTTTATTCCCGGAATCACTATCGGCCTTGCGGCGATTTTAGCGTCCGACCTCTTCCTCGTAATCCTCCTCACAGCGCTATTCAGAAACGAATTCATAAAGACCTACATGCAGATGGCCGATTATTTCGCTGGGCAGCATGCCCTAGAAATACTCGCCGGCGGCCTTCTCGCCACGGGTGAGGAGATGATCTTCAGGGGCGTCATACTCCAGGCGATGGTTCAGCTCTTCGACTCAGGACCCGTCTACGCCGTCCTCGTCTCGGCCGTCCTCTTCGGCCTCTTTCACGTAATCGCCCGGAAGCGCCTCGTCCTCTTCTCCATATGGGCCGTATGGGAAGGCATTATCCTCGGCGCGGTTTATTTGTACACCGGCTCGCTGCTGATCACCGCAGCCGTCCACGCGGTGCACGACGTACTCGGATTCACCGTCTTCGCCCTAAACCGTAAGCACGGATTTTTCCTCACCGGAAGGCGCGCCTGAGGCCTCTGCCCGCCGTTATGGTAATATAATCGCCGCTGTCGGAATTAACCCCCAAAGGAGAATGAAATGAGTTACGAAACCGAGCTGAAAGCGGCAGTCCGGGCGGTGGTGAATGCCTCCCGGCTCTGCATGAACGTCCAGTCCGCCCTCGTGTCCGCCGAATCCATGACGAAGAAGGACAAGTCGCCCGTAACGGTCGCCGATTTCGGCGCGCAGGCGATAATATGCGGCGAGCTCATAAAGGCCTTTCCCGATATCCCCATCGCCGGCGAGGAAGATTCGGCGGAGCTGAGAACGCCCGAGGGCGAAGCCTTGGCCGCGCAGGTGCTCGAATATGTGAACGCCATAGCTGCCGGCGCGACGGCTGACGGCATACTCAGTGCGATTGATTCGGGGAATTACGGCGGCGGCCCGACTGGAAGGTTCTGGACCCTCGACCCCATCGACGGGACAAAAGGTTTTCTTCGCGGCGAGCAGTACGCCGTCGCCCTCGCGCTCATCGAAGACAGCGAAGTAGTCCTCGGCGTCCTCGGGTGCCCTAATCTCCCGCTGGATCTTCGCGACCCCTCGCGCGGCGAGGGCTGCGTGCTCACAGCCATCAAGGGAGGCGGCGCCTTCATGCAGGGGCTCGACGGCGGCGAGGCCGTGAGGATATCTGTGTCGGACATTTCCGACCCCGCCCTCGCCCCCATATGCGAGTCCGTAGAATCGGCGCACTCGTCTCACGACGAATCGGCCCGCGTCGCGGAGATACTCGGCGTCAGCGTCCCGCCCCTCAGGATCGACAGCCAGTGCAAGTACGCTGTAATAGCCCGGGGCGACGCTTCGATCTATCTCCGGCTCCCGACGAGAAAGGATTACGCAGAAAAAATTTGGGATCATGCAGCGGGCTTTCTTATAGTTGAGGAAGCGGGTGGAAGGGTAACGGACGTAGGAGGAAAGAAGCTCGATTTTTCACGCGGAAGGACGCTGTCTGAAAACAGCGGCGTCATAGGCACGAACGGTTTAGTGCATGATAAGGTACTGGCGGCGGTAAAAGAAGTTATCGACGGCTGATGCCCTGCTCTTCCTAGCCTCTTACTTTGAATTTTTCTGACGCCTCGTCCAGCAGCGCGAGGTCGTCCTCCCCGAGCGTCAACCCCATCGCCCCGGCGTTGTCCTCCGCCTGGCGGACAGACGTCGCACCCGGGATCGCGACGACGCCGTCGCCGCGAAAATTAATAACCCAGTTTATCGCGGCCTGCGAAAGTGTGACCCCGTATTTCCTCGCCGCGCGTCCAAGAGCTTCGACGACAGGCCGCGAAGCCTCGATGTGGGAGCGGCTTAACGATCCGTAGTACCTTCTGAAAATATTCCTCGTCTGAAGAAGCTCAGGGTTCTCGTGAAACTTCCCCGTGAGAATGCCGCGCCCGAGCGGCGAGTACGCGATTATAGTCATTCCCAGGTCCTCCGCCGCGTCGAGCACCCCGTTCGTCTCTATCTCCCGCCTGATCAGGCTGTAATTCACCTGGTTCGATACGAGCGCGAGCCCCAGCTTCGACAGCTCCATGTGCGCCTTCCGCATGTCCTCGGCGGAGAAATTGCTCACCCCGACGTACTTTATCTTCCCCTCCCCCGCGAGGCGCGCCATCTCCTTCATCTGCGCCTTTATGGACGATAGCGAGTAAGGGTTGTGGATCTGGTGGAGGTCTATGTAATTCGTATCGAGGCGCGAGAGCCGCTCGTCTATGGTTTTCGTTATCGAACCGGCGGGACGCAGAAGCGGCCACCACTTGTCGGCGATGACGACGCTCTCCCTCTTTATCCCGAGTGCTGAAAGCGCGCGCGATAGCGAGGCCTCGGACTCTCCCCTCCCGTAAAGCTCTGCGGTGTCGAACCAGTTCACACCGCCCTCGAGGGAGACGCGCACTATATCGTTTATGTCGCCTTCGGAGAGCGGCGGCCAGAGGAGTCCCGCAAGCCCCCTCCCCCCGCTGAGCTGCACCGTGCCGAGGCCGACGGGCGAGACAGACAGGTCCGACATTCCCAGTCTTCTCTTGCCTCTGGTATTCGCTTTTTTCACATTGCCCGCCTTCTATCCGAATCCAAGGGGCGGCGGCCGCGCTGATATCCGTGGCTTGCAGCCAGCCCTCTCGACACTATCTTAAAATATTCACCGATAGTTACAACTGCTCCGTACCATTTCCTGATTTGCACGATTCAAAGACGGTAATCTGTTAAAAACTGAGCATCTGTTATACAATAAATCTGTTTTTTTTTACACTTATCAGACAGGATCAATATTGCGGGGGATAAATGGAATTTTACTATGTGCTCCTTGGCTCGCGGCCGCTCTGGGTGGTTTTTATCGTTACCGTTGTCCTGGTTCTGCTATCCGTATACATAGGCTACAAGATCGGGAATCATGTGCACCGGAAAAGGGCCGGAGCAGGAGGGCCGGCGGCGGGTTCGATCGTCGCTGCCTCGCTCGGGCTCCTGGCCTTCATGCTGGCGTTCACTTTCGGCATCGCTTCCAATCGTTACGACACACGGAAGCAGCTCGTGCTGAAAGAGGTCAATACGATCGGCACGACTTACCTCCGCGCCAATATGCTTCCGGAACCACCCAGGGCCGAAGCCAGAGAGCTCCTGAGAGAATACGTTAAATTAAGGGCCTCGCTTATCTCGAGGGAGAATTGGAACAACCCCGAAAAAATCCAGAGGATTATCGACGAATCCGAGGCTATTCAGGACCGGCTCTGGACACAGGTCGAGTATCTCGGCAGGGAGCATCCCGGCTCCGAGGTCGTGAGCCTGTACATCGCCTCCCTTAACGAAATGATCGACCTCCACACGGAACGCGTCGTCGTCGCCCTCCAGTATCACATCCCGGGCGCCATATGGGGAGCCCTTTATCTCCTTACCATCCTGACGTTCAGTCTCGTCGGCTTCGAAATCGGTATGGCAGGCGGGGGGAACATCTGGGTAAGCCTTATTATCGCGCTTATTTTCTCGACGGTTATATTGCTCATAGCCGACCTCGACCGCCCCATGCAGGGCAACATAACCGTGAGCCAGCTGCCCATGAAGCAGCTCATGGAAAAGATGGAGCTTGGGGGGCCGTAACAGGCCCGGGCAATGGGTGCGTGCGCCACGGCTCCGCGTTCGCCTCGCTTTAAAATGACGGAGATTCGAAATATAATAGCGGCATGGCAGCCGAAAAACGAATAATCGACCTCTCGATAAAAGTCGAGCCCGCGCCCGGCCCCGAGCACCAGAGGCTCGAGATAAAATACGAGCGGCATGAGGACACGGCGGAGTACGTCGCGATGCGCTTCGACTGCGAGAAAGAGGACCTCCCGGGCGGCCTCGGCTGGGCGAACGAGTATGTTACGCTCGGCACCCACGTCGGGACTCACATGGACGCCCCCTGGCATTATCACCCGGTCTCCGAGGGCAAAAAGGCGCGCACCATAGACGAGATGCCCGTCGAATGGTTCTACGGCGACGGCGTCGTCATCGACGTGCGCCATAAAAAACCGGGCGAGCTGATTTCGACAGGCGACCTTAAAGAAGCGCTCGACAGAATCGACTACGAGCTTAAACCCTTCGACATAGTGCTCGTGATGACGGGAGCCGACAGGCTCTGGGGCACCTCCGAATACTGGAGCACGTTCCCCGGCCTCGGTAGGGAATCGACCCTCTGGCTCTGCAACCAGGGGATTAAAGTCATGGGAACGGATTCCGCCGGCTGGGACAGACCGTTTAAGGTAATGACGGAGGAATTCAAAAGGACGGGCGACGCGAGCGTTCTATGGGGCGCTCACTTCGCGGGGATAGAAAAGGAATACTGCCAGATAGAAAAGCTCACGAACCTCGATCTGCTGCCGCCCTTCGGGTTCAAGGTCGCCTGCCCTCCCATAAAAGTCAAGGGCGCGAGCGCGGGTTGGGTGCGCCCTGTAGCTATTCTTGACCTGTAGACTTATTTCGGAGCGCCGAAGACGACTGTCCAGTATGTCTTGTTCTTTGTGTCCTTGTTGTGAAAGCACGCCCCGCCTATCTCGGTTATGCGCGCCTGCATCAAAACCTCGCAGTGAACGGGGCTCCTGATCCACGCAGCCACGACCTCCTCGGCCGACTCCCTGCCGACGGAAATGTTCTCCCCCACCATCTGCCACTCGTAGCCCAGCTTTTCGACCCTGTCCGAGACTTCGGACCCGTCCGAGCCCTCGTGGCTGACGAAGTCCCCCGTCGCCATGTCGACAGAATGCGCGAGCGCGGCGCGGGCGAGCGTCGGGTTCCATTCGACCCTCCCCACGGGAGTGAATATCTTGTACCCGCAGTTACGGCTCTGCGACCTGGCCTTGTTTATGAGCGCCGTCATCTTTTCCTTGATCACGTCGAAGTCTTCGCAGCGGTAGGAATCGTTGGCGAGTGCATACCTCATCTCGCTTCCGCCGCATCCATAGAGAAGAAACGCCGCCGCCGGAATGAGTAGAAGCCTCTTCAGCATCCATAAAATTATACTCGGCGTCGCTCACGGAATCATCCGAAAAATTGTGTGGGGAATTTTCACGGCGCGAGACGCGGAAAAATAATGCGATCCACGCTCAGTCGGAAGACCCTTCCTTGTTATACTTCTCGATAAAGCTCTGCCTTCCCGAGCCGTACTTGTACATCTTGTACTTGAGCTCGTTTTTCTTGTAATAGCTCTGGTGGTATTCCTCGGCGGGATAAAACTCGGTCGCCTCCGTTATCGCTACGACGACCGGGTCCTTGAACTTCCCCGACTCATCGAGCTTCTTCTTCGACGCCTCGGCGGCCTTGCGCTGCGCTTCGGAGTGATAGAATATCTCCGGCCTGTACTGGCTTCCCCTGTCTGCGAACTGTCCGCCCGAGTCCGTCGGGTCGATGTTGAGCCAGAAGACTTCGAGCAGCTTCTCGTACGAAACGACTTCCGGGTCGTAAATGATTTCGACCGCCTCCGCGTGCCCCGTGGTTCCCGTCGACACCTGCTCGTACGTGGGGTTCTTCACGTTCCCGCCCGTGTACCCGGCTATCGTTTCCACGACGCCGCCCAGCTTGTCGAAAGGCGGCTCTATGCACCAGAAGCACCCACCTGCGAACGTCGCCTTCTCGTACTTCTTATCGCCCGCGCCGGTCTTCCCGGCGTCCTGGGCCTCCGCACGCAACGCGGCGGATAAAGACAAGGCGAATAATGCAAATACGAAGAGTAATGCAAGTCTTTTCATTGTGGTTCCCCCGGCGGCTTCGCACCCGCGCCGCGCGTTATTGACATTGTATTAAGGATAGCCGGAGAGGATGAATTTTATACCGGCTTTTGGTAAAAGGTCAGCTCAGAAGCCCCCACTTCTTCATCCTGTAGCGGAGCACCTCGCGGGTTATGCCGAGCATCTCCGCCGTCTTCGTCTGGTTCCAGTTGTTGAGGTCGAGCGCCTTGATGATGACCTTCTTCTCTATCTGGTAGAGCGAAGCGTCTTCGATCGGAACGTCTATCACCATCTTCTCTTCGGAGTTCTGCACCTTGAGGCTCTCGCCGTCTTCGAGCTTGAGATACCTCGGGTTGAGCACCCTGTCCTCGCTCAAAAGGACGGCGCGCTCTATAGTGCTCCTGAGCTCTCTCACGTTCCCCGGCCAGTTGTAGTTGAGGAACGTCTTCCTTATTTCCTCGGGTATCTCGGTGATGTTCTTGCTGAGGTCGACGTTGAAATACGAAACGAAATGGTCGGTGAGATACGGTATGTCCTCTTTCCTGTCCCTGAGCGCGGGCATCTCGAAGCTGAGGACGTTCAGCCTGTGGTAAAGGTCTTCCCTGAAATCCCCTTTCTTGACGAGCGCCTTGAGGTCGTGGTTCGTGGCCGCTATAACGCTTATGTCGACGCTTATGTCGCGCGTGCCGCTGAGCCTCCTGAACGAGCGCTCTTCGACGGCCTTGACAAGCTTCGCCTGGAGCGCGAGGCTCATGTCGCCTATCTCGTCGAGGAAAACAGTCCCTCCGTCGGCCTGCTCCAGTATGCCTTTCTTGAGATGCTTGGCGTCCGTGAACGCCCCGGCCTCGTGCCCGAATAGCTCGCTTTCGAGAAGCGTCTCCGGTATCGCGGCGCAGTTGAGCTCGATGAACGGCCTCTGCCGCCTGACGCCGTTATAGTGGAGTATCTTCGCCGCGAGGCCTTTACCCGTCCCGCTCTCGCCGGTGATGAGAATCGTCTTCGGATCAGTCTCCGTAAGCTTCTTGAAGAGCGTGATGATCTCTTTCACAGGCGCGCTCACGCCTATGAACGAATCGAATCCGTACTTCTCCTGGGCCCTCATGGCCGCCGCGCTCACATTATTCCTGAGCTCGCTCGTCTTTATGGCGTTCCGGACCATGACCTTCAGCTTGTCCAGCGGAAACGGCTTCTCGATGAAGTCGTACGCCCCGACCCTGATGGCGCTTACGGCGACCTCTACATTCCCGTGCGCCGTCATCATTATCGCGGTCGGCGGATGCTCGAACTTCGAAAAGGACTTCAGTATCTCGAGCCCGTCCGTATCCGGCAGCCGGAGGTCCAAAAGCACTAGGTCGGGATTCTCCCTCTTCGCGATCTCTATCCCCTCCCTCCCCTCGTACGAAGTGATGACAGAATATCCCTCCTGCGTGAGCGCCTTATGGAGCTGCTTACAGAGGAGTCTTTCGTCCTCGATTATGAGAATCAGAGAGCTCATTCGTTATCTTTCCTTTTGCGCGGGCGTATCGTCACGAAGCGCGCTTTTCCTCGACGCCGAGGTCGTTCGGTATCTCGACTATAAACGTGGACCCCTCGCCCACCTTGCTCGAAATGTGGAGCTTCCCCCTGTGGGCTTCGACAATGCGGCTCGATATCGCGAGCCCGAGCCCGGTCCCCGTCTCCTTGGTCGAATAAAAGGGCTGGAGTATACGCTCCGTCTCGTCGTCGGGTATGCCGCATCCGGTGTCGGAAACCTCAATTTCTATCGAGCCGTTCCCGCACCGGGTCCCCACCCTGACCTCGCCGAAGCTCGCCGTGGCGTCTATGCTGTTTATCAGGAGATTGAGCACCACCTGCTCTATCTGTTCGTGGTCGACGTAAAACGTATTCGCGCACGAAAGCTCTTTTTTAATGAGGACGCTCTTGGCCTTGGCCTTCTTCACGACGAGATTCACTGCCCGCTCGACGATATCGTTGGGCCCGCATTCCATGAGCTGAAGGCTCTTCGGGTGCCCGAGATCGAAGAGGCCCTTCACAATCCTCTCGAGCCTCGAAATCTCGTGGAGCACCTCGCTCATCGTCTGCCTGTGCTCCTCGTTCTCCGTCTCGTCCATCATGAGCTCGAGCGCAAGCCCTATGCCCGAAAGAGGGTTACGCACCTCGTGCGCCACGCCCGTCGCGAGCTCGCCTATGGCTGCCAGCTTCTGGGAATGCGCGAGCTGGCGGTGCTTCTCCTCGATCTCGGCCGTCGCCTCGGCGATCTTGAATTCCAGAAGCTCGTTGAATTCCCTCGTCGTCTTCAGAAGCTCGAGTATTTCGTTATTCTTCCGCTGAAGCTCCCGGCTGTTGCGGTCGATGTTGTCTATCATGTTGTTAAACGCCTTGGCCAGGGTCTCTATCTCCCCCGAGGAGCCGCCGGCCTTCACCCTCACCGAATAGTCCCCCGAGGCAACCGACTCGGCCGCGTTGAAGAGGCTCATTATCGGCCTCGTTATCACCCTCGGCACGAACACCGTCAGCATGACGCCGAAGAGAAGCGTTAGCCCGACAGCGGTGAGCGTCATGACGTATGAAAACTTGATCTGCCTGTCCGATATCCTGATGGCTTCCAGGAGCATCTGGTTCGCGAATATGCCCTGCTGCCCTTCTTCCTTCGCCGTGAGTATCGTCGAAAGCGTGTCGTAGCGGCCCCTTATGTTGGACGCCGTACTGTCCATGTTGTAAATGCTGTATATGGAAAGCCCTCCGATAAGCAGCATGAAACAAAACATCAGTGCGTATCCGAGGGTTATCTGCTTGCTGAGACTCAAGAAATTTTACCCCTCCCCGGAGTTTCCGGGGAACGCTCAATATATGTGATTGTACCTGTTTTTAATTACAACTCATATCGATTTTTTAAGTATCCGTAATAGATTAAAGCGCATAACGCAGGATTTCGCGGACAAACGGGGAAGGAGACGGCCCGTGCGGAATCCCCGCGCGAAACCCTGAATACCTCAAAACGGGTATGGATTATTCCGCAGGTTCGGGTAGATTATAGTTCCTCAGAATGGTACTGTTTTTATTGTTCAAATGACAATAAAGAGCCTTGGGCTTAATTATCTCGGAATAACTTCTCTACTGTTTCTCCTGACTGGCTGTTACACCGACAAGGAAGCCGTGCAGGAGCTCTACGACAGGCAAACCGTCCTCGAAACGCGCATGGATCAGCTCGTAAAGGACCTCGACGCCATGCTTGTCAGAATGGACGCCGATATACAGGCCGTGGAATCGAGCCAGGCAAAGCTCGTCCGCGACGTCGAGAGCATGAGGGAAAAAAACACCGACCTCAAGAAAGAGATGGAGAAGGCGGCGAAAAAGCCCGCAAAGAAAGACAGCAAGCCCGCGGCGGTTGCGGCGGCGCCGGAGGCGGCGAAGAAGCAGCCCTCTTCGAACACCCCCGAGGTCATTTATTCCAAGGCCGTGAAAAGCTATAACAATGGAAAGTTCGAAGACGCGATACTCGAATACCAGAGGCTCATAGACACCTACCCCAACGACAAGCGCGTCCCGGAGGCTTATCTCAGGCAGGGGATGGCGCTCATAAACCTCGGCAGAACGCAGGAAGCCAAGTTTTTCCTGAACGCCCTCATAGATAAGTACCCGAATTCGAGCGAGGCCCAGACAGCCCGCGAGAAGCTCAACACGATTTAATCCCGGCCGCCCGTCGTAAAGCCCCGAGATTTGTCCCGGCAATCCGGAATGTCAGAGTGAAAGTGTATTTGCGGTTTCTACAGCTATAACGAGCTCTTCGTTCGTCGGTACGACGTACACGCGGACAGGGCTGCCGCTCTTCGTTACGACGATATCGTTCCGGGAGTTCGCTTCTACGTCGAGCTCAATGCCGAGCCACGCGAGCCCGGCGCATATCTTCTCACGAACAATCGCGCTGTTCTCCCCTATCCCCGCCGTGAAGACGAGCGCATCCAGGCCGCCCAGTGCGGCGGCGAGGGAACCCGCTTCCCGGACAGCCCTGTACGCGAAGTAATCTATCGCCAGGCGTGCCCCCGGAGCGTCACTCACCTCGAGGTCTCTCATGTCCGAGGAGAGACCCGATATGCCAAGAAGTCCCGATTTTTTATAGAGAAGCGCCTCAACTTGAGCAGCTGTCATGCCCTTTTCGGCCTGTAGATACAATATTACTCCCGGGTCTATGCCACCACTACGCGTACCCATCGGTAGCCCGTCGAGGGCGGTGAACCCCATCGTCGTGGCAACGCTCTTCCCGCCGAGCGTCGCGCAGAGGCTCGCCCCCGCGCCGAGGTGGGCGGTGACGACGCGGCCCGAGGCCGTTTCGGGGCTTATCTCCCCGAGCCGCGAGAGAACGTATTCGTAAGAGAGGCCGTGAAAGCCGTACCGGACAACACCCGATTCGTAGTAATCCAGCGGGAGCCCGAACATCTGCGCGAGCCGGGGCTGCGTCCGATGAAATGAAGTATCGAAGCACGCGACGTTCGGCGCGCCCGGATACGCCTTCATGAAGGCCCGTATGCCGGAAACGTTATACGGCTGGTGGAGCGGCGCAAGCGGCTCAAGCTCCGAGAGACTGGATATTACCTCTTCGTTTACAACTGCGGGACCGGCAAACTCGGTCCCCCCGTGGACGACCCTGTGCCCGACGGCCGACGGCCCGCCCTCGGGAAGGATCTCCCCGAGCTTCCCTTCGAGCCACCCGAAACACTCGTCGTGGCTCTTCACGCCGTCTCCAAGCTTGCCAGTAGATAGGACACTCCCCTCTCCGTCCTTAATGGTAAAGAACGGGTCCCTCCCGATCTCCTCGACGACGCCTTTGTGACGAAGGATAAAATTGCCTCCGCCGTCCGGCTCGTACGCCGCGAACTTTATGCTCGACGAGCCCGTGTTGATTACAAGCACCGGTTTTTTCATATGGTATCCGTACGAATCCGAATTAAGCGTGCAGGGGCTTTGTGGCGTAGACCATCAGGGCCGCTATAGCGCACGACGCGAGCTTGGTTCTCAGCGAGTCCGACCTGCTCGTAAGCACTATAGGCACGCGCGCCCCGAGGACAATGCCCGCGCTCTCTGCCCTCGCCATGTATGTAAGCTGCTTTGCGAGCATGTTCCCCGCTTCGAGGTCGGGAACGATCATTATGTCTGCGTCCCCGGCGACCTCCGATTTTATCCCTTTTATGTCCGCCGCCTGCCTGCTTATCGCGTTGTCGAAGGCGAGAGGCCCGTCGAGGATTCCGCCCTGTATCTGCCCCCTGTCCGACATCTTGCAGAGGGCGGCCGCTTCGACAGTCGACTGGATTTTCGACGTCACAGTCTCGACAGCCGAGAGTATTGCGACCTTCGGCCGCTCGACGCCCATCATCCGCGCGAGATCGATCGCATTCCGGCATATGTCGGCCTTTTCGTCGAGCCTGGGATAGATGTTTATCGCGGCGTCCGAAATTATAAGCGTCTTGTGATAGGTCGGAACGTCCATGACAAATGCGTGGCTTATACGCCTCTCCGTCCTGAGCCCGGTGTCCGATTTCACGACCTCGGCCACGAGCTCGTCCGTGTGGAGGCTTCCCTTCATGAGCGCCTCGCACTCCCCTTCCCTGACGAGCCTAACAGCCTCCGCCGCCGCCGCGTGGCTGTGCGGGGCGTCGACGACACGGAGGCCCGAAATATCTATCCCGTGCTCCTTCGCGATCCTTATTATTTTTTCGACCGGCCCGACGAGGACGGGAACTATGAGGTCTTCCTTCCACGCCTCGACAGCCGCCCGCAGCGACGACTCGTCGCACGGATGCGCGACAGCAGTAAGCGGCGAGTCGAGCACGCTGCATTTCTGTATGAAATTTTCGTACTTGTTGAAGGTTTTGACTATTATCTCGGGGCCCTCGGTCCGCTCGACGGAGATTTTCTCCCGCGGCGCGATAACCGACGCCGTCCCCGTCATCACAGTCTCCCCGTCGCCGTTCACGCAAACGCAGTCGAAAGTGACTTCGCCCGTCTCCGGCTCCTTGGAAGCGACCTTCATCGTGAGCGTGATCGTATCCCCGGAAGCGATGCGCTTTATAAAATCGAGGCTCTGTGAAACGTACTGCGTCCCCGGCCCCGGGAGCTCCGAGCCGAGGAGCGCCGACGCCAGTAGCCCGCTCCACATGCTGGGTGCTATGAGCTTTCCGGAGTTGTGCTTCCCCGCGAAGCCCTCGTCGAGGTAGCAGGGGTCCATATCGCCCGACAGGGCGGCGAACTTTTCGACGTCGTCCCTGCCCAGCGCCTTTGTTATGCTCGCCGTATCGCCTATTTTTATCTCGTCGAAAGTCTTGTTGGTGATCATGGATCCAGTCATTGAAGGCGGCTCCTTTCAATAAATTATATGCAACGCCATCTGATAAGTATTCAGGATATACGTGAAAGTGAAGTTAAGATGAGTGAATATTTAGAAGAAAATCCAAAGCATGTTGAAATAATTGAACAATCAACAGAAGAAGATTATTTCGAGAATTTATGATATAATGTTACAAACAAATTCATTTTGAAAGAGAAGTTGTTATGGAAACACTTGGAACATTATTTGGAATATTGGTTTTAGGCGGGATTCTTTGTTTGCTTGCTGCCACAAAAAAATAACCCTCATTCAGAACAATCATAATACCAAAAATAATCGTAAATATGTTGGAATGATTACACCAAATTCCTTTTCAAATGATGACAGTTCATATATAACGTCACAAATTCAGGTATTAAAAACAATATCAAATGAAATTCGTTTTTTTAATCATTACCCGACTCCAAAGGGATACTTACCCTTATTCTTCCGGCTGCGGCCCGCCGACGGTCAGGACGCGCCCGGCATAAAGGCTTCCATAGTGTGAAAACCACGACCTCGGCGGGTATCTGAAGAGAACGTCGCTCCTCGCGAGGAGAAACATCTCTATCGCGCTCGCCTCCGCCGTCTCGATGGGAAGCTCGTCGTGAAGCTCGCCACCGAAGTCGCGCCCGAAGGGCTTCGGATACGTGACGACGCCCCTTATGGCGCGCGTCAGGAGATCCTCGAGCGGCCTTGAATCAGTCGAAAGGAAAACAACATGCTCGCCGCCGGCCATCTCCCGCGCATTATTTATCCCGTCTATGCACGCCTTAACCCCGGGCGCCCAGTCCCTCCAGTAGGGCGTGTGCGCGGAAAACGGAAGGTGCGGGCCGTAGTACCTCACATGAGCCCCGACAACCTTCTTCCCGGCGAAATTCCTGGCCGCGAAATCGTCCGCGATTCCCGCGAGACGCGGCGAGAGCCTGACGGCGTCGAAAAACGGCCTGAGCTCGTCTTTAGGCCCGTAGCAGCCCTGCGTTACGAGTATCTTCGGCCCGACCTCCAGAAGCCCCTCGACGATGCCGTCGATCGCGCCCTCCCTCCTCTCGCTCTCACGCTTGAATGCCCGAGCGCCGTCCATGCCGACGGACGAAAGGATGCGCGCCCCGAAAAGCCGCGCGTCGGGACGCGGGGAAAGGGCGAACGCGGCCCTCAGGAATGCCTTCGAAAGCGCGTCCACGCGGGGCGGTACGATCACTCTGACCCCGGCGACGTTTTCAGGGATCGCGAAGAACCTGGGGAAGGCGTTCTCGGCGGGGTCTTCGAGATAACGGGAGCGCGCCCAGACTATCGCGAGGCTCCTCCCCATCGCCCGGGCGTAGCGCCAGGCGTTGGCCGCGGCGAGAAGATTGTCGCCGAAGCCCGAATTTCTCCGGGAGACGATAACTCCCCCACTCTCCTTTAAAAGCTCCCGGAAAAACATTCTGCCACCTCGACGTTTTCCCGACAACACTTAGTCAGAAGATTGAAAAACGGCACCGATAGTATTCCCGGATGAGTTTTAAGATTAATCAATCTCTATATTTCTTAAAATTCCTGTTTTTGATATAGTCGCGATAAAAGGGGGCTCAGTTGTGCGTACAAACTTTGCGATGGCAGGTATGGATTTCGATAGGATATCCCCGATATCTTCGGCCGTAATATTGCCGCTGGTGAGTGTGAACATACGGACGTTATGTTTACGAACCATCTCGAATTCCGGTTTTCTATATCTGATCTTTTTATCTTTAGTAATGACTATCCAGCTATTCTCGCCTGCATGCTTCAGCCAATTTTCATCAGGTGTATCCGGAGGAAAAAAATCATCAAGACAATGCACCACGACCTCAATTCCCTCATACTTGTCCTGACTGTTGAGTAGGATATTCGCTACTTTATGCTTGCCCAAGGCCCGGTCGAGGAATAAGACAAGCTGCTCAGGCAGCTTCATTCCATAGTTGGTATCTGAGCGCTTCCTCGATTTCTTCCTGGCTGCATTCATAATCCTTTGTTAACTCATCGATCGATTCACCTGCCTTGTATCGCTCAATGAGAATTTCTATAGGGATACCTTTTCGAGCCAGCATCGGTCTGCCAAAAGAAATTCTAGGATCAATCGAGATGAACCTAGGCTCGTCGGGTCCTCCCCTTTGCGAAAATGGGTAAAGCTTTATCGGAAGGCCATGAATATCGCGCTCAATCCTTTTCAAGTACTGCTTGATCACCTCTGCGAGAACAACCTGGCCTTCCTGGTTATATACCACGTCCGCCTCACGCAAAAATAAATCTATGCCGTCGGTTTCGAACTCCTTGTCCGCCAGAGGATGGCGAGAACTAAACTGCAAGGAAATGAAATTCAGACCTTTCCTGACTTTTGCCATGGAGATTTCATGTTTTCTGCGAATCGAGGCGAGCACATAAGCCTCTATCAGGTTTATAAATGATAAAGAAAGTGGACGTTCCTGTGCTGGGACGATGAGGGGAGCGAAATCACGCTGTCTGCCTATCCACGCCCGAAGTGTCGATACTGGAATCCTCAAATAATTAGCCGCTTCAGGAACACTGTATGACGGCATGTATCTAATGTCTGTAGTAATGTTTGGACTACCGTTCAAAGCGTGTCTACCCTCCAAGACGGTAATAACAATATTTATAATACCACCGGGGCATACAAATCAAGGAGTAACGAATATCGAATGAAAAAAGAAGCCTGCCGCGCTGTTTTCACAGGCGGCAGGTTCGCTAAAGGAGGTAATGGGAGAGTACTGTCTTTTCTTTCAGGTTAAAAATACGCCTGCAGCTGGGTCCTGAAAATGTTTTCGTCTATATCCGGAGCGCCCTCCGTGAAGGTGTTTCTGATGAACGAATAATCGACCTGAACCTTCCACCTGTGGTCCCTCGACAGGTAGTAGTTCAGGCCCGGCGTTATGGCCCAGCGCGAATCGGAAACGCTCGTGTCGACCGGGACCACGCTCGAGGACGTATCGTAAGCGATGTACGAGAACCTTCCCGCGATCTCCACGGTCTTCGGCAGCACGAACACGCCGCTCTGGATGTTGAAGCCCTGGTCATAGGCGGTGTCCTGCGGGCCGGAATCCGGCGAGAGCCACCTGCCCACGTATTCGCCCTCCACGCTGAAGAACGCCGTCTTGAAGTTGACGTCGCCCGTCACAGTCGTGAAGTTCGACTGCGGGAACCCGAGCTCTTCGACCCTCTGGCACACGAACCCGTTCGGCGATTTCCTCGCGCAGTCGAGCCCCGGCAGGGTCGCGACCGCCGCGCCGACTATGAACGTCGGCACCTTTGCGAAGTTCGGAACCGCCTCGTAGGCCCTGGCCGTCGCGAACTGGCCGTTCGGGTTGAACTTGCCGTCGTCTCCGCCGATGCCAAGCTGAATCCTCCCCGCGTAGAGCAGGTTCGAATCGACGCTCGTGCCGTTGAGCCCGTCGCCGTTAAAGACGCCGAGCGCGTAGGAAAAGTTGTTGTTCGCCCCGAGTCCGCCCTGTACGGCGGCGCCGCGCTCCCTTTCGAGCGTGAATTCCTCGTTGACGATCGACCTTTCAACAAGCTGGAGCGAAGTCGAAGACGTCAGCTCTTCCTTGTAGAAGGGGACCTTCCACTGACCGACCCTCGGCGAGATTTCCTTCTGGTAAGCGAACGTGAAGTACGCGTCCTTCAGGATCGGGTTGGCTGCCGCGTCGAACATCAGGTAGTAGAGGAACCATGGCTTGAAGGCGTTGCCGTCGAACCTGAACTGGAGCCTTCTGATTCGGAAGTTGGTCGCCGTAAGCTCTTCGTCCGTGTCGTTGACGGAGAGCTGCGTCTGGGCGTTCACCCTTATCCTGAGCTTGTAGTTTCCGTCGCCGCTCTGGAAGGTAAAGCCCTTGTCATACTTGGCGAGAAAATCGTTATACCATGCGTCTTCGTCCTTCTTCTGTGCCTCGGCAGCGATCTTGGATACTTTCTCCTGGTCCGCCGCCCTGTCGGCCTGAAGCTGATTTATCTGCTGCTTGAGAGCCTCTATCTGCTGCTGGTTCTGCTGCTGCAGTATCTCGATCTGCCTCTGCAGGTCTTCGATCTGCTTTTTTGTCGATTGAGCATTCGAGCTCGCCGGGAAAACCAGCACCAGCAGCAAGGCGAGCGCACCGACATACTTTGTAAACTTACTTATCATCTAACTACCCTCCTCTGAGTCTTTTTTATACTGACCTGCGTTAACGCGGCCTGAAGCGCTCTCCGCCGGAAAGCCCCGGTTCAGGCTGCGCATACTTCGTGTACTTAAGGCCGGAGCTTCGGGTGCGCTCCATTATCGGCACGCCCAGGGCCCTCGAAAGGCCGCGCCTGAGCGGCTCCAGCTTCTCCCTGAAATGCCTGAGCCCCTTCACGTACTCGGCGGGATTCTCCTGCCAGAGAAGGAAGCTGGCGAAAACCCGCTTGAGCTTGTCCCTGGCTTCGCCGGACTCGAACGTCCAGTGAAAATCCCCCTCGACGGGGTAAAACGTCTGGAAGAAGAGAAGCTGCTTGATGATGCTCCTGTGGTCCTCGGCGTAATACACGTCGAAGAACCCGGTCCTCACCCAGCTGTAGCCGCTGCCGAAGCTCTCGGCGAAGTTGTCTTCGAGCCCGAGCCTCGCGCACGCATAGCCCGCGAGGTTCACGTATACGTACGCCGCCTCCGGGGTGAAATATCCCTTCTCCGAAAACTCGGCGCTGAACCTGTTGAGGCTGTTGACGAGGTAGATACCGTTATAGCCCCTCGACGGCCTGAAGCTGAGCTCCGGCTCGAGATCGAGATCCCCGATGTCCCCGATCCCGGATAAAGACGTCCTTATTTTCTCCCATTCCTCGAGCGCTACTCTGATCGTATCTTCGGATTTCATCTTGCTGTCTCCTGTAAAAAAACCTTTTTTGCGCAGAGCTCCGCCGTTAGAGCCTTAATTCGCTAAAAAACCGGCCCGGTTTACGCGGAGAGTCTCCGCGCCCTGCCCCGGCAGCCGCCCGATTTCAGGCCACAGCCGGGTCTTCCCTGTATTCGGTAAGAACTATTCCGTGGCGGGTCTACAGTAATACGTAGCCTTGTTCCTGATCGAGTGCCTGCCCCTGCCCCGCGCTTCCAGACGCCGGGAGCCGTTGCTTCGGGACAGACGCTTTTCAGTTTTGATTTTCATCGCCGTTTCTCCGGTTTATGCTTTGCCGCTTTAAATCTCGCTTCCCCTATTCTCTATTTTTCACTCGCATGCAGCTCCGCCGTCTGGTGCCTGTTCTATACAAAACAAAGGCCCGAAGTTTCGCGGAGTCTATCCGCAGCTCCCCCGTAAGAGGCCGGTTTCGCCCCTGTACTGAAGGAAAAATACGCTTGTAATCAGAAAGCCTGACTAGCCGCCTGGCACGGTGCGGCAATGGAAGGTGCCGCGCAGCCTGACGCCGTAACCGAGCAGCAGCCCGGTATCGTCGATGAAAGCCCTAAGCATTTAAGAGCCCCCATCTTTCCCTGATCCGGTCCTCGAGCTTCTTGAATATGAGCCTGTCGACCGCGATGCCGATTATTATGATTATGATCATCACGGCGATGATCTGGCTTATATCGTTGAGCTCCCGTCCCATCGTAAGCAGGTGTCCGAGTCCGATGCTCACGTACAGGAGCTCCCCCGCCATGAGAGCGCGCCACGCGAACGACCAGCCCTGCTTGAGCCCGCTTATTATCGAGGGCATCGCCGCCGGGATTATGACCTTCGTGTAAAGGTCGAGCCCGTGCGCGCCCATTGTGCGCGCCGCCCGGAGATATATTGGAGGCACATTTTTGACGCCCGAATCCACGCCTATAGTCACGGCGAAAAGCGAGCCGAGAACGACAACCAGTATTATCGCGCTCTCGCTGAGTCCGAACCAGAGGAGCGCTATAGGCAGCCAGCATATGCTCGGGAGCGCCTGGAAACCGAGCACGATGGTACCAACCGTTTCGTCCAGAACTTTAACCCTTCCTATCGCGAGCCCTATGAGAACGCCGCCCACGACCGACAGGAAGTACCCGATGAGAACCCTCTTCATGCTGGCGAGGATGCCCACTGTAAAGCTGTTGTCCTGAAAGCCGGCAACGAATGAATCGAAAACGCCCAGTGGCGACGGGAACAGATAGGGCGGCCATATTTTAAGGGCGGCCACGCCCTGCCAGATTGCGATAAGCAAAAGGTAAAAAACCGTTAGAAGAATTATCTTCCGTTTCATCAGCCCGCGGCCTCCTGCACTTCGTCGACCGCATCGCCGTCATCCCTTATCTCGTCCGTTATCCACTTCGTGTAGAGAAACACTTCGGGATGGCCCGGTTTCCTGGGCCTTTCTATTTCTATTTCGTGCTCGGATTTTATCCTGCCCGGGTTCTTGGTGAAGACTAGCACCCTGTCCCCGAGTATGACAGCCTCTTCGACGTTATGAGTGACGAAGATTATCGTCTTGTGGGACTCGACCCAGATCCTCTGGAGCTCGTCCTGGAGCGACTCCCTCGTCTGTATGTCGAGTGCCGCGAACGGCTCGTCCATGAGGAGTATGGCGGGCTCCATGACGAGCGCCCTCGCGAGCGCGACCCTCTGCTTCATTCCGCCCGAAAGCTCGTGAACGCAGGAGTTGTGAAAATTCTCTTTAATACCGACCAGCGTGAGATAATCGCGTGCCAGCTCTTTTCTGATCTTGGGCGCGACCTTCCTCAGCTTGAGCCCGAATTCGACGTTCTCGGTCACGGTCAGCCATGGGAAGAGCGCTCCTTCCTGGAAGACCACGACCCTGTCCGAGCCCGGCCCCTCGACGCGCTTACCGTTGGCGAGTATCTGGCCGCTCGTGGGCTTTTCCAGCCCGGCGATAAGATTGAGGAGCGTCGATTTACCGCACCCCGAGGAGCCGACTATCGTCACGAACTCCCCGTCGCGGATGGTGAGGTTGATATCGTTCAAGGCCGAAACCTTTCCGTCCCTGGCGCTGAAACTCTTGGAGACGTTTTCCACCTTGAGCCTGGCTTCCTTTTCCTCTACCTTCTGGATGAATATATTCCAGACCCCTTCCTGCTCGACCGTCCGGAACGGATAGCCCCTCCTCTCGCAGAACCTTGGGGCGTTTTCGAGCGCGGTCGGCTCGTGGTCGGACACCGCGAGCAGAACGTCGTTCTCTTCGAGTTCCCTCAAGGTATCCCTTATAACATTAAGGGGATGGGGGCATATCGCCTGCCTGAGGTCTATCACTTTCTCCGGCTTGAGCGAATCGAGCTTTTTGGGATTCACTGTTTTCATTAATCAGTCCTTTAGAATTTTGCTCAGCATATATTATACTCAGTTTGCAGCGGCTTTCGGCTCGCTGACCGTGATCTCCATGAGTCCCCTTTCCTTGAGAATCCCGTTCAGTATCGTCAGATCGTAAATGTTGGCAAGGTCCGGCTTCTTCTTTCCGAGAAATCCTATGTCGAACGCATCCTGCGCAACCTTATACAGGGAGCTCGGGATAGGATCGTACGTAAACTCTATCCTCGGGAATCCCGCGTCGAGAACTGCCTGCGGAAGCGCCTTGCCCGTTTCCTTTTTTATCTCTTCGTTGATGACGACCTTGGCCTCTTCCGGGTTCTCGTTGATCCAGTTCGTTATGTCGAGGTTGGTTTCGAGCCAGGTCTTTACGAGGTCGGGATGCTTGTCGAGGAATTTCTTACTCACGATGATGTGCGTCGTTACGTACTGCCCGTTCGGCCAGAGATCCTTCTCCTGGAACAATATCTCGCCGTCGCCCTCCAATACAAGCCTCGTCACCCACGGCTCCACGGTCCACGCCCCGTCTAATTCCTTTTTAATGAAGAGCGTAAGCTGGTCCGGATTGGCGAGAGGCAGAACCTGCACGGTCCCTCCCTTTTCCTTGAGCTTGTAGCCGTGCTCGAGGAGCCAGAACCTTAGCGCAACATCCTGCGTGCCGCCGATCGCCGGCGTCGCTATCTTCTTATCGTTAAAATCCTTGTCCGACTTGATGCCGGCGTCTTTTCTGACGACCAGCGACGCGCCGCCGCTGGCCGCGCCGGAAACTATGCGAAGGGCCTCGCCCTGCGATTTGATGTATCCGTTGATGGCGGGGTTCGGGCCGATGTAGGCTATATCCAGCTCGCCCGCAAACAGCGCCTCTATCGCCGCCGGCCCGGCGGTGAAGATCTTCCAGTCGACCGTCGCCTTGTCGCCGTATGCCTTATCGAAATCCCGTCTTGCCTGTCCTACGACGCCCTGTGCATGCGTAATGTTAGGAAAATGTCCGGCGCGAATGGTTACCTTGTCCGCGCCGTAGCTTGAAGTAGTGCCGGCGATGCCTAAAACCAGCGCCGCTATTAGTAAAAACTTAAGATTCATTAAGTACTCCTCCCATTTTGGATTGCCTAAAATGAAGCAAGTCGCGTGCCATCATTAATTATCGAATGATATGAGACACTTAACCCATGATTGCTACGTATCTCACCATATATTCTGTATACATTGTAATCATAAAATCGATAACATTATGCCCAGATGTATAAAATTTATACGCATCTGTAGTGAGTTAGAGGCGCTGTCACACCTGAGTGATTCATGCATAAGCAATATTTTGTAAACAAATCGAAATGCCCGTTTACGCGCCCCCGGTCAAGGCGGGTAGGACCACGAGTTCCACACTTCTGTCATTCCCGAATGCCTTTATCGGAAATCCAGCACGCCACGCGTGCACGAACCCGGTGTCGCGGCACCCAGCCGTGACACCTCACTTCCGTCATCTTTATGATCCGTCATCCTGAACTGCGATTTCGAGCGAGCGAGGAATCGAGAGCCCTCGG
>CAZPHQ010000019.1:0-60538 GCA_964586675.1 uncultured Spirochaetia bacterium | reverse complement strand
GATAGTCAACGAGCACGGCGGAACGATACACGTCGAGAGCGAGGTCGGAAAGGGAAGCGTATTTTACGTTCATTTACCTGCGGTTCACTCTGGGGCAGAGGAGGCAGAGAGTATGGGACCGGAGCAGGATTCCCTCATGGGAAGGGGGGAGACAATCCTTGTCGTCGACGACGAAAAGGCAATCCTGGAGATCACGAGCTCGGTGCTCGAGGAGTTCGGATACGTTGTGATCACGGCTGAGAACGGGAAGGTGGCGCTCAATATCGTAGACAGCGGGCCGGGGCGGATCGACGCCGCTATCGTGGACATGATGATGCCCATTATGAACGGCACAGAGGTCGTGAAAGCCCTCAAGGAAAGGCTCCCCGATTTGAGGATAATTACCGTCAGCGGCTACCAGAGAGAGCACGAGCTTATAACCGTCGAAGAGAATCTCGTCGACGCATTCATTCCGAAACCCTTCAGCGCGGAAACGCTCCTAAGGACGCTCTCCGGCGTTCTCAGGAACACGCACAACATCTGATTCCCGGCACGCAGCCGCCTTGATTGAATTAAGCTTCTATTTATATCGAGAAGCACATGACTTGTTTGTCATTCCCGAATGCTTGTATCGGGAATCCAGCCTTTGCCTTTGCCTTTGCCTTTCTTCCCCCTTAGAAAAAGTGGGGTGAGGGGGGATTTAGTATTTTCTGTCGTCCTGAACTACAATTTCGAGCGAGCGAGGAATCGAGAGCCTTAGACTGACTGCAAGAAAGTCTTTCTAGTACTGCTCAAGACTAGATCCTGAATCAAGTTCAGGATGACTACAAGGAAAAGACGAAAAATAGATCTCCCACATACATTCTAGATGACAAGAACTCTTAATTGATTGCTGGCGGAAGTGGATTCCCGATACAAGCATAATACTTAATAGGCAAGTTGCGAGCGGTACTGGATAGGCATTTGCGTAGAAAGGTAAAGGCGTCCGATTCCTCGCTTGCTCGAAATCGTTGGGAATGACAAATCCTGGGGTCGAGCAATGGGTTATAGTCTGTGCCACGTCGATTGCCCGTGGCGGCTCGCCGCCACACGTAGTGTGGTTTTAGACGTAGCGCCGATGTTGCCATAATCACCTGACGCGCGAACGCTGCTATCTCAAAGTCCCTGCTATGTCGGTCGCTAACGGGCGCGGCAGTAATCTGTTTTCCGACGTAGCACAGACGATGCCGATAGCACCTGACGCGCGAAAGCAGTTTTTATATTCGTCTTCGCTACGGCGATTGCCCGCGGAGGCTCTCCGCTAGCCGGTGTTTTTCAAACCGGCGGAGATGCCGTTTATGCTGAGCTTGAGGTCGTCTATGAGAGCGGCCTTTTCGTCTGGAGTGAAATCGCCCTTTAAGAGCCTCCGGAGAAGCCCGACCTGTATGTAGCTGAGAGAGTCGATGTAGGGATTCCGGAGCTCGATCGATTTCTGGAGGAACGGGTTGTTGTCGAGAATCCGCTTCTCGCCCGTTATGCGTAGAACGATCTCTTCCGTGAGGTCGTATTCCTCCCTTATCCTCCCGAATATCCTCTTGCCGACCTCCCTCGGACGGACGAGGAAGGAATATTCGAGCGCGATCCACATGTCGGCGCGGCTGAGAGTCATCTGGACGTTGTCGATGTGAGACCTGAAGAAGCGCCAGTCCGCATACATCTCGCGGAGGAGCTGGAGATTCTTGCGGGGCGCCTTGTCTATGAACCTTTTGAGCGCGGTGCCGACGGAGTAAAAACCGGTGATGAGATGGCGGTTCTGCGTCCAGCTGAAAACCCACGGTATGGCGCGGAGGTCCTCGATGTTCTTCGACCGCGTGCGCCGGGCGGGGCGCGAGCCCATGCCCATCTGCTGAATTATCGAGATGGGAGTCGACTGCTGGAAGTAGCCGTAAAAATCCGGGTCGTCGTAGACGAGCTCCCTCCAGACGCCGCGCGCCTCGGCCGCGATCTCTTCCATGACCGCTTCCCAAATAGGGTTCACTTCCTCGCGGTTAAGACTCGTGAGAACGACGGACGAGAGGACGAGCTCGAGGTTGTCCTCGGCGATGTCCGGCAGCGAGTAGTTGCTGTATATCACCTCGCCCTGCTCCGTGATCTTTATCGCGCCGTCTACCGTTCCGGCGGGGCGGGCAAGTATGGCCTGGTTCGTCGGGCCCCCTCCCCTGCTGACGGTGCCGCCGCGCCCGTGAAAGAACCTGCTCCTGACGCCGAACTCGTCTGCTATGGATTTGAGAAGGCGCTGGGCCTTGTGTATCTCCCACCCGGCACAGAGTATGCCCCCGTCCTTGCCGCTGTCGGAGTAGCCTATCATTATCTCGGAGAAGTTTCCGCGCGCGGCGATGTGCTTCCTGTAAACGGGGTCGGAGAAGAGCTTCCGCATAACGAGAGGTGCGTTCAGAAAGTCGTCTATCGTCTCGAAAAGGGGGACGATATTTATGGCGCTCGTCACCCTGCCGCTGTCCGAGCGGTAGAGCCCGGCCTCTTTAAGGAACAGCAGCACTTCGAGGACGTTGGCAGCGCTCCGCGTCATGCTGATGACGTATGTATCGATGCAGTCGGGGCTCACCTCTTCGAGGCATTCCCTTATCGTGCCGAACGTGAGGAGGAGCTCTTCCGTTTCGGGTGAGAGCGGGAGCCAGTCGGGGATGAGCGGGCGCGGGTTTTTAATCTCGCGCGCCAGCCATTCGAATTTCTTATCGTCCGTCATGCCGCCGTAATTGGCGAGCCCGAGACGCTCCGTTATCTCCGAAAGCGCCGCAGTGTGGACGGCGCTGTTCTGCCTTATGTCGAGCCTGGCCATATGGAACCCGAACACCTCGGCCTGACGGATGAGCATCTTGAGCGTGGAGTCCGCAAGCTTCTCGCCCTTGTTCTCGCGGAGGCTCCTGTCGATCATGTGGAGGTCCGAGAGAAACTCCTCGCAGCGCGTGTAGGGCGGGACGGGGAACTCGTCGTCTGAAGTTACGGCGGCGAGCCTCATCTCGACTTGCTCGAGGAATATCCTGTAATATTCGTCGTGGTTGTGTATGCCCCTTTCCTCCGCCTGCCGCTTCATCTCGGGCGTTACGGCGCGCCTGAGCTCACGGCTTACAGGGACGATCTTCACGGACGAGCTCAATTGACGTTTAAGCCGGCGGAGACGCTCGATGTGTTTGTCGACGGCGAGCGACTTCTGCATTTCGAGGACTTCGCGCGTTATGTCGTGGGTGACGTACGGGTTTCCGTCCCTGTCGCCCCCCACCCACGAGCCGAACCGGAGAAAGGACGGGAGATGTACCTCCGAGACTTCGTAGCTTTCCTTTATCTTCTTTTCGAACTCGTCGTAAACTTTCAGGAGCGCGTCGAAAATCGTTTCGCGGAAGTAGTAGTGAATGTTGCGCGCCTCGTCGAGCGGGGTCTTTTTGAACGGCGGCACTTCCTCCGTCTGCCAGAGCCCTATGAGCTCGGCGTGTATCTCTTCCTCGACGGCCCTTCTGCCTTCCTCGTCGAGGAGCCCGCTCCCGAGCTCGGCAAGGAGCGCCGAGATGTAGCGGAATTTTTCGAGGACGATGTGGCGGTTGACTTCTGTCGGGTGCGCTGTCAGGACAAGGTCTATCGACAGCGAACCGACGAGCGTTTTGAATTCGTCGTAGGAGACGCCCTTTTCCATGAGCGCGCCGAAGAGGCTCTCGATCGAGCCCTCGCTCGAGTCCTTGACGTCGGAGATGTATTTATAATCCCGCCTGCGGCGTATCCTGTGAATCTGCTCCGCTATGTTTACGAGCTTGAAGTATATCGTGAACGCGCGGGTGACTTTATAAAGGTCTTCGTCGGAGAGGCTTCTGATAGTGGTTACCAGCTCGTCCTTCTGGCTCTTCCGGTAGCGGGTCCGCATCTCTTTCGTGAGGGCGCGAATCCTCTCCTCGATGTCGAAGATCTCGCGGCCTTCCTGGCCGATCAGCACCCACCCGAGTATGTTCCCGAGAAAGCGGACGTCGTTCCGAAGCGGCTTTTCCTTGTCCGTGGTATCGATGTTCCGGTTTTGACCCCTTTTCATCCTGCCGCTCCCCCGGCTCCGGCCGGCGCGCTTAACCTGTTATCAATGCACGATTTTTATCTCAAAGTGAAGACCTTCCTGCTTTTGTACCTCGGCGATTATGCGGAAGATGTTTTGCGCCGTGGGATTACCCTTCGGCCCGAGCATGCGGATGAGGCTTTCGGGCTTTTTGCGCATCGTGCGTGAAAGCTCCTCGAACCCGCTCGTCGCCTTTATGAAATCCCTCAGCACCGCCTTGCCGGCTGCCAGGTCCCCGGCCATGAGACTCTCGATAGCCTGCTTTAAAAGCCCTGCCCTGAACTCCGGATCGCGCCTGACCCTGGCGCGCACGGTATTCTTAACGCCCCGCGTAGACACTTTAGTACACTCCCTCGTGATGTGATGTTTTCTGTCTTGTGGATTATAGGGCCTCCGCATGAAACAGGGAATGGAAAGAACCCTCCCGCACGACACCCGTCATCCTCCAGGACATTACAGATAAATCTACCACGGGCCACGCCCGCTGGAAATCGAAGTAGCGGCGTACTGCTATTATTGCCAGTCGCGCTTCCACTGATTTTGGCACCCTCCGGCACTACGTTCGGAAAGCACACTACGTGTGCACGTGCAGGAGACCGACATAGCGAGGAAGGTGCTATTAATAACTATCGTGCGTACGGTGATTTAGCACGTCCGGCGCTATTTATTATCACCCTCACCCTTTCCCTCTCCCCTCAAGGGAGAGGGGAAATATAAAGACTAGATCCTGAATCAAGTTCAGGATGACGGAAGCGTGGAGTCGCGGCTGAGCGCCGCGACATTGGATTCATGCACACGTGGCGTGCTGGATTCCCGATAAATACATTCGGGAATGACAGAAAAACAAAAAATTTCTCACGTTCATTGAAAATTACTGTCTAGCCTGATTCTATCTCGCTCTTGACACTTTTCCACCGGTCCGCTACACTTGTTTGTATGTACAAGCACAATAATACGACGGAAGTGTTCGACGGATGTATATATTTCAACCTCTCGGCGCTGACGAGGAAGGTAACGAGGATCTGGGAGGAGGAATTCGGAAAGCTCGGCCTTTCGCCCTCTCACGGCTACCTCCTCTTCGCAATAGCCGAAAATCCGAAGGCCTCACAGAAGGAGCTCGGCGAGATAATGGAGCTCGACCCTTCGACCGTCACCCGCTTCGTCGACGCGCTCGTCGCCAGGGGCCTTGCCCAGAAGCCTGTACGCGGAAAGGGGGCCGACATCAATCTCACGGCGGCCGGAAAGCGAGAATACAGAAAAATAAAGAAAACGATGAACACTCTTTACGAGAAAATGAGAGACCACTTCGGCGAGAAAGAGTTCGGCAGCTTCGTAGAGGGCCTTTACGAAGCTCGGCAATCACTCTGCGACAAAAAACCTGACAGACAGTAAAGCACAATAAACAACAAATCCAATCAAATGTATGAAGGGGTGAATAATGGGCAATATCGCAGATGAAAGCAGTGTAGTGCGTTACAGGAAGGAAAACGTCAGGGGTCTCGACATCTTTTACCGCGAGGCGGGGAACCCGTCGAATCCGGCGGTCGTGCTGCTGCACGGCTTTCCGACCTCGTCTCATATGTACAGGGAAGTGCTAAGGAGCCTCGGCGACAGCTACTACCTCGTCGCGCCGGACTATCCCGGTTTCGGCGACAGCTCCTTTCCAGCGCCGGGCGAGTTCGAGTACACGTTCGACAATATAGCTGGCGTAGTAAACGCGTTCCTCGAGCAAAAGGGTATCGGCAAATATTCACTCATGATGCAGGACTACGGCTCGCCCGTCGGCTTTCGCATCGCCTCGCTCCACCCGGGCAGGGTCCGCTCGCTGATAATTCAGAACGGAAACGCCTACGAGGAAGGGTTTAACCGGGAGAGCTGGCAGCCGATTTTCGAATACTGGAAAGAGCGGACGCCCGAGCTGGAAAAGGCGCTCGTCGCGGGCCTCCTCAGCCTCGAAGGCATAAGCTTTCAATACACCCACGGCACACGTAACCCGGACGGCATTCTGCCCGACAGCTGGAACCTCGATTTCATGAAGATGTCTCGCCCCGGGCAGGAGCGTGCGCAGCTCGATCTCTTCTACGATTACCGGACGAATCCCGTGCGCTACCCGGAGTGGCACAAATACATAAGGGAGAACCAGCCGCCCGTGCTGATAACATGGGGCAGGAACGACCCGTTCTTCCCGGAGCCCGGCGCAGAGGCTTTTAAACGCGATGCGAAGAACATCGATTATAATATTCTCGACACGGGGCACTTCGCGCTCGAAGAGGACCACGTTTTCATAACAGGGAAGATGCGCGGGTTTCTTAAGGACGCTGTTTAGAATACGGAGGCGGTCCATGGCTCTCTTGCTGACATTTGCATCCGCTGTAATCGCGGTTGCCCTGCTATCGTCGTGCAGTGACAGCCATCGACTGCCGCCGAAAACGTATTACCGATACGCCGAGGTCGACGGGCGGCGGATATTCTACAGGGAAGCGGGCGACCCGTCGAGGCCGGCCATCGTGCTCCTCCACGGATACCCGGCCTCCTCGCACCAGTATCGGGAGCTCATCCCGATGCTGTCGGCGAAGTATCACGTTATCGCGCCCGACAACCTCGGCTCGGGCTATAGCGACCATCCCGACCCGGACGGGTTCGATTACACCTTCGACGCCCTCGCCGACCATGCGGAGGGCCTGCTGGACGTTCTCGGCGTCGGGAAGTTCACGCTCTATATGCAGGACTTCGGCGCGCCCGTCGGATACCGGCTGATCGAGAGAAACCCGGACCGGGTCGAGGCGATAATAGTCCAGAACGGTAACGCCTACGCCGAGGGCCTCACCCCCGCGCGGAAGGAATTTTTCAGGAGAGCGCACGAGGACAAAAGCCCCGAGAGCGTCGCACTACTCTATGAGCGCACCGGCCCGGAGGGAGTTATCGACGGCCAGTATCTACGCGACGTGCCCGTGGAAAGGCGCGACATAATGAGCCCCGACAGCTGGACGCATGACCTCGCATTCCTCCGGACTGAAAAAGACAGGACTATACAGGTGAGACTGTATCAGGACTACCAGAATAACATAGACAGCTATCCACGGTGGCAGAAGCTCCTCCGCGAGCGGCAGTACCCTGCGCTTATCGTTTGGGGAAAGAACGACCCTGCGTTTATAGCGCCCGGCGCGGAGGCTTATCTGAGAGACCTCCCCAACGCCGAGCTTCATCTACTCGACGCCGGGCACTTCGCCCTCGAGGAAAAGCCGGACGAGATCGCCCGTCACATAATCGAATTCATGGAAAACCTTTAAATCCGCCGGTCTATTAATCTTAGGATACAGCGTCCCCACCGGCTATAATTAATCCTGAGTATGGCAGACCAGGAAACGAGAAAACCCGGCGCGACCGAAGGCGCCCGCGCGCGCGGCGGCCTGCAGGACAGGCATAGGCGGAAGCCGAAGCTCGTCACGCGGCTCGCGGAATTCAAGGACATTCCCGCCCTCGTCGCACTCAGCGCGAAGGTGTACGGCTCCACGGGAGTGACGGAGGGAATGCTCCGGGGCCAGATATCGATCTTCCCCGAGGGGCAGTTCGTCGTGGAGTACGAGGGCAGCATAGCCGGCTACTGCTCGACCTTCATGATAAGCGGCGACATCTGCCTCCGGCCCCACACCTGGAACGAGATAACCGGCAGCGGATTCGCTTCCCGGCACGACCCCGACGGCGATTACCTCTACGGCATGGAGGTCTGCGTCGATCCGACCTACAGGGGGCTCCGCATCGGGACGCGCCTCTACGACGAGAGGCGGAAGCTGTGCCAGGAGCTGAACCTGAAAGGCATAGTCTTCGGCGGACGGATGCCGGGCTACCGGAGGCGGGCCGCAAAGATCAAAACACCGGAAGAATATCTCGAGCTCGTCCAGACGAAGAAGATACGCGACCAGGTCATCCTCTTTCACCTGTCGAACGATTTCGAGCCGATGGGCATACTGCACAACTATTTACGGGCGGATTACGAATCGAAGGGCAACGCGGTCCACATGATATGGCATAACCCGCTGGCAGTCGAACCCGTGTCGAAGGAGAAGAAAAAACGCGGGCGGCTTGCGCGCTCCGTCCGCGTGGCGGCCGTCCAGTTCCAGATGCGTAAGGTGGATTCCGAAAAACAGTTCGAGGGCCAGCTTGAATATTTCATCGACATAGCCTCCGACTACGGCTCGGACTTCGTCGTCTTCCCCGAGCTCGTAACCCTCGCCCTCCTCTCGGCGGCGAAAAAGAAAATGCGCCCCGAGGAATCCATCGACCACCTGACGAAATACACCGACCGCTACACGAAGTTCATGCAGGAGATGGCGATCTCCTACAACATCAACATCATAGGCGGCTCGCACCCGACGAAGATGCCCGACGGTGACATACATAATGTTTCCTACATATTCCTCCGCGACGGGGCCGTCCACGCGCAGGAGAAGATCCATCCGACGCCCAACGAAAAATACTGGTGGGACATACGGGGCGGCGACGAGCTGCACACCATCCCGACCGACCGCGGGCCGATAGGGGTGCTCATCTGTTACGATACGGAATTCCCCGAGACAGCGCGCTACCTCGTCGACCAGGGGGCGACGATAATCTTTGTTCCGTTCTGCACGAACGAGCGGCAGAGCTATCTCCGGGTGAGATACTGCTCCCAGGCGATAGCGGTGCAGAACCAGTGTTTCGTCGTGATGGCGGGGACAGTCGGCAACCTGCCCGACGTCGAGAACATGGACATCAACTACGCCGAGAGCTGCATACTGACACCGTGCGACTTCCCCTTCGCGAGGGACGGCGTAGCGGCCACGACTCCTCCCAACACGGAGACGATTGCGTTCGCAGATCTCCAGCTCGAAAACCTCTACGCGAGCCGGAACGCCGGAACGGTCGTCAACCTGAAAGACCGCCGGTTCGACCTCTACAGCGTCAGGTGGAACCAGAAGAGCAATAAATAGCGGACGGCGGAGGGCTATCTCTCTGTCTTGTCGGCGAGCGGGAGCGGCGGCTTCCAAGCCTCTTTAGTAACGCCCGGCGCGCGTCTGCCCCAGGTGTTCTCGCGCGTGTCCGGAGCGCCTGTGAAGAATCTCACGAGCAGCCTGTGAAGCATGTTCATGTTGGGCAGTATGCCGTGGAACCCGCCGACGGAATTGATAACCTTGTCGCCTATCTCCCAGTAGCCGTAATCCGCGGGCGTAACGCAGACGAGATTTTCCGGCGCGAGGAATTTCGGGACAGCCCCCTCGAACGGCACTGTGCCGTCGCCTGTGAAGCGGCAGAGAGGGTCGAGCGTGTTGAGCTTGTTCCATTTATCCAGTCTGTCGGACGAGCTGAATTTAAACTCGGGCGACGAGCCGTTTTTTATAACCTGAAGCTTCACCCTTGTAACCGAGTTCACTCCGACGACGGCAAGCCACCTGTCGGGAGTCATGCCGGCGTCCGGAAGCTTGAACGTGTCGACCTTCTTCCTGTGATCCCTGCCCCACTTGAGCATGAGGGCGAATATTTCTTCGGCGCGCTGCTGAACCGGTTTATCGAGCGGGAGTCCTTTCAGCTTTATCCATTCCTTGATCGAGCTGACGATGCTCGGCTGCCAGACGGCGGGGTCGAACAGGTTATCCGGCAGGCCCGAGCCCGCCGGGATGTCGAGCCCGTTCTTGAAGCTGGGGACGAGGTAGTAGAGCGACGGCGTGATACGCGCGGCTTCCCTTTCACGCGAGCTCGGGGGGGATACGCCCAGCTCGGCCGTGCCAGTCGTGACCTTTATCACCGCCTCGAACGAGCCCTGGAAAGGAGTTGCAAGCGTCGCGACCTTGTCGACCTTCCCGCCGCCGTGCGTCTTGAGATAGCCCGCGATTATGAGCCCGCCCATCGAGTGCCCGACGAGATTTACCTTCGGATTGTTGCCGTATCCTTCCCTGTAATAGTGCTTGAGGAGCTTCGTTCTATCGATGACCTCGTCGATGAAGTCCGAGAGTGCGGACTCGATGTCTTCGAGCTTCATGCGCCAATCATAGCCGAAGGGGAAAACGGGAACCTTCAGGTCTTCGCGTTTTCTGAGATTATAGCGGAGCTCCTCGACGAGCTCTTTATACGCGATTTCGTACATCTGGTCGGGACGCAGGCGCGCGGGCTCCTGCACCTCGTACCTGAGGTCGTCGGGATGGAGAGCCACCTTTTCATAATCTTTCGTGAGCACCGTCCAGACGAAGTCCGGCGGTAATTTATATTCGTCCTTGAGATACGTGGCCGTTATTCCCGGCACGAATATTACTGGGTTTACGAGCGCCATCTGAGGCCTCCTTCAGAAATTATATAAGGCAGCGGCCTTACGGGCTCGGAATCGGCGTCAGTCGTTGACGACCCTGTATACTGTCCACCGGGCGGTGCCGGAGACGATATACTTCTCGAACTCCTTGCCCCACTTTTTGTGGTCCTTGAGCTTGCCCAGCTTCGTCCAGGCGTCGTCGAGGTCCTTAAGGCTCTTCACCTTTATCTCCGTTTCGATGGTGGACTCGTTCGCCCCTATGGAGCCCGTTATGAGCCTGACCTTGTCGGGCTTCCACCCGACCTGCGACCCGACCTCGGCGAGCCATTTTTTCATGGAATCGATCGCCGACTGTTTGTATCCGAACCGCGCCTCTACCTGCCATCTTGCGATGAACATAATATACCCCTCCCTCGTCCTGCGGATATGATTTCAAATGATAGAACAGCACGGCTGGGAAATCAATATGAACGGAGGCGAAGGGAATCCGCAACACGTTACTTGCATGGAGTAATTCATTGAGGTACTATTACTTATGAACGATGCGCTTGTAACCGTCGTCGAGCACCCGAACTATATTAAGAGCGCTGAAAGGCTTTTGACATCCGAGCAAATGGACGACGTGGCGAATATACTGGCCGCCGACCCGAGGGCAGGAGATTTGATAAAGGGGACGGGAGGCTTCAGGAAATTCAGGTATGCTGGCGTCCCCGGAAAAGGCAAGAGCGGCGGCGTGCGTATCATTCATCTGTTTGTCGTAAACGATCAGGAGATTCATCTGGTCGATATTTACGGAAAGAACGAGAAAAACAACCTGACAAAAGCCGAGAGAAACGAGCTTTCGAAGCTGGCGGCTATTTTAAAGGGGAGAAGCGAATGAGCGAAAGATTCGAATCCATAAGAAAGGGCGCAGAAGAGGCGATCGAGTGGAAGAAGGGGAAAAAAACCGGCGCGCGCGTAAGGCGCTACACCGCTATGGACGTGGCCCACATTCGCAAAAAGACCGGCCTTAGCCAGAAGGAATTTTCGGGGGTCTTCCTGATTCCATTATCGACGCTCAGGCAGTGGGAGCAGGGTAAGCGCGTCCCGCAGGGACCTGCCCAGGCGCTCCTCAGAATAATAGATAAAGACGCCGAAGCGGCTATCGAAGCGCTTCACAAATAATCGTCTTCTCATCCCGTTACGCTAGAAAGACACGGCCGCTTCGCTATCGATCCTGAGAACGGCTTCCTGGTCGAAGAGCTCTTTATACTCGTCTTTTATGGCTTCTATGGATGCGTCTGCCTCTTTGGCGGAAGCCGCGTCGTAAAGGAGAAGGACCGTCCGCGAGTCCTCTTTTGTCATCACGCCCGACTGCATCATCCACTGCCCGTCCGTATCGATTATCGTGAGCCCCTGGCCGAAGCGCGGCGTGATGTGATCGTCCACGAAGGCCTGCCACTCGGCCTCGCGAATTGCGCTCCCTTCGGGCCCGGAGAGGCCGAATATGAGGATGGTCTGAATATAATGATCGCCCCTCAGCTGCGGCTGGCCGGGGTAGGCGTTGATTTTGGTTTCGGCGCAGCCCGCGCCGAAGATGGCAGCGAGGATAATGAGCGAGAGCAGGCCGCTCCTCCGGAGGGCGTCTGTTTTTACAATGAGTGCTAACTTTCCGTTCATATTTCAGATTATACTACCGAACTCCGGACATTTAAAAGAGCTTCCGACGACGGCCCGTCCTTGACAGAATCCTCCAGTGCAGGCAATATTATTGTTGATAATGATTATCATTATCCTGGAGGTTGGGGCTTAACCTCCCGTGAGCCCCAAGATTCTGAATGCTGGAAACGTTCGAGCTAATATCCCGCAGGTTCCACGACTGGAAAAAGGAGCTGAAAACCCTTTCAGGCTCGGAGCCCGAGTTTCAGAAGTGGCTTTTCGTCCACATCGCAGGGGTTCTGTTCGGCGGAAAGGCAGGCGAGCTTTTGACGATACCGGGCGACCAGTGCGGGCTCGGTTACGACAGGCAGATTAAGGTAATCGAAAAGCTCTCGGCAAAATGGAATTACTCCTACCTCCCCCTTTGCCGGAGCCCTGAATCGGCGAAGATCGTATTCTTCAGGCGGAAGAAGGTGAGCGAAGCTGTCGCGTCGATCCCGCCCTGCATACTCGAAGACAAGCTCGGATACAGCGCCGAAATGTCGCCCGAGGAGTTCCTCGCGGAGATAGGGCGCAGGTGGAACGAATCAGGCAAGATTCCACACGAGATTGGGGTCGCGCTAGGGTATCCGACGGAAGACGTGCTCGGATACATGGGACTCCTCCCGCTCGAATGCAGGGGAACTTGCGGATGGCGGATCTACGGAAATCCCGCCCACTCCCTGGAAAGGTGCCGCATGTTCACGCAGGCGCGTCACGGCGCAATCGCCTTCCTGGCCGCGTGACCGGAAACGCGGGCTTCTCAGTTCGGCCGGGACGCGACTATCGCATCCACCGGACACTGCGGAACGCAGCGAACGTGAGAGATGTTCTGACAATCGTTGCAGAGGTCTGGATCGATAATGTAGGTCTTTTCGACCGCCGCGGCGCTGACAGCGTTCCTGGGACATACCGGACGACATGCATCGCAGAGAACGCATTTATCGGGGACGATATAGTAGCTCATCATGACCTCCCGTTCATAATGTCTTTCAATTCAATTATGTAATAGTTCGCCCGATTTGTCTATAAGATATTTGAATTGAAATAACGAAAAGTCGATATTGACTGCGAGATTCGTTCTCATTAGTAAAATACCGAAGGCATCCAGACGCCGTCGGGAGCGTCGTACGGACCGAGAGTCATGAGCGTCATTACTTTCATCACGCGGTGTTTGTCGGCGAGGAGTTTTCTGTAGAGGTCCGCCTCTCTTAACGGGCAGAAGAATTTTCCCTGCGGCCCCGAGAGCTTCCCTACCCCGCCCGCGAGCGCGGCCGCGTCGTCGACCGTTTCCGCCGCTCCATGGCCGAGGAACCCGGGTATGAGATATCCGGTTATCCTCCCCCCGCGCTCCGAGACGAGCGGCGAGAACCCGTACTTTATCGCGTTTCCGATCTCGTTCCCGCGGCTGACTTTATACTTCTCTACGCAGAGCGCATCCATAGCCTCGACATCCTGGGCGGCGGCGGGGCGGATAGTTGCATTTGCAACGTCGGCAGGCGCGGCCTGCATGAGGGCGACAGGCTCCCTGACGTCGAACCCGAGCGAGGCGTAGAGAGAAAGCGAGCGCGAGTTGAACGAATCCTGCATGAGTCTTACGGTTTCGACTCCCCTTTCGCGCGCGGCGTCGAGGACGGCGTTCATAAGCGCCCTGCCGATGCCTCTTTCGTGGCGCCCGGGGTCGACTGTTATCGGCCCCACTCCGGCGACAGGGTCGGTGAACGAGATAAAATTCGAGCCGACAGGCTTATCGCCCAAAAGCGCCGCGACGCCGTAGAAATCGTCTCGCGAGACGAGAAAGTCTATGACCCCCTGTCCCGCTTCGAGCGTCGGGAAGTCCCTCTCGAACGCGTGCTTGTCGTGTATCGATCTGAACGCCTCGAAGCATATCCTGCCGAGCTCTTTCGTGTGGCCCGCTTCGATCGGGGCGATCGTGAGCTTCTCCGCGGATTCATTTGCCCTGGCCATGTTTTTCTCCTTGTGAGTTAGAAGCCGAGACCCGTCCTGTAAACTAGACGCCGGAGCCTTTGATGAATTCTCCAAGCTCCTTCTTTCCGCCCTTTACGATGGGCGCGCCGTGCGCAAAGAGTATGGAGTCGAAAGAGCGCTCTTTCAATATTGCGCGGAATGATTTCACGAGGCCGCGCTTTACCTCCTCCGGATCGTCACCCATCAGATAATCGGGGACGAACGAGAGCCCGCCGTCGTTCGTAATAGAATCCCCTAGCGAGAGGACTCCCTTTTGGAGAGGGATGTAAAGCGCCGTTTCCTCCGGGCAGAGAGCGCCGACTTCTAGAGCTACGGCGCCGCCCGGAAGCTTGTCGCCGTGCTCGAACGGCTTTCCCTTCTGGCCCCGCTTGAAGCCAAGCATACCCGCGTTGTGGCACCATACCCTAAGCCCGTAGCGCTTGGCGAAGCGTCCGCTATGACGGTAGTGAAGACGGTTCGTGAGGTATACGTTTTCAGGCGCGCCGCGAGATTCGAACCAGCCTATTCCTTCGTCGGGGACGCGCGGATCGATGAGGTACGGCGGGTCGGCGTCGGCGACGTAGTAGGAATGGACGTCCTGCCCGATGCCCTCGTGAAACGTCGTCCAGTGATACAGCCCGGGAAGTATCTCTTCCATTTTCGCGGCTCCGGTTACACCTGAAATGGTAAAGGATTTACCGCACCCAGTCCATACGCCGAAACTGCACCGGGCACCCCCCGCGCGTGCATGCGCCAACATGTTTCTTTGAGGCACAGGAGCATCACTCGCTCATACGAGGCAAAGCGCCTGACTGAATCGAAAACCGCCCGGGATGCGTCTAATTTACTGTAAACCCGGTGCACGATCCGTAAGGCGATGTGACGATCTGCGCGGGCCAAAATTCCGAAAACGGTCATAACTGTGCAAAATGACGGACAATTTACTGCACGATTTTCAACAGCCCGCGAGTGTCAGGAGGCGCGTAATCCTGTGATCTTAGATACTTACATATCCCGGACGGGGCGGGCAGTTCTGGCACGAGCATTGCATTGTATTGCCACAATCGAAAAACACGAACGGAGATAATCAAAATGGATCTGGCAAGAAAAAGAGAGCGCGAAGTGCTTCATTTCTGCCCGGGCTGCTCGACATGGCAAAAGGCCGAAAAGTTTCAGGGAAAGAAAGTAATGCAGGGAACCTACGGGCACTGCGACGAATGCCTGACTCTATGTCCAAAGGCGGCCCCGGAATCCCGCGTGCCGTTCCTCGCTGTCGCCGACTGAATCCGGCCGACTTGATAACGCCGGCGGCCCCGGATGCCGGACAACCCGCTCCCTGCCACCATCGCGGAGAGGCCGGTCACGTTTTTCTTCGTTCTTTCCATAAATTCACTCAAGCGCGTCACCGTGATGCACCATGCGCAGCATACGGAGGCAGAGATGACAAAGACCAGGATCATATGCACGATAGGCCCGGCTTCGAGCCAGCCCGGAACGATAAGGCAGCTCGTACAGTCGGGCATGAACGTCGCGAGGCTCAACTTCTCGCACGGGACTCAGGCCGAGCATAAAGAGCGCATCGAGACGATAAGGCGCGTCTCCGCCGAGCTCGGCCATCCGGTCGCTATAATGCAGGACCTCGCCGGGCGGAAGATACGCGTGGGAATGATCGAGCCCGACCCGCTGATACTGACAACGGGCGACGAGTTCACGCTCACGACGCGGGGCGTCAACGGGAGGCCACACTCGGTTCCGGTCGATTTCCCGGAGCTCCCGCGAATGGTGAAACCGGGCGACTCCATACTCCTCAGCGACGGGTCGATAGAGCTCAACGTGACGGACACGTCGGAGACGGACGTCGTGACTATCGTCACCGCCGGGGGCGAGCTCACCTCGAGAAAGGGCGTTAACGTGCCGCTCCATTCCTTGGGCATCCCGGCCTTCACGGATAAAGACCGCGCCGACCTCGAGTTCGGCATAGCGAACGGCGTCGACATCGTCGCGCAGTCGTTCGTCAGGAATGCGGCCGACGTCAGGCAGGTGAGGGGATTCCTTCGCGAGCGCGGAAGCTCGGCGCCGATCGTCGCGAAGATAGAGAACAATCGGGCCATAGAAAACATCGACGAGATACTAGAGACAGTGGACGGCATAATGGTCGCGCGGGGAGACCTCGGCGTAGAGACGCCGCTCGAAAGGGTGCCGATACTGCAGAAGACGATAATCGCAAAGTCGAACGCGGCGGGGAAGACGGTCATCACCGCGACCCACATGCTGAAATCGATGGTGAACGATTTCAGGCCGACCCGGGCCGAGGCCGCCGACGTCGCAAACGCCATACTCGACGGGACGGACGCCGTGATGCTTTCCGAGGAAACAGCGATAGGGAGCTACCCCGCCATCGCGGCCGCGACGCTTTCACTCATCGCGCGCGAGACGGAATCGAGCGACCTCTTCGGGAGCGTCGTCGAGAAGTTCCGGAGCTATCCGCCGCTGACGGACAGGGAAGCATTCGGGCTCTCGGTGTGCAGCCTTTCGGACAACATAAACGCCTCGGGGATCGTTACGCATACGAATTCGGGGTACACTGCGAGGCTCATTTCGAGGTACAGACCGAAGCAGAGCGTTACGGCGATCACGCCGTCAGGCGCGACCTGGAGTCGGCTCGCCGGCGTGTGGGGAGTGGAGGCTATACTCGACCCCCGGAGCGCCGGAGAGGATTTGGAGACGGAGGCGCTGATTCGAGTCGCGGTTAAGTCAGGCGCCGTAAAGCCCGGCGACAAGGTCGTCGTCACCGACGGGGTGAGCATGAGCGTCGTGATAGCGGAGGGATGAAACTCAATCCCCCGGCTCTTCGGAGTTGACTCTCTTCAGCATTTCGGTGAGTGTGCCCTTCACGGCGAAGTCCCAGTCGCCCTGGTATTTCACGTCGCTTATGAGCCAGCCCTTTTCGCTCTTCTGGAGCACGACGGCATCCTTCCATTTAAACGTCTTTCCGTCGCCGGGGTTCGTGTTCGAGAACTCGACCTGGCATTCAGCCGAGGCATCCTTTTCCGTGCAGGCCGCAACCTTGAACGCGTCGGCCCCTTCGAAGAGCGACGTGAACACGTCGCCCTGGACGAGCGGGGGCACCTCGCCCTTCGTCTCTTCCTTGTATTTCTTCTCGGAGTCGTCGGCCTCCTTAAGGAGCGATACGAGTCCGGGCGTCATGAATGGCGACAGCTCCGCGAGCTGCGCGGCCGAAGGTATGCCGAGGGGCTTAACCTTAAGATAAGCGTTGTAGAAGGCGTTCACCGTATCGGCGGGCCCCTTTTCCCCGGCCTGCGAGTAAACGGCGGAGAGTGTAAACAGAAGGATAAATACAGCGGGCAGCGTGCGTCTTGCGTTCATAGTTTTCTCCCCCGGGCGACGGCCCGGAAATCCTCACTCAATTCTCGGGCAAAATTTCTTCCCGGTCAACGGAGGCCCGAAAATCGGCTTTTTCGTTCCCGGTTTCCCCGAAACCGTATGTTATAGTTACACGATAATGCAGAACTTTATCGATGACGTTACCGACGCGGAATTCGCGGAGAAGATACTCGCCTGGCTCATCACGTCGGGGCTCCGGATCGTGCTGGTCGTCGTAATCGCATTCATCACGATCAAGCTTCTCTACAGGCTCATAGACAAGCTCGAAGCGAGGATAGCCGCCCGCAGCGGGGCGTTCGACAGCGCGCTCGAAACCGGGAGGAGGCTCACGACTGTCAGGAACCTCCTGAAGCACCTCGTGTTCATAGCCATATGGGGCATCGGGGCGATGATAATACTCCGCGAGCTCGGTGTCGACATCGGGCCGATAATAGCCGGCGCCGGCATAATGGGCCTCGCGGTGAGCTTCGGCGCGCAGAATTTGGTTCGCGACATTATAAGCGGATTCTTCATGATCATGGAAGACCAGGTGCGCGTGGGCGACGTCGCAGTCGTGAACGGGACGGGCGGGACTGTCGAGGAGATAAATTTCAGGACGATAGTCATACGCGACATCGAAGGCACGGTGCACGTGTTCCCTAACGGCACAGTGACTCAGCTCGCGAACAGGAGCAAGGGCTGGGCCAGGTACGTCGTGGACATAAACGTCTCCTACAAGGAAGACCCCGACCGCGTCGCGAACGTTTTGAAGCGCGTCGGGGAAGAGCTGGCGAAGGACCCGCTCTTCGGCGGCTTCATACTCGACCCGATACAGATACTGGGCGTCGACAATTTCGGCCCGAACGGCTACCTGATTAAGAGCATGATAAAGACGCTACCGCTCAAGCAGTGGGACGTCGGGCGCGAGCTCAGAAAGAGGATAAAGAACAAGTTCGAGATAGAGGGGATCGATCTTTCGTCGCCCCCGACGAATATCAGCGTTTCGGAGCTTCCGAAGGCGACCCGTCTCGAGGTCGACGCGCCCGGAGACGGCCCGGGAGCGGACAAAAAAATCCCGGCGGCCTGACCCTGTCCGAAGCCCTCTCCCGGGATGTTCCGGGCGGAATAAAATAACGTTAACTTTAATGATAAAAATAACTTAGCGAGGAGAGGCGGCCGTAAACCGTTTCTTAACACGCGCTTTATATCCGGAAGAATTGGTATATAATATGCCGGATATGAAACAGACAACAAAAACCCGGGGCAGGAACGGCCATACGGATCTCTCCGAGATCGCGCTCGACGAATGCCTCGACTGCATGTGTTATGAGTTCAGGAAGACGGCCCGAGTGGTGATAAATTTTTACGACGACGCCCTCAAGGGCGCCGACCTCAAGAGTAACCAGTTCCTCATACTCGTCGCCGTAGCCTTCATGAAATCAACGAACTTCAAGACGCTGGCGGAATTCCTGGGTATCGACCAGAGCACTCTTGCCCGTAACCTCGTAACTGTCGAGAAGCAGAACTTCGTCGCCGTCAAGCCCGGCAAGAACCGCCGTGAGAAGATAATAACCCTTTCGCGGAAGGGCAAGAAGAAGCTGGTTTCGACATTCCCCCTCTGGCAGAAGGCCCAGGCGAATCTCGTCGAGGGCATCGGGGCCGACAGGTGGCACAAGATGAAGGCCGAGATGGCCGAGCTCGTCACAGTAGCCAGGGAGCGCGATTAGTCTCGGCTCTGCATCGGACACTGCCGTACACGGATAACCGCATTCCCGCGAAACCCGCTCCGCCGTTCCCTACCTCCGTCCCACTATACGAAGAACTTCATGCCTATCTTTGCCCGCTCCGCGCTCGATATGAAAATAGATAGATATTCATGTATTTTGCGAAATCTGACAATAGCTTATTGACATTGAAAAACATAGGCCCGATAATGAGGAAAAGGGGCTAAAGTTTCGTAAAGTCTTGTGTTGCCGGGGACTACCGGCTGATAGAGAGGGATATTGAGAGATGGAATGAAAGGACCCGGGCAGATTTTTTTCTTATCCGGGAAATTCCGGTAGCTTTGAGGTGCGGAATCGGTAAGTATTAGTCAGGTGAGAGAGGCCGCCGTCGTCTGGCCGCGCTATAGCGGCACAAACGATGCGGAGTCGGCAAAAGGCGACTTAATCTTCCACTCATGCTACCGGCCTTAAGAGGTGGCCGGAACCGAAAACACACCGACGTCCGGAACGAACCATTCCTTTCGTCAATGCAGGGGTTACGCGGGCTTTATTCATAGTTTTATTCGACGTAGCTTGAAAGGGATATAGCATTCGCGCACATCTCTTGCTGTCAGCGCTTGAAACGCTGCGTCGATCGCCCGATGGCGCTGTCAGTCGGGCCGCTGCATTGAAACCGGGAAGCACGGCACGGAGCCAGGCGGGCGCGTATGCCCGGGGGCGTATCGGAGCGGATAGCCTGAATGGACAACGAGCAGAGAAAACGACCCCTACCAACAGACGACGAGCTTTGCAGGAAGAGCAAAGAAGAGCTCATATGCAGGATAAAATCCCTTTCTGAAGAAAACCGCGGCCTCCGATCGAGGCTCGACGAGCTCGATTCGGAGCTGAATCACCTCACACACCTGGGCTCGATACTCGAAGAATCCGTATTCGAGATATGCTTCATCGACTCGAAAACGCTCAGGTTTATTCATGCGAATAAAAAGACGCTCGAAAACCTGGGCTACACTGCCGACGAGCTCGCCTCGCTGACTTTCCACGACGTTACCAATACAGACGCCGACGACGAGAATCTCGCGCCGATACTCTCGGGCGAGTCTCAGAAGGCGGTATTTACAACCTACCTCTTCAGGAAAGACGGCTCGTGCTACCCTGTCGAGATGCACCTCCGGGCGACGGAATGCTGCGGCGCGTGCGTATACGCGGCGGTCGCTCTCGACATAACCCGCCAGCTGACGGCGGAGGACAAGCTCCAGGAAACCCTCGACCACCTTTCGAAGAGAAACAGGTACGAGGCCGTGGTCGGCATCGTGACGAGGAGCGTTCACAAGGCCGTCGACCTCAAAACCGTGATGGACAACGCCGTCCAGGCGATACACCAGAACATGAACGCCGTTAACCAGGTCTCGATTTTTCTCATCGAGGGCTCGGTCGCGGTGATGCACGCTCACAGAGGCTACCCCGACTGGTTCATAGAACGCGTGGGCCGTATACAATTCCCGAAGGGAGCGGTGTGGCGAACCATAATCGACGGGCGGACGCTCTACGTTCCCGACGCGGACGACGACCCTCACATGGGCCCCGCCGGACATGAGCTCGGCATCAAGAGCTATGTGCTCGTTCCGCTGAAGAAGGGCGGGAAGTCGCTCGGCGCCCTCTGCATCGCGACGGATGTGAAGAACGCTTTCAGGTCGGACGAGCTCCGCGTGCTCGACATCGTATCGCGTCAGATAGAGATAGCGATAGTAAACGCGAGGTACGTCGAGTCGCTCCTATCCTCCGAGAAGGCGCTTAAGGAAAAAATAGTAAAGCTGTCGAAAAAAGAAAGCTACGAAAAAATAATAAACGCGATAACGAGCAGCGTTCACACGTCGTCCGATTTCGACAGCATGCTCGACTTCACGCTGTCGAGCCTCCGACAGATTGTGACGGAAGCGGATTTCTTCTGCATTCACCTCGCCGAGGGCAACTCGGCCGTCTTAAAGGCGAGCATAGGGCACGACGACGAATACCTCGAAAAGGTAAGCCGCATCCCCTACCCGCGCGGGCTCACGTGGCGAACGATAATAAACGGAAAGACTGAGTTATGCCTCGATATCGAAGGGGCGGAAGGCGCTCACATGGGCCCCGCCGCGATCGCGCTGGGCGTGAAGAGCTATCTCTCCGTGCCGATAAGGTCCGTCGGGAGCACGGCCGGCTGCTTGACTATGATGTCGCTCAGGAAGAACGCCTTTAAGCGCGAGGAAACTTCGCTCCTAGAATCCATTTCGGAACAGATAGGGCTCGCGATCGTTCACGCCCGTTATGTTCAGGAAATAGAGGCGAACGAGAAGAGGCTGAAGGCCCTCGTGGGCTCTGTCGACGAGATAGTATGCGAGATGGACGCGAACGGCGCCTATCTCGGCATCTGGACGGACAACGAAAGGCTCCTCGTCAGGCCGAAGGAAGAGATGCTCGGACGGAAGCTTTCGGAATTTTATCCGCCGAGCTTCGCCGCCAAGATGACTGACGTCATAAGGAGCGTCATAGTCACGGGCAAATCGGAGTCGGCCGAGTACAAGATCGCGACCGACAGCGGCGACCGCATTTTCCGCGTGCGCATCAACCCGATAACATCCGGCGGAGCGAGGCAGGACACGGCATCCGTCCTCTTCCGCGACATTACGGACAGCAAGGTGCTCGAAACGAGGCTCCTCCGCTCGCAGCGTCTCGACAGCCTCGGGAAGCTCGCCGGCGGCATCGCGCACGACCTCAACAACATCCTCCAGCCCATAATGATGTCCATACAGCTCCTCGAAGGGCGGACGACTGACGCACAGGCGAAGAAGTGGCTCGAGATACTGGCGACGAGCGCGCAGCGCGGCTCGGACCTCATAAAGCAGATACTGTCCTTCGCGCGCGGGCTCGAAAGCTCGAAGCAGCCGCTCGATATGAAGAACGTCGTGGGAGACGTCGAAAAGCTGGTCAGGGAAACATTCCCCAAGCTGATAAACATACACATCGACATAAAGAACGACCTGCCCCCTGTCTTCGCCGACTATACGCAGATCAACCAGGTGTTCATGAACCTCTGCGTCAACGCGAGGGATGCAATGCCGGACGGAGGCGACATATCCATAAAGGCTAGGCGCATCAAGGCCGACCGCGTAAGCCTCCCCGCGTTTTTCGACCCCGGCCACAGCGAGTATGTCGAGATAGTCGTGTCCGACACCGGCAGCGGTATCCCGTCTGAAGACCTCGACCGCGTCTTCGACCCATTCTTCACGACCAAGGGGCTCGACAAGGGCACGGGGCTCGGCCTTTCGACCACGTACGGCATCGTGAAAGACCACGAGGGGTATATCAACGTCGAAAGCGAGGTCGGGAAAGGGACGACTTTCACGATTTATCTCCCCGCGATAGAGAAGAAAGATATGGCGGCCTCGGCCGGCGGGATTTTTTCCGGCATACCCCAGGGGAGCGGAGAGCTCATACTCGTCGTAGACGACGAAAGCATGATCACCGACATGGCCAAATCGATACTCGAAGAATATCAGTACAGGGTTCTAGTCGCTAATAACGGCAAGGAAGCGGCCGACATTTTCCACGACAGGAAGGACGAGGTTTACGCCGCGATAGTGGATATGATGATGCCTGTCATGGGCGGCAAGGCCACTATACGGACACTCAAGAAGGAATCGCCATCCTTAAAGGTCATAGCTATAAGCGGGTATCAGCGCGAGAACGAGCTGGCGGACATGCACGATCTGGACGTCGACGCCTTCCTGCCCAAGCCCTTCGATGCCGAGACCCTTCTCCAGACCCTCAACCAGGTACTCCTCTAGCGGACCACGTCAGCAGGAAATCGACGTAGCAAGTTAATGCTGATAGCAAGCGATGCGCGAGAGCTGCTTATATCACCTGCTCTGCTGCGTCGGCTGCAAATATAAATCCCCCCTGTCCCCCCTTTTTCTAAGGGGGGTAAAAAATGCAGGGTGGCGTTTTTACGTCATCTCGAACGAACGTGAGAGATCTATCTTTCATCTTTTCTTTGCAGTCATCCTGAGCTTGACTCAGGATCTCGTTTTTCTTAGGAAAAGGTGAGTAAAACTAAATTCTGAACATTTTGGTTTATGTCGCTTCAGAGCTGGATTCCCGATTAATACATTCGGGAATGACAAATAAAAAAACAAATCCCCCTATTCTCGATTTATTCTGATGACGTGCTGTACTGGATGAACGCTGAGAGTAAGCAGGGGCGTCCGATTCCTCGCTTGTTCGGAATCGTTGGGAATGACAGCGCTGCTTATATACCCGCTAAACCTCAATACACCCCGCGCGTGGGCAGGCCGCCGTTTATCGTGAGCACCCATTTATCCCAGTAGAAAATACGCCGGTCGCCGTCCATCGTCAGCGTCGCGTTGTATTTCGACCACCCATCCGGCGTTTTCACATTGTAAATCGCGCCCTCGTTCACGAATATGTACGGCTCGCCGTCTCCAAGCCCAACCTGGTACTCGTTCCCCGATTCCTCGTCCATCACGCTGACAGTGCATGCGCCCTGGTAGTGATTGCGGCCGCGCTTTTTGTCGAACAGATCGCAGCTCGCCTCGGCGACCGCGGCCTGCGGCGCGGGCTCGGAATCGGCCGAAGCCTTGTAATAGCTAGAGCTTTCCACGGCGTTAGAGGCCCCGTTGAAGACGCATTCGTAATTGAATGTTCTCCAGTGCCCGTCGGACTTTATATATTCGCCCGCGCCCGTCACTTTATTCTCCGTATCGGAGAGCTTCGAAAGGGTCATACCGTCGTACCTGAACGTCACCTTGTCGGCGTCGTAATGCTCGCCCTTTATCTTGTTGTTGACGGACTTCTGACACGCCTCGATCCACCCGGTGTCGGGCGTTATGGGCGGCGAGTCGGGTTGGGCTATGGCCGCCACTATCGGGGCCGCGGCCAGGAGCGATAACACCATAAATTTTTTCAGAATACGCGCTTTCATATATCGATACCTCCGCCTAAGAATAGTTCTATAGAACCGTTATATCATATTGCAGTTTTCAGTCAATCTCCACTCGCGCGGCATTGCCGGGCTCCGGTGGCCCGATGCGGATTATCGTGATATTATGAGACCTGGCCCGGACGGATAATATCGTGAACGGGACGTCTTCCGCGTCCCGAAAGGCATTATAATTAGACGAACGAAGAACGCCATAGAGCGATAAGCCATTGCCGAAAGGAGGATTTCACATGACAGGCACACCTCAGCCGGTTAACAGGGACACCGCGCCGATGAGTATCGGCGACTGGATAATCACTCTGATACTTCTTTACATACCCCTTGTCGGGTTCATTTGCATGCTGTACTGGGCCCTCAGCAGCTCGGGGAACGTTAACAGGAAGAACTTTGCCATCGCCGCGCTGATTATCACGGTTGTGGTCATAATCCTGGCGATAGCGGTCTCGATATTCTTCGGCGGGCTGGCGGCCATAATGTCAGACCACGGCGCGAACATCTAGCGTTTTTCACGCTGCCTTACCGAGAGGATTTGACGGGCCTAGAGGTCTATGAAGATTCCGCCCGCCTCTTCGGACGTGAGGCGCGAAACGGAGGTCACCTTATCGCTGAACCCGGAAAGGGATTCCCACGATTCCTTCCCGGAAACGTCTATGAGGACGGAGTAGACCTTAAACCCGAGCCTCGATTTCTCGCGCCTGAACTTTTCGAGCCATTCCCCGCCGACAGCGGCCTCGCCGTCGGTTATGAAAACGATATCGCCGCGCCGAAATTTCGACTCCGCGAGTATGCCGAGGGCCCTGTCGAGCGGCTCCTCGAAATTAGTCCCGCCGCCGGGGAAATATTCGGCCAGCTCGAAGACGTCCTGCTCCCTCATCCCCCAGCCGCCCTTCCCTTCGCGGGGATCGGTTTCGAACACCCTTCCTGGCTGGCCGCCCGAGGAGAACACGATTATCGCCGCCTTCCGCCTTTCCCTCTTCGCGATCTCGAGAAGCGTGAGGCAGACGCCCTTCGACCATAGCTCTTTATTCCCTTCCATCGAAGAGCTGCCGTCGAGGCAGACGACCATCGGCCCCCTTCCCTTTTCCTCGCGTAGAGAATATTGAAGAAGCCTCCCCTCGACGAGCCGCTTCTTGAAATCGGAGCTCAGCGCCGGGCGGGCGAGGAGAACGAGCTCCGAGGGTATGATGCGGCCGATGTCGTCGCCAGAGGCGATGTCGAACACCTCCGCGCCCCTCCGCGACCACGACTTCCTCCGCCCCCTGAGCATCTCTTCCTTCAGGCTCCCGACGAGGAGAGAGAGCCGTCTTAACTTTTCGTTCGTGTAGAGCTTCGCCGCGAGGTCGAGCTTTTCGCCCGCCGGCCTTTCGGCGGGAGCGCCCATCGACGAGCTCCACGACTGTATCTCGTCTTCGGAGTTTTCTATTTTTTCGGACGTCTCCTTCATCGACGCCTTTACCATCTTCTTCAAATTGACGGACGATTTCTCGTGCCGCCCTTCGAGCTCTTCCGCGAGATCGCCCATCTCTTCCTCGGCGTCTCCGAGCTCCCGCTTCTTCTCGTCCCGGAGCTTTTTGAACGCCCCGTTCTCGTCGCCGCCCTCGTTCTCTTCCCAGGTTTCCATTTCGTCCCGCATCTCGTCGACCTCGCTCTCGGCGGCGTCCGTCTGCCATTCCTTGACGAGCGACCTCTCCCCCGGCCCGTCTTCCGAGCGCAGCCATTCGAGAACGCTTCGCCCCATCTCGACTGCCGCCAGGGCCGAATGGAACTCGTCGAGAACGGTTTCCTCCCTCATTTCCTTGTAAGCACCGTCTGCGAGGACTTCCTTCATTATGCGCCTCGGCAGGAGCGCGCTTTTCCTGAGCGTGCTCTCGGGCAGAAAGACGACGTTGTGCTTGAAGAACGAGGCGAAGAGGTCTTCCATCAGAGGCCCGAACCCCGGAAGGAGAGTGGAGCCTCGTTCTACGAGCTCTCTAAGCTCGGACGACGAGCTGACGAGCCCCGAATACGCTTCTCTGTCGAATGAATCGGCTTCTATGTTGTTGAGCCCTTTAGCGCGCGTCATATGGATTAAGATTACACCCCCGAAGCGGAGTATCAATTTTTGGAAGGCATGTTAAAATTCCTCACTTCCCCGACATCCCGCGGACAGCGCACACGATGAAACTTGACTACACTGAGCTTAAGGCCGTCGTCACGGTGGCCATCATCATGGCTTCGAGGCTCCTCGGCATATTCCTTATACTGCCCGTGTTCAGCGTCTACGCCGAAAAATATCCCGGCTCGAGCATTGCGATGGCCGGGGTCGCTTTCGGGATATACGCCCTAGCGCAGAGCGTGCTCCAGATACCGTTCGGATGGGCGAGCGACAAGCTCGGGCGAAAGCCCGTCCTTCTCGCCGGGCTCCTTATATTCACCGTCGGAAGCGTTTTGTGCGCCGAGGCGAATACCATAAACGAGCTTATAATCGCCCGTATTATACAGGGCATGGGCGCGGTGAGCTCGGTTGCAATCGCGGCCCTCGGCGACCTCACGCGCACGCAGGTGAGGGCGCAGTCGTTCACGATAGTCGGCATATCAATCGGCGTTGCGTTCATCGCCGCCATAATCACGGGGCCGTACCTCGCGGCCAGGCTCGGATTCTCGAGCGTGTTTTATGTCCTTGCCGGGTCAGGCGCGCTCGCGCTCCTTCTGACGCTCTTCTTCTTCCCGAAGATCGATAATGGGCAGCCTGTCGGCAATGGGCAACCCGTCGGCGAGCGCGCGGGATTCAGGGCGCTCCTCCGCATGCCGGAGATGAGGAGGCTTCTCCTGGCGACTGTCGTCGTTTCGCTCTCTGTGAACCTCTTCGTATTCGTCTATCCGCTGACATGGACGTCGCTCGACGTGAGCGACGCTTCGCTCTGGAAGGTTTATCTCATATCGCTCATACCGGCCGCGCTGTTCGTGTTCCCGGCTGTGAGGATGGCGGAGAAAAAGGGACATATGGCGGCGATTGTGAAGGCGGGCTGGGCGCTCATCGCGCTCGCGTTTTTGCTGTATCCCGTGCTCTCGAAAGCGGCGCTTATTTTCTACGGCGCGGGGATGCTCTTCTTCGCGGGGCATACGATAATGCAGTCTATACTCCCGGCCTTCGTCACGCAGAGGGTAAGCCAGGCCAACAGGGGCGCCGCAACGGGGCTTTACAACCTCCTCTCATTCGCGGGCTCTTCGGCGGGCGGCATAATGGCCGGGTACCTCTACCACCTTCACCCCTCTGCCCCGCTGACGGCAGGGTTCCTCGTCATAATAGCGTGGGGACTCGCCGGGCTGCCCACGGCGCCGGACATGAACGGGACGGAATAGACAGACACATCCCCTCCACATCAATAACGCCTCACTAGCTAGGCATATAACTAATCATGATATATTAATAATCAATGTGATTAAATGAGATTGCATAAGAGCCGAGTATGAAAAAAGGTTTAGAAATCATTGGCGAAGATGCTCCGCTAGCATGGAGTGAGTTTGAAGAAAAAGTTAAAGCCGATATCGCCGAAGTCAAAGCAACAAGAGCTTCAGCGAAGCAAAGAGTGGTAAGTTTAGCACATAGCAATTGGATATATAGAGGGCATTCGCGCGCTTCCTGGACGTTAGAGACATCTCTCGAAAGATTTTTGAGAGATGAAATAGGAAATGACACAGATATCTATCCAGCCTATCAGTATTACTCTTATCTATCTCCTACTGTGCCTATCATCAACTCTCTCACCAAGGAACATTTTGAGACATTTAACCCTCAGAAAATCAAAATGGAACGAACAGGACCAGTCCAAAATTTAGAGCTTATATGCTTTGCACGGCACCATGGATTTCCCACACCAATTCTTGACTGGACAGCTTCGTGTTATATAGCCGCTTTTTTTGCGTTCAGACACGCAACGAAGAATGAAGATGTCGCAATTTACGCTTATAAAAATTGGGATGGTAGAGTACGTGGCGGCCCTTCAGATGATCCAATCATCGATCATATAGGGCCTTATATAGCAACCCACAACAGACATCATAAGCAGCAAAGCGTGTATACGATATGTCGAGCAAAAATCGACTCGGAGACTTACTTCATGAAACATGAAGTAGCCGTCGAAAATCATCCGGAAAATCATCGAATGAAAAAATTCATTCTCAAATGTGATGAAAAAGAAAAAGTTTTGGAGAACTTATATTCTATGAATATAAACGACTATACTCTCTTTGGAGATGACGAAGTATTGATGCGAATGTTGGCTTATAAAGAGTTCAGAAATTTATGACAACAAATTTCTCCACTTGTCAGCTCCAAAGCAGCGTAACAGTGTAAACCCATCCTAGACCCGCTCTCCGGGGCAGCAATGTTACAGCCGATAGTATTTGAAGTTTCAGTAAAGGTCCGACGCAGCCGTCCTGTTTTGCGAACAGGCGCTTATTCGTCGTGTATGGCTTTCTGAACCTTCTCGACGAGCTCGGGCGGAATTGTGTCCATCCCGTGGGCTTCCTTCGCGTGCTTGGCGGCCTGCTGCATTATCTCTTCGACCGAATTGCCCTTGGCTTCGAAATCGCAGTCTACCCCTACTTCCCTGCAGCGCATTACCTTTGCCATGACTGTTTCCCCCTGCAAAGTTTATGTTCCGACTTTAATAGTTTAATTGGCTCAGGAGATTCGAGTCAATTTATTTCAGGTTAAGGATGGCAATATTTCCGCCTCAAGCAAAGGATTTCATGCCCGCTGCCGAATATTCGTGAGCAGCCTCCGTTTCGGCAATTTTAGCCCTGCCGATCTGTTTTGATTTCAGCTCTGGCGACATCCGGGCAATGGGTATCAATATTTAAAGTTATTTAATATAAATGTAGGTCAATTATCTGTAATTACACTATATATTTTTCACATACTCTTTGAATTTTTATCATAAACATGCTATGATTGCAGTTTAAAAAAGGAGGATTGAATGGTGAAATCAATAAAATTCCTTACTTTGACTTTCCTTATGGCTTTTTCCTTTTCACTGACTTCAAAAGCTGAAATACGGCTGATCAGCGGCTCGGCCAACGGCCTGGGCGATCAGACAATCCCATTCACCGAAGGCCTCATGGAGCTGCCCCCGGGCCCCCCGGGTTCTTTTGAGCTGGCGGTTTGCGCTACATCCTCGCTCGGCAGTAATACCTTGCTCGATCCGCTCCCCGATACGCTCGATATACTCAACGCAGGGTCCTGCGAGCTTTCCCAGATCGGCACATGCGTCACCGGCATCTGGGCGCAAAATACGGTGAGCGAGGACGGAAGGGACGGCCTCTGCAGATGGACCGATCCGGCCACCGTCTACGCGGCCGGCGTATTCAGATGGATCGGCGTCGATCCGAACGACCCGATAATAGACATAGAATGCAACACCGGAGCCGGCCAGATCGCGACATCGCCCTCTATAAATGTGGACGAAGGCTCCGCGATCGCCAGGGTATTCACGTTCGGAGTCAACTTCAACAACCAGTCAATGACGGCCAACGAACTCTTCAACGGCAGCATCTACGTGCTTTCCTTATCGGACAACCCCGGGAATCTCCAGGGCGTTTTCCTAAGAGAGTTCGCATCGATCGCCGAAGAAACCGGCCCGACGGAAGAGCTGGAAGTGAACCTTGCGACCGAGATAGGCCAGCCCGAGGCGCAGGCCCCATGGAGGGCTTGCACCATAGGACTCAGGGCGGACACCCGTGTTACGCCGATCCCCACCATGTCGGAATGGGGCATGGGAGTATTCGTAATCCTTACGGCTGCGGCTTCGATATGGGCGATCAGGAGAAGGACGAGGACTGCCTGACGACCGGCCGTATGAAAATGAAATAACGATTTTGACCCGATCATAAAACTAAGAGGCCCGGGTGATTGCTCCCCGGGCCTTTTTATTTGCGGAACGGAATCCTGGCGCGCGGCGAACGCAGCTCTTTAATGAAAAGCCGGGGACCGGAAAAATCACGGATGGAAAACGGATTCCTTAAAGCGGAGGCGGTGCTGTCCGCTGGAGCGTTTCGAGCGCCCGCCTGAGCGAATAGAGATGGTCGACGACGATGGTGTTTGTTTCGGCCAGGACTGCGGAGTAGCTCTCCCTTGCCCGCCCGCCCACGATGAAAGGGGTGCCGGGCAGGTGCCTCCGGAGCTTCCTTATATCGCTTTCGACCAGCGGATCGGCCTCGGGATATACGAGGCTCATTATCACGGCCTTCGACCTGAAATGAGCGACCGCGCCGGCTATCTCCTCTGCGGGCAGGTTGGGCCCGAGATAGCCGACGTTCCACCCCTCGCTCGACGCCGCCACGGCGGCCGCCAGCGCGCCGAGCTCGTGCACCTGGTTCGAGGGAGTAGTCACGAGGGCGTGCGGCGCTCCGGGATATATGCTTTGCGACGAGAGGAGCCCGCCGAGAAATGTCCTGACGGTCTGGGTCGCGAGGTGCTCGTGCGCGATGCGTATCTCTCCCCGCCGCCACATATCGCCTATTTTCTCCATCAGGGGCACGACCATGCGCTCTAGTAGCGCGTTCCTCCCGAGGGCCGCTTCGGCGGAAACGAGGAGCGCGTCGAGCGCCTTCACGTCCATGCGCTCGAGATAGAGCCTGAAGAGCTCGATGTACTCGCCCGGTGCGGGCGCTTCGCCCGAGGGGCCGGATGAAGCCGCGTCGCCGGGGACGGCGGCCTTTTCCGGAACGCTGACGAGGAGCTCGCGGAGCTCATCCCCTGTATACCCCGCGATGCTCCCTATCTGGAATCCGGCCTCGGTGGCTTTGTGAAGGAGGGTCAGCCTTTCTATCTGGCCCTCATCGTAGTATCTCCTGTTGTTGGAGTCGCGGGACGGCGAAACCGCGCCGTACCGCCTCTCCCAGGCCCTTATGGCATGAGGAGTTAGGCCTGTCCGCTTGGAGGCCGCCTTCATGGAATATCTCTTCCCGGTACCACTCATAAACATATGGTATATACGTGTCTAACATATGTCAAGGATATACCGCCCTCCGGCCGGGCATGCGGACTCTATTTAAATATGCGATATAACCCTGCTGCGCTGATTCGATATTATCTGGCCCTTTAAATATGCGGAACCGGCAATATATTCAGGCTGTTAGAACAGGACTGTAAACACGCTTGACATATATTAGACACATGGCTAGAATATTAGACATTAGTTAGACAGTGTTTCAGCCCTGGGGCAATGGGGTCCCCGGGAAGAAAAGCAGGCGGGATACCAGCCGCACACTGTCCGAACCCTTCGGGGTACCAAAACAATCTAAGGAGGTATTAAGCCATGAAGCATTTCGTTTTCTACAGCTCGATTGCCGCGCTCCTGATAGCGGCGGTATTCGCCCTCGGCGCGAGGGACGCAAGCTCGGACAACCACGGGGAAAAGGATATAGTCGAGACGGCAGTCGCCGCGGGCTCGTTCAATACCCTCGTGGCCGCAGTTCAGGCTGCCGGGCTCACAGAAACCCTGAAGGGCGAGGGGCCGTTCACTGTGTTCGCTCCGACGGACGAAGCCTTCGCGAAGCTCCCGGCAGGCACTGTCGAGGACCTTCTCAAGCCCGAGAACAAGGAAAAGCTGGTAGCGATACTGACCTACCATGTTGTCCCGGGCAAGGTGACGTCTGAAGAGGTAGTCAAGATGACCTCCGCCAAGACAGTCAACGGCGAGGAGATAACCATAAAGACTGCGGACGGCAAGGTCATGATCGACGACGCGACCGTCATCAAGGCCGACGTTCCCGCTTCTAACGGCGTGATACACGTCATAGACACCGTTCTCATGCCCTGAGATTAAAATTATCATGCCATTTCGGGGGCCGGATGAATCCCGGCCCTTGTTTTTCCACTCTAAAGGAATATATAAAGGATATAAGTCCGGTCAGAGGGGGGAACCATGATTGGAACCAGAGAAAATTATAAAGGCGCAGGTTACGACGAGGACGAGCTCCGCGGCGGTGAGGATTATTACGAAGCCGGCGAAGACTCAGCGCGCGGCCTCGAATACGGCTACGAAGCCGGCGACAGCGAAGGCGGCGAAGAAGAGGAGCGCGGGTCCGGGAAGAAGGGCAAGCGCGGCGCCGACAGGTGGACTCGCTACGAGGAAGAGAAGGTCCTCCAGGTTTACTTCAGAGACCTTTTGACCGAGCCTCTTTTGACCCAGGCCGACGAGCAGGAGCTCGGCGCGGGCATAAGGGAATGCGAAAAGAAGGTGAAGGAGATACAGAAGCAGGTGGAGCTCCTTTCGAATCCCCGGAGGAGAAAGAAGCCGGAAGCCAGCGTCGACACGCTCGGGGCCGAGATGAAGGAGTATTCCGACAAGGCGCACGAGCTCAAGGACAGGTTTATAAGATCGAACCTCAGGCTCGTCGTCAGCATCGCGAAAAAGCACCTCGGGCGCGGGCTCCCGCTTACGGACCTTGTCCAGGAAGGGAACCTCGGGCTGATGAGAGCTGTCGACAAGTTCGACCATACGAAGGGATTTAAATTCTCGACTTACGCCGCGTGGTGGATACAGCAGTCGCTCTCTCGCGCGATTGCCGAGAAGACGAAAACGATAAAGATACCAGTCTACGTGATGGAGCAGTCGGGGAAGGTGTTCAGGGCGAAGTATGCGCTCATCAAGGAAACGGGCAGGACGCCGCTTCCCCACGAGATAGCCGAGAAGGCGGGGCTTTCGGAGGAGATCGTGAAGGCCGTTCTCGACGGGTCCGACGGGGTGCTCTCGCTCGACAAGCCCATAGGCGGCGAAAGCGGGAAGAGCTACATGGACCTTCTTCCCGACAGCGAGATATACGGGCAGGAGACCTCGCACTCAGAGAGGGAGATGAGGGACCTCCTCGAAGAAACGCTCTCGGTCCTCACAGCTAAAGAGGCCGAGATCATAAGAATGAGATACGGGCTCGACACGGAGAAGGTCTACACTCTGGACGAAATAGGCGGGAGGTTCGGCGTAACGAGGGAGCGCATAAGGCAGATAGAAAAGGCCGCTCTCAAGAAGATGTCCGAATCCGCGAACGGCGACGCGCTCAAGAGCTGCCTGCCATAAACGACCGGGGCCCCGGCTGGCGGCTTTTGGGTGAGGGCGGAATATAATAATTCTAACTTAGAGATGGTCTTGCAGGGAGCCAGTTCAAGCTCGCTCCAGTCGTTTTTATATCCGGCATCAAACATTCCATTGAGGTTAAAACAATAATCTTTTATCCTTAATTCTCGATTGACGTGAATCTTTTTATCATTATTCTCAATGACATGGTTTAAAAAGTGAGGGGGGGAGGTCAGTATAGAAATCATTTTTCTGCTTCCGCAAGAACCTTATATTTGAGAGGTGAAAAATGCCTGACAATCTAACCCTAAAACTAGTACATTGCAGACCGTCTATATACAACGATAACCATCGCCTGTCACTCGAAACTATAGACCCGGGGGATGGCAAAACAATTCGGCTCCTGCAATCCCAGAACGTACCTGAAAACCAGCTCGCCGCGTTGGAATTCAACGGCGAAATCTACATCGCCGGTACAGAAAAATCCACACCTTCATTGTCATTTGATAAGATATATAAACTCACAGAAATGCAGAAGCATGAAATAAAAACCTGAGCGCATGAAATTGACGGCAAACCTTATCCTGGAATCGCCGGCCTCGTCTACATCACCCAAAACTTGCGCAAAGTGCCGCCCGAGCTGAGCAAGCTAAATAAAAAACACCTTGAGATTCTATTAAACGTCTTATTATGGATTATTCTTTTGTGAATTCGTGATTCGCGAATCGCGAATTGAGAGAAGAGGTGATAATTATTCTCCCCATGCATTCCCTTCGGCCGCTCTCAACATTGGCGCTTCCGCGCCACTTTCCACGAATTATTCAGCACGCAAATTCAGGTGGAATGCCGGTAAATTAGCGAGTAGAATTGAAGTATCGACCGAAGGCCGGGGCAAAGCCCTGACGCAGCGCGTGCATCCGCCGACCCGCTCCCCCGATCAAGCATGGAAACGGGACGGCCGCGTTTTTACACCGGCGATGGGAAGCGACGTAAAGAAAATGGAGGAGAAGCAAAAGGCGCATGATTTACGGAAGGTCATTATTCTGGTTTAAACGCGACCTGAGGACAGTCGACAACACCGGTCTCTCGAACGCCGTCAGGGACAGCGGGGAGGTGATACCGGTATTCGTGCTCGAAGACGGTATCCTTTCGAAGCACGAAGTAGGAAACAAGCGCGTGAGATTTCTGGCCGACGCGCTCCTCGCCCTCGACCGCGAGCTCCGGGCACTCGGGTCGTACCTCGTCATTCTCAGCGGGAAGGCGGAGGAGGTCATACCCGCGCTCGTGAAGTCGCACCAGATCGAGGCGGTATATTCGAACAGGGCGTACGGGTTTTCCGGGGTCAAGAGAGACCTCGGGGTCGAGCACCAGTGCAGGCTGAACGGGGCCGCGTTCAAGAAATTCGACGATACGTTTTTAGTCCCGCCCCACGAGATAGACCAGAGAAAGACGTTCAGCTCGTTCTTCGCGCTCTGGCAGGGAAAGCGGAAGCACCCTCCCCTGCCCGGCCCCGAGCGCATACAGTCTCCCGCGCTCGAAGTGCCGCCCGCCGCAAAATTTCTCGAGCCCCTCGGCGCGGGCAGGCTCGCGGGATGGCCGATAGACTTCCCCGGGAAAAGGCTCTCGGAATTCGACTTCGTCAATTACGGAGAGACGCGCGACTTCCCCTGGATGGACGGCACGTCGAAGCTTTCGCCGTACCTCAGGTTCGGCACGGTTTCCGTGAGGCGCGTTTACGAAGCCGCTTCGGGCGGAAGCCCCGCGACGGCGTCTTACGTGTCGGAGCTTGCGTGGAGGGAATTCTGGTACCACATCATGCACCACTTCCCCGAGTCCCGCGGGCTCGAGTTCCAGGAGAAGCGCCGCAACATAAAATGGATAAACAACGAATTCTGGTACGATGCCTGGCGCGCCGGGCGGACAGGCTATCCGATCGTGGACGCCGGGATGAAGCAGCTCGAAGAGGAAGGCTGGATGCACAACCGGGTGAGGATGGTCGTCGCCTCGTTTCTGACGAAGGACCTCATCACCGACTGGCGCTGGGGCGACAGGCACTTCTTCGATCACCTGATAGATTACGACGAGACAGTGGACATCGGGAACTGGCAGTGGTCCGCCTCCTGCGGGGCCGACCCGAAGCCGTTCAGGATATTCAACCCGCTGCTGCAGTCGCAGAACTTCGACCCGGACTGCGTTTACATAAAGCGCTACATCCCGGAGCTGACGGACGTCGAGCCCGAGAAGATACACAACCCGCTCACTTACAAGCTACCGTATCAGAAACCCATCGTCAACCACTACGAGATGCGGAACCTCGCGAACGAGGCCTTCGCGGGCAGCAGGATAGACGAAAACTACATAGCGCAGATACAAAAGGACCAGGGCGGCTTCTAACGCCTGGCGCGTGAAGCCTTCCGGCGGCCCTCGAACCCGCCGCAAGACCGAGTCTGTTTCAAGCCGTCCGGGCTAGGGATTTTTAGCGATATTTGCTACACTTACGCCTGGAGGCTTAGTCACATGGCTATAAGTGTGTTGATGGTCTACGAGCCCCTGCGCTCGATCGAGGACCAGGACTACTGGCGGAGCTACATCACCTTTTACGAGAAGTTCAGGGACGTGCCGGCTACGCCGCAGTCGACGTGGTTCGGCAATGAATATGAAGTGTTCAGGGAGTCGTTCTCGGCCGAGACAGGCGTCGCCAAAGAGACGATACGCGACTGCTTCTTCATGAAGGATGAGGACGGTGAATACTACCTCACCCCCGTGGGCTCGAAGACGAACGTTAACCTTTTCACCGCCGAGGACTTTATCCCGCTCGAATGGTTCCTGATGTACGCGCCCGATGAGAAGAAGTACTTCTACACTCACACCGGGTGGGGCGCTGTGAAGCAGGACGCCATATATTACAGGACCCGGATCAGGGACGCGGCAGCCCGGCTCGAAGAGGCTGAGCGCAGCCTGGAAAAGTGGACGGTTCAGGGTGTTACCGGGCCCGAGCCGCTGCCGGAAGTCGTCGCGGGCCTCGCGGACGGGGCGAGAAACCTCCGCCACTGGCTGTCGTCTTTCGCCGAGGACGGGTTCGTGATGCTGAACTACGGCGAGGTGGGCTCGCGTATTCCGCCCGACCTTCTCAGGAACGAGGACTCCGTTTCGGAGCTGAAAAACGCGCTCCTCCTCGCGAGGGAGGGCGATTCAGAAAGGGCCGGAAAGGCACTCATGGCGCTGATAGCGAAGTGGGATTCAATAAACCGGACGCTCACTGGCGAGACTGAAAAGAGATCGTCGACGCTGCAGTAGGGCCCGCGCCGGGTGACCCCTAATGAAACAATTCCCCAGGCCGAGGATTATCGCCAGCAGGTGTTTCGAGTTCGACGCCTGCAGGTACAACGGCCAGCTCATACCGAATAACTTCGTCGCCGCGCTGACGCCTTATGTCGACTTCGTGCCCATATGCCCGGAGCTCGAGATAGGCCTCGGTGTGCCGCGTGACCCGATACGTATAATCGGCGGAAGCGGCGGCCGGAGGCTCGTTCAGCCGTCGACGGGGGAGGACATAACCGACGCGATGAACGGCTTCGCAGACGGGTTTCTCGGTGGACTAGCCGACGCCGACGGCTTTATACTGAAGAGCCGCTCGCCCTCCTGCGGCATAAAGGACGCGAAGGAATTCCCCGACGCCGAGAACGAGATCGCCTCGGGCAAGGGCGCGGGACTCTTCGCCGCAAAAGTGCTCGAAAAATTCCCTCACCTCCCGGCTGAAGACGAAGGCCGGCTTCTTAACTTCAGGGTAAGGGAGAGCTTTCTGACGAGGGTCTACACGCTCGCGCGGTTCAGAGAGGTGAGGAAGGAGGGCACGATGCGCGCTCTCGTGAAATTCCAGGCCGAGAACAAGCTTCTGCTTATGACGCACAACCAGAACGAGATGCGCGCGCTCGGAAGGATTGTCGCCAACGCGCGAAGGCTGCCCGTGGATAGCGTCATCGAGGAATACGGCGCAAGGCTCGCGAAGGCGCTCTCGCCCCTTCCGCGAAGGGCGTCCAATGTGAATGTCCTCATGCATGCGATGGGTTTTTTTTCGGACAAGCTCACCGGAAAAGAGAAGGCGTACTTTCTCTCGCTCCTTGACGACTTCAAGCGCGAGCGCATACCGCTATCGGCTGTTATAGCCGTCATGGGATCGTGGATAGTGAAATACGGCGAAGAGTACCTGGAGGCCCAGACCTACTTCCGCGCCTACCCTCCCGGGCTCATGGAGCTCGGCGATTCGGGCAAGGGACGCGACATGTAACCGCATTGTGCGGAATCCGGCGCACCCTGCGAAACGTATAATAAATCAGCGCACTTTTACCAACGCCGGAAAGCCCTTTACGCGCGGTGCCGGGATGAAAAAATTATGAGAAATTTCACAATAATATGTTAAAGTTTAATGGGGGTTTCGATAGAGAATGAAAAAAATATTGCTTCTTCTACCTTTTCTTTTAGCCGCCGGATGCAGCCGCCCGAGCGTTTACATTCCGGAGTCTTACAGGACCAAGAGGCCTTCGGATTCGCAGGCGCAGGACAAGAACAGGTCGTCGGCCATCGTCACGACAGGGAAAAGCGAAGAGTACAGCAACTTCAAGGCGCCTTACAACGAGGTATGGACGGCGGCTCTCGAAAGCGTCGAGATACTGAAATGGCCGATAGCGTTCGTCGACCCGACCGAAGGCGTGATCAGGCTGAAAGAGGCATACGTCTACAGGAAGAGCGGGAAGCTCCTCCGCGCGTACACGTACCCGTCCAAGGCGGACATACAGACCTCGACCATAAACGATTATCTGGAAAAGGTCGCCAAGTATAAACCCGGCACGGCCAACACTGTTTTCACCCAGGAGAATCTCAAGGTCACGGTCAAAAAGATTTCGGACGATACTACGGAAGTGAAGATAGATTATTCAATCAGGCCCTACACCTACCAGGGAACCATCGGATACGAGGTGCTTTCGAACGGGTACATCGATTCGATGATAATAGACCATATGACGGAAAAGCTCAGTCCGCAGCAGCCGGTGGCGCGCAACTGAGATGAACACCCTCCTCCTTGCCGCGGGGATAGTCCTCTGCTTCGCCGCCCTCTTCTGGCTCGACTGGTATTACGGGCGCGGGAAGAAGAACGGGGATGAAGACGGGGAGTGACGCTGAGGTGTCATTCCCGCAACGATTCGGAGCAAGCGAGGAATCATCCCACTTCTGTCATTCCCGAGTGCCTGTATCGGGAATCCATATCTTTCAGAGCAATTCAGGGTACAGATCGTTCCAGTCAGGGTTCTTCTTCTCAACAAGATCGATCTTCCATTGCCTGTTCCATTTCTTTATCGTCTTCTCTCTTTCTATTGCAGAGTGGACATCATTTGTATGCTCGTAGTCAACGAGGGCATGGACTTTGTATTTTTTCGTGAACCCCTCGATGAGATCATTCTTATGCTCGAATACCCTTCGCACCAAATCGTTCGTTACGCCGATATAGAGCGTGCCCTTCTTTTTGCTGGCCATGATGTAGACGAAATAGTTGTGATCTGGCATTAACAATAATTTAGCCGGGTTGAGTTTTAAGAAAAGACAAAGTAAAGACTGGATTCCCGATACAGGCACTCGGGAATGACAATAAAAAATGTCACTTCAATTTCAGCTGTGTGTGGCCTACCCGATTATCAGCGCTCCGTGTCCGACTACGGTTTAAACAGCCCCATTTTCGAGATTATCTCGTCCATGTTGACGTGTGCGACTTCGAGCGCGCGGCGCGTGCCTTCGCGTAGAATGTCGCGGACGTCGTCGGGCCTCGCCTCGTAGAACTTTCTCTTCTCGCGTATTGGTTCGAGGAGCTCGTTGATGGCGCGGGCGAGCTTCTTCTTCACCTCGACGTCGCCGACCTTCCCCTCGCGGTAGCGGCTTTTCAGATCCTCCACCTCTTCGAGGTTCGTGTTGAAGGCGTCGTGGTAGATGAAGACGGGGTTGCCTTCGACGGTGCCCGGTATGTCGGCGCGGATGCGGTTCGGGTCGGTGTACATAATGCGGACGCGGGCCTCGACCTCCTTCGCGTCGTGGGAAAGATAGATGCAGTTGTCGAGGCTCTTCGACATCTTGCGGTTGCCGTCTGTCCCGACGAGGCGTGACGTCTCGCTGATTACCGGCTCGGGCTCGGCGAAGTATTCGCCGTAGAGGAAATTGAACCTCCGGGCGAGCTCTCGCGTGAGCTCGATGTGGCTCAGCTGGTCCTCGCCGACGGGGACCTTCGTCGCTTTGAACATGAGTATGTCGGCGGCCATGAGGACGGGATATCCGAGGAGACCGACGGAATAGTTCTCGCCCACGCCCATGTCCTGGATTTTCTCCTTGAGGGTAGGGATCCGCTCGGCGCGCGGGACGCCGCAGAACATGGCGAGTATGGCGTAAAGCTCGGTGATGTAGGGAATCTGCGACTGGACGTAGAACGTGGACTTGTTCGGGTCCATGCCGACGGCGAGCCAGTCCATTACCATCTCCAGCGTGTTGCGCTCGACCTCGCCGACCTTGTCGTAGTGGGTCGTCAGCATGTGGAGGTCGGCCACGAGGAAAAAGCAGTCGTAATCGTCCTGGAATTTTATGCGGTTAACGAGCGAGCCCACGAGGTGCCCGAGGTGAAGCCGGCCGGTGGGTCTATCGCCCGTGACAAGGATTGGTTTTGCGCTTGCCGCCATGTGTCGGTTACTCCCTGATATTTTCGTATGTTTAAGGGGATTAATATACACGGAAGGAAGGAAAATGTCGTATTATTTTAGATCGACCCATGGGAGATTTAATTTGTTTTTACCTTTACTAAGTACTATATTCTAATTGAAAAATATAGGTATTATTACCTTTGTTGCTATGAAAACTAAGAAGCACAAATTTTTACCTTTAACCCTTTCTATTGAAACATCAGGAGGAATCGCTACTCCTATGATCCAACGTGGAACTCCATTACCTACAAAAAGGAGTAAAACATTTACTACAGCAGAAGATAATCAAAAAGACATTGAAATTAAGATTTTAATGGGCGAAAGACCTATCGCAAATCAGAATATGTCATTAACTAGATTTCTACTGCCTGATATTCCCCCTAAACCCAAGGGAGAACCCCAAATTACTGTCGCTTTTGAAGTAGACGAATTCTGCAATATTACTGCCTCAGCTAAAAATGAAAATAACATTGAGGTGAAAATTGAGCATAAAGATACAAACCTATCTCTATCGGAATCAATAATATCAAAAGCCTTGAATGACGCTGAAATTAACAGAAATGAAGATGAAAAATTTCTAATCGACTCAACAACTCAACTCAAAGCCAAGCACCTAATTTCTCAAGCTGAGAGATATATACAAGAGTCACAATCATTTTCTATGTCAAATAGCGAACTTTACACGCTTGAAAATTTATTGGCCTCGTTAGGGCTTGCACTATATCATAATGACTATTCCGATATTATTAATCATTGTGAAAAACTTGAGGAAGAACTGAGGGTCCTCCGGCAAATAGATCATCACAATACGAACAATCTGATGAATACATTTTTTGGTTTCTCTTCAGAACCAAAAAATGTAAAAAAGAAAACAGACAAAAATCAACCTCAGAAAAACGAAGTAATAAACGTAAAAACATCGAAAAACACTAATGATGCGAATTTAGGAAAAATCTTCGGAGATATTTCATGGGTACAAGATCCCATGCTTTGTTTCGTTTTAATGCCGTTTTCCAAACCATTCAATCAAATTTATACAGATCATATTAACCCTTGTGTTGGCTCGAATGGATTAAGGTGTTTAAGGGCTGATGAAATATTAAGTACAAACCCAATAACAAAAGATATTTGGGAAAAAATAGTTCAAGCTAAATTGATTATAGCAGATCTAACAACACAAAACCCAAATGTATTTTACGAAGTAGGGTTAGCGCATGCCCTTGGTAAAGATGTAATACAATTGACGCAAACAATGGGGGATGTTCCTTTCGACCTTAAAGGATTTAGATGCATTGTGTATGAATACACACCCCCTGGGATAAAAATTCTCGAAACAAAATTGAAATCTACAATAAATCAGATTATATCTGTGAAATAATTCAGACGTATTTTATTAGTCACACAAATCTTCAATGGTACTGGATGGAGCTTTTTTTCTCACAATATGCCTTAACTACGAAATATTATATTCAAGGAGACCTCTCATGCGATTCATGTTCAAAGTCAGTATTCCCGTAGAAGCTGGAAACGAGGCTGCCAGAAAGGGAGTATTGGGGCCGAAAATACAGGCCATACTCGAAGAGCAGAAGCCGGAATCCATCTATTTTATTGCCGACAATGGCATGAGGACAGCTGTTTTTGTCATCGAGATGAACGACGCTTCGGACATTCCGAGAATAGGCGAGCCGTGGTTCCTCGCGTTCGACGCCTCACTCGAGGTTCAGCCTGTCATGACCCCTGCGGACCTCGCGAAGGCCGCGCCGCATATAGACGATGCGGTGAAAAAACACGGGTGAGCGAGGGTAGCAGTCTCAGGCGCAGCGTCGCCGGAGCGGGAGCGGCCCGGGTAGTGTAACGATGGACCGCGCTTGCAGTAGTTACAATATGAAACTATACTATTTTCATGGCTAACATAACTATCAGGAACATATCCCAGTCCGTATTCGACAAGCTCAAGCTCATATCCAGAAGAGAAAAGAGGAGCCTCAACAACGAAATTCTACGCATCATCGAGCTCGGTTTGTCGAAGATTGAGGCGGAAACCGGCGCGAGCTCGAGTCCGATCAATAAAGAGACGCAGCTCGCTATCTGGAGAGAGCTGTCCGGGAAATGGAGCGACAGAAGAAGCGCCAAGACCATTATTAAGGAAATTTACGAATCGAGAACACCGGGAAGAGAAGTCGAATTATGATACTCCTCGACACGGATGTTTGCATCGAGCTTCTCCGCGGCAATAAAAAAATCATCGAGCGGCGCGGCGAATACGATGCCGAGGTCGCAATAAGCTTCATGACCGTGGCCGAGCTCTACTATGGCGCGGAATCTTCCTCTAGGAAGGCCGAGAACACCAGCCTTATACAACAGTTCTTTCTCACGGTCACCGTCATACACACCGACTATGACATATTAAAAAGATTCGGCGGCCTGAAGGCAGCCCTCAAAAAGGAATCCACGCTAATCCCGGACGCGGATCTTCTCATAGCGTCGACCGCGCTCTCGAAAGCGGAAATGCTCGTCACTGGAAATATAAGACACTTCGACAGGGTTCCCGGACTCGTGACAGGGAACTGGACGGTTTGAACATCGCGTCCGAAAGAAATAGAATCCACTCCATCGGCCATTCGAACAGAACGCTCGGCGATTTTATAGGCGCGCTCGAAGCGCATGGGATAGAGACGCTCGTTGACGTGCGCATCTATCCTGTATCGAAGCGCTATCCGCATTTTGCGAGGGAGGAGCTTTCGGCGACGCTTGCAGCGCTGGGGATAAAGTACGCATGGATGCCCCGGCTCGGCGGGAGGCGCGAGGGCGGGTACGAAGCCTACGCGAAGACGGCGGAGTTCGCCGAGGCGCTTTTAGAGCTTGCCCAAACCGCATCCGGCTCACGTACCGCGTTCATGTGCTCCGAGATGAAATGGAGGGAGTGCCACAGGGCGTTCGTCGCCGACGCGCTCGCGCGCTCGGGATGGGAGGTCGTTCACATCTACGGCGGCGGCGAAACGGAGACGCACTCCGCCCTGCCGCTTCTTTGAACCCGGCTCACCTAGCGCGAAACGAACCCGCCGTTAATGAACATCGTCTGCGCGGTTATCCACTTCGACTCGGGTGAAACCAGGAACTTCACGAACGGGACTATATCCTCTACCTCGCCGAGCTGGCCGTTTATGCTCTGCTGCTTCAGCCATTCGACCGATTCCGGCGTCTCCGCCGGGTAGAAGAACGATGTATTCATCGGCCCCGGGGCTATCGTGTTGACAGTTATACCCCTATGGCCGACTTCCTTCGCCAGCGCCCGCGTGAAGTCTTCGAGGGGGGCCTTGCTGCCGGCGTAGACGGAGTAGTAACCCGTCGTCGCGCCGAGGAGAGATGTGCCCATGTTGATTATACGTCCGTCGTTTTCCATGAGACGGCCGGCCTCGCGCATGCAGAAGAACGCTGCCTTCGAGTTGACGCCGAAGCAGAGGTCGTAGTCCTCCTCGGTGATCTCGGCGAACGGCTTCTTCACGACGACGCCCGCGTTGTTGATGAGAATGTCGAGCCTGCCGAATCTTCCGACCACGTCCGCGAATAGCTTTTCGACCTCTTTTATGTGCGTGAGATCGGCCTGAAAGACGTCGGCGTCGCCGCCTGCCGCTTTCACAGCCGAGGCGGCATCTTCGGCTTCGGCCTTTGCGCCCGGGCTCCTGTAATGTATCGCGACAGTCGCGCCCTCGAAGCCCATCATCTCCGCGAAAGAGCGGCCCATGTTGCGCGACGAGCCTGTGATGAGAGCGACCTTTCCTTCGAGAAGTTTTCCAGCCATGTCTTGCCTCCTTAAAATAATTTAGAGCGCTTCGCCAAGTTGGAGAATGCTAAGATAAAACTAACATACGCCGTTACGTTTCCAATAGACTGCGGCCCTATCGTCAGGGCGATTTAGTCGAGGGCGGCGGAGCCGAGCCCCCGGGGGAGGCGGGCGGCTTGTAGCCGCAGACGAAGTTGGCGATGTACTCGCTCACTGTCCCGCCCGGTATCGGGCTCCTTTCCGTTTCGATGCTCTCGCTGAACACCATTCGCCCGAGGGCGTCGTAGAACTTCGACGCGTTGTAGATGTAAGTCTTTTGCGCGCAGTTTATGGCGGAGGCTATCCTGACCTCCCTGTAAATGAGGCCGTCGGAGTCCTTCTGATCCTCCGGGAAGACGAGCTTGCTCCACGACATCACCTCGTCGTCCACCGTTTGGATCGTCGACGTATCGACGTAAACGTTGTAATCCCTGGTATCGCCCTTGACTTCAGTCACGAAAAACCACGACTCGCCGGGGGAGTTCGAAACCGGCCCCTCGGACTCCGGGGACGCGGCGCGGGACGCCGTCTGCGACGACGCATCCTGCCGGTCGGTTGGAGTGTCCGCGTAACCCTTTCCGGTGCAGGAGACGAGCATAACGTAAAGGAGCGCGAGGGCCGCCGTCGCCGCGAGCGCCGCGATGCGGAAGCCTTCGGCCCGGGATGAGTTGTCATTCGGATAGAGCGTTGCCATGGAACCTGTTTTTTTCATATGGAAATTCCTTTTAAGATGGATTGTACCGGGCGGGAGAGTGCCGCCGCCCGGGGATGAGTGCGAGCGGGCGCGGGACACCGTCTTATTCGCCGATGCCTTCGCCTTTGTCGGCCGAGTCGTCCGGCCCGGAGCCTGTTTTCGCAGCCTCGGGGGCGTTCTCCTTGATCGCGTCGAGGTCGAGCTCTTCGGACCTGTTAACCATCCCGCGCTGCCTCGTCTGAACGAGGTCGCTGGAGAGCGCGAAACGCGGGTCGGACAATTTGGCGTAGTCTTTCTCGCCCACTATTTCACGGAGCGAAGCGAGGGAGGTGACGTAGCTGTCAGCGAGGCCGGCTTCCAGATCCTGTGCCTTTTTAAACTGCTGCTTTACGGCGGCGGGGTCGAAGGAGGGCTTGCCCAGGGCTTCGAACGCGGCCTTTTCGAGATCCCTGGCCTCGTTCTCGTCGCGGGCCATTTTAACTACGTACTCTTTCCTGAGAGCCTGGACCTTTTGCTTTTGTTCGTCGGTGAGATCGAGACGGCTCGTTGCGCTTATTGTCCTGTTTAGCTGCGTGCTGTATCTGCCGAGGCTGCCTACCTTCTGGGATGAAATACTGCTTACGCGTTTTATTTTTTGAGGCATGGGCTTGTCCGTCGCTCCTTCCGCGATGTGGACGGATGATAATAATATAATTATTGCGGCAAATGCTAATTTCATGAATAAAACCTCCGGCTTCTATTATAGGTGAATAGTTTAACCCATTTCGAGGACGATTTCGCCATGTTTTCGCACGCGGCCGGGGAGGCAATTCCAGGCGGCGGACACTCAGAGACGGGGTGACAAAGAATTCTCGACACATTGCTGGCGGGAGTGAATTCCCGATCCGGCTTCGCCGCGACAGAATAAATCCCCCCACTCCCCCCTTTTCCTAAGGGGGGATAAAAGGCAAAAGACGAGATAGGGTGATTATTGCATCGGTTATGCAACGCTGGTCACCAGCGCTGTCCGCACACGTAGTGTGATTTCCGACGTGGCAACGCTGGCGATTCAAAGCAGCTGACGCGCGGCGGAAGGTAATTGCACGGTCGTGCTACGTCGGATTCTAACGGTCGTGGCCCGCACACATAGTGTGTTTTTCGATAGTATCACCTTCAGAGATTCAAGCCCCGGAAGCCCGATGGGTGGTGATAGCAATCAGCTGCTACTTCGATTGCCAGCGGACGCTGTCCGCACACGTAGTGTGCTTTCCGACGAAGCCAGGCAGGGGATTTAAAGTAGCGGACGAACGATGGGTGATTTCTTGCACCGGACTTGCTACGTCGGTTTCCAGCACGCGTGGCGTGCTAGAGGAAGGTGGCGTGGAGACGTGTTATGCGCTCGACCCTGCCTTCGCCGACGATGTAGCGCGAGAGATAGTATTCCGTCGGAGACATGGCCTCCCCTCCCCTTTTCTGGTTGCCGATGGAGCAGTAGAGCTCGCGCCCGTCGCCGCTCACGCCGTGAACGGTGCTTATCCACGCCTTGACCTCGGCCGGGTCGGTGGCTACACCGTCGGGGTTTATGATTATCTCGTCCGCGCCGGTGGAAAGATCGAAGCGGCGGACGGAATCCCACGCGTAGCCATCGTAGCTGCCGTTACGCTCCTCGACGCGTATGACGTTCGTGTATAGATGCGGCGAGACAGGAGAGAGGACCGGGTCTTCGAAGCTGAGCAGCGTATCGCCCGGCGTGAGCCTGCTGTAGATCTTATCGGTGACGCGCCTCGCCCACAGGCTTTTCAGGCCATAGCCGCTGCCGATGCCTTTGTAGCAGTGCGCCAGAAGCGTCTCGGAATGGGCGTCGAAAAACAGCTGTAAAAAATTATTTTCCCCCGAGATCCCCACAAGCTCCCAATCGATTTTCATAGCATTCCCTAACGCGGATGTAGTGTGACGGCTTGTTGTACGGGTTGACGGGCGCTGAAAATCGCGTTCGCCCTCAGAAAATGATTATGGAGACTCGAATGAAGATTGTAAAGTCTTAAATAAGTATGTGGTTTTAAATTTCAACATAAGACTATAATAAGACCTTTTGCTCGAAGCGCCTGTAAATACACACATAAATGACGTGCTCAAAAGAGCGCCCGGGAGCGGGGGATGAGTGAAATTACACATACCCGGAGAGCCATCTCCCGATGACGGCGAGGATGTACTCCCTTTCGCCGGGGGTGAGCTCGTGGCCTTCGCGGGGGATGCCGTGCCATTTTTCGAGGCACTTCCGGCAGCATGTGGCCGTCGCGTGCTGGGCGATAAAAACAGGATGGTTACGCATCGGGGTCTGGCGCCCGTCGTTGGGTATTTCGGCGGGGGCAAGGCGCTCGTCGACGAAGGCGCGCGCGTGGACGAGGGCTGTATCGATACCCTTCGACCGGAGGTATTCGAGCTCCTTCGCCCGGAGGCGGAAGCGGGAGCGGAACGCCGACTTTCCGAGCCGCTCGAAGAGACGGTCGAGATCTCGCATTAGCATCCGGCCGTAGAGCCGGCCGGGGCGGCGGGCACATCCGTGCACCGCCGGCTCCGGCGCAGAAAATTTGTTACGGGGTTATGACGACCTTTATCGCGTTCTCGGCCTTACTGTCCATGAGCTCGTAGCCGCGCGGGGTATCGGCCAGCGGCAGGTCGTGCGTTATGACGGCCGTTGGATCTATCTTGCCGTTCTGTATGAGCGGCAGGAGCTTCCGGATATAGTTCTTCGCCGGGCAGACGCCGCCGCGGAACGTGAGGTCTTTAAGATAAAAATCGAGCATCGGAATCGGCAGATCCTGCACCATGAACCCGATGAACGATATGGTGCCTCCGGGCTTTGCCACCTTCATCGCGTCGAGCACAGCCTGGTTCGAGCCGATGCATTCGAGCGAGACGTCTACCCCCTCGCCGTGCGTGAGGTTCATTATCTGCTCGACCTGGTCGCCCTTCTTCGAATTTATGACGTGGTCGGCGCCGAGCTTCTTCGCGAGGTCGAGCCTGAAATCGTGGTGGCCGACCGTTATGATCTTCGAGGGCCCGAAGAGCTTCGCAGAGGCCGTCGCGAGAAGGCCGAGCGGGCCGTCGCCGAATACGACGACAGTATTGCCCGGCTTTATGTTGCCCCACTCGGCGCAGAAATAAGCTGTCGAGAATATATCGCCGAGGAATATGACGCTGTCGTCCAAGGATTCGTCGGGCACCTTTTCGAGGGTCGTGTCGGCGAACGGTATGCGGACGTATTCCGCCTGGCCGCCCCAGAATCCGCCGAGCGCCTCGCCGAAGCCGAAGCATCCGCCGCCCCCCCTGCATGCCGTCGGGTAGCCGTTACGGCAGTTCGGGCATACGCCGCAGCTCACCCAGAACGGGGCCACGGCCTTATCGCCTTTTTTGAAAAGCTTTACGCCCTTGCCGACTTCCTCGACGACGCCCATGAACTCGTGGCCGACGACGAAGCCCTGGTCTATGGGTATGTGGCCTCTGTAGAAGTGAAGGTCCGAGCCGCATATCGCGCTCTTCGTTATTTTCAGTATTACGTCGCCGTCGCTTTTCATGACGGGGTCGGCGACCGTTTCGACCCGGACGTCTCGCGCGCCGTGGTATACGTTAGCCTTCATCAGCTTGCCTCCGTGTGTGTTTTAGTATGATGTTAACCAATTCGATTGCATCTGCAAACGTAGCTTCAAACGGCCGCGCGCCGTGCCCTAATCGCTCATCTTCTCCACCCACTTAGAGCGCCACTCCGGCGCGTCGAACGGCTGGCTCCAGTACGCAGTTTCGCGCGCTATCTTTCCGCCCCGAAGCTCGAAGACGAAAACGCACTTGTATACAGCGCCGCCGCCGTAGTCGAGCGTGGCCTCGGCCACGACGATATCGTCCGCGCTCAGCATACGCCGGGGCGTTATCGTCGGCAGACCCGGGAATGCGCCGTAAATCGCGCGCCTGTTGTCGCCCCCGACTATTCTTTCGTCCGACTGCGGCCAGTCCATCACGGCGTCTTCGTGGAAAAGCTCGTCCATCACGGCCACGTTGCGGTCGTTGATGCAGCCTATAAGCCTTTCGATCACCTTTTCGTTTTCTCTCACCGCCATAGCTCTCCCTCCTCGCGGGCCTTTGCACGAGGCCCCCATAAACGAGACTATAAAAGACCGGACGGGATGAAGTCAATGGGGTTTATATCGGGGACGGGCTGAGCCGCGGGAAGAGCGGTTTTGTCCCGGAACGGGTCCGCCCGAGAGGGGTTTCGGGACCAGCGTTCCGGGAGGCCGCGCGCGGCTGTTTACAGATATATATTCTAGGAATTCGCGGGCGCGCTCCCCAACGCACCCGCTTCTGAAAACCGAGCCGTCAGCTCGTGCTCAGAAGGTCGCAGTATTTATCGAACGCGGTTACCGTGTTCTCAAAAGCCTGCTTCCGACACTGTCTGATGTTTTCGGCGAGCGCCTCGGCCTTCTTCTTTTTGATTTCTATTATGTCTTTGCCCAGATGGCTGAGATAGTCGAGCTGGGTATCGAAATAGGGGTTGAGCTGCCTCCGGAACGGCCCCAGGTGTTTCATCTCGAATACGTTCTTCAGAAAATCGAGGTATCCGAGATGAGCAGCCAGCCCCATCTCGAGGCATGCGTCGGCGGCGTTGCCGGCCTGTTTGAATGTTTCGACGCCCATACCGAAAAAGTTTTGGTACGCGTCCTTCATCACGGCAGCCTTGGCCGTTCTGTCTCCGAAGCCTTCATCGGCGGCTTCCGCTGCGTAGTTTCTGACGACTTTCATTTTCATACCGCACCTCCTGGTCCCGAATTACACTTGATAATATTGCATAATTCGTGCCGCGAAGGGTTTCAAATATCTGGAGGGGTTTAGCGGGCCGGGCCCGAAAGCGGAGTGTCAGGTGTCAGAAAATCCCACAGCAGGCAGCGCCCGCCGGCATTCGAAATAGCAGCGTTGTTGCCATTACCGCCTGCCGCGCTTCCGGTGCAAATTGCACCCAACGTGCTACGATCATAAAACACACTACGTGTGCGCCACGCGTGCGGGAAATCGAAGTAGCAGCGTTGTTGCCATTACCGACTGCCGCGCTTCCGGGATGACGACGTCACACGGCTACGGGCTCTTCCTCGAGGCCGAGGATATCGAGAAGGCGCTCTCTAAGGTCGAGCGCCTGGGCGAAGCGCTCCCTGCTGGCGGGGAATTTACCCATGGCTTCCCGGAGGCCTTCGAGGCTGTGGCTGGAAGCGTGGGAGACGACGTCGAGAAACTCCGGGGAGATGTCGACGCCGAAGTCGATATAGTCGAGCGAATGATGGACGGGCGGGTCGACCATGACTGTCGTGGGGCTGCAGAGGATGTCCTTTCCGCGAATGTCTGTTGCGTTGGCGAAGGGCGTGGGCTTGTGGAGATACCACTCGACCTTGTGCCTGTGCTTCAGAAACTCTTCGATGAACTTGTCTACGGAATCGATCATGCGGACCTCCCGGGGCTTATATGAGTTAGTATGCGGGGAGGTGAGATTATTGCAACCTGCGGACAGCGTCCGCTGGCATCCGAAGTAGCAGCGCATTGCGATTACCACCTGCTGCGCTTCAGATGATTCCGGCACCTGCCGAGCTAGGTCGAAAAACGACACTACGTGTCCGCACCACGTCCGCAGGAAATAGACGGCGCAAGGACGTAGAAGGTGCCGCGCCTCGGACGACCACCACTCTGTCATTCCCGAATGCCTCTACTTGCCGCGGCGAAGCTTTAGCGAAGCCGGGTTGGGAATCCATTTCCACCAGCAATAAATTAAAGAGTTTTTGTCATTTAGAGTGAAAGTTTATTTTCATTTGTTGAGCCGGATTAGACAAGCGTATGTAGAATCGGCCAGGGCACTCGATTCTTCGCTGGCTTGAAATCGTAGTTTCCGGCATCGCATAAGCCATGCCGGACAAGCAAGATGACAAATTAAGAACTGGATTCCCGATACACGCACTCGGGAATGACATCACAAAAATCCAGAATCAATCAGTCATCGCGGCACTCTGCCGCGACTCCACACTTCCGTCATCCTGAACTAGATTCAGGATCTAATTTTTTCGGTTTTTGTTTGCGCAGGAAGGCGACCGATTTCTCGCTCGCTAGAAATCGTTGTTCGAAATGACAGACTGAAAAACTGGATTCCCGATACAAACATTCGGGAATGACAGAATAGCGGTACCTCTCCCCCGGAGGGGAGAGGAAAATGGTCAATTATGCCATTGGTGTTGGGGCGTTATCTCATGCTACCGCTTTTCTTCTGCGGGCGTAGAGCAGCCCCGCGGCGCCGATAAGCCCCGCGGCTGCAACGAGTCCCCACGTCGAAAGCGCGGGTATCGGCAGGACTTCCCAGATCACTTCCACCGGAGCCGAGGTTACGACTGTCCCCAACGATGCCGTCACCGTATCCGTGCCGACGCCGTAGACTGTATAGCTCCACGACACTGTTCCGTCGGGGCCTGTGAAGCAGCCCGGGTTCGAGCATTCGCCTGAAGATGCGCTCGTTCTCCCCGCACCGGGGCCGGAGACAACCTCGAACGTTACAAGAACGCCCGGGAGGGGCGAGCCCTCTTCCGTAACCGTGGCCGTGACAGTCTGCTCCGTGCCCGCCGGGCCGGACGAAGAATCAGGGGAGAGCTCGATAAATCGCGGGGGGATCGCTTCACACGGGCAGACAGAGCGCCTCGAACTGATCCCGCAGGGCGTATCCAGCTGGTCCATCAGGGTCCTGTGTGCTTGCGGGCAGGTCGAAACACCCGAGCAGAATAACGGGGATGTCAGCCCACTGCCCACGCTATGATTGCCGCCCCCGTCTTCGAGGCAGGCGTATCCCCAGCCGCCGAATGAAATCGCGCCACCCAGGCCGAGCGCTTGGCTTATAACCTGGCACTCCCCGGGCGTGTCCTGGGCTTCGAACCATACCTGGTCGTCGTCAATAACCTTCATGCCGAGCGCCGCGCAAACGGCGTCGCACGCTTCGCCGCAGGCGCCGTTATTGTAGCACCAGTTGAGCCCGTTGGCCTGGACGCAAACGGCCTCGGCGCGGTGCCCGAAAGCAAACACGAGCAAAAGAACTAAAATGGCGAAAAAAGGAGAAATCATATTTTTCATCCTGCCTCCCTCAAAGTGTCAATTTCTTTTTATTTACTTCCCGGCCCTAAACCGCCGCCGTGCGCTTCCTGCGCGCGTACAAAAGCCCAGCGATTCCGAGCACTCCGGCCATGGCCATCATGCCCCATTCGCCGAGAGTCGGTATCTCTTTGGGGATTACGACGCCCTCGCAGGTCAGCTCGTCGATGGCGAATTTGAATTCCCCGAGATTATCGACTTCGGCGGCCCTGAACCGGACAGTATCGCCGGCGAAAGGAGAAAGGTCGAAGTTGAGCGTCGTATATCCTAATTGATTGGGATCCCCGGGAAGGGTTTGAAAAATGTTAAGGAAAACTCCGGCGGCAGTCGTGAACGGGTCGGCATCTGTCGAGATTATATCTATCCTCCCCTGCTGGTTCGCTGACAGGGCGAATGCCAGCCCCGGGCCTATTACGAAACCGACGCTATCGTTGTTGTAATAAACGATCACGGAGCAGAGAGAGCGCGCTCCCGGCGGGATGAAGATATCCTGGAAGAGCACCTGCGAGCTCGGCCCGAACTGCTGGGAGGACGCGGCAAAATTCCCCACGGGCGGAAACGGCAAACCGGGAATGGCGTTTCCGGAGTAGACGATCCAGTTGCCGCCGCTGCCCGGCTGCTGGAGTACTGTCCAGCCCTGGAAATCGCCCGTTTCGAATCCGCCGTTGACTATCGTTTGCGCTGAAGAATTATTAACTATGAAAAATGCCGCGAACAAAAGGGTTAGAACAATAAAAGAAGCCCGTAGACGTACCATCTGCGCATCCTCCTTAAGTAGTTCACAACATTGTATCAAATTCGGTTAATAAATGTAATAGCGCCCTATTAATTCATTTGTCGCTTTCTGCGCGCATAGAGGAGGGTTCGCAATGCCGAGAACGCCGGCCATCGCAATCATGCCCCATTCGCCGTTTTCAGGCGGAATGGTGCGAAAGCAGGCTTCCAGCCCGGGATATTGAGCCGTTACAGACAGTTACATCCATCAGAGACAATTAAAGCTCTTGATTAAAATACTTGAGATAAAGTCTTAACATTTGCGAATTATTGCATTATAATTAGTCTGGAATTCTTAAAGGAGGAGTCCATGACGCGCCTAATCCTTCCGGCTGCCGCACTGATCGCGGTTCTAATGTTTCTAGCGCCGCCCTCGTTCGGACGAAACCCCGAGGGAGTAGGCGTCGTCGTGGATATCGACTGGCCCTCGCAGCCAAACCACAGGCGGTTTAACGTCGCCAACGGCGATATCGTAACCGGCCGCTTCGGTCATTATAAACCCCCGAAATACCTTAACCTCCCGATAGTGACGGACACGAACAACGTCCTCATGATAACGAAGCCCATCAATCACGCGCGCGCCTATATAATGTTCGAGGCGATAGACACCGACCCGGAATATATGAAGCAGAGGCTCGGAATGATGGAGGGCGAGATAAGGGACGTCGGCAAGGACGAATGGGCGCTTCAGCTGGGCGACCAGGTTCATATTCAAACCGAGGACTTCCACGGCATGACGAAGGTGAAGCTCACTATCATACGCTGCGGGGAGACCTTCCCGATAGCGGAGTACTCCTTCATCAACCACCTGACTTTCCCGAGATCGCCGGACGACCCGGCCGCTCCGTACATACCCTTCATTTCGCAGATGCAGTGAAGAGGGAGAATCCCGGCTTTTCTGGTTTTATTCGTCATCCTGAACTCGATTCAGGATCTGGTTTTTTAATCTTCATTGAATACCCCGCGTTGCCCCAAAGTATTAAATATATTAATATGAAGAAAACCATCGGGACTTCTCTATCACGTGCTCGAAAAATACATAGCTGAAATATTCACCACATATAGCAAGGGAGACGCGAGAGAAGAAAGCTACTACCACGCTCTCAAGACTCTCCTTGAAGAATACGCCGCCGGCGTTAACAAGAAGAACGTCCAGGTCACAACCCTGCCTAAAAAGACAGAGGCCGGGAATCCCGATTTCAGGGTATGGGACGGAAAACAGCGCATAGTCGGTTATTTGGAAGCCAAACTCCCCGAGACCGATCTCAATCATATTGAAGACAGCGAGCAGCTAAAGCGATATCTCGACACCTTCCCCAACTTTATACTCACAAACTTCTTCGAATTCAGGCTGTACAGAAACGGGCAATTAATAGATAAAGTACAGATTGGAAGACCATATACCTTAAGCAAGCTGAAGGCTGCCCCGCCCCTGGAAAATGAAGCGGGGTTTTACAGCCTCCTCGAGAAATTCTTCTCCTTCTCCCTGCCCAAAATTCACTCCGCTAAAAGCCTCGCTATCGAGCTTGCGAAAAGGACGCGGTTCTTAAAAGACGAAGTAGTAACGCAGGAGCTTAAAGAAGAGGAGGACGGGCAGGGAAAGAAATTCATTACCGGATTCTATGAGGCGTTCAGGAGATATCTGATCGCAGGGCTCACAAAAGAAGACTTCGCAGACCTCTATTCACAAACCATTACATACGGACTCTTCGCCGCCAGGACAAGGTCTGAAAACGGCTTCAATAGAAAGCTCGCCTACAACAATATCCCACACACAATCGGGATATTAAGAGAAGTATTCAGCTTCATTTCCCTGGGCGAAGTACCACAGCAGATGGAATGGATAATCGACGATATTTCAGAGGTTCTTGCGGAAACGAACGTCAACAAGATACTCCACGATTATTTCAGGGAAGGCAGGGGAAAAGACCCGATTATTCATTTCTATGAAACATTTCTCTCTGAGTACGACCCCACTACGAGAGAGAAACGAGGAGTGTATTACACTCCGGAGCCAGTTGTCTCTTATATAGTCCGCTCGCTGGATATAATTCTCAAGGAGAAATTCGGGAAAGCGGACGGGTTCGCCAGCAGCTCAGTGACGGTGCTCGACCCCGCTGCGGGGACGCTAACCTTCCCCGCCGAGGCGGCTAAGCTCGCAGTGGGAGAATTTGTCTCCAAATACGGAGAGGGCGGGAAAGAAAATTTCATAAGGGAATATATTCTCAAGAACTTTTTTGCGTTCGAGCTGATGATGGCGCCCTACGCGATCGGGCATCTGAAAATTTCATTCCTGTTGGAGGAGCTTGGATACAAGCTTCGGGAGGACGACAGGTTTAAGCTCTATCTGACGAATACGCTGGAGATGGAAGACCTGGAACAGACAGACCTTCCCGGAATGGCTTCGCTTTCGGAAGAATCGCACCTGGCGGGAAAAGTGAAAAAAGACCAGCCGATACTGGTGATCATGGGAAATCCGCCGTATTCTGGACATTCGGCAAATAAAAGCAAGTGGATAGACGACCTTCTCAAAAAGGGCTACACATGCCCAGATGGAAACAAGGATGAAGGGTATTACAGAGTCGACGGAAAGCCCCTCGGAGAAAAGAACCCAAAGTGGCTTCAGGACGATTACGTAAAATTCATCCGCTTCGCTCAATGGAAGATCGATCAGGAGGGAGAAGGTGTTCTGGGCTTCATTACAAATCACGGATACCTCGATAACCCGACCTTCAGAGGCATGCGCCGGTCTTTAATGAACAGCTTCGACGAGATATATATTCTGGATTTGCATGGCAACAGCCTAAAAAAGGAAAAAAGCCCGGATGGCTCCAAAGACGAGAATGTTTTTGACATACAGCAGGGTGTTGCAATAGGAATTTTCATAAAGAATAAGGACGCGATCGATAAGAAAATTTCCCATGCAAATCTTTGGGGACTGAGAGAAGACAAATACACATGGCTCAATAGTAACACGCTTAAAACTACGAAATGGAATGACCTTCACCCAAAGCCCGAGCCTTACTTATTCGTTCTAAGAAATGAAGAGTTACTTGACACATATGAGAAGTGGACTGGAATCACCGAAATATTTCTTGCTAACAATGTTGGTCTATTTACAGCTAGAGATAGGTTAACTATCAATTGGTCGTTTGATGAAACGTGGAAAACTGTTTTGAATTTCTCAAAACTTGACATCGAAATTGCACGCAAAACTTACAATTTAGGAGAAGATGTTAGAGATTGGAAGGTTGGTTTCGCCCAAAAAGATTTATTAGATAGCGGATTAGAAAAAAAATATATCGTCCCGATAACCTATAGACCTTTCGACATAAGGTTTACATATTATACGGGAAAATCCCGTGGTTTTCATTGTATGCCACGCTCAAATATTATGAAACACATGTTACATAATAATTTGGGGCTTTGCGTAGGCAGAGCAGGACAGGTTGTTGGCTTAGATAAACCATGGAACATCGTTTTTTGTTCTGAACATATTGAAGATTTAAACCTGTTTTATCGAGGCGGGAATGCTAATTTTCCCCTCTACCTCTACCCAGACACAGAAAAGAAGGACTTATTCAGCCAGAAAGGCGGGGAAAGGAAGCCAAATATAGACCCCGGTTTTTATAAAACCCTGAACGAAACATATGCAAAGGAACTGACACCCGAGGAAATATTTTATTACATCTACGCAGTCCTCTATTCGAATACATACCGCACTATGTACGCCGAGTTTCTCAAAATCGATTTCCCGAGGGTTCCGTTCACAAAAGACTATGAGTTATTCGGGAAGCTCTCGGCGCTGGGTGAAAAGCTTGTAAATCTGCATCTTCTCAAATCTCCAGAGCTCGATTCGCCGATAGCCAAATTCCCGATAGCCGGGGATAACAAGGTCGAGAAACCCGTTTACAAAGACGTCCGCATCTATATAAACAAAACACAGTACTTCGACGGGGTCGAGAAAGAAGTCTGGGAATACCAGGTCGGCGGGTACCAGGTTTGCAATAAATGGCTTAAGGACAGAAAAGGAAGGACCTTAACTCTGGACGACATTAGGCATTACTGCAAGATGGTAACCGCATTAAGCAAAACAATTGAAATCCAGACAAGAATAGACGAGCTATACGACGGCGTGGAGGCGGATCTGATCGAGTTCAAGCAGAAAGAAGAAAAAGGGGCTCCCTGACAGCCCCCTGAACATGCGCAGGGGACTCGCAGTATCCCCCTGACGGAACCTTTGGAGGTCAGGAACCCCCTCAGCAGTTGCAGCGAGATTTTGCCGCATGCCCTTACTAAATATTATACGATTCGTTTCTCTACTTGATAGGGTGTCTTTAAAACTGGATTCTGAAACAAGTTCAGAATGACAGGCTATAAGGATGACAGAAGTGTGGTGATTCCTCGCGCGCTCGGAATCACAGTTCTCGAATCCGCTACGTCGTAAACGACACTTATGTGTCCTCAGGTTTGGGAGACAGCATGCCGGCAAGGTATGTGACCGAAACGGCTACTCCCGCCCCTATAACCGACTCGAAAAATCTGAGCGCTGCGTTTTCTATCGGAGCATGGTTGCCCGTCGTGACGGATACCATCATGACGACCGATATGGTTACGCCTGTGAGCTTGATATGGTCGGGGAGCCTCAGCAGATGACAGATGAGAGCGCCAGCACCGACGCACACGGCGAACCCGGGCAGGGAGAAAGCGAAGAAATAGAGATACGCGCCGCTCACGACCGCGCCGATAAGGGACCCGATCGACCTCAGCTTGGCCGAGCGGAGGACATTTGTACGGATGTCGTCGTAGACTATCACGCCTGAAATGACCGACCAGAAGCCGCCGATCGCCGAAGACGAGTCATGGAACAGGGCTGTAAAACTGGATCCCAGAAAATACCCGGCGACCGCTATCGCGGCGTAAATCAGCATAGAGCGGAGCGAGGAAGATATCTTCATTTTTATCGATCGGCACGCGCCGGGCCCGAACCGTGGCTCCCGAGAACGATTAAAGATTTCAAGCGAGATCCTGAATCGAGTTCAGGATGACGGAAGAGGGGTGATTCCTCGCTCGCTCGAAATCATAGTTCACGATAACTACAACTGCAAATAGAAATCCCACCTGACCCCTCTTTTTCTAGGGGGGGGATAGATATGATTTCTCACATTCTTTCGAAATGACAAACAGAATGTAGCTCGGTTTGACAATAAATAATTGATTGTGATACCCTGAAACTAAACCGATATTTGCGCGGAATCGAGTTTATCCGTCCAGATGATGCAGTCCATTGGGGGGCACTGTCATGAAGACCGGATTCAAAAAGGGGTTTCTGCCTGTCAGCCTGATTTTCCTTTTCACCGTTTTATTCTTCTCCTCGATTTTTCCAGCCGTAGCACAGGAAGTTTTGCCCAAGCCGGAGCAGCCGTTCGAGGGCAAGATCGGGCGTACAGTTAAGGATTCGACGCCGGACTTTCCGAAGGGGGTTACCGCGCCTCCGAACGCTCCGAACGTGCTCCTGATAATCACGGACGACGTCGGCTTCGGCGCGACGAGCACCTTCGGCGGGCCTATACAGACGCCCAACTTCCAGCGCCTGGCCGACAGCGGGCTCCGCTACAACATGTTCCACACGACGGCGCTATGCTCTCCGACGCGCGCTGCCCTCATCACGGGGCGTAACCATCACTCGGTTGCGAGCGGCGTGATCACGGAATTCGCGACCGGCTACCCGGGATATAACTCGCTCGTTCCGAAGAGCGCAGGCTCCGTCGCAGAGGTTCTCAGGGAAAACGGCTACAACACGTCGTGGTTCGGCAAGATGCACAATGTGCCCGACTGGATGTCTAGTCAGGCGGGGCCTTTCGACCTCTGGCCGAGCGGCCTCGGCTTCGAGTATTTCTACGGCTTCATCGGGGGCGACACAGACCAGTGGCACCCTGCCCTTTTCGAGAACACGAGGCCGATAGAGGTGGAGATGGAGGCGGACGCGCCGCTCGACAAGAACCTCGCGGACAAGGCCATAGAGTGGGTCCAGATGCAGCACGCCCTCGCGCCGGAGAAGCCGTGGCTCCTTTACTACGCGACAGGCACGGCGCACGCCCCGCACCACGCGCCAAAGGAATGGATAGCAAAATATAAGGGCCAGTTCGACCAGGGCTGGGATAAAGTCCGCGAGGAAACGCTGGCGCGGCAGATAAAAGCGGGCGTAGTCCCGGAAGGCACGCAGCTGACGAAGCGTCCCGAGCAGATACCGGCGTGGGATACGCTGTCGCCCGACCAGAAGAGGCTCTACGCGCGCATGATGGAGGTTTACGCCGGCGCGCTTTCTTACGCCGACGACCAGATCGGGCGCATAATCGACGCCCTGGAAGATTCCGGCCAGCTCGACAACACGCTCGTCATATTCATAATGGGCGACAACGGCGCGAGCGCCGAGGGCACGCAGCAGGGCACGACGAACGAGGTCGCCACGGCGGCCAATGGAGTGAAGGAAAGCCAGGAGTTCCTGCTCTCGATGATAGACGAGCTCGGCGGCCCGCTGACCTACAACCACTATCCCGTCGGCTGGGCGCACGCCATGGATTCCCCCATGCAATGGACGAAGCAGGTCGCTTCGCACTTCGGCGGCACGCGGAACGGGATGGTGATCTCGTGGCCGGCGGGCATCAAGAACACGGGCGGCGTCAGGCCCCAGTTCAGCCACGTTATAGATATCGTGCCGACGATATACGAGGCCGCGAATATCACTCCGCCCACGATGATGGATGGGGTGGAGCAGAAGCCGATAGAGGGCGTGAGCCTCGTCTACACCTTCGACGCGCCGGACGCTCCGACGCAGCATGGCACACAGTATTTCGAGCTCGTCGGCAACCGCGCGATATACAAGGACGGCTGGATGGCGAGCACGACCCCGCTCCGCCTGCCGTGGGTAACGGTCGGCCAGGAGCCGAATCCCGACGACTTCAAGTGGGAGCTTTATAATGTGAGCGAGGATTTCAGCCAGTCTAACAATCTCGCGGAAAAGAATCCCGAGAAGCTGAAGGAGCTCCAGGAAGCGTTCGACGCGGAGGCGAAGAAGTATAATGTTTATCCCCTCGACTCGAGCTTCGCGTCGCGGGCCGACCCTGCAATCAGGCCGAGCCTGACACGGGGGCGCAACGAATTCACCTATCATACGGGAGCGATCCGCATACCCGAGGGCTCCGCGCCCGACTTCAAGAATAAATCCTGGGCGATAGCGGCCGAGGTGAATATACCTGAAGGCGGGGCCGACGGAGTTCTGGCAACTATGGGCGGGCGATTCGGCGGCTGGGCGCTATTGATACAGGACGGGAAGCCCGAATTCGTATACGCGCTTTCGAACCAGCCCGAGCACAAGTTCCGCATCGCTTCGGACAAGCCTCTCTCCGCGGGGAATCATGTCGTCAGGTTCAGCTTCAAGTACGACGGCGGCGGCCTCGGGAAGGGCGCGAACGGGACGCTCTACGTCGACGGGAAGGAAGTGGCGCAGGGCAAGATTCCGCAGACTATAGGAGTCCGCTTCTCGCTCGACGAGACGTTTGACGTCGGCGAGGACACGGGGACGCCTGTCGTCGAAGACTACGTAGACAAGATGCCGTTCGAGTTCACGGGCGATCTGAAAAAATTCATGGTGGTTCTCGAGCCGCAGAAGCTTACGGAGCAGGAGCGGAAGAAGCTCCTCGAAGAGGAAGCGAGGGGTTCGATGGCTATACAGTAGGCGGGCCACGCCCGCTGGATACCGAAGTAGCGAGGTATTGCTATTATCACCAGCCGCGCTTCAGGTGGTTTCAGCAACTTCGGTGCTACGTTGAAAAAACACACATACGTGTGCACGCCACGCGTGCGGGAAATCGGAGTAGCGGCGTTTTGCTACTGCCACCTGCCGCGCTTCCGGTGAAATGGCACCCGAACTCGCTACGTCGGTAGATCCTGAAACAAGTTCAGGATGACTACAAAAGAGCAAAGATAAAACTGGATTCCCGATTAAGACATTCGGGAATGACAGAAGTGTGGTGATTCCTCGCGAGCTAGGAATCCTTGGGAATGACAGACTTGATACCTCGGCCAGATCATATAATTGCTCGCTGCCTTGCAGCGAAGCAATACCTCTCCGGGACGTAAAAATTGGCGTTAAAAAAATCGAGCGGATGAGCGTTAAAAATCTTACCAACCTTCTTTTCCCTCTCCCT
>CAZPHQ010000018.1:0-61938 GCA_964586675.1 uncultured Spirochaetia bacterium | reverse complement strand
ATGGATGGTTTTGCCAAATATTTAAGTTCAACAATACCTGTATTACAAATAACATGGTCTAGGTATTTTTTTACTGTCATTATTGTTCTCCCAGTTATGCTTATTTTTTTTAGAAAAAACTTTAAATGGACTGAAGAACCTAAACTTCAATTGATCAGAGGATTATTATTATTTTCAGCTTCTTATAAAGCTCCCCGTATACGTCTTTGATATTCCTTATAGCGGCGGCGTATGTGAAGAGGTAAGAAGGCGAGGCCTCTCCTATTATCTGATCGCTGCGGGCGGCCTTGAAGAGGGTTATATAGTCTTCGAGCTTGTAAACGACGTCGTAGGCACCGGGGCTCGAATAATTCGGGGGATTGTCGGCGTAGCTGAAGAACCAGGGCTCTTTTCTCACAGGCATGTAAATTTCGCCGTAGTTTTTGAGGTAATAAAAGAGCGAAGTCGTCGCGCTTCTCGCGGCTCCGACTATAAGGAAATCAGGCAGCTTGGCTTCTTTCGAACCTGTTTGTATGAGCATTCCTCTTCCGCACTCTCGATTTTATCATAACCGCATCCAGCTTCAACCGGCGGCCCCTCTTTCTTCGGGCCGGGAGAGAAACAGCGGCGAAAGCCGTCGGGCACCGGACTTCAATACCGCCGGTATTCTTGCCATGAATGAGCGCCTTATTTATATTCAGTAATGAGCTGTAAAATCGAGCGAATGCAAGCCGGAGAATTTCCATGCCGAAATTGATCGAGAGGCCGTCCATAATCGAGGCGGCCGGGAACAAGCCCAAGATAATCGAGGAGTTCGCGGGAAGGGTCAACTCGGGCGACGCGGGGGTGAGCGTCGCGAGGATGACGTCGCCCGCCGGCTGGGCGGAGCCCGGTCAGAGGCCCGGGTTCGAGGAGATTACTGTCGTCCTCGAAGGGACGCTCAGGGTGGAGCACGAAGGGGGAGCTTTGGACGTCGGCGCGGGTCAGGCTGTCGCAACTTATCCGGGGGAGTGGGTGAGATACAGCACACCCGAAGGGGCGAAGTACATAGCCGTATGCGTACCGGCGTTTTCCCCCGAAACAGTGCACAGGGATCCTGAATAAACCGGAGGATATCTTGAAAAAAAGATGCGGATGGCATGGGGAAGACCCGCTTTACATCGATTACCACGATAAGGAATGGGGCGTACCAGTGCACGACGACAGGAGGCACTTCGAAATGATAGTGCTCGATGGGGCGCAGGCGGGGCTCAGCTGGATAACCATACTTAAACGGAGGGAATCCTACCGGAAGGCCTTCGACAACTTCGACCCTGTGAAAGTCTCCCGTTACGGCGAGAAGAAAATAAAGGAGCTTCTCGAAGACCCCGGAATAATAAGGAACAGGCTCAAGGTGAATTCCGCGGTGCAGAATGCCAAGGCCTTTCTGGAGGTTCAGAAAGAATTCGGCACGTTCGATAAATACATATGGCAGTTCGTCGGGCAGAAGACTATATACAACTCGCCCGCAAGCCTGAAGGAAATAAAGGCGACCTCGCCGGAATCGGACGCCATGAGCAAGGACCTCAGGAAAAGGGGATTCAGCTTCGTGGGCTCGACAATTTGCTACGCCTACATGCAGGCGGCCGGAATGGTCAACGACCATACGGTAGATTGCTTCAGGTATAAAGAACTAAAGCGTAAGTCCTAACGAAAGAGCTTATGAGCGGCGGCACCTTGGACAGAATAACATTCCGCCCTGCGAGAAAGGACGAGAGCAGGACGATAGCCATGCTTTTCAGCTTGGCGTCTGACGGCGTGGCCGACTACGTATGGACGAAGTGTGCAAAGCCCGGTGAAGCTATGCTGGACGCGGGGGAGAGACGGTACTCAGGCGAAAGCTCGCCGTTCAGCTACAGGAATTGCATCGTAGCGGAATCAGGCGGAAAGATCGCCGGGATGATGGTGGCTTTCCCCATGGACCGCCCGGACGACCCCGGCACGAGCGGGGAGACGGATCCGGTGCTGGCTCCATACGGCAGGCTCGAACGGTACGGCAGCTACTACATTTCCGGTATGGCCCTTTTTCCCGAGTACAGGAGGATGGGGATAGGAACGAAATTTCTCGAAATCGCGGAGGAGAGGGCTGCCCGATACAACTTGCCTCAATTAAGCCTGATAGTCTTCGAGGATAACGAAGGCGCCTTGAGACTATACAGGCGCAATGGATTTTACGAGATCATACGCGAGCGGGTGGTACCGCACCCGCTGATAAAGTACTCGGGCCAGGCCCTGCTTATGGTAAAAGACCTCAGGCCCGTCCGCGGGACTTCTTGGCCATAGTGATAAACGGCCCCGACCCTTCTTTCTTGTCCTTGAAAAGCGCCAGAAGTACCTCGGCCTCGTGAAAAGGCATCGTGATGAACGAGAATTTTTCGAGTATCTGGATGTCGGATATGTTGTCGTCGCTTATGCCGCTTCTCTCTTTTATGTAACTGACGAGCTTCTTTTTCGTAAGGCCGTCGCGCTTTCCGTGTGCGACATAGAGGCGCGTCGTTCCCTTGTCGTCGATTACCGCTCCGGAGTCTCCGCCGCGGCCAGTCTTTTTCTCGGTGTGTCCGAACGTGTGCTGCAGGAGGGACGCCACGACGTCTTCGGGATTTTTCTCCTGCAGAATTTCCTTCGAGATTTCGAGATAACCGTTACGCGCCGGGGTTTTCACTATTTTGTCGATCTCGCCCTTTATGCGTTTCCTGCCCGCATTCTCGACCTCGGACTTCATGGGGAGCTTCGCCTTGCGGATGTCTGTCTTGGCCTCTTTGCTTATGAATTTCAGCTTCCTGTATTCCTCGGGCGTTACGAACGTGACGGCGTTTCCCTCCTTGCCTGCCCTTCCTGTCCTTCCTATCCTGTGGATGTAGGCCCGAGGGTCCTGCGGGAGCGCGTAGTTTATGACGTGCGACAGGTCTTGCACGTCGAGCCCCCTCGCGGCGACGTCGGTCGCGACCAGGATATTGACGCGCTTCTTCCTGAACATCGTGAGCATGCGCTCTCTCTGGGCCTGCGACATGTTGCCGTGGAGAGCGCCGGCGTCGTACCCGCGCCGGGCGAGCTTGTTCGCGATTTTGTCGGCGTCCGATTTTGTTCTGCAGAATACGAGCCCGTAGAAGTCTTCTTCCATGTCTATCAGGCGGCAGAGCGCCTCGAACTTATCCGAGTGGTTGACTTCGAAATAGATCTGGTCTGTCAGGCTTACTGTGAGCTGCTCGGACTCGACCTTGAGCTCGTCGTACTCGTGCATGTGGTTCTTGGCTATGTCTATGATCTCGCGGGGCATCGTCGCCGAGAAGAGCATTGTCCTCTTCTCTTCCGGCGTGTGGCTGAATATCTCCTTCACGTCGTCTATGAACCCCATGTTCAGCATCTCGTCGGCTTCGTCGAGAACGAAGTAGGAGAGCTTTCCTAAAGAGAGCTCCCCGCTCCAGAGATGGTCGAGTACGCGTCCCGGCGTTCCCACCACGATGTCGATACCCTTCCTAAGGCTTCTTAACTGAAGGCTCATCGCCTGCCCGCCGTATATCGGCACTATCGAAAGCTCCTTATCGCCCTTAAGGGAGTTAATCTCTTCGGCGACCTGAATCGCGAGCTCTCTCGTAGGGGTGATTATCAGTGCTTGGACGCGGCCGGCGTTTTCCTGAAGGAGCTCGATGAGCGGTATGCCGAACGCCGCCGTTTTGCCGGTGCCTGTCTGCGCCTGCGCGACGAGGTCTTTCGTGTTCCCGAGTATCCAGGGTATCGTCAGCTCCTGAATGCGGGTAGGGACTTCGAATCCCTTTTTCTTGAGGGCACTTATCATGCCCTCGGATATGCCTAAATTATCGAACTTCATATAGCGGTCCTCTGTCAAATTTGTCAATTTATAGTTCTCCCCTCAAGGGACAAAACTCAATCAAATATCAACAATTGTACGCGGAATCGTATTTGGATAGTGACTAAGTGTTCTCTCAAGTTATAAAAGTTAGTTAATTATACTCGAATTACAGGGGTTTCGCCAGAGGGAGATTTTTTGAACGGCAGATTAAGCATCATGGCAAAACCAGGCCGGACAGGCGGCGGCTGGATTTGACAGCCCGGGAATTGACGAATACAATTGAGAATCTTTCTCATTTGTATGGGGCGGGTTACTTAATAATAGCGGGGCGGGTTACATAAACATATGAAATATAAAACGTCTGCCAAGGGTCAGGACGGCATAAGGGATATTTTTCACGCCAAAAGGCTGAAGTGTACCCCTCAGCGGCTTTCGGTCCTGAAGGTCCTGGAAGAGAGCGAATCTTATCTTTCCATTAACACCATACATACGAAGGTGAAGCAGTTTCTGCCGGGGACGGGCCTCGCGACGGTTTACAGGTCGCTCGAAACCCTGGAAGAGCTTGGTCTCATAGTGAAGGTGCACCTCGAAGACGGGTGCCACAGCTATGCTGTAGCGCCGGAAGGGCATAGTCACCCGATCGTTTGCACGGAGTGCAGCAAGGTTATCGAGTTCGCCGAATGCCCGCTGGAAAAAATATCGGAAAAGCTGTCGAAGGATACCGGTATACAGATACAGAACCATTTCCTCCAGCTCTTCGGAAGGTGCAGGGAATGCAGCGCCTGATAAGGGGAATTTGAAATATGTCTCACATGCACATACCGGACGGCGTTCTGCCGATATGGATAGTCGCCCTGGGCTGGGTGGTTACGGCTCTTCTACTCGCGCTCTGTATAAAGAGGGTGAATTCGGAGGATGTGAAAAAGAAGCTTCCGCTTATCGGCATCGTTTCGGCTCTCATGATAACGGGGATGACGCTCGAAATAGTGCCCATCGCGTATCATGTAAACCTGAGCATAATCGCGGGCATACTGCTCGGCCCGGCGCTCGCATTCATATCCGTTTTTATAGTCGATCTCATAATATCGATGTTCGGGCACGGGGGGATTACAGTCGTCGGGCTGAATACGATCGTAATCGGCGCGGAAGCCGTGCTCGGCTATTACCTGTTTCAGGCTTTCAGGGCTGTCATGGTGAGGCGGCAGGCGGGATGGCCTTCGGCACTTGCGGTTGTGATGAGCCTCTTTCTCAGCACCTCCATAATGTTGGGGATAGTCTACATCTCGCATGCAAACCCGACCGAGGTGATTCATACGGAGGAGGTCGTTTCAGGCGTGGATGCCGGCGCGGCAGCGCACGCCGACACACATAGCGGCCTCGACTTCGGAAGGTTCGTCAAAACCATTTTTCTCCTGGCGCCCCTCGGATGGGCGCTCGAGGCTGCAGTTACGGGGCTCGTCGTATCGTACCTTTACAGGGTGAGGCCCGATCTGGTGACTTCGAAGGGAACGTAAGGAAACCGTATGGACGTTTCGGCAATAGATTACTATGCAAACCACGGCGCGAGCTTTCTGCACAGGGCTTCCGCGCCGTCGAAGCTTGTCTTCGCGGGGCTTGTGATAGCCGCCGTCGTCGTGTCGGGGAATTTTTATTTCCTTCTAGGCGCGTATGTTACGCTCGCCGCCCTCGTTTTCAGGACAGGCCTTCCGGCGCTGAGGGTTATAACCATCGCCGCATACCCTGCAATATTCGCTGTCATATTCGCGGCGGCCGGGTGGAACGGCGACTGGATCGGCGCCGGCGTCATAATCTTAAAGGCGCTCACCGCGGCCCTTGCGTCGGTTATCGTGATCGTCACGACGCCGTATCCCGAGGTGTTCGCGTCGCTCCGGCCGTTCCTGCCGAAGATAATCGCGGAAGGGCTTTTCTTAACGTACAGATCGCTTTTCGTGCTGCTCGCCCTCATGGACAATCTCGTCAAGGCGCTCAGGGTCAGGGGGGGAATTTCGCGCGGAAGGATAGTGCATAACGTGGTGAATTTTTCGTCCGGCATTGGGCTTCTGCTGGTGCGCGGGCTCGACATATCTGAGAAGTTTTACGGGGTGATGAGGGTGAGGGGCTATAACGGAAAATTATCCGGCGGATACGGGAGAAGAGGGAGCCTCCTTTCCGACGGAGGAACGGTTCTATCAGGCGCGGTGATACTCGCGCCCGCGCTCGTTATACGCCTCTGGCCGGGGCTCGATGCCCTCGGAATATATTTCCTCTATGCCGCCGTAATAGCCCTGGCTGCCTCGGCGGCGGGCGTCCTTTATCCGAAGCAGGGAGATGAAGCATGGAAGAAATCGTAAGGATAAAGGACCTCGGCTTCAGATACCCCGACGGGACTTCGCTTCATTTCGAAGGGGAGGACTTCGCCGTCAGGAAAGGGGAGCGCGTCGTCATGCTCGGCCCGAACGGGAGCGGGAAGTCCACTCTACTTTCCCTTCTCCTCGGGCTCCTCAAGGCTTCAGGTGGAGAGATAGACGTTATGGGGGTCGATCCCGGGAAAAATTATGAGAATGTGAGGGAAAGGATAGGAGCGCTGCTCCAGAACCCGGACGTTCAGATAATAGCCCCGAGGGTGTGGGATGACGTATCGTTCTCGCCGAGAAACTACGGATACCCCAAGGAAAAGACCGAAGCGCTCGTGGACGACGTGATGAAGAAGCTCGAGATCGAGCACTTAAAAGACAAGGTGCCGCATTACCTGAGCGGCGGGGAAAAGACGAAGGTGGGGCTCGCGGGGGCTCTCGTCACGAAGCCCGAGCTTCTCGTGCTCGACGAGCCGTTCGAGCATATAGACCCTATGTGCAGGACGGAGATGATAAGGCTCCTTAACTCCGTGAACCGTGAAAACGGGACCGCTATAATACTCTCGACGCACAACATGAACACCGTTCCGCTCATCGCAGACACTGTTTATCTCATGGCCGTCGGGGGAAGGATTGTGGGGAAGGGGACGCCGAAAGAAGTCTTTTCGATGACGGAGGCGCTCGCGGAATGCCACATCGAGCCGCCTGTCCTCGGGGAATTATTCGCTGAGCTGAAGAAGCTGGGCGTCGATCTCGATCCTTCGCTCACCATCGAGGAGGCAGCTCTCAAAATAGCGAATCATATGTTATCATCTGAGAACAAGGCCGGGCACGGATGATGGTCGGAACGAAAGCGAAGAGACATAGGATAAACGCGTTTTTCGCGGCGGCGCTCGCGCTCGTTTTCGTTTTATCCCTTAGCGTCCACAACCACGGCTTCGCCCCGGACGGCGGCGAGCGTATAACGCAGTCCGCCGATCACCAGGGCCATTCCATAGAGCAGTGCTCAGCATGCAGGCTTCACGGAAACATGAAGCTTCCCGAAAGGGACGCCCTTCCTGTCTTAATAGATTCCCCGGTATTAATTTTTTTCAATACAGACGTAACGCTTCTTCCGGCGTCGTTCCTGACGCTTTACAAACCGACTCGCTCGCCTCCGCTCGCCTGAGCCGTTTCGGCTGAGGAATAACACGGGCGAAAACTCGTAGACATTTTTAAATCGAAGCAGGGCACGTTCCGTCCAATCCGGAACAGCCCCGCGATACATACGCTTATCATGTGGGCACTTACCGCCCGCGCTCGCTCTTATTCCGACGCCGGTACGGCACTTCCGGAACACATTTCACAAAAAAATCTGGAGGTGAATAATGAGCGTGAGAAGAGTTATCGCGGTGCTCGTCATTTCCCTGATCACCGGTCAGGCGTGGCTTCACGAGGAGGTATTCGCGCAGGGGAGTGACGACATTCAGAAGGAGCTTAACGAGCTCAAGCAGATGATGGAAAAAATGCAGAAGAGAATCGACGACCTCGAAGAAAAAAACAGGGCGCTCGAGCTGAAGGCCGAGGAGCGCGAAGAAGACGTCTTGGTGAAGGACGAGGACGTCGTCGTAAAAGAGGAGACGGTTACAGTGCCGGCTGCGCCTTCACAGCAGCAGGACCAGGGCTTTTTGGGAAAGGTGGTGCAGTCGCTTAACCCCGAGATAAGCGTTATAGCGCTGATAACGCCGGCGTGGTATTCGCTTAACAACCCTGTCGTCTTCGCGGAAAACGACCCCGAGAATACCGGCGTCAACATGCAGGAGATCGAGGTCGGGTTCCAGAGCGTCGTCGACCCTTACTTCAGGTTCGATTCGTTTTCTTCGTTCAGGACGGAAGGCGTGGAACTCGAAGAGGCGTACGGTACGACGCTCTTCAGCATGCCGCTGAATTCACAGCTCAGGATAGGGCGCGCGAGGGCGAAGTTCGGCAGGATTAACCAGATACACAGGCACGCGCAGAACTTCGTGACGCTGCCGATAGTCGCCGCCGAGTTCCTGGGAGAGCATCTGAACCCGACGAGCGTCGAGGCGAGCTTCCTCGTACCCGTGCCGTGGTTCCTGGAGCTGAGCGCGTCAGGAGGAAGCCCGGACGTCGAGACCCCGACGTTCGGAAGGAGCCCCGACGCAAACAACATCGGGAATCTCCTCTACATTTTCCACATGGCCAATTTCTTCGACGTGGGCGAATCGCTCGGCGTGAGCCTCGGGGCGTCTTTCGCCACGGGCAGCAACGCGTCGGGGCCGGACGAGAGATCGAACCTTTACGGCGTCGACTTCTTCGCGAAGTACAGGCCGCTCAAGAATAACCCCTACCAGGAGGTATCGCTCCAGTCGGAGTTCATGTGGAGGCAGGCGGAGACGCCCGAAGAAGAGCTGGAAGATTACGGGTTCTACGCCGAGGGCATATACAGGTTCGCGAAAAGGTGGAATACCGGCCTCAGGTTCGATTTCGTGGATACGAATACGCCGGTCGAAGAGGCGGACGAGGACGGTCTCGAAGGGGAGACATCGAGCCTTTTCGGGATGCCGAGACAGGAGGAGGGAGACTCCCGCGAAGAGGCAACGCTGGGCCTCCCCGGGAGGATATACAGGATATCGCCGATGCTGACGTTCAACGCGACGGAATTTTCGAGAATAAGGCTCCAGTACGACTATCTCAACGGCCAGGACTACGGCCCCAACCAGCACGCGATATTCCTCCAGTTCCAGTATGCGATCGGGGCGCACGGGGCGCACCCGTTTTAAATAATTCTGTAAGGAGACGAACAATGAAAATGAATGAATCATTTCTGAGATTGACGCTTTGCGCGGCGCTCGCAGCGGCTTCCGTGTTATTCGCCGGCGGAACGGCCGAAGCGAAGGTTAGGGTTGTGACGTCTACGCCGGACTTCGCCGCAATCGCCAGGGAGATAGGAGGAGACAGGGTGGATGTCGAAAGCCTCGCTAAGGGATACCAGGACCCTCATTTCGTCGACGCCAAGCCGATATACATAACGAAGCTCAACAGGGCTGACGTGCTCGTCTACAACGGCCTCGACCTCGAGGTCGGGTGGCTGCCCATACTCGTTACGGGCGCGAGGAACTCGAATATTTCTACGCTGAACTCGCCGGGTAATGTCGATGCTTCGAGGTTTCTGACAAATGTTCTAGACGTGCCGACGGGCCCGGTGGACAGGTCGATGGGGGACGTTCATCCGAGTGGCAATCCGCATTACATGCTCGACCCGCGTAACGGCCTTCTGGTTGCGAAGGGCATCATGGAGAAGCTCTCGGAAGCGGACCCCGAGAACGCCGCTTATTACGAGGAGAATTACAGGAACTTCGCGAAGCTCCTCGAGCTTAAAATTGGCGAGTGGTTGCAGGAGCTGGCCCCTTATAAGGGGACGAAGGTCGTATCGTATCACAAGAACCTCGACTACTTTACAAGGTGGGCGGGCTTCGAGGACGCGGGATACATAGAGCCCAAGCCCGGCATACCGCCGACGCCGTCGCATGTGGCGGACCTCATAAAGAAGATGGAGGCCGAGGATGTAAAGCTTGTCCTGGCTTCAAATTACTACCCGCAGAAAACGCCAAGAATTATCGCGGAGAAGACTGGCGCCGCGTTCCTGCCGCTGCCGACGAGCGTCGGGGGAGAGGCCGGGATAAATACATATTTCGACCTCTTCGATGCGATAGTGGGAGAGATAACTTCCGCCCTTGAAAGCAGGTCCGGGGCGGCTGAAAACGCGGGACTTATGCGAGGAGCTATTTAGTGACGGCCTCCCGGGAACCTTAACTCCCCGGCACGCCCGGGGGCCGTCTCTTCCATGGTGAAAATATGCAGGATCTTATAGAGCTTAAGGACGTTACGATAGGATACGACGGGAAAGGAGTTCTGGGCCCGCTGGATTTATCTCTCGGGAGAGGGGGGTTTTCCGGGATACTGGGGCCGAACGGCGGCGGAAAATCCACGCTCCTTAAGACCATGCTCGGTCTCTTACCGCCCGTTTCGGGAACCGTGGAGAGGAAGCCGGGCATCGTTTTCGGATACGTCCCGCAGAACGAAAATTTCGACCCGATATTTCCCGTGTCGGTCGAAGAAGTCGTTTCCATGGGGCGCTACGCAAGGGTGCCCGCCGGGAAGGGGCTTTCGAAAACTGACAGGGATATTGTTCGCCGCTCAATGGAAAAAGCCGGCGTAGGTCATCTCGGGAAAAGGGCGTTCCGGTCGCTCTCCGGCGGGGAGAAGCAGAGGACGCTTTTAGCGCGGGCTGTATCCGGAGAGCCGGACGCGCTCGTTCTGGACGAGCCCACAGCATCTATCGATGTGAAGGGGGAGGCTGAAATAATGGAGCTCGTCGAGTCTATAAGGAAGGAAAGCGGCGCTGCTGTGATTATGGTGAGTCACTTTCTCCGGACTGCGGCGAGATACGCGGACAGGATAATCCTAATCGACGCCGAGAAGGGGGTCTTCCGTGAGGGAGCGAAGTCGGAGCTGCTTACGGGTGGCATGCTTGCGGATTTCTTCGGCCTTCCTGTGAACGGTTATAGCGTACCGGATTTCGGAGGCGACGTATGACAACACTGGCGGAATTCATGAACAGTTATTTTCTCTGGCGGGACCCGATGATAGTCGGGGCCGCTGCAGGAGCGATCTGCGGATTCCTCGGCGTATATGTTGTGCTCCGGCGGATAATATTCGTAAGCGCGGCGCTCACGCAGGTATCGAGCCTCGGCGTGGCTCTTTCGTTTTACATAGAGGGGCTCGGCCTCGGGATTCTTTCGGCCTCGGTGCACCCTTTCGTATTTTCGATAGTGCTTACGGTAGCGGCCGCCGTGTTCTTCGCCCTCAAGAAGGATTATTCCCGCATAAGCAGGGAAGGGATTATAGGATTCGGTTTTCTCGTGGCGGCCGGGGCGGTAGTCATTCTGGGGGACCGCATAACGAAGGGCTCTCACGACATCGCGAGCATACTCTTCGGGAGCGCCGTCGTGGTCGATCCGGCGGATGCCTACATAATTCCTGGAATCGCGCTTGCAGCAGCAGCCATACAATTCATTTACATGAAGGATTTCATATTCGTTTCGTTCGACGAAGAATCCGCGAGGCTTTTCAAATATCCCGTGAAGGAGCTTAACGCCGGGCTCCTGATCATGATCGCCGTCGTGGCGGCCGCGGCGACGAGGGCGCTCGGCGCGCTGCCCGTTTTCGCGTTCCTCGCCCTCCCGCCCCTTGCGGCGCTTTATATAACAGAGAGACTCAGGCTCGTATTTCTACTCTCGGCGGTTATAGGAGTTTTGTCCGCCGTGCTCGGATACTTTTTCTCGTTCGTGCTGTCGATCCCGACGGGCGCATCAATGACGATATGCGCCTGCGTATTTTTCATCGCCGCACTCGTATGGCGCGGGCCGAGGGAGCATGCTTGAAATATGGAGGCTAATTTGAGAAGGAAGATTTCGAACAATAATCACACCGGGTTTTTCGTTCCGGCGGTTCTGGCCGGAGTCATTTTACTTACAGCCGGATGCGGCGCGAAATACGAAGAGGCCGCACGTAATCTCGACTTCCTTAAATACGAATATTTCACGTGCAGCGTCGTCAGGGTCGAGAGCGGCGACAGCTTCTTCTGCGAGCCGCCGAATATGAACATGGAGAAGATCAGGCTCGCCGGCGTGGACGTGATTCCGGGCAGGGAAGGTGAAGCGAGGAAGTTCTCGGAATCCATTCTCAGGCGAGGGACGCTCGTGAAGGTGGAGACGGGCGAGTCGGTCGATACGGACGGCGGGCCGCTGAGCTATGTTTTCGTGCCCGGCGGAAAGATGCTGAACGTTTTACTTATCGAGAATGGATACGCTGAGCCAGTGACGGAAGAGCTGAACGAGAAGTATGGGAACATGTTCCCGGCGCCGGTAAACTGAAAAATTAAATCCCTTCGAGCGGTATCGATTCGTCGACGAGCAGGACGGGGATGTCGTCCCTCACGGGATAGAGGTACTTCCTGTCGCCCTTTCTTATAAGCCCGCCGGCTATGGGCTCCGTGACTTTCTGCTTCGACCTGCTAAGGAGCTCCCCTTTTTCTATCAGGGAATTGATTCTACGGACGAGATCCGGCCCGGCGAGCTCCAGATCCTGCTTCGTTTCAGGGCAGACAATTATGGCGAGAAGACCCTCGTCGAGCATATTTTCCTCCGTAAAATCCCGAACGTCATATATAATTTTTATTGGTTGGGAGTGTGTCATCAATTAGAATACATTAAGAAGACCAATTGCAAAGGGGGTCCCCAAGATGAGAAAACATAATCTGAGAACGGCTTATTTCGGGATTTTTATACTTGCTTTGACGCTCGCGCTGGGATGCCGGCAGCCTGACGAAGGGGTCGTGGAAGAGGAGACCGTGGAGGTTGAAGAGACGTTTACCACTCCCGCGCCTGCGCCCGAGCCCATACCCGCGCCAGCACCGGCGCCGACTCCCGGGCCGGAGGCCACGAGCACGAGCGGGGTAACTATCGAGGCGTGGGATAACTCGACGCCCTTCGAAGGTGCAAAGACCCGCGTCTCCAATTTCGAGGACGGGAGCGTTCTCGACGACGCCAAGGTCGCCGTCATCGTGGACGTCGAAAACTTCGAGCTCGGCGTACAGACCGACACCCCGAGGGCAAGCGAAATCGCCAATTCCGCCGAAGGCCAGCACGCGCATATAATTCTCGACAACGACCCCTATCTCGCCGACTACAAGGCCGGGGAGCCGTTCGACATCGGCGTTTTAACCGAAGGGCCGCATACGCTCGTAGTATTCCCGAGCCGCTCGTACCACGAGAGCGTTAAATCGCCGGACGCCGCCGAGATACTTAATTTTTATGTCGGTAAGCAGGAAGGCGAATTCCTCCTCGACAAGTCCGCGCCGACCATAATCTACAGCAGGCCGAAGGGAGATTATAAGGGGAAGGACGCGGGGAAAATACTCCTCGATTTTTATCTTAATAATGTCGAGCTCGGCCCGGACGGCTACAAGGCGAAGTACACGATAACCAACAAGGGGACGGGAGCCGAGGTCGGCACGATCACGCTTACCGAATGGACCCCGGCATTCGTCTCCGGGCTTCAGGCCGGCGAGTATGGCGTCAGGCTCCAGCTCCTCGATAAGGACGGAAACCTGGTCGATGGGGCGTTTAATAATACGGAAAGGGTTATAAACGTAGTTACCGAATAGGGAATTCAGACTGCTCCCGGCGGCTCCCTCGGGGCCTCCGGGGCGGGTTTTTTGAAGTCGGCCAGACCGAGCACCCGCAGCTTTCGAAACTATTCGGCCGAAAGGTTCTCTTGATGTTTTTGTGCTCGCCGGGTTTACAAATCCGTATATTGTGGAATACTTAACTGTTTTTCACAGGAAACTGGGAGATAGCTATGTCGCAAAAGTGCATGATTACCGGAAAAAAGCCGCTCGTAGGAAATAACGTATCCCACGCGAACAACAAGCTGAAACGCCGTCAGAACCCGAACCTTCAGTGGAAGAAGATATTCGTCCCCGAGCTCGGAAGGAGCGTCAGGATCAGGATTACGACCCGCGCGCTTCGGACGATAAACAAGAAGGGGCTCCTCCCTTTTCTGAAGGACAACGGACTGACGATCAAGGACCTCGGCTAAACCTTCCAAAAAAACTACTGGAAATCCGGCAGGCCCTGATTATATTCTAATTTGATATGGCAATTTTCGTGAGACGCATGGCCCGGCCGCTCTTGTTGGGCGCTCTCGGCGTCGCGGCTGCGGCGCTCAGGGACGATAACAAGCTCAAGACTCTCGTCGGCGCGGCCGGGGACAAGTTAAGCTCCGCCCACGCCGGCATAAAATCCGCCGGAAACGATGCCCGCACGCTGAGAGACCTCGTAAAGGCCTGGATGAGAAGGGAGTACAGGGACGTGCCCTGGTCGACGCTCCTCCTGACAGCAGGGGCCCTCGTCTACTTCGTGAATCCCATGGATGCAATTCCAGACATTCTGCCCGCGACCGGGCTAGTAGACGACGCCGGCGTTATCGGGTTTGTCCTGGCCTCGGTAAAGAACGACATAGAAAAGTTCAGAAAATGGCAGTCGGATTCGACCGGTGCATCACAAGGAAACGCCGGGCCTGAAGCGACAGCCGGTTCATAACCCCCCTAGCCTTCCAGATGCTCGTACTGCGCTTTAAGGTCCTGAACCACCACGGGATCGGCAAGCGTCGTCGTGTCACCTAGCACCGAGCCCTCCGCGATATTCCGGAGAAGCCGCCGCATAATCTTTCCGCTTCTTGTTTTGGGCAGCTCCGCGGTGAATATGATTTCGTCCGGCCTCGCTATCCCGCCGATCTTCCCGGCGACGTGAATCTTTAGCTCATCCATCAGCTCTTTACTGGATTTGATCTTGCTCTTTAAAGTGGTGAACGCGACTATGGCCTGCCCCTTGAGCTGGTCGGCCCTGCCGATCACGGCAGCTTCGGCGACGGACGGATGGTCGACGAGGGCGCTTTCGACCTCCATCGTGCTTATCCTGTGCCCGGCGACGTTCATAACGTCGTCCACCCTGCCGAGTAGCCAGAAGTACCCGGCCTTGTCCCTCTTGGCTCCGTCACCTGTGAAATACATGTTCGGGAACCTGCTCCAGTACTGCTCGACGTAGCGCTCAGGGTCTCCGTAGATAGTCCTCAGCATCGACGGCCACGGCTTTTTAAGCACGAGATAACCTGCCCCCTCTTTGATGGTATTTCCCATTTCGTCGACGATGTCGGCCTCGATGCCCGGAAATGGAAGAGTGGCCGAGCCGGGTTTTAGTGTAGTTATCCCGGGAAGCGGTGTTATGAGTATGCAGCCCGTCTCGGTTTGCCACCACGTATCCACGACCGGGCATTTACCGTTGCCTATGTGCGCGTGGTACCACATCCACGCCTCTGGGTTTATAGGCTCTCCGACGGAGCCGAGGAGGCGGAGCGAGCTGAGGTCGTGCTTTTTCGGGTGCTCCTCGCCCCACTTCATGAACGACCTTATGGCGGTCGGCGCCGTATAGAAGATCGTGACGCCATATTTCTCTACTATCTCCCAGAACCTGTCGAAACCCGGATAGTCGGGCGTGCCCTCGAACATTATCGTCGTCGCGCCGTTGGCGAGCGGACCGTAGATAATGTAGCTGTGCCCCGTGACCCAGCCGATATCGGCCGTGCACCAGTAGGTGTCCTCTTCTTTTAGATCGAATACCCATTTCGCCGTGGCATAGACGCCTACGAGATATCCTCCCGTCGTGTGAACTATGCCCTTCGGTTTTCCCGTCGTGCCGCTCGTGTAGAGCATGAAGAGCATGTCTTCGCTGTCCATCTTTTCGGGCTCGCAGAATGGCTCGGCCTTCGCCATCAGATCGTGCCACCAGAGGTCGCGCGCCTTCTCCATCTTCGACTCCGCCTCCGCGCCCACCCTTTTCACCACGATCACCTTTTCCACCGTCGGCGCTTCCTTGAGAGCGTCGTCCGAATTTTTCTTGAGCGGTATGATCTTTCCGCGCCTGTAGCCGCCGTCGGACGTTATGAGTATTTTCGCCTTTGAATCGTTTAGCCTGTCCCTGAGGCTCTCGGAGCTGAACCCGCCGAAGACGATGCTGTGCGGCGCGCCTATCCTCGTGCATGCTAGCATGGCGACGGCGAGCTCCGGAATCATCGGGAGGTATATCGTCACCCTGTCGCCCTTTTTGACGCCGAGCGACTTAAGCACGTTCGCGAATTTGTTGACTTCCCTGTAGAGCTCCCAGTAGGTGAGCGTTTTGCTCTCGCCCGATTCCGCCTCCCAGATTATGGCGGCCTTGTTCTTCCGGGCCGTCGCGATGTGCCTGTCGATGCAGTTGTAGGATACGTTGAGCTTCCCGCCCAGAAACCATTTTGAGTGAGGCGGCTTCCAGCTCGATACCTTATCCCACTTCTCGAACCAGTCGAGCTCCCTGGCGAAGCCTTCCCAGAATTTTTCGGGGTCTTTTGCCGCCTTTTTGTAGACGGAGTCGTCGTTGACGTTGGCCTTCTTGCTGAATTTCTTCGAGGGGTGAATAGTGCGCCCTTCTATGAGAAGGTCTTCTATCGTTTTTCCGGCGTCAGCCATTTAAGCCTCCTTTGTGTAAAAAGCGTCGGCGTGAGAATAATTCAATACTAGCAAAAGTCGCGAGCGAATTGAAGCCTTTCCGGTGGAGAGGAGAGAGACGGCCGCGGGCGAAGTCGGGGCCGGCGGCGTATTTGAAGAATGCCGCCGTTTCGGTTTCGAGCCCGGCGATTTCGAGCTCGCGACTGACGAGGCGGGGGTCGAGGAAATTCATGGCCAGTGGCTGGGTTTCTGGATCGAGTCTGCCCTGCGGAATGAATTTACGGACGTCTTCCGTCCAGCCCGGCCATTCGAGACCGTCAGAGACGTTCTTTTCGTAGACCGGGATGAGATCCCTGAATACAGTCCTGTAAACGGAATCCGTGACTATGAAAACCTTGCCGCCGGGCCTGAGCCATTCGGCGACTTTCCGGAGGCTCTCGCGAATCCTCCCCCCGGGGAAGAAATGAAAGACCCGGGAGATCAGTATTCCGTCGATGGAGCCGGGCGGCAGGTCGAGCCCTTCCGGAAATTCCGCCTTCATGGTTTCAAGACCCGCGAGGCCGCTCTCGGAGACCCTTTCTTTTATTATTTCGAGCTGCGGCCCGGATATTTCGTCGGCGATTGCGCGGGCTCCTTTTCTTAAGACTTCGAGGACGACGTCTCCATAGCCCGCCCCGATTTCGAGCATAAGGCCTTTCGTTAAGCCCGCATGGTCGATGTAGGCCTGCGTAATCTCGTCCCTGTAAAGCCATATCCATCCCTGGCCGTCGAGGGTCGGAACTAGCATCCCGTTTTCGATAGGCCGGGGCATCCGGGGAGTATCGGTCATCGGCAAATTATAATATTATCTCCGGAGACTGCACAAACTACCGCCCTCGAATGCCGGCCTAGTTCGTCCTGTCGAAAAAGGGCGGCGGGAGGAGCGGCGGCTTTTCCTTCTTCGAGGACTCGCGCTGAAATTCCATCTCGGATACGAGGATGCTGGGTGCTATGGTAGACACCGGCACGTAGCCGGATTCGGCCCCGCAGAAACCGTTGAAGACGGCGTAGTCGTCCCCCGTGGCGATTATCTTGTTTATGGTTACGAGCGGCGTGCCGACTATCTCGATATCCCTCACGGGCGTTTCCTCGCCGGTCTTCGGATCGACCTTGTAAAGGACGAGCGGCGTGCCGCGGAAGGCCTGGAAGTTGTAGGAGGACGTGTTCGTCTCTCCTCCCCTCATGCTTTTAATCAGAAGCCCGAATGGCTTGTTCTGCTTCCGGACCTCTTCGATTAGCATCTCTTTTAATTTTTCCTTCGGGTACTCGGCCGAGGATTCGACCATCGTATTGCTCATCCTTGCCATTGGGGATATGCCGTAGGAGGCCCTCCCGTGGCCGTTCGATTTATCGAACCCCTTTACCGGAGTCCTCGAAAGGAGGAAGGTTTTCAGCACACCGTTCTCGACAAGAACGACTCTTTGGCCGGGGATGCCCTGGTCGTCGAAGGGGTAGTAGCCCATGAGGTGGGTGCCCTCGAAGTTATTCATAGACGGGTCGTCGACGACGGTGAGAAAATCCGGGATTATTTTCCTTCCGACCTTTTCCTTAAAGGTCTGCCCTTCGTCTTCGTCTATCTGCCGCTCGCCTTCGAGCCTGTGACCGAGGGCTTCGTGGAATACTACTCCCGCCGCCTCGGGCTCGAGGAGCGCCGGCACGGTCAAAGGCTGGAGCGCCTGGGCGTTCCTCATGAGAAGGGTTTCCTCGATCATCTCCCTCACGTTCTTTTCGAGCTCGTCCGGGGGAGGAATGTCTTCGGGCGAAACGTAGTAGAGGTTTCTGTAGTTCTCGATTTCCTTGCCGTCGTCGGCCCTGGCAGAGATCTTGGCGTCTATAGAGTAGAGTATCTCGTCCCTGATGTAACGCGTGCCCTCGGTATTGACGAAGTATATCGTCTCCTTCTGCGCCGTGACCGCGATATCGGCGTCGAGGATGTCTCTGTAATCTTTATAGACCGCGGACACGTCCCTCGCGATCTTCTCCCATTTTCCGGGGTCGAATGTGAATGTGAGCTCGGGGCCGTAAAATACATGGCTCGCTTCTTTCGTGAAGCTCCCGATCTCTTCGTCCTTCACTTCCTGGACGTGGCCGGCCTTCTTGTTGAGGTACTGCGTGAGGGCGTCCTTGTATGCGTAATCCGTCACCTGCCAGAGCACTGTCCTTATTGCATCGGGATCGTCATCGATGGGCACCGAGGACGCGCCGCTGAACGGCAGGGCGCCGCCCGAGCGTCCCTTGACGGAATTGTCGAATTCGTAATCGCCCACGCGGACGTCGACGAAAAGGCGTCTTAACCTGTTATTGCTCGACGATACGACAGCGCCGTACTTGGCCTCTATCTCGTAAAAGGTATTGTCCTTTATCTGGTAGCTAATGAAGTAAGGGTCCTCGTAGCCCTCGAGCCTGAGCTTTGCCATCGAGCGCGTGAGCTCGTCGCTCATGGCGCCCAAAACCACGGCGTCGCTCCGTTTTGTGTCCTCCTTAGGCGGGGACGGTAGAGCCGAAGCTGAAGCAAGAAAACCGAAAACGGCGAAAAAAATAATCAGCGGCGCTGCTCTGAAAGCGGTGAGTCGTGAATTCATAAGTGTAAAAGATTACTCTTGGCGAAGACGATGTAAAGCCGCCCCGCGCTCCTAACCTTTGTAGAGATAGAGAAAGGCTATGACCACGGCGAGTATCAGCCTGTATATTACGAAGACCGTGTAGCTCGCGCTTCTGACGAATTTGAGAAGGAATTTTATCGCGAGAAACGCGAAAACAGCCGAGGTCACAAGGCCGGCAATGAAAGGAGTGCTCGTGACGGAGGCGAGGTCGAGGTGCCTCAGCTCGAAGACGCCCGCGCCCGCAATGAGCGGGGCCGCCATGAGGAAAGAGAACTTGGCCGCCTCGTCGCGCTTATAGCCTCGCATCATCGCGCCTGTTATCGTGACTCCCGAGCGGGAGACGCCAGGGATTATCGCGAGGGCCTGAGAGAGGCCTATTATGAGGCAGTCGGCGACGTTCATGTCGGTAACGGACTTTCTTTTTTTAGAGAACCTGTCTGACAGGTAAAGCAGAATCGCGAAGGCTGAAAGGAAAAAGGCTATGGAGAGCGGGTTTCGCAATATGCCCGCCGCCTGCTCCTCGAAAAGGAATCCGGCCAGCGCCCCGGGGACAGTCGCGATTATGAGATAGAGACCTATTCTTCCGTTTGGGCGGCCCTCGAAGCTTCCCTTAAAAACGCTCCGTACGAACTCGTCGATGATATGTACCCAGTCGCGCCAAAAGACGAATATTATCGCGACGAGGCTTCCTACGTGAAGGGCGACGTTGAACGGAAGGCCCTGGTCCTTCCAGGAGAGGAACCACGGAACGAGGACGAGGTGCGCAGTGCTGCTTATCGGAAGAAATTCCGTTATACCCTGTACCGCCCCCAGGATTATCGACTGTATGAGGTCCAATTAATTCATTCCCTTGCCGCGTATCCTTCGCGGTGCGAGCATATCCCGGAGAAACGAGCCTGTGCAGGACGTTTTGTTCGCGGCCACATCTTCGGGCATCCCTTCGGCGACGACGTATCCGCCGCCCTCGCCGCCCTCGGGCCCCATGTCTATCAGATGGTCCGCGGATTTTATGACGTCGAGGTTGTGCTCTATCACTATAACCGTATTTCCCATATCAGTGAGCCTCTGTAGGACGTCGATAAGCTTCCGGACGTCGTCGAAGTGAAGGCCTATGGTGGGCTCGTCGAGGATGTAGAGCGTTTTGCCGGTGGCCCGCCGCGAGAGCTCGCGTGAGAGCTTTATGCGCTGCGCCTCGCCGCCCGAAAGCGTTGTCGCCGGCTGGCCGAGCCTTATGTATTCGAGGCCGACGGCTTCAAGCACGTCGAGCTTCGATTTTATGTGCGGAACGTTCCTGAAAAATTCAGCCGCCTCGCTGACGGTCATATCCAGAACCTCCGCGATGTTTTTACCATTATACTTTACTTCGAGTGTTTCGGAATTGTATCTATGCCCGCCGCACCTTTCGCAGGTTACGTAAACATCGGGGAGGAAGTGCATCTCTATCTTGACGACGCCGTGCCCGAGGCAGACGGGGCACCGCCCTTCTTTCACGTTGAAGCTGAACCGCCCGGGCTTGTATCCCTTGATGTTCGCCTGAGGCAGCATCGCGAAGAGGTCCCTGATAGGTGTGAATATTCCGGTATAAGTCGCGGGGTTCGACCTCGGGGTCCTTCCTATTGGCGTCTGCTCGACGTTTACAACTTTATCTATCCCTTCGTCGCCCGTGAGCTTCTCGTGCCTGCCGACTTGCTCCTTGCTACGGTAGAGTTTTTTGCCGAGGGCGTTGTAGAGCGTGTCGATGACGAGCGTGCTTTTACCCGAGCCGGATACTCCAGTCACACACGTGAAAACGCCGAGTGGAAAAGAGACGTCTATGTTTTTGAGGTTGTGCTCGGAAGCGCCTTCGATTTTTATATGCCCGTTCGGCTGCCTTCGCTTAGAGGGGACGGGGATCGTTATCTCTCCCGAGAGATAACCGCCCGTTAACGAATCGCGCTTTTTAATAATGTCGTCTACATCCCCTTCCGCCACGACCATGCCGCCCTTCTCGCCTGCCCCCGGGCCTATATCGACTATGAAGTCGGCACTTCGTATGGTTTCCTCGTCGTGCTCGACGACTATGACCGTGTTGCCAATGTCGCGGAGGGATTTGAGCGTATCTATGAGCCTTTTATTGTCTCTCGGGTGAAGGCCTATCGTGGGCTCGTCGAGAACGTACGTTATGCCTGTCAGCTTCGAGCCCACCTGGGTCGCGAGCCTTATCCTCTGTGCCTCGCCGCCTGACAGCGATGGCGCCGTGCGGTCGAGCGTCAGGTATCCGAGTCCGACCTCGGTCAGGAATACGAGGCGGGAGACGATCTCCGTAACGACCCTTTCGCCTATTGTTTTTTCACGCGGTGTGAGGCTTAAATTGTCAATGAATTCAAGCGCTTTTGACGCCGACATCGACGCCACGCCATATATGGATTCACCTTTAATAAGCACCGACAGCGCCTCTTTCTTGAGGCGGGAGCCGTTGCAGACGGGGCAGACTGTCGTCCTCATGAACTGCGCCAGTCTTTCTCTTATGGGAGGCGAATCGGTTTCTGTGTACCAGGCCGTTAGTATCGCCGCGACGCCGCTGTATTTATCCCTGTGCTTTATCGTCCTCCCGTTCCTTTCCCTCTGGTAGACGACGTCTTCGCCGCCGGAGCCGGATATGATGATTTTCTTCGCCTTCGCCGGGAGCTTTTTGAACGGGACGGACATATTTATGCCGTAGTGCGCGGCGACGTTATCGAGGATATTTTTAAAGTAGCTGGAGCCGCTCCACGGTATGACCGCGCCCTCATCGAGCGAGAGCTCTTCGTCGATGAAGAGCTCCGGATCGCAGAACCATGTTTCGCCCATGCCCTGGCATTCCGGGCACGAGCCGTAGGGGCTGTTGAACGAAAACAGGCGCGGGGAAATCTCCGGGTAGCTCATGCCGCACTGCGGGCAGGCGAACTTGTCGCTCAGCGTCATGCCCTGGCCGGAAACCGTTTCGACCCTGACTACGCCGCCCGAGCGTCTGAGCGCGAGCCGGAGGGAATCGGCTATTCTTTCGGTGCGTTCCCCGGAACGAAGGGCTATGACGTCGACGAGCAGCTCTATCGTGTGCTTCTTCCGGCGTTCGAGTTTTATCTCTTCGTCGAGGTCGTGGACCTCGCCGTCTATTCTGACCCTCAAAAACCCTTCGCGCCTGAGATCGTCGAGCTCTTTTTTGTATTCGCCCTTTCTTCCCCTTATTATCGGGGAATATATGTAGACCTTTTCCCCGTCGCCGAGGCCAGACACTCGCTCTATCATTCTCTCGAGGCTCTGGGCCGTTATCTCTATGCCGCAGTCGGGACAATGCGGCTTTCCGAGTCGGGCGTAGAGGAGCCTTAGAAAGTCGTATATTTCGGTGATGGTGCCGACTGTCGAGCGCGGGTTCCGCTGGAATGTTTTCTGATCGACGGAGACAGACGGCGAAAGCCCTTCTATGGAATCGACGTCGGGCTTGTCTATCTTGTCGACGAACTGCCTCGCGTAGGCCGAGAGGGATTCCATGTATCTCCTCTGGCCCTCTGCGAAGAGCGTGTCGAAGGCGAGGGAAGATTTCCCCGAGCCGCTCACACCGGTTATGACGACGAGCTTTCTTCTGGGGAGGCTGAGGGAAATATCCTTAAGATTGTGCTCCCTCGCGCCGGTAATCTTGATGGATTTCAAGGTGGAGTATAAGTTTACCAGCTATTTGGATTTACCGAACAACGCCTCGCAACCGACTGTAATAGTTCGGCATTTCCGGCCCGGCCGGACCTTACCCCGGCTTATGAGAATGACTTTATATCGTCCACTGTCTTTTTGTCGAGCTTCTGGAGGACGGCGTTAAGGAGCTTGACGGTGCTGTCGAAATCGTCCCTGTGGATTATGGAGTTGTGGCTGTGTATGTGGCGGGTAGGGACACCGAGCACTACTGTGGGCACGCCGTGCTTGTGGAGGTGAATCACGGAGCCGTCCGTCGCACCTCCCTCCATCGTCGTGAACTGAAGCGGTATCTTAGACTTTTTGGCAGTGTCGATTACGAGGTCCCTCAGCTTGAGATTCGGTATCATGCGGGCATCGTAAAGAAGAAGGGACGGGCCGCCCGTGAGCTTCGTCGAGGATTCGTCGGGCTTTATGCCGGGCACGTCGCCGGCAATGTCGGATTCGAGGATTATGGCTATGTCGGGGCTTACCATCTCGACGCTCGTGACCGCGCCGCGCACGCCGACCTCTTCCTGCACCGTGGCAACGCCGTAAAGAGTATTCGGGTGTTTTGCGGACGGGATGGATTGAAGCGCCGATACCAGCACGGCGCAGCCGACGCGGTCGTCGAAGGCCTTCGACATGTATGTCTTCGGGTTGGCGAGCACGGTGAACTCGCTAACGGGAACAATCGGGTCGCCCGCCCTTACCCCGGCCTTTTCTACGTCCTCCTGCGAAGACGCGCCTATGTCGATGTACATGTTCTTCCGCTGCACGAGCTTCCCGCGCTCGTCCTGGGAGAGTAGATGCGGCGGCTTCGCGCCGATCACGCCGACGACCTCCCCCTTGCCTGTGATTATCGAAACCCTTTGCCCGAGAAGGACGTGGTCCCACCAGCCGCCGAGGGTCGTGAACCTTATGAAGCCGTCGGATGCAATATGCTTCACCATGAATCCTATCTCGTCCATGTGGCCGGCGAGCATGATCTTGGGCGAAGGCGACTTCCCAGGCTTTTCGCAGATGAGGCTCCCCATGTTGTCCTGGCTCAGCTTGCCGATGCCCTTTAAATATCCGCGCATGATGCCGCGGATTTCGGTCTCGTATCCGGGTATGCCGCTCGCTTCGGTCAGCTCTTTCAGCAGCTTTTCTGTCTTGTCCATGGGTATAGCTCCCTCTCCGTTTATGATCTGTGTCAGGAATTTTCCTGAAGGCGCCTCCGGCTGGGAGGAGTGTAGAAGTATCACTGCTTCACTGAAGTTTTGTCAACAAAAGGCCCTTTCTCCGGCGACGGTAAATATGCGAAAAAGTGCAGAACGGAGTCTTGCAAAAGCGCCGTCTCGAAGTAGACTAGCACCTGACTCCCATGATAGAGTACGATAAGGGGATTCATCTCAAGGGCACGGACCTCTGGTTCGATTCCGGAAGCAAACGAGCGCTTTCTTTCGTATCGAGCGCCGCTGTCGAGGGCCCGTTCAATTCTGAAAAAATCATCGCCACACCGGAAACCATAAGGCTCCTCGAAGGCAGGATAAAGAAGCCCGTGGCCCTCGCATGCCCGTACGAGAGGCCGTTTTCGCTCGGCAGCGTGCGCGTCGAGCTTATTCCTTCCGGGTTTATGCTGGGCTCGTCGCAGATAGCCGTGCAGAAGGACGGCAGGACTATTATTTACACTGGGGACGTATGCCTCAGGAATTTAAGGACTTCGAAGCCGGCGCAGGTGAGAAGGTGCGACATACTTGTACTGAAGTGCACGTTTGCCGCGCCCAGGTATTCGTTTCCGCCCGCGGGAAAGGTGGCCGAGGAAATAATAGAATTCGTGCGAGAAACGCTGTCGTCGGGCGCTGTGCCGGTTCTGCTGACGGAGACAATTGGCAAAGCCCCCGAGCTCGCGAAGATACTGTCGGACGAGGGCTTCGGCCTCTCGCTTCACAAATCCGTTTACGATACGGTAAAGATATACGAGGAGTTCGGCATAACTTTTTCGAACTATGAGACATACAAACCGGGACGCGCGGAAGGAAGGGCTGTTATATTGCCGCTCCGGAGGGGAGGCTCCGCCGATCTCGACAAGCTCCCGAAAAAGAGGGTGGCGGTGGTCACGGAATTTTCCGAGGACGAGAGGGCGAATTTAAAGAATGCGTACAGGGCGGAGGAGGCCTTTCCGTTTTCGACCTGCGCCGACTTCGACGAGCTCGTGCAGCTGGTCGAGTTCGTGAGGCCGGAGAAGGTTTATTTGTCGCACGGCCATGCGCTCGAATTCGCACAGGCGCTCCGGAAGAAGGGATTCGACGCGGCGGCGCTTCACAAGCCGGCGCAGCTGAAGCTTTTATAGGAGGCTCTTATGGCGGTAGTTACAAAAAGCATAAGGCTCACGACCAGGGGCGATGCGGATATCGTCGATATCACGTCCGGAGTCGAGAAGTGCGTCGCCGAATCCGGGGTGTCCGCGGGCATTGCGACCGTGTTCGTCCCGGGCTCGACAGCGGGCGTCACGACGATAGAATACGAGAGCGGCGCAGTGAGGGACTTGAAGGAAGCGTGGGGGAGGATGGCGCCCGAGGACATGCACTATTACCACAATGCCAGATGGGGCGACGGGAACGGGCACTCGCACGTTAGGGCCGCGATGCTCGGCGCTTCGCTCACCGTGCCGTTCGCCTCTTCGGAGCTTCTTCTCGGCACCTGGCAGCAGATAGTGCTGGCAGACTTCGACAACAGGCCTCGCTCGAGGGAGATAATAGTCCAGATAATCGGCGAGTAAGGGAGACGGCCACGAGGCCGCCTCCCTTTCGAGCTCACACGAACTTTACAGAAAAATGCTGGGGTTTGTATCTCACGTTGAGGTTCACGATGAGTGGGGTCATAGCCTCGATCATCGCGGATACCTCTAAACCGCCGGCGTCCAGGACTCTCAGCGTCGGCATCTCTTCCGTGAGCTTCTTGACGACTTCCTTAGCGGCATCGTCGTCTCCGCAGATTACCACGTCGTAGTCGAGGTCCTTGTCTATTTCGCTGAGCTCCTTGGCCGGAAGGTTATGATAGGCCGAGACGAGCTTTGCGGTTTCCGGGAGCGCTTCCCTGATTTCGAGGGCGGATGAGCCCTGTGCCGGGGGATTGAAGACAAAGGTCTTCCCCTCGCGCTTCATCGATACGACGGGAGTTACGACTATCTGGTTCGAGATGCTGCCGCCTATCTGAGAGATTGTCGATGCGGCGTGCTCGGGAGGAATGCTGATTATGATAACCTCTGCCTCCTTCGCAGCCTCGGCGTTAGCCATGCCGTGGATTTTGGAATTCACGCCGAGCTCGTTCAGCTTTGCCTGATACTCGGCCGCGATGCCCTTCGCCTTTTCGTCGCTCCTGGAGCCGATGAAGATTTCGTGCCCTACCTTCGACCACCTGAGTACGAGCCCCTCGGCTATGTCGCCTGTACCGCCTAAAAGTGCAATTTTCATATGATTTTTCCCCCTGTTGTTGAGTTCAATCTATTTTAACAAAGTAGCCGGACGAGTAAAGGGAGGGTGTCAGAGGGAGTTTCCCGATACTGACTTATTCCCGGGTTTCGGGTATCGAGCGAGGGACGGTAATATACGGCCGCCCGTCAGAACTTTGTTTTGAAGTAGAGGAAGAGCGAGAAGCTCTCTTCGTTAAAGAAAGAGTCTTCGTTATCCAGGATGTTGTCGGGAACCGCGACGAACGGCACCACGCCGCCGTAGAAAACGGTCTGCCTGGAGCTTATACCGGCGAAAGGATTCCAGTCTTGTATGAAAGAGACCTGTGGGCCGGTAAGTACAGACGCCTCTCCAAAAGATACGACTCCGCCGGACGGCGTATTCATACCGAGCGACGAGATCAGGGTCTTGCCGTAGGGCTTGCAAACGTTGAGCTTATTGTCGTAGAGAACGTCGGAATCCCGCGGTGGGGCCTCGTATTCGTCCCCCGGTTTCAGGGTGGCCGCGATTTCGCTGCTGTCTATAAAAGTATAGTTATAGCAGTAGGCTTCCGGGCCTGTTTTATACGTGGCCTCCGGGTTGCCCTGCTCGTAGTCCAGCGCTATGGATTCAGCCTCTGTTCCGGCGAAGAACACAGATAATAGCAATAATAAAAGTAATCTCACCCTACTTACCTCGGTCATTGTTTGTCGCCGCCCATCCCGGCAACTACAACTCCCCCTCCCTATGAATATATATAGGGGTGCTCATATTTTCAATAGATGAGATTCCCCGGCAAAGGATTCAGGAAGCCGGGAGCCTACAGGTTCCGGGCGAGAAAATCCATGAAAGCGGCGTTGAATTCGCCGGCCTTTTCCTGCATGGAGAAATGCCCGGCCTCTTCGAAAATGTGAAGCTCCGAGCCTTTAATATTGTCGTGAAGGTACTCCGAGTATTTTACCGGGGCCAGAATGTCGAGCGAGCCGCCGATGATGCACGAGGGCGCTGTTATCTCGCCCAGGCGCTCCATGAAGTCGAACCCGTGGCAGGCGGTGAGGTCGTAATAGCAGACCTCGCCCGGCGTGGCGAGGAGCCCTTTCCGGAATTCGAGCCTGAGCTCCTCGGGGGAATTTTCGGCGAAGACACGGGACGGCGACACCTCGCAGAAGAGGGGATAATTATTCTTTACCACTTTCAGGGTTTCCCCGGCGACCCGGAGCCTGGCCCCTGTCCCGACGAGGACAAGTGCCTTAACCTTTTCGGGATAATCGAGGACGAAATTGAGCGCTATGCCGCCTCCCATCGAGTGGCCGGCGAGGACCAGCTCGCCGAGGCCGAGCGCGTCTGTAAAGTCCTTCACGAAGTCCTTGTATTCCTCGACAGTGCGTAGACCGTTCCCGCCGGAGCCGCCCCTGCCGGGAAGGTCGGGGGCGACATAATTCCATCCCGCGCTGTCGAGAGGACCCGTCTGGAACCTCCAGGTGCCGAGATTTTGCCCTGCCCCGTGTATGAGGACGAGCGTGGGCCTCACGGGATCTATCTCCGCGCTTCCGACGTAATTGACATTGATTCCCTTGACGTTTATTTCCGGCATTATCGTCTGCGACCGTTTATTTCGTGAGCTTCTCCAGAAAACTATCGAAAGATTCCCGGCTGAGCCCGGCAACCCTGAGGGTTTTCAGGCGGGACGTCCGGCCGCGTATGATCTCTATGCCGGACTTCGGCACCCCTAGAGCGTCGGATATGATTTCGGTCAGCTGCTCGTTAGCCTTTCCGTCGACGGGCGGCGCCGAAATCTTGATCTTGAGCTTCCCCTCCTGAACCCCCTCTATACCGCCCCGTGAAGACCTGGGCTTTACGAGAACGTCTATGGTGATGGGGTCGCCGCTCATTTCAGTCTATAAGCCTTTGGCTATCTGCATCAGGGATTGAACCAGGAACTGCCTCAAAAATACTATAACGACCAGGACGAGTATCGGGGACAAATCCAGGGAGCCGCCGATCGGGGGTATTATCCTCCTGGCGTATCGCAACACAGGCTCCGTGGCCATGTAAAGGAAATTGACTATAGGGTTATATGGATTCGGGCTGACCCAGGAGATTATCGCGCGCGCGACTATTATCCACATATAGACATTCAGAAGCAGGTCCAGAACCGTCGCCAGTGCCGAGACGAGATTACCGAGTACGCTCAATTATTTATCCTCCTTTGAAAGCTGCCTCGAACGGTTGGCCGCCGCCTCGACGGCGGATATGACGTTCGCCCGGAAGCCGCCGGCTTCGAGCTTGTGTATGCCTTCGATAGTCGTGCCGCCGGGAGAGGACACCTTATCCTTGAGCACCGCCGGGTGAGACATTTCGTCTATAATCATCTTCGCCGTGCCGTAGACCGTCTGCGCGGCGAGGCCGAGCGCTACCTGGCGCGAGAGGCCCATTTTGACGCCCCCGTCTGAAAGCGCCTCTATGAACATCGAGACGAACGCGGGGCCGCTGCCGCTGAGGCCTGTTACGGCGTCTAGGAGCTTTTCGTCCTCGACTATATTCGCCGTGCCCACGGATTCGAATATCTTTTTCACGCCTTCCCTCTCTTCGGGGCCGAGGCCCGGGGCGCAGTAGAGCACGGACGCCCCCGCCTGAACGAGGGCGGGCGTATTCGGCATGACGCGGACTATCTTCGCTTTCTTCTTGAGGACGCCGGACATGGAGGCCGTGGTTATGCCGGCCGCTATGGATACGAGAATTTTCTTCGTGTTTATCTGAGGCTTTATTTCGAGGAGCGCTTTTTTGATGGTATTCGGCTTTACGGAGAGTATTATGACGTCGGACTTCGATGCGGCCTCTTTATTGTCGGCCGTGGCTGCGACGCCGTAAGTCGACTTGAGATACGAGCGACGCTTTTCTACGGGCTCGCTGACGGTGATATCGCCCTTTTTGACGGCCCCAGAAGCTATCAGCCCTTTTATAAGGGCCTCGGCCATGTTCCCGCCGCCTATGAATCCTGTTTTACCCATTTTATGCCTCAGCCGTGAATATTATGCCCTGTTTCCGAAAATTGCGGAGCCAATTCTCACAATCGTCGCGCCTTCTTCTATCGCGACTTCGAAATCGCCGCTCATTCCCATGGAGAGCTGCTTCAACCCCGGATATTTCGCCGAGAGCCTGTCTCTCAAGCCCCTGAGCGCCGCGAAATAGGGCCTTGCATCCCGAGGGTCGTCGAAATACGGGGGCATGGTCATGAGCCCTCTCACCTCGACACCGGGGAGCACGGAAACCTCGTGCAAAAAATCATCGAGCGCATCGGGCTCGATTCCGCCCTTGCTCTCCCCACCTGTGTTCACCTCGACGAGGACCGGCATCCTGATACCGGACGCGCGCGCCTTCCGGTCTATCTCCGCTGCTGACGATACTGTATCGAGCGAGTGAATGAGCGCGACGGTTCCGACGAGATACTTGACCTTATTCCTCTGGAGGCGGCCTATGAAATGCCACTCGACATTTTCGCCGACGGCCCGGCCTATTATCTCCTGCTTGAGCCGGAGCTCCTGCGCGTAGCTTTCGCCGAAGGCGAGAATCCCGTATCCGGCGGCTCGGGCTATCACGTCGGGCTCGACCTGCTTTGTTACGGCCACCAGCTTTACGTCTTCGGCCCGTCTTCCGGACCTTGCCGCCGCCTTCCCTATGCGGGCCCTTATTTCGTCTATACGGCTCTCAAGATTCATCACTGCCAAAAAGCCGGACTGCACCGAGTTTCGTGAGGGCCCTCAGGACTTCGGGCACCGGGAGACCTACGACATTCGTGTATGATCCCGTAATCCCTTCTATCATGAATGCCCCGATGCCCTGGATACCATACGCCCCGGCCTTATCCATCGGCTCTCCGGTCTTAATGTAACCTTCTATGTCGGAGGCCGCAAGCTCGCCGACGCGGACCGAGGTGCGTACGATTTCGGCATGGAGGAGCTCTTCACGGGGCCGGAGGATCGAAAACGCGGTGAGGACGTGGTGCACCCTCCCGGAGAGGAGGCCGAGCATGCGGGCGGCGTCCGGCTCGTCGGAGGGTTTACCCAGAACCTCCCCGCCCACTACGACTATCGTATCCGCGCCTAACACGAGGCTGCCGTCGCCGAGCCCGCGCGAAACGGACGCCGCCTTCTCGAAGGCGACCCGCGACGCGAATTCCTCCGGGGATTCACTCCCGAGCATAACCTCGTCGGCCGAGGGTCCCATCACTTCGATAGAAAGACCTACGGATTCGAGGAGCTCCTTTCTTCTCGGAGAAGAGGAGGCGAGGACGAGTCTCTGCGTCATGCGGAGAAATAAACCCGCCGCGGCGAACTAGCGCAAGGCGATGAAGAAAGCGCGATCGCGTGCCGGAGCTAGTAGTAGTTGAGGTCGCTGTCTATCCAGTATTTTTCGGCGCCGACGTTCGTCCTCAAGGCGATGCCCTGTTTTGTGAGCTGGTATATGACGATATCGGACTCGAACGGTATTTTGCCGCTCGCGCCGCCGCCTTCCGTTCTCGATTTCAGAACCGCGTCGCCCTGTACGCCGAAGTCCCACCCCTTGCTGATAAATTGCCTCATGACAGCGGGATTGTTGAATATTATGACTTCCCTGAAGTCTGTGACGGCGACGCCGAGCCCGACTCCGCCCTCGGCCATTTTCATATAGGTCTTCTTGCCTGTCGCGTTATCGACTATGACCCCGTAGCCGCTCCCCGAGCCCAGGACGAGCAGCTGGGTGTTTATGTTGCTGAAGACGCCGTATCCGGCCGCGTTCTTTATCATATCTTTCGTAAAGGGCTTGGCGGCGTAGAGGTCTTCGAGTGTCCTGTCCTTCATCCTGAGGACGAAGTCCCTTTTCTCCTGCGGGTTCCCCCCTTTCGGCCTCGCGCAGGCGTATAGAAACGCCACGGAAATTATCACCGACAGCACCATTGCACATGCTCTCATATACTTCCCCCCGTCTGATTTATTTACCCTCTTTACGGCGCTGCCGGGCCCGCGGCTCACTCCGAAACACCGCTCCTGAAGCGCTTCACGAAATAATTGAATCTATTATATCACGTCCTCTGGCTTTACCAGAGAAAGATACTTATAATCTCCGAATCCTGAGGAGAACCGGGCACGGGACTGGGCCCGTTATCGTGAAGAAAAAAAGCGGGCTCGCCCTGAATACGACGTTGATAGCCGCGATCGCCGGGCTCATTACGGGCTTCGATACGGGGATCATAGGCGGCGCCCTGGGCTTTATCAGCGAGAGCTTTGCCCTTTCCTCGCTCGGGAAAGGGATCATGGTGTCGATGGTCCTTGCTGGCGGTATAGCCGGGGCGCTCATAAACGGCGCTGTTTCCGACAGGCTCGGAAGGAAGGCCATGATCATCGGGGCGGGCGTTCTCTACGCCGCCGGCGCAGCGGGCTCGGCCCTCTCCCCGAATCCCGAATTTCTCCAGATATCGAGGTTCGTCCTCGGGCTCGCCATAGGGGCCGCATGCGCGTCGGCCCCCCTTTACATCGCCGAGATCTCCCCCGCCGAAAAGAGGGGTATGCTGGTCACCTTTTTTCAGCTCGCGATAACCATGGGCATACTCGCGGGGTACTTCCTCGCGAAAGCCCTTTCCGGCTCGGAAAACTGGCGGCTGATGCTCGCGGGCGGGGTGCTCCCCGCGGCCGGGCTCGTCGCCGGCATGATAACCCTCCCCAACAGCCCGAGGTGGCTCATAAGGATGGGGAGGGATGAGGAGGCGAGGAGGATACTCGAAGGGGTTTCGGGCGGGGACGCCCTCAAGGCCGGGGCCGAGGTCGAGGAGATAAAGAGGGTTCTGGCAATGGAGCGGAAGACCGGCCTGTCGGAGGTTTTGAAGCCCCCAGTGAGCTACGCCCTCGCGGCGGCCGCCGGGCTTTTCATCCTCCAGCAGTTCTCGGGGATAAACTCCGTCATGTATTACGCGCCCGTCATATTCCGGGAGGCCGGGCTCGGGTCCGCCGACACCGCGCTTCTAGCGACTGTAAGCGTCGGCATCGTGAACGTGCTCGCGACGTTGATAGCGGTGTGGCTCCTCGACAGGGCGGGGCGCAAGCCTCTGCTTTACGCGGGGTTCGGAGGGATGTTCCTCTCGCTCGCGGCCGCGGGGATGATATTCGCGTCTAGCGGTCAGCCAAGCGGGACGGGCGCTGCTATTGTGGCCGCCGTGTGGCTTTACGTCGCGTGCTTCGCCTTCTCGCTCGGGCCGGTACCGTGGCTGATGATGACCGAGGTTTTCCCGCTAAGCATAAGGGGAAGGGCCGTGGGGCTGGTTACGATGGCCGGATGGGGGTCGAACATCATAATTTCGCTCAGCTTCCTGCCGCTGATGGAGACTATAGGAATCTCTTCGATGTTCTGGGCCTACGCGGTAATAAGCTTTCTCGGAATTTTCTTCGTATGGCGGCTCGTGCCGGAGACAAAAGGCAGGACTCTCGAAGAGATAGAAAGAGACCTCCTCGCGAAGAAATAAACATCAGAGCAGCGAATGACGCGGCCGCGTTTCAGGGTTTGGCGTCCATCTCCTGGAACACCTCTTTTGCGAGCCTTAGCCCTGTGAGCGCGGCGGGGAACCCTGCATAGACGAGGACCTGCATCAGCACTTCTACTATCTCGTCGCGCGAGCACCCGCAGTTAAGGGCGCCTTTTATGTGAACCTTGAGCTGGTTGGGGGCCGTGCCGAGAGTCGCAAGGGACGCGACAGCCGTGATCTCGCGCGCCTTCATGTCGAGGCCGGGGCGGGAAGAGATTTCTCCGAAGACGAATTCCAAGAGGTAGCGCACCATGTCTGGCGCGATGTCGTTAAGGCTTTCGGCAGTTCTTGCGGCCGCGCCGGGGGAGATCTCCTCCAGTTTTTCCAGGCCGCGCTTGTATTTATCGTCGGACATTTGTCTTTCCCCCCTGAAATGCTTGAATAATTCGAACGCACTGCCTATACTACGTTTTTTACGCCGCTTTGTAAAGGGAGCCGCCGTGCTGATACTCATCGCGAAATTCAGGACAAAACCGGAGACGAGGGAGAAGATGAAAGAGATGGCGCGGGGCCTAATCGGGCCGTCGAGGGCCGAGGAGGGTTGCATAGTCTACGAGTTCCTTCAGGACGGCTTCGACCCCGATTCGTTCACCTTCTACGAGAGGTGGCGCAGCATGGAGGACCTTGAGCTTCATTTCAAGGAGCCTCATTTCCTCGACTTCGCCGGCGTGTTCCCGAGCCTCATAGACGGCCCCGAAAGCATTATGGCCTACGAAGTTTCGGGAGAGAAGAATCTCGCATGACGGCGCGCTCATACTTCGACATTCATCGGTTCGGCCTCGTCCTTGCGGTCGGCGTCGCAATTATCGCGGCGCTCGTTCTCGCATCGTGCGGCAGCGGCGACAAGGGCTCTGAGAGCGCGGCGAAGAGGGACACGATCAATATAAATCTCGGGAACGAGCCGCCGACGCTGGATTGGTCGCTCGCGACGGATGGATCGTCATATACCGTCCTCAACAATATCATGGAGGGACTCACGCAGTTCGACGCGGAGTTCCATCCCGTGCCTGCCCTCGCCGAGAGCTGGACGATTAGCGAAGACGGGAAGACCTATACGTTCAAAATCAGGGAGGGCGTCAAGTGGTCGGACGGGAAACCGCTCACGGCGGGCGACTTCGAGTATTCGTGGAAGAGGCTCCTTAACCCGGAGACCGGAAGCGACTACGCATATTTTCTTTACGACATAGAAAACGCCGAGGAGTACAACACGGGCGGGATTAAAGAGGCGGGCAAGCTCGGCATAAGGGTCGTTGACGAGAGGACGCTCGAAGTCGAGCTCAAGAAGCCCGCCGCCTACTTCCCGAGCCTCCTGTCGTTCATGTCGACGTATCCGATGAGGAAGGATGCTGTCGATGCGCACGGACTCAGGTGGACCGAGCCGGAGAACATTTTAACGCTCGGGCCCTACACGCTCACCTCCTGGAGGCATCACGATCATATACTCCTCACACGGAGCGCCGATTACTGGGGCGAAAAGCCGCGCATAGAGAAGGTCAGGATAATAATGAACGAGAATCCATCCTCGGCCCTCGCGCAGTACGAGAGCGGGGAGCTGGATTACGCGGACAGTAAGAGCATCCCTCCGCTCGAAGTGCCGAGGCTCCGTGACCTCCCCGATTTCAAGGCCACGCTCATGTTCAGGACGAACTACATAGCGTTTAATGTCGAGAAACCGCCTTTCGATAACCCTCTCGTCAGGAAGGCGTTCGCGGCCGCGATAGACAGGCAGAGCCTGGTCGATCTCATACAGGGAGCGGGCGTTTCCACGAAGTCGTGGATACCGAAGAACATGCTCGGATACAATGACGAGGAGGGCATCGATTTCAACCCCGAGCAGGCGAAGAAGTGGCTGGCCGAGGCGGGATACCCGGACGGAAAAGGGTTTCCCGAAGTTTCTTTTCTCTGGCCCGACGTCGGGAGCAACAGGGTAATCGCAGAGGCGCTCCAGAGCATGTGGAAGATGTATCTCGGTGTGAAGGTGAATCTCATGAACCAGGAGTGGAAGGTTTACCTCAGCACCATAAACACGGACCCGCCGGAGATACACAGGGCGGGATGGGGGGCGGACTTCCCGGACCCGCATAATTTCATGACGCTCTTCACATGCACCTCGGGAAACAACAGGACGAAGTGGTGCAACAAGGAATACGACTCGCTCGTTTACCAGGCTGCCGAGGAGCTCGAGCCGGCGAAGAGAAAGGAGCTCTACGACAATGCTCAAAAGATACTGACCGAGAATGATGTTCCGATCGTGCCTATCTTCATATCGAACCAGCAGAACATGATAAAGCCCTATGTGAAGGGGCTCGTGCCTAACCCGCTCGACCTAGTGCTGTTCAAGTACGTCTACTTCGAGGACGGACAGGGAACGGACGAAGCCGGGCTTTCGAATTAATCCCTAAAGGTTTGCCCCCCCACCTTTATCTATTTTAGTGTAAGTTACTCTTGAGCGGTACTGGATGCTCTTCGCGCCGTCAGGCAAGAACAACCGAATGCTCGCTCGCTCACATCCGTTCCCCTTAAAGGGGGAGGAATGGTTTTTTATTCCTGTTTAAAACTCAGCCCTTAAAATACGGGATGATGTCTTTCGCGTAGGTCTTGAGAGCTTTTTCGGGGTCGGGGCTGAACCTGTAAAAGAGCACGAAGTGCCTGACGCCTTTGTCTATATATTTCTCGATCTTCGCTATGCAGTCTTTTTTCGAGCCGGTGATCGTGAAGTCGATTATGGCCTCCCTCGGGAAGAACTGCCCGAGCTGCCTGAATTTCTGCCTCCCCGCCTCGTCCTGCGGAATGACGTTGAAGTAGTTGAGGCCGTGGTACTCTTCCGGGATGTGCACGTCGTAGCCCGCCTTCTTGAGCTGGTCCTGCATCACGAGTACGTACTTGAACGGCTCGAGCGATTTGTATGCCTCGTCCTCGTCCTTGCCGAGGGAGGTGAACACCCAGAGGCCCGGGTCTATATCGGAATGTTCCCTGCCCGCGACGCTCGCGCTCTGCCTGATCGCGCCGAGATACTCCGCATAGAGAGCCGGGTTGAGATCTATCGGGAGCCACCCGTCCCCCAGCTCGCCCGCGAGCTTGAGGCCTTTCGGGGTGTGCGTCGCGATGTACATCGGTATGCGGTTTCTCTTGTAAGGCTTAACCTGGAGGAACGCATCTTTCAGATGGAAGAATTCGCCTTCGTAATCTATCGGCCCTTCGGCTGCCCAGAGCTTCTGCATGACCTGCATCGATTCCCGGAGCCTCGCGAGGGGTCTATTCCACTTGATGCCGTAGGCGTCGAGGTTCATCGATTCGCCGACCCCTAGGGTGAGCGTGACCCTGCCCTGGGAAATGTGGTCTATCGAAGCAAGCCTCTGCGCGAAAACCGCCGGGTGCATCCTGTGGGGGTCGGAAACGGTGCCGAGCTTTATGTTCTTCGTTTTCATCGCCGCCGCGGTCGCTATCGTCCACGCCTCGTGGGCCTCGGTCGGTGAGACGAAAACGACGTGGTCGGGGTACCATACGGTATCGAAGCCGAGCTTGTCGGCCAGGACCGAGAATTTAAGGAGTCCGTCCATATCGGCACCGGGCATGGGCGCCGACAGTCCGAATTTTATATCTTTACTCATCATTCACCTCTCAATGGTTAATATCTGGATTATAAACCTACGGATATGAAAATCGCAATGATTTTGTGCATGCTCACAAGGCGTGTAGTTACATGCAAGCTGTTCGGCCCCGGATGTTATAATAGAGCACAGGCTAAAGAACGTTGAGGAGGAATCCAATGAAATTCGGCATCGGACTATTCGGCATGCAGACCCACAGCGAGCTTCCGTACGGGCACCCGGAGCTTTATAAAAACAGCTTCGAGCAGGTGAGGCTCGCCGAGGGCGTCGGTTTCGATTCCGCGTGGATATCGGAGCACCATTTCCTGGACGACGGCTACTGCCCGTCGCCAGCGGTGGCCGCGGCGGCGATGGCTGCCGCAACCTCAAAAATACGAATCGGCTCCGCGGGAATAATACTGCCGCTTCAGAATCCTGTGCGCGTGGCGGAAGACGCCGCCGTCGTGGACAACATATCGAACGGGAGATTCGATCTTGGCGTCGTCCTCGGATACAGGAAGGAAGAGTACGAAGGCATGGGCGTATCCATGAAGCAGAGGCCATCGAGGATGGAAGAAGGGCTGGAAGTTCTGGGGAAGGCGCTTTCAGGAGAGAAGTTCTCGTATGAAGGCAAGAGATTTAAATATCTGAATACGACCTTGACTCCGAAGCCCGTTCAAAAGCCTATCCCACTTTACGTCGGCGCGTTCGAGGAGCCAGCCATAAGGCGCGCGGGAAGATTCGGGTATCCCCTTCTTATAGGCCCGGGGAGGACTGTCGGCATGGTGAGGGATACGCTCGGGTTTTACAACGACGAGGCGAAGAAGGCAGGGAAAGACCCTGAGGCCGTCGAGCACATACTCCTCCGGGAGACGTTCGTATCCGCGGACAGGAATAGAGCAACCCTGGGCGGAACGAAATACATCATCGACATGTATAAGTATTACTTCACGCTCGGGGTAAAGATGTTCGTCCGGGGAAAGCAGCTCGCGGGGCTAGACGACCCCCTCTTCGAGCACCTTGCCGAGGACAGGTTCATAATCGGCACGCCCGGGGACTGCGTGAAAGAGATAGAGATGTACAGGGATACGCTCGGCATAAAGTACATCGCATGCAGGATTGTTTTCCCGCAGGCGTCGCACGACGTTATATATGGATGCATAGAGACGTTCGGGAAAGAGGTCATCCCGAATTTCAGATAGCGGCTTTCAGGCCGACTTGAATTCGCCCCGGCAGAAGTTATTATGTAATGGATTATTAACGCTCTTTAAAATTTATGGATATAAGGTGCTTAGGCTTAAAAGGGAAGTCCGGTGAGAATCCGGCGCAGCCCGCTCGCTGCTGTGAGTAGTCCTTAAAGTCCCCGCAACAACGTCACTGGTTAATTCCGGGAAGGCGCGGTGGAGTCCCGAGGCTACGAGCCAGAACATCTGCCTTATGACTGTGAATTTACTTTTCTTCGAGGGGAGAAGGTAAATGTTCGGCGTTCGCACAGACCCGCCTCCCGGTTCGAAGCTCTTGAACCGGTGGCGCAATTGAAAAAACTCTTAATACTCCTGTTCATTTTACTGCTCCCAATCCATGCGTTCGCGCAGGAGGATGCGGATACCCTCGAAACCGTCGTCGTCGAAGACGCGCCGGAAACCCCGCCCCTCGACTACCCTTCGGCCTTTTCCACGGTTCTCGAGCTCGATAATTTCATGGGCGAGTACAATACGGCCTCGGAGATACTGTCCTTCTCGCCGGGCGTCGTCGTCAGGGACTACGGCGGATTCGGGCAGCTGAAAACTATCTCCATCAGGGGATCGTCCAACGACCAGGTCGTGATACTCTTAGACGGCGTCCGGCTGAACAGCCCTGTAGGCGGAGGAGTGGACCTTTCGACGATCCCGGTTCACTACGTCGAAAGATACGAAGTCCTTCGCGGCGGGGCCTCGGCGTTAGTAGGCAGCGACGCTATAGGCGGCGTCGTGAATATTGTAACGAAAGATACGGCGAAGCCGTTCACATTCGCCTCGGCTACGTACGGCTCTTACGAGACGTTCAGCCTGAACGCCTCCCGCGCGCAGAAAGTCGGGGACTTCAGTTATCTCGTATCGTTCACACACTCGCAGTCGAAGGGCGACTTCAAGTTCAAGTCCGTAAACGACCTTACCCTCACCCGTATAAACAACGAGTTCCACTCCGAAAGCCTCCTCGGGAAGGTGACGTACGACCCGGGGAACGGGTGGCAGGTAAGCCTCCTGAACGAGTTCTTCTACGACGACCGTGGTGTGCCGGGGCTCGGCGAATTCCAGCAGCCGGACGCAAATCAGAAAGACCTCAGGAACCTCACCAGCATAAATATCTCGAAGGAGAAGTTCATAAACGAGGACTTCAACCTCGACATACTCATATTCAACAGGTTCGACGATTTAAAGTACAAAAACCTGGAGCCGACCCTGGGCCTCCCGATAGACACGCACAGCAAGACCTACTCCTTCGGCATAAATCCGACGCTCAGGTGGTTCGCTCCTTACAGCCAGGTATTCACGTTTGCCGTCGACGCGAGGCAGGACATTCTCCTTAACGAGGACTACGACGACCCGAAGAGGTTCACGCTCGGCCTCTTCGCCAGCGACGAGATAAATCTTTTTGACGGGCTCCTTCTTATAAACCCGGTCGTGAGGTACGACGTGTGGAGAACGGAGCAGGAAACGACGGACACCGATTCCGGCATCTCGGCGAGGCTCGGCCTCATAGTTACGCCGTACGATTTCCTTTCGTTCAAGGCAAACGCCGGCCGCTCCTACAGGGCTCCGAGCTTCGGGGAGCTTTTTTACCCGAACGAGGGTTTCATACGCGGCAACCCTGATCTGAAGCCCGAGACGGCCTATGATTTCGACGTCGGGTTCACGCTTTCGCACCCGAAGGCTGCGCTTGAAGTCAGCTATTTCAGGAGCTATATACAGGACCTCATACTCTTCGTCTACATCAGCGCCGTGACTATAGAGCCGAGAAACGTCGGCGACGTGAACGAGCAGGGCGTAGAGGCAAGCCTCGCGTTAAAGCCGGTCGATTTCTTCGAGCTCTTCGCCGGGTACACGTTCCTCGACGGCGAGATAGACGAGACGGGGGCCCAGCTCCCCGGAAGGCCGAGGAACAAGTTCGACCTGAGAGCCGTTCTGGATTTCAATTATGTCTCCCTTTTCTGGGAGACGAATTACGTCGACAGGATACCGGTCAGCGCATTCCCCGACTCGAAGACGACCCCCGCCCGGACGGTATACAACACGGGCGCGAAGGCGGAGTGGAAGAAGCTCTTTTTCACATTCGAGATAAAGAACCTTTTCAATAACCTCGACGTGAGGGACGCGCTCGACTTCCCCCTCCCGGGGAGGACGTATTACGCGACCGCAGGAGTGAATTTCTGAAACCGAAAAATAACAGATAAACCATGAGGAGGATTTAGACATGAAAACATTACTTTCGATATTACTGGCAGTAGCCGGATGCTTCTCGCTCGCGGCATGCGAAGAATCGGGCGGCGGAGGCGGATTCGTGCCCACGGGAGATATACTGGCGGTCTCGGCAATACCGGGCTCTAACGTAACGATAGCGGTAGGCGGGCTCGCGGGATCCGTTCCGCCGGGGAGCACAATCGAGGTGACAAACCTCGACACCGGCGAGACAGAGACTTCCTCCGGGCAGGGCGACGAGAGCTTCCCTCCCGTGACGTTCACCGGCAGTACTGACGACGAGTTCAACGTTCTCGTCACGGACGGCGGGACCATCGTCGAAGACATAGTCATAGGCGTAACGCTGCTTTCGGATTCCGTCCAGCAGAACCTTCATTCGATAGGACAGTTCCCTACCGCTATCAAAATAAGGGGGAACAGGGCTTACGTTGTGAACGGAGGGTCCAATAACATTCAGATATTCGATCTCAACCAGAACCCGCCGAGCCAGGTAGGCACCATTATTGTACCCCCGGGCTCGAACCCCTTCGACATCGCATTCCTCGACGATACGCTGGCGTATGTGCCGAATTATTCCGGGCAGAGCGTGGCAGTCGTGAACGTGCAGACCAGGGTATGCGAGGTGCTTATAGTTGAAGCCGGACACTCCGGCGTCACCCAGCCATGCCAGGCGGTGCAGGTCATAGCCGGAAACCCGTTCGAGGAGCCGGCCAGCATCGCCATAGCCCAGGGAAAGGCTTTTGTGTCCAACAACAACCTGAACGAGACATTCAACCCCGCGGGTGACGGTTTTATAACCGTACTCAACACCGTCAATAATCTCCTCGTGACGATTATTCAGTCGTCCGGAGCGAATACGGGGAGCATGGAAGTGATAGACGGCACTTTATATGCTGTAAACAGCGGCGGCACCCTGTTCGACCCTGTAACATTCGAATTTTCATGTGATACGAATTTCCCGCCGTCCATAGACCTCATAAACGTTCAGACTAACTCGGTCGTCGATACCATAAACATTCCGCTCAGCCCGCAGAATCCTCTGGTTTGTCTGCCGAACTCCCTCGCCGTGACGGACGACGGGTTTGCATACCTGGGATTAGGGGTCGTTGGAGCGCTGCTGAAGGTCGACCTTATATCGGGGGACGTGGTCAACGGCACGGGCAATCCGATCGTTGTCACGGATACGACCGGGCTTAACTTCATCGCGGACATAGCCATAAGGGCCAACCTCCTGTTCATGACCCTTTTCAATTCGGACCAGATTGCGGTCCTCTATACGAATAACGACGAGCTGGACCCGTTCCCGTACATGGCGCCTTTCCCCGCCGGCATAAGGGCGTTCGATCCGGATGCGGACTTATTCGACGGAGTTCAGTGGCTCGCCATAAGGCCGGGGATCCCCGGAGTGGATTTCCAGGGACCCGACATATATTTCGTCACCGCGATATTCGGCAACGAACATTTAGGCTCGGTCGATACGACGCTCGGACTCGAATAGCCGCGCGGTTTGCATAAAGAAGGACGGTCAACGATAATTACAGAGGGGGCCGGTTTTCGTGCGGTCCCCTCAAATTATCGATACGAGGCTTTTTATAATGCGAATCTGCTCCTTTCTTCCAAGCACGACAGAAATCCTCTACGAGCTCGGGCTCGGCGGCAGCGTGACAGGCGTTACGCACGAGTGCGACTATCCGCCCGTGGCCCGTGAGAAGACGAGGGTTATAATGAGCTTCATCGACCCGGAAAAACTCTCGAGCAGGGAGATAGACGAAGTCGTGAGCAGGAACGCCGCCGAAGGAAAGAGCACCTATCTCATAGACAGGGACGCGCTCAAGGAAGCATCTCCCGACCTTATTCTTACGCAGGGGCTCTGCGAGGTGTGCGCGGTTTCGGGGAATGAAGTTACGGACGCCGCTTCGGTATTGGGACGCATGCCCGAGATAATATCGCTCGAGCCTTCGACTTTAGGCGAAATACTGGAATCGATCCTGATAATCGGGGAAGCGACAGGGACCGGACAAACAGCTGTAGAGATCACGGAAAAGCTGCGGCAGAGGATCGAGAGGGTAAGGTCCCACTTCGAATCCATGCGCGACAGGCCGAGGGTGTTCTGCCTCGAATGGCTCGACCCTGCCTACGCCGCCGGGCACTGGGTGCCGGAGATGGTCGAGATAGCGGGTGGGGAGAACGGGCTCGGAAAGCCTGGCGAGCCGTCGTTCAAAGTGTCGTGGAAGGATATCGTCGACTTCGCCCCTCACATGATGATGATAATGCCGTGCGGTTTCAGCGCAGAAAAGACGCTCGACGAGATAGACGCCCTCATGAAAAATGACGAGTGGTTTTCGCTTCCGTCCACGACGAACGGGCTCGCGTACGTTTTCGACGCGAACTCTTATTTCAGCAGACCCGGCCCGAGGGTAGTAGACGGGCTCGAGATACTCGCGAACACAATACACCCTGGCGTCATGAAAGGGTACGAGCCGCCCGCTGGGTCGGTCGTAAACCTTAAAAACTACATGCGCTTCGAGCAGTTCCTCGGATAGAGAATGTTTTCCGCAGCCAGACGTTTTCTTCTCACAGTTACGCTCCTCGCCATATTTTGCATCTCCTCGTCGGCGGACGAGCCGCCGGCGCGCATAGTCTCTCTCTCGCCGAGCCTGACGCATATCATATACGCCCTCGGGGAGATGGACAGAATAGTGGGCGTGACGATATATTCCGACTTTCCGCCCGAGGCGGCGAAGCTGCCCAAGGTCGGCGGCTGGGTTAACCCCAATTTCGAAGCGGTCGTCGCCCTCAGGCCCGACGCGGTTTTATTGATGAAAGACCAGGACGCCATGTTCGGAGAAAAGCTGAGGTCTCTCGGGCTTAATACGATAGTAGTAAGCGGCAACGATTCCGTCGAGGACATAATAGACACCGTCAACTTCATCGGCGGCCTTCTGGGCAGGGACGAGAAGGCAGGAGAGGTAGCGGGGCATATCAGGGACAGCATCGCAGCAGTAAAAAAGAGGATGGAGAACCTCCCGAGGAAGAAGGTGCTCTTCGTCGTCGGGCGGAACCCCGGGACGCTCGAAGACATTTATGTCATAGGGCAGAACAACTACATAAACGAGCTCATCGAAATCGCCGGCGGGGAGAACGTCGTCAGGAATGAGAGGTTCTCGATAAAGCTCACGAGGGAAGCTATACTCACGCTCGACCCGGACGTCATAGTGGAGGTGAACCACGAGCAGCCGGACAAGGAAGAGGAGATACTCCGGGTATGGAAGGGGCTTGGCGAGTCGAGGGCCGTCAGGAACGGCCGGGTCTACATACTGCCGACCACCGTTCTCCTCCACCCGAGCCAGATAATAGCCGAAGGGGCGGGGGTGCTGGCGGGGGTGCTCCATCCGGAGATCGCGGAGGATCATGGAAACGATAATTGAATGCCATGAAGTGGGTTTTTCTTACGGCCCGAGACGAATCCTCGGCGGTATAAACCTCAGCTTCGGGAAAGGGAGCATGCACGGCATACTCGGCGCTAACGGCGCGGGTAAATCGACGCTCCTAAAGCTCATGACGGGCGCTCTCAAACCGGAAGCGGGCGAGGTGCTCTACAGGGAAAAGCCGCTTCGCTCTATCGGGAGGAGGGAGATCGCACGGAGGATCGCGTACATTCCTCAGGACCCCGTCTTCGCCTTTCCGTTCAGCGTTACGGAGGTCATACTCATGGGCCGCGCGCCCTACATCGGGAGGTTCGAATTCGAAAGGGAGAGCGACCTCGAAATGGCGCGGGAAGCTATGAAGACAGTCGGCATTTCGCATCTCGAAAAGCGGCTCATAAGCGAAATCTCGTCCGGCGAGAGGCAGCTCGCATCCATAGCGCGCGCCCTTGTCCAGGAGCCGGAAGTGATGATACTCGACGAGCCGGCGACGTTCCTCGACATAAGGCACCGGAGCGAGATAATGAACATACTGAGGAAGCTCCGGGACGAGCGCGGGATTCTTATAATCGCCGCTACGCACGACATATTCGGGGCCCTGTTCTATTTCGACGATATAGTGATGTTAAAAGAGGGCAGGATCTTCGCCGAAGGGGGAGTTGAAGAAGTTGTAACAGGGGAGAACCTGAGCGCGCTTTACGGAACGGAAGTAGCTGTCAAAAAAGAAGACGGGAAGCTATTCGTATACCCGGGCGAGTAGATGCCCTTTAGAATATTCACGGCCTGAACCCATGCCTGCAAAAAAGAAATTCATAGCAGCCGTAAGCATATTGATCGTCCTCTGGATAGTGACCGCCTTCGCGAGCGTTTTCTCGGGCATATACGACGCAGGTATCGTAGAGACGGTCACGGGCGGTGATTCGCTCGCCAGCACGATTTTCTACAAGATAAGGGTCCCGAGGGTGCTCATGGCGACCCTAGCCGGGGGGACTTTCGCAATATGCGGAGCGGCGCTCCAGGCCCTTTTCAGGAACCCTCTCGCCTCGCCGTTTACGCTCGGCATTTCCGGAGGCGCGTCGCTCGGGGCTATTATCGCCATGAGAACGGGGCTTGCCGCGGGGTTCCTCGGCTTTTCGGTGGTTACGATATTCGCGTTCGTCTTCTCGCTCCTGACGATGCTTTTCGTCTACTCCGTATCGAGGGTCGGGGGCATTGTCGCGACGGGGAGGCTCCTCCTTGCGGGCGTCGTGATGAACTTCCTCTATTCGGCCTTCATACTGTTCGTCCAGTTCTTCTCTAATTTTACGGAATCGCTCCAGACGATGCGCTGGATTATGGGGAGCCTCGATATCGTCGGCTACGGCGAGGTCTGGAAGACGTTTTTATTCGTCCTGCCCGGCGGCCTACTCCTCCTTTCCATGACGAAGGAAATGAACCTCTTCGGGTTAGGCGACGACGTCGCGTCTTCACTGGGCGTGGACGTGAAGAAGATGGAAAGACAGATTTACTTTGCGACCTCGCTCTCGGCGGGGGCTGTTATATCGGTGACCGGCCCGATAGGATTCGTCGGGCTCATCATCCCTCACATACTGAGGATGATTCTCGGGGTGGACAACAGGATAGTACTTCCCTGCTCGTTTCTCCTGGGCGCCTCGTTCCTGACGCTCGCCGATACGGTTTCCAGAACGCTCATATCCCCTGTGGAGATTCCGGTCGGAATCATAACGGCCTCCATAGGCGGGCTGTTTTTCCTCTGGCTCCTCATAAGAACCAAGAAAGAAGTAATAGTTTAGCCCTTTCGCCAGGACAGCCGAAGCGGCCTTAACCCGGAACCGCGGCAGCGTGGGAGGCTGCGGTGCTCAGGCGGAGGGCATTACGCGCCGGGCGCTTTGAACGGGTCCACCTCGCCCGAAGAAGACGGCGCCGAAGACGGGGCCGAGCTTCCTCCCTGAGAGGGCTGGGCGGATACGAACGGATCTCCTCCAGCCGCTGCTGCGGGCTCTGCCGCCGGGGGCGGTGGCGGAGGCGGCGCCGCGGCTGCAGCCGGGGCCTGGGCTCCGATCGGACCCATATAACGCCAGAATAAAAAGGCTAATCCTATAACGATCAGTGTCCACATCATCTCAACACTTCCTCCCTTTCAAAACGCAGGGAACCGAACGTGCGCCGAACTCAGCCTACGTCCATCCGAAATTCCCCGCCTTTTCTGAGAAATTAAGGAAATAACACGGCCAAAACGCTCCGATATCTTGATACTAATAAATTTGGCATGCTTATGTCAAGGAAAAATTTCGGGGCGGCGCGCCGGGAACGCCTCTAACCTCGATATGCGGCGAAAACCGGGCCTGTATAGCTCCCCGCCTTGCCGGGAGCTGAGGTTGTATTAGACTTACGAAAAATGGGTAAAGAACTGTTATCGATACTTTTAAAGCCGTTCCTCAAGGGACGCGGGGGTGTGAAAGCCCCGGCCGAGATAGGAAAAGAGACCGCGCTCACCCTCTCGATGATGGAATCCGGCTGCATATTCGTCTTTGTCGAGGGGAGCCCCGTGCTGATAATAAAATGCTCCGGGCAGGATATGGAGGCGCTCAAGGGGTCGGACGTCATTTCGCTCGGCTTCGAGCTTCTGGACAGGCCCGAATTCCCCTGCATAGCCGCGACCATAACAGTCGACACGGCCCGAGGGCAGTCGTTCCGGTTCGATTATTTCTTCAGCCTCGAATCCGAGGATGAAAAGGAGCTCATGCGGCTCCTGAGGGACCGGGACCATTTCGACATCCTTTACTACGACGACGACATAGAGCAGGTGAGGCGCGCCGCGCTCACGGATGCGCAGAAAACGGAGCTCGGGACGCTCCTCGCCCAGGCCGGGGGATAAGTTGACAAAGGCCTGTCCGCCCTATACTATTCCCCGACTGGTATCTATTAAGGAGAGGGCTTTAAGTTGAGCTTTGTAAGGTTCCTGGGTACCGGCTCGGCGGCGCCGGAGAAGGTGCTCGCCAACGCCGACCTCGAAAAAATCGTAGACACCTCGGACGAATGGATTCAGACCCGGACCGGTATCCGAGAGAGAAGGATCGCCGACCCCGGTGTCGCCACTTCCGACATAGCCTACGACGCCTGCGTCAGGGCGCTCGAAAGCGCATCGGTAGAGCCCGCCGAGCTCGACGCGATCATAGTCGGCACCGTAACGCCGGACTACATTTTCCCCTCGACCGCCTGCCTCCTCCAGAGCAGGCTCGGCGCCAGGCATATAATGGCGTTCGACCTTCTCGCGGGATGCTCGGGCTTCATGTACGCCCTTCAGGCCGGAAAGGGCCTGATCGGAGGCGGCGACGCGAGGAAGGTTCTCGTAGTCGGGGCCGAAACCCTCTCGACCATAATGGATTTTCAGGACCGCTCTACGTGCATACTCTTCGGCGACGGGGCCGGCGCTGCAGTTCTGTCCGCGTCCGACACGCCGGGCATCATGTCCATAACCATCGGCGCGAACGGAAGCCAGTGGCAGCTCCTTTACATGCCGGGCGGCGGCTCGCGCATACCGGCGAGCGAGGAATCCATCAAGAGCAGGGCCCATTTCCTCAAAATGGCGGGGCAGGAGGTATTCAAGGAGGCCGTGAAGGCCATCGAATCGTCCTCCATGGAAGCCATACGCCTTGCTGACCTCACCCCGAACGACATCGACCTCTTCATACCCCACCAGGCGAACTACAGGATTCTCGAAGCCGTGAGGAAGCGCATAGGGCTCCCCGAGGAAAAGGTATTCAGCAACCTCGACAGGTACGGGAATACGTCGTCGGCGTCCGTGCCGATAGCGCTCGACGAGGCCGTCAGGAGCGGAAGGGTGAAAAAGGACGACAAGATCCTGATTTCCGTATTCGGGGCGGGTTTTACCTGGGGCGCTGCTGTAATAAATTGGTAGCGGACACGCCGTTCGGCAAGCCGCTCCCTTCGATTCCAAAGCTTTTACATCACGAAAATGACTCCCCGCAATTCACTTCACCCCCGGAGTTAAAAGACGCCCAAGGGGGATACGAGCCATAATAAGCGAGATAATCAATGTCGTCCTTCCCGTTTTCCTCATCACGGGTGCGGGCTATCTCTTCGGCAAAAAGAAGAAAATCAATCTCTCGGGCCTGAATGATTTCGTCATATACCTCGCGACGCCCGCCCTCATAATATCGTCGCTCTCCGAAGACCCGATAGACCTTGCCGTCGCAGGGAAGGTCTTTTTATCAGTGTGCATAGTGATAGGCATATCGCTCGTCATAGGGCTTCTGGTGATACGGGCGCTGAAGCTGCCTGTGAAGGTTAATCTGCCCCCGGTCCTGTTCGGGAACACCGGCAACATGGGCCTTCCGCTCGTTCTTTTCGCGTTCGGGGAGGCGGGGTTCGCCGTCGCCATACTGTTCATGGTTTCGACGACTGTGCTCCATTATACCGTCGGCATATACATTCTCAGCTACGACGAGAGCCCGTTCGAGGTATTCAGGCTGCCGCTCGTTTACTCGGCCGTTGCGGGCGTGCTTCTCAGCGTTTCGGGATGGGAGATGCCTGTCGCCGTATTCAGGTCGCTCGACCTCTTGGGGGAGTCAAGCATTCCGACGATGATATTCGCCCTCGGGTACAAGCTGTCGGAGGTGGCGATAAAGGACGTCGGGAAGTCGTTCCTCTTCGGGGGGATGAGGATATTCCTCGGACTCCTTTTCGGCGTTCTTTCGGTGTGGCTTCTTGACCTGGGCGGCGTCGAGGCCAGCGTCGTGATACTCCTCTCGGCCATGCCTCCGGCGGTGTTTAACTTCGTCCTCGCCGAGAAGTACAATCAGGACTCGGAGACCGTTGCCTCTATAATACTCGCGGGAACGCTCATATCCATCGTCTCGACACCGCTAATAATAGCCTTCCTACTGAACTGATGCGGGACGGCAGTTTACTCGCCGCCCACACAATCGACCCGCATTATCGGGACCTCGAAGAGGTGGTGCTCGGTGTCGTATATGAAGCCCGTGCCACCGTCGACGTATGCGACGCTCTCCTGCTGCGGGAGGGACGTAATCTCTACGACGCGGTAGTCCTTGCCCTCCGTCATTTTCGCCTCAGGTTTCAGCTTTCCCGCCGAGAGGTCTGTGCCGAACTCGACGGCGTCTTCGTATGTGAGGACAAGGAACTTCTTACCGTCTGGCGCGATGTCTAAAGAGGTTACGACCTGCCCTAGAGGAGAGGCATTCGGCAAAAGCGAAGGAAGGTCTATTTTGCCGATGTATGCGAGGGTTATCACCTCATCGCCGGCGTTCCGCCATTTTTCCCGGGGCAGTTTGTAGAGCCGGGCAGGATAGGCCTTTGTGAGGTCCTTCTCCTCTTCCTTCGTGAGTATGAATATGTCGCCCCCGGGATGAATGGCGAGCCCCTCGGCGTTGTGAGGGCCGTCGGGGTAGGCGATTTTTATTCTTTTTAGCGGTGCGGTCATGCTGCCGAAATCCTGGAGCTCCTCGATTACTATGATCTCGGCGTACTCCCTTCTCTTCCGGTTGTCGCCGATGTCGCCGATGAATATGCATGACTTGCCCGGCGAGCACTCCCCGAGCGTCATGTCCTCGAAGTCGGACCTCCGGGACTCGTAGCCGCTTATGCGGACAGGCTTCGCGCCTCTGGCCTCCATGCCAGACACGTAAAAGTACGGCCCGCCCCCCGAATCGTTCACGTGATAGAGCCTCCCGGGGAATTTACGTGAGACGGCGATGCCGCTGGCTTCGTTTATCTGGAGATGGTCGAGCGTTCCCACCTTTTTTGCGTCGCCCCACTTACCACATATCTCCGCGGCTGCCGGGGGCGGACCGTAGAACAGCTGGACAGCGAACAGAAGGAATAAAAGAAGTATTGGAGCTGGTGGCGAAAACTCCGGCCTCATGTGTAAATCTCCGTGCTTCCGAATATTTTCTTTACAATTTAACCTACGGTATTATTCAGGCAAAATAGTTTCGGGTCTGAGCCATGTCGAAGGAAGTAGTCAAGGGAAGCGCAAAACCGTTCAGGGGCGAAGTTACGCCCCCGGGGGACAAGTCCATATCGCACAGGTCGCTCATGCTGGGCGCGCTCGCAAGGGGGAAGACCGCCGTTTCGGGATTTCTCAACTGCGAGGATACGATATCGACGGCGAACGCCATGCGCAGCATGGGCGCAGGGATTTCCATAAACGGGACGGACGTCGCCGTAGAGGGGAACGGCCTCCGGGGCTTGAAGGAGCCCGGAGACGTTATAGACGCCGGCAATTCCGGGACGACTACGAGGCTTCTCACGGGTATACTCGGCGCGCAGGATTTCTTCACGGTCATGACGGGAGACAAGTACCTCCGTGCGAGGCCCATGAAGAGGGTCACTGACCCACTCCGCCTGATGGGCGCGCGGATAACGGGCAGAGAAGGCGGCAACAAGCTCCCCCTCGCCATAGACGGCGGAGGGCTGAAGGGTATCTCCTACAGGCTCCCCGTCGCGAGCGCGCAGGTGAAGTCCGCGCTTCTCCTCGCCGGCCTCTACGCCTCGGGGGAGACAGAGGTAATAGAGCCCGAGCCGACGAGGGACCATACCGAGAGGATGCTAAAGTACATGGGCGTCGCGCTCCGGAGAAACGGCGATAGCATAACGATCTCGCCGCAGGAGAAGGACTTCGGAGGAAGGGAGATTTCCGTGCCCGCCGATATTTCGTCTGCCGCGTTTTTCATGGTTGCGGCGCTGATAAATCCCGGCTCGGAAGTGCTCATAAAAAACGTCGGAGTGAATCCGCTCAGGACAGGCGTCGTAGATATACTCAAGGAAATGGGCGGTGATATCTCTTTGCTTAACCAGAGGGACGTATCCGGGGAGCCGGTCGCCGATATATTCGTAAAATCGAGCGCCCTCAGGGGCGTAACTATCGGCGGCGGGCTGATACCGAGGGCCATAGACGAGCTGCCTGTCATTGCCGCGGCGGCCGCATACGCCGAGGGGACAACGGTGATTAAGGACGCTGCCGAGCTCAGGGTTAAGGAGACCGACCGCATAAAGTCCATAGCCGCCGAGCTCGGAAAGATGGGCGCCGACATAGAGGAATTCGAGGACGGGATGGCGGTTACGGGGAAAGGGAGTCTTCACGGGGCCAGGTGCGACAGCTGGGGCGATCACCGCATAGCGATGGCGGTGGCGGTGGCGGCGAGCAGGGCCGAGGGGGAGACGGAGATAGGCGACGCCGAAGCGGTCGCCGTATCTTTCCCCGAATTCTTCGAGGTGCTTAAAGTGCTCAGGGCTTAGTTTTTTTACGCTGAAAATACTCGGGGCGAAACCCTTTTCAACCGGAAAATCATGATCATAACGATAGATGGCCCCTCGGGCGTCGGAAAAAGCACTGTGTCGAAGGCTGTCGCCGAGAAGACAGGCTGCATCTATCTAGACACCGGCGCCATGTACAGGGCAATAGCCCTCAAGGCCGTGACTACAGGGATCGATATACAGAACGGTGCCGAGCTGCTTCGGATGCTCGATAGCACTTCTATAGGATTCAAAAAGAATGCAGACGGCAGCCTTTCGATACTCCTCGACGGTGAGGACGTTGCGGGCAGGATAAGGACTCCCGAAATCTCTCGGCTTTCCTCGGACGTGGCGACAAAAAAGCCCGTGAGGGAGAAGCTGGTTTCGATTCAGCGCGAGGCGGGGCGCATGGGGAGCATCGTGGCCGAGGGTAGGGATATGGGCACATACGTATTCCCGGGCGCCGACTTCAAGTTCTATCTTACCGCCACCACGGAAGAAAGGGCCAGGAGAAGATGGGCACAGCTCAGGGAATCGGGGAAGGAAGCGGACCTTTCGGATGTGGAAAAAGAGCTCGTCGGGAGGGACAGACAGGACAGCGAGCGGGCAGAATCTCCCTTGCATCCCTCCCCGAATGCGGTCATAATAGATACTACAAATCTATTGACCGACGAAGTAATAAACAAAATAATATCGGCAGTTCAAGGATAGCTTAAGAAGTCAACACTACCCCATTCTACTTCTAATAGTGAACTCGGGCAGTTAGCTTAGACGGACAATACTCGACAAAGAAGGCAGGTATATGGCAGAAGAAAAAGATTTTGCAGATATGGTCGACGAAAGCATGGCCATCCCCGACAGGGGAGTGGCGATAAAGGGCATCGTCGTCAGGGTCGACCAGGAAGACGTATTCATAGACTTCGGCTCGAAATCCGAGGGAGCGGTTTCGATAAGGGAATTCTACAACAAGAAGGGCGAGCTAGAGGTCAAGGCTGGCGACGAGGTAGAGGTCATATTCGACAACTGGGTAAGCGAAGGCCTCCCGAGGCTTTCGAAGGCAAAGGCCGACCTCCTCAAGGAAAACAAGGTCGTACAAGAGAATTTCGAGCAGGGAAATCTCGTAAAGGCCGTAATCCTGCAGAAGGTGAAGGGCGGGCTCATAGCCGACATCGGCGAGAAGATTAACGTCAGGGCCTTCATCCCGGCCTCCCAGATCGACATCGTCCCCAGGCAGGACCTCGACAGCCTCATCGGCGAAACCATCGAGGCCAGGATAATAAAGCTCAACCAGGGTGATGTGGTCCTTTCGAGAAGGGTTCACCTCGAGGAAGTGCGCGAGAGCCTGAGGCAGGAAACGCTCGCGGCGATCGAGGTCGGTAAAGAGGTGACGGGAAGGGTACTCAACATCATAAACCAGGGCGCGTTCGTCGACATCGGCGGCGTCGAGGGCTTCATACCCGTAAGCGAGGTCGCGTGGGGAAGGGTCGCCCATCCCGGGGACGTCGTTTCGAGGGACCAGCAGGTAACCACGAAAATCATAAAAATAGACGAAGGCGAGAAGATAACCCTCAGCCTGAAGGACACGACTCCAGACCCGTGGGAATCCGTAAAAGGGAAGTACGTGCCGTGGACGAACGTCCGCGGAAAGGCCGTATCGCTCACGGACTTCGGCATATTCGTAGAGCTCGAGCCCGGGGTAGAGGGCCTTGTTCACATATCCGAAATCACCTGGACAAAGAAATTCCGCCATCCGAAAGAAGTCGTTCAGCCGGGAACGGAGCTCGAAGCGGTCGTGCTCGACGTCGATACCGCCAGCAGGCGCATATCGCTCAGCCTGAAGCAGATAGAGCAGAGCCCGTGGGAGCAGTTCAAGGAAACGCACCCGTCAGGCACGAGGATAAAGGGCATTATCAGGAACGTCACCGACAAGGGCGTATTCGTCGAAGTCGCGGAGAATATAGTCGGCCTCGTCAGACCAGACAACATAACCTGGAAGGGCCGCGTCAATCCCGAAGAAGAGTCTTTCGAGAAGGGCAGCGAGATAGAGGTCGTCGTCCTCAACGTCGACGACAAGAACCAGAGGATAGGCCTCGGTATTAAGCAGCTCGGCTCAGACCCGTGGGAGAGCGCCCAGAAGAAGTACAGGTCGGGCGAGACGGTCGTAACTGGAAAAATTAAGGAAGTCAGGGACAGGGGCGTTACTGTCGAGCTCGAAAACGACATCGAGGGCTGGATAAGGGCCAGCGAGCTCAGCCAGGATAAAGAAAATAGGGACGTCCCCCGTAATATCAGCGCTGGCGACGAGATAACCGCTCTCGTGACGGGTTTCGACAAGATAAAGCGCCAGGTAAACCTCAGCAAGAGAAGGCACGACGACAAGCTCGAAAAAGAAAGGGTTTCCAACTTCATGTCTTCCCAGGGCGAGCCTTCGGTGAAGCTCGGAGACGTGCTCAGGGAAAAGCTTAAAGACATCAACAACGGCGAGGTAGTCTGAGCTTGAGGGGAGTCGTCTTCGCCATAGTGGCGGTCATCTTCCTCTTTTTCACTTTCATAGCCGGCGTCGGGTGCGGCCTCCTTATCTCGGGGGACAACACGCTTTCGTCCGGGGACAAGGTGGCCGTGCTCAAGGTCGAGGATGTGATACTCGACGACCAGACCTATCTCGACAGCATCACCGCTATTAAAAACGATTCCCAGATAAAGGCCGTCGTACTGAGGATAGAATCCCCGGGCGGGGCCGTGGGCCCGTCGCAGGAGCTTTACAGCGAATTAAAGCAGCTTAGAGAGAAGAAGCCCGTCGTCGCCAGCATAGGGAACGTCGGGGCTTCGGGCGGCTACTACATCGCCTGCGCCGCCGAGAAAATTTATGCCAACCCCGGAAGCATAACGGGAAGCATAGGCGTCGTCGCCCAGTTCGTGAGCTACGAAAAGCTCCTCGCATGGGCGATGGTGGATGTCGAGGTCATTAAGAGCGGTGAGTTCAAGGACATCGGTTCCCCGTTCAGGGAAATGACCGATGCCGACCGCCAATATATACAGGAGCTCATCGACAACGTTTACACCCAGTTCAAGGACGCCGTCGGGGAGTCGAGGGGGCTCGACGCGGCCCAGATGGATAAGGTAGCCGAGGGCAAGATCTACACCGGCGCCCAGGCCAGGGAGCTCGGCCTCGTGGACGAGCTCGGCACCATCAACGACGCCGTCGACTATGTCGCCGAGTCGGTCGGTATAACCGGAGAACCGAGCCTCGTTTACTATCCCAAGAAAAAATCGCAGCTCATGGAGCTTTTGCAATCCAAAGTCGAAATCCCCGGCGTCACGAGCCTGCCAACTAAAGCGAGCTTTGGACTTTTCTACCTCGTCGATATAATTAACTGAAATGAAGCTGCTCTGGGCTCCTTGGAGAATCGAATATATAACCGGGGAAAAGGAACAGGGATGCATTTTCTGCCGCAAGCCCGGTGATGGAAATGACAAAAAGAACCTCATATTATATAATGGTCAGACGAGCTTCATAATCATGAACCGGTACCCGTATGCGAACGGACACCTTATGGCCGTCCCGTACAAACATACGAGCAATCTTTCGGAGCTGAGCCCGGAAGAGAGGCTTGAGCTGATGGACCTGACTATAAAATGCACGGAAATACTGAAAGTGATGAGGCCCGACGGGTTTAACATCGGCACGAACCTCGGCAAGACAGGCGGGGCGGGTATAGACGACCACCTTCATTTTCACGTGGTCCCCAGGTGGAGCGGCGACAACAACTTCATGCCGGTGATAGCCGACGTCAGGATCATGCCGGAGTACCTTGAAGACACATATGAAACGCTTAGCCGGCAATTAAATACGTTGGAGAGAGGTGAAAGATGAAATTTATAAAGATCCTGTTCATAGTCCTCATAATCTTACTGTTCGCAATCGTCTACACGCAGAACCTGGACGTCTTCACCTACGATTTTCAGCTTAAGCTCGACCTCAAGACCTTCATAATCGGCCCTTACGTAACGAAAAACGTAGTAATAATCCTCGGCGCGTTTCTCGTCGGCGCGCTCGTGACGATATTCTTCGGCGCGCTTCAGTCCTTGTCCGCGAGCGCGGATTCCCGTGACAAGTCGAGGAGAGTAAAGGAGCTCGAAGCCCGGAACAAGCAGCTGTCCGAGGAAAACCAGAAGCTCGCGAGGGAAAAGGAAAGGGCCACCGTTGCCGCCGCTCCGGCAACGTCCAGAACGACAGCAGCGGACAAGTCGCCTTTTTCGTCTCCGACGGTTATAGACGAGGGGAATAAGCCGCACGGCAGTTGATTTCTAGGGCTTCCGGAGGGGCCCGCTTCTTAAACCGGGCCCGATCGATTAAACTTACAGTTATGCGAAATACAGGAAAGCCGAGCTGGATAAAGGCCCAGATACCCCAGGGCCCGAATTACACGCACCTTAAAAGCCTCATGAGGGGGCTCAACCTCCACACTGTATGCGAGGAGGCCAGGTGCCCCAATATCGGCGAATGCTGGGGCGCGGGGACGCTCACTTTCATGATACTCGGCGACGTTTGCACGAGGAGCTGCGGTTTTTGCCACGTGAAGACAGGGCGCGGCGGAGAGCTCGACTGGGAGGAGCCGCAGAGGGTCGCGGAAGCCGTCGGAAAGCTCGCCGAGAATAACGCGCATGTAAAGCACGTCGTTATCACTTCTGTCAACAGGGACGACAGGAACTACGAAAGCGCGTGCATATTCGCCGAAACAATCAGAAAAGTCAGGGAATATAATCCGAAGGTGAAGATAGAGGTCCTGATACCGGACTTTAAGGGCGAGAGCAGCGCGTGGGAGCAGATACTCGAAGCCCGGCCCGACGTCCTCAACCACAACATAGAAACCGTGCCGAGGCTCTACCGCCTTCCGCAGTTAACGCCATCGGGAAAGAAGAGGTCCGTGAGGCCGCAGGCGAGCTACGAAGGCTCGCTGAGGCTTCTGGAAGAGAGCGGGCGGTACGGGAACGAGGGGATGCTGACGAAGTCCGGGATAATGGTCGGCCTCGGGGAAGAGGAAGGAGAGCTCCTCGAAACACTGAAGGACCTTAAGAGTGTCGGCTGCGATATCGTTACCATCGGGCAGTACCTTCAGCCGACGCAGGACCACCTGCCCGTTACGAAGTACTACCATCCGATGGAGTTCGAATCGCTCAAGACCTACGGCGAGAACGTCATAGGTATACCTCACATAGAAGCCGGCGCGCTCGTCAGGAGCTCTTACCACGCCGAGAAGCAGGTCGTGAAGCTCGAAGGCGCTAATTGAATTAACGCGCTTCCTTTCTGATTCCCGCAGTTATAAAAAAGGGTTAACGATTGTAATGCTCTGGATCTTTTGACCGTTCTGAAAATCCTCCGAGTAAAGCAGCGAGCATTCCGCGTTGATTGCCGCCGCGATAATCAATGAATCGTAAAACGAATACTGCCACCGCTCCGAAATTTCCAATGCCTGGTAACAAAGTCCCCCGCTCGCATACACTTCACAAAGCGGCTCCAGAACGGTGCTCAGGTATCTTTGACAATCGGAGATTGAAAGAGGTTTAACGAATTTCCGCCTTGCGACGTTAAGAAGCTCCTGCACCACCTGATAGCTTATACAGCCATAATGGTTTGTCAGAGCGTTGGAAATCAACTCTAGAGAAATTCGCCGCTTGTTACTATCCTCTGAATTGAAAGAATGAACGAAGATATTGGTATCGATGAAATACTTATCTCTCATTCATTTCGTCCCGGCTATACGATCCGCCGCCCGAGTCCGCATAGCGGAGAGATTCCATAAGGCTATCGAAATTGACCAGGTGCTTATCGGCGCCGATGTATCGCTTTAACCACTCGCGGAATTCGGCGTTAAGCGTAGTGTTCTCTTTTTGAGCCTTCTTCCTGGCTTTCTTTATCAGCTCTTCCTCTGCGCTAAAAGTAATATTCCTTTGCACATTCGGCCCTCCATTTATTCTCGTGTTATAGTGTACACTATTCTCGTGTAATTTAAAACAGCCATTTTTACATAGTTCATTTCTTGATTCTTCCCGAAAAGTATTTAACATCTTACTCTCATGAAATACGTGATACTACAGGGCGACGGAATGCCCGACCACCCGGTTCCCGAGCTCGGCGGAAAAACCCCGCTCGAATTCGCAAGAACTCCAAACCTGGACAAAATAGCGAAGGCCGCAATAACCTTCGGCATGGTGAAGACCATACCGGACCCGCTTCCCCCTGGAAGCGACGTCGGCAATCTCACAGTGCTGGGTTATGACCCAATGGTCTATTACACCGGGAGGTCGCCCCTAGAAGCGGCGAGCATAGGCGTCCCGCTTGGCGAGAAGGATGTTACCCTGAGATGTAACCTCGTCACGTTGGCCGAAAACGGCGGCCAGACGGTCATGGAAGACTACAGCGCCGGGCATATAACGACCGAAGAGGCCCGCGAGATCATTCTCGACCTCAAGAATGAGCTGGAAGAGGAAAATTTCACGTTCTACCCCGGAGTCAGCTACAGGCACTTGCTTGTATGGTCGGGCGGCAACAAGGACATTCACACGACCCCCCCTCACGACATATCGGGAAAGGCAATCGGGGCCTATATCCCGACAGGCGCGGGGACGGAAATCCTTAACCGAATGATCGAAAGATCGAGAGAATTACTGAAAGACCATCCCGTGAATAAAAAGAGGATGGCCGAGGGTAAGAACCCCGCGACGAGCATATGGCTTTGGGGACAGGGCACAGCGCCGAAGATGCCGTCCTTCGAGCAGCTTTACGGGCTCACCGGTTCTGTTATTTCTGCCGTCGACCTGGTTAAGGGAATAGGGCACTGCGCGAAGCTCCGCGTGATTGACGTCCCCGGGGCGACGGGGTATCTCGATACGAATTACGAAGGGAAGGTCGACTACGCCCTCGATTCGCTCGAAGAGGTCGACCTCACTATGATACACATCGAATCGACAGACGAGACGGGCCACGTCGGGAAGGCCGAGCTCAAGGTGCAGGCCGTGGAAGATTTCGACGGCCGGGTCGTCGGCCGCGTGCTCGAAGGGATAAAGAGGTTCGGCGACTACAAAATACTCGTGATGTCGGACCATCCGACGCCGATAGACCTCCGGACGCACGTGAACGAGCCCGTGCCGTTCGCCATTTACAGCTCGGAAGACACGAGCGTCAAAAACGATAAATTCGTCTACACGGAAAAATCGGCCGCGACTTCGGACGTATTTATCACCGAGGGTTGGAAGCTCCTCGGGATGCTGACAGGGAAAGTAATCTGAAACCTTCGCCTTAAGCCCGCTCCTGTTTCACCTCTTCCCAAAGCTCGTTCATTTCTTCGGTCGTGAGCTCCGCGAGCTGTTTCCCATTCGCCTCGGCCTTATCCTCTATAAAGCCGAACCGCTCGATGAAATTGTCTATTGCTTTATGAGCCGTACCCTCGGAGTCGAGCTTCAAGTGCCTTCCGAGATTGACGAGCGAGAAAACGAGGTCGCCCCACTCTTTTTCGACCCCGCTTTCGTTCCCGGTTTTTATCTCAGCTTCGAGCTCCGATAGCTCCTCGCGCACCTTTTCCAGCACCTCGCCGGCGCTCTGCCAGTCGAAGCCCACCTGTGAGGCCTTCTCGCCCACGCGCTGCGCCCGGAGGAGCGACGGCATGGTGCGCGGGATGTGAAGGAGCCTTCTCTTCCGCGATTTCTCCTTTAGTTTCTGGGCGTGCCATCTCTTCACCGCCTCTTCGGCGTTGGCCGCCTTTTCCTCGCCGAATACGTGCGGGTGCCTGCTGACGAGCTTTTTATGGAGCCTGTCGATGACGTCGCCGATGTCGAACTCGCCCTCGTCCTCGGCTATCTGCGAGGCGAAGAGCACTTCGTAGAAAAGGTCGCCGAGCTCCTCTATGAGCTCGTCCCTGTCGCGCTGCTCTATGGCCTGCACGACCTCGTACGCTTCCTCGATGATATAGGGCCTCAGCGTATCGAGAGTCTGCTCCTTGTCCCAGGGGCATCCCTCCGGCCCTCTAAGGTGCTTTGACAACTCCAGAAGGTCTTCGAAAGTCTTCTTCATGTTTTCTCCGTTGTATTTATTCATAGCCGGTGAAAAGCTTCACAATTGGTGCTAATATTTATCTGAAGAATAGTACCCGGATTCGGAATGAATCCGTCAATTCTACAGTAATCTATATGGACACGAAAATCGGAAGGGCGAAGGGATCGATATTCCTGAATTCGAGGGATTACATATTTAATTCCCTGGGGGACAGCGTCTGGAAACTGATCCTCGCGAACCTGCCCGAGGGCGATTCCGGGTTCTTCGAAAATAATCTCGTAAAAACCGAGTGGTACCCGGTTCCTTACGTTAACCGCCTCATAAATACATACGACCTGGTCGCTGGGAACGGCGATTTTCTGTCGATCGTTCCGATAGCCGAATACATCGCGAAAAAGGACCTCGGCCCCGTTTTCGAGGTTTTCATCGATCTTAAAAACCCGCAGGTAGTGCTCAACAGCGCGCCTTCGCTCTGGAGCAGATACTTCGACACGGGCAGGATAGATGTCGGGAGCGTGAATATGGACGCGAAGACCTCGACGCTCAGGCTCTACGAGCTCGCCGACGAAACGAAGGCTTCCGGTGTCGCCATTTGCACCTTCGCCGTGCCCGAATGGTTCAAGACAGGCCTCCTGATGTCGGGGACGGAGTCCGTTTCGATAGCGCAGACAGAGTGCAGGTATAAGGGCGCCGAGGCCTGTAAATACGAGATAACGTGGGAATGAGGCGGCAGGCGGCCGGTAATCGGAGGCCGCTTAAACCCTGAATTTTTTGGGGTACCTGGTGAGGTTCGTACACCCCTTCTTTTCGACCACAACGACGTCTTCTATTCTTATGCCGCCGGTTCTCGAATAATAGAGACCGGGCTCGACCGTGACGACGTTTCCCGTTTCGAGAATCTCGTCTCCCATGCCGACCCTCGGCGGCTCGTGGATCTCGAGCCCTAGCCCGTGCCCCGTCGAATGAATGAAGCCTTCCGTTTTGCCGTCTACCGTTCCTGTTTTGTAGCCCCTGCTGTCGAAGTAACCGACGACAGCCTTGTGAACGTCCTTAACCGCCACCCCCGGCCCGATCATCCCTATTGCCAGCTTCTGGCCCTTGAGGACTGTGTCGTACATATCCAGAAGCTCGCGCGAGGGCTCGCCCTTTACGACTGTCCTCGTCATGTCGCCGAAGTAGCCGGTCTTTTGCGACCTCGGGAATATGTCTATGACTATGGGCTTGCCAGCGAATATTGGACCTTCGCCGGAATGGTGGGGCATCGAGGAATGTATGCCGCAGGCGACTATCGTATGGGACGCCGAAAATCCCACTCTCGAAAGGAAGGAGTTTATCTCGCCTTTGACCCTCTCCGAGGTAAGCGGCTTTCCATCGTGGTAGAGCCTGCTCTTCCAGATTTCGGATGCCGCTATCATCTTTATGGCCGCGTCCATCGCCTGGGCCGTTTTGACGAGGGCGTCCTTTAAAAGCCGGACCTCTTCCGGGGTTTTCCTGAGCCTTTCGGCAAAGAGCGGCTCCCCGGTTGCGGGCGTAACCTTGAACCCCTCGTTCCTCAGCTCGTCCGCGTACTTTAGCCCGAACCGCCCGGGCACCGTGACCTTTTTAATCTTCCTGTCCTTGAGCAGAAGTGCGGCTGCGTCCACGAGCCTGACGCGCTTCTTTTCGGCGAGGAGTCTCCGCTGCAAATCGGACAGCGATATGACGCTGTCTACCGTCGCAACTTTCTTGCCCCTGTCGATTTCGAGGTCGCTCAGGACGAGTATCTTCTTGCCCTTGTGCTCGAGGTAAATGACGGGGTCCGGAACGAAGAATCCCGTTTTGTAGTAAAGGTCGGCGTTTTCTTCGCTCGTATCGATTATGAGGCAGGCGTCCTTGTTCATAAAATGACACTATACCGGAAGGCCCCTCCATATCAAGCCCGCGGTTTCCGGCGAGCGAAACGGCGAGTATTCGTTTATAAGAACCGGCTTCGGTGTTATAATGTTGTGGCTCATAAAATCACGTTTAAAGAGGCTCTTATGACTAAATTTCTCAGGCTCGCAATAATCACGGCATTCGTTTTCTCCATCGGCGCGGCCGCTTCGACGACGGCGCAGGAGACTGTAAACCTGGAGCAGGTATGCGGCAGCAATATGGATTCCCCAATGGCAGCCGACTTCCCCGACAGGTATACGAACAAGCAGGTGAAAATAACTATAGAAGTCGATCTTATAAGAAAGATCCCCTCTGTATGCGGCGAAGGGCCCGAGGGAAGCTTCACCATGGAAGTGATAGACAATAGAGGGACCATACTCGAATGCTTCTGCGCCGACCCGCAGTATAAGAGCGTCCTCGACAGCTCGCCCAAGGGCACCAAGCTCACCGCCATCGGGACATTCAGGTCACTTACCGGCTCTTACGACGAGAGCGAAAGCGAGGAATGCAAAATCACACTGGATCAATGCAGCTTCGGTAACTGATTATGCAGACGGCCCTTAAATTCCTGTACACGCTCTCGATCTCGATCTGGGTGGGAAGCATTTTCTTTTTCTCCTTCATGGCGGCCCCGAGCATATTTAAGGTGCTCCCGAGGGAGACAGCGGGCAACGTCGTTTCGGACATATTCCCGAAGTATTACATGCTGTCCTACGTATGCGGCGCGCTCGCGATAATCGCGGCGCTGGCGCTATGGTTCGTTTATAGCAGCCGGGGCGGTATCGTGAATTATCTGAGAATCGGCGGGCTCGTCCTCATGCTGGGCCTTTCCGTTTACGCCGGAGAGGTCGTCCGGCCGGTGGCCGCAGAGACGCGGGCCGAGCTGAGAACGCTAACCGAATCCTCGCCTAACTACCTGGCAGTGCAGGAAAAATTCGGCATCCTTCACGCGCGTTCCGCCATATTCAACGCGAGCGTGTTCGTCCTCGGAATTGCCATATTGGTAATTAACGCCTATACTAATAGGGAGTAAGGATTATATTGAGGGAGGCGGTTCAGAATGTTTACAGTAACGAATAAAGCGGCCGAAGAGATAAAAAGGCTTTTAACCGATGAAGATATACCCAACGCCGTTCTCAGGGTCAGGGTGGTTCCGGGCGGCTGCTCGGGATTTTCTTACGAGATGGGCTTCGACGACGAAACGGAAGAGTCGGACAAGATCATAGAGAACGAAGGCGTAATGGTGGCCATAGACGAGCTCAGCTTCCCGTATCTTGAGGGAGCGGTGCTCGACTACAAAGACGGGCTTAACGGCACGGGCTTTTCCATCAACAACCCTAACGCCAAGGGCTCATGCGGCTGCGGCTCTTCTTTCACAGCCTAAAAGCAAAACAATATAAGAAACTGAAACAAACAGCCTGTCCCGGCACGACCGCGACGGGCTGTTTTCGTTTGTTTTGAATTTACCTTTCAGGTTATAATAGTCCTGCCCGCATCCGCGGATGTTCGGAATAATCTCACGACAACACCAAGCACCAGCTAAAGGAGGAGAAATATGAAATTCGGAGTTGGATACTACAGCCTTCAGTCGCCCCCTCACAACCCGAGGC
>CAZPHQ010000017.1:0-61969 GCA_964586675.1 uncultured Spirochaetia bacterium | reverse complement strand
GTATCTCGTAGGCGTCTTCTCCGGGCAGCCTGTCGCCGAGTGGAAACCCGATTTCGAGCCTTAGAGGACCGAGCGGCGAAATCCACCTTATGCCAAAGCCTACGTCCTTTTTGAGGTCCATGGGGTTCAGAGTAGGCGTCTGACCGTCGTTAAACGCATTTCCCATGTCAAAGAACAATGAGCCCCGGAGCCCCACAGAAGGCATTATCGGGAACACATAATCGGCCGAGAACAGAAGCTCCTGTACGCCGCCGATTATAACGAAATCGCCGTCCGCCGTCGGAACCCTCGGCCCCACCCTTCTGAAGCCGTACCCCCTGAGCGAGTTCGGGCCGCCGAGGAAGTATCTCTCGCCGACGACGAGGTCGTTTCCGTTATTGCTGAAATCGATTATCCCGTATTGCCCCCTGATCGTAAATACAGTTTTCCACCACAGCGGAAACCACTGCCTCGACGAAATGCCGTATTTTATGAAATCAGTGTCTCCACCGAACGGGCCACCGGCATACTCTACATCAGTACGGGTCAAATTTCCAGCGCTCGGATCGAGGAAGTTGTTCCTTGAATCCCATATCAAAGCTGCTCCGACGCTGCTGATTGTCCTGTCGGAATTCGTGATGATGAGCCTGGCTTCGTTGTCGACGTCGCCTATTCTAACGTTTTCTATTCTGTAGGTGAGCGTTCCCGACAGGTTTCTCCAGAGGCGCCTTCCGAAGGAAAGGCTGCCGCCCCAGGATTTTCTGTCGAAGTCCCTGAATCTCCGGTCCGTCCGGAAGACCAGTATGTCCATCGTCCAGTCAGTGTCGAAGAGATGCGGGTCCTGGTAGTTGAGGAAGAAGAGCTGGGTCACGCCGCCTATCTGCGCGTTTAAGGTTATCCTCTTACCGTAGCCGAAGAGGTTCGCTTCCTGTATCTGCCCGGCGAAGATGAACGTTTCAATAGAGCTGAATCCGCCGGCGATGCTGAAGAATCCTGTCGGCTTTTCGACGACCTTGACCTTGAGGTCTACTTCGTCTTCCTTACCGGGCACCCTGTCGGAGGTGACCTCGATATTTTCCTCGAAAAAGCCGAGCCTCGTAACCCTAGGCTTTATAGCCTGAACCGCGCTCGCGTTAAAGCGCTGAGCTTCCTGTATGGGTATTTGGCGTCTTATTACCTTGTCCCTCGTCCTCGCGTTGCCGATGATGTCTATCTGCCTGACGTATACCTCGGGGCCTTTTTCGAGGTTGAAGGTTATGTCGACGGTGAGGTTCTCCCTGTCGAGCCTGAACCCCGGCTCGACGTTGGCGAAGGCGTAGCCCTTGTCGCCGTAAAAAGTCGTGAGCGCGGCAATGTCCGCGGCCAGGAGGCTTCCCCTGAATATCTCTCCGCTCTTCAGCTGGAGTATCGCCTGGAGCTCTTCTTCGGGGACGATGATGTCGCCCGAGAAGGAGAGCGCGGCTACTTTATACTGCTTCCCCTCGTCTATCTTGAAGGTGATTATGTAGCCTTCCTTTTCGTCGCTGTATACGATCTCGGGCTTTGCGACCTTGACGTCGAGGTAGCCGTTATCTATATAAGTAGTTCTTATCCTGTCGGAGTCGCCCTCTATTTCCTGGGGGTTGTAGAGCCCTTTTTTGGAAATGAACGAGAACATTCCCTTGGACTTGGAATAGAGGCCTTTTTTGACCACTTTAGTCGGGAGGCTCTCGTTTCCTACGAAATTCACCTGCTTGATATAAGCCTTTTTCCCCTCCCTGATCTCGAAAGTGACGCTCACCGTCCCTTCCGCCTCGGGCTCTATGCTGTAATCGACTTCCGTCCCGACGAGGCCGCCCTGCGCATAAAGGGCGCTTATGGCCTCCTGGCTCTTCTTCACGCTGGAAAGGTCGATTATCCTCCCTTCCTTTACAGTTATGACTTCGAGTATCTTGTCGCTCTTTATATCGTCGTTACCGACAATCCTGAGATCGGCGACGACCGGCTTTTCCTTGACGACGAATATGAGCTCGACTCCGCCCGGGACGTCTTCCGTATCGGCGGAAACGTCTTCGAAGGAGCCCATGTTGTATATCTTCTTGATATCCTCCCTGACGGTCGACGATAAAAACGTAGCCCCGGCACGAGAGGTCACGTTAATCAAAATCGCCTCACTCGCGATCCTCTTATTCCCCTCTAGCTTTACCCCGACTATCGTTCTGTCGGCGACGGGGGCCGGCTCTTCCACAGTTTCCGGGGTGGCCGGCGTTTCCGGGGTATCCGGCGCCGCGGGCGCAGGGGCCGCGTCACCGGCCGGGGCGTCCTGGGCGAATGCCGGCGCTGCCGACACGCATATCAGGAACAGAAATAAAACTGCCGTAAGAGCAGCCCCTCTCATTAAGGCGCTAATTCGCATCAACGATTTTTCCATCAGAAAGTCTTATTCTCCTCTGAAGCCGCTTGGCGATATCCATATTGTGTGTAACCATGACGGACGATATTCCATACTCGTCGTTCAGCACGAGAAACAAATCCAGTATCGAAGCGCCGGTATCGAGGTCGAGGTTGCCTGTCGGCTCGTCGGCGAGAATCACTTTCGGCTTCAGCACGACTGCGCGCGCGATCGCGACCCTCTGCTGCTCGCCTCCGGAAAGCTCCCCGGGCCTGTGCTCCAGCCTGTGATCGAGCCCCACCCTCTTTAAAACCTGAAGCGCCATATCCTTTGCCTGCTCCATGCCGATGCCGTTTATCAGGCACGGCATCATAACGTTTTCGAGGGCGCTGAACTCCGGAAGAAGGTAGTGGAACTGGAATACGAAGCCTATCTCCCTGTTTCTGAATGACGCAAGCTCCGTTTCGTTTTGCCGGAAGACGTCTGTCTCGCCGTAGTGCACCTTTCCCTCCGAGGGACGCTCCAGTGTTCCGAGTATATGCAGAAGAGTGCTTTTTCCCGATCCTGAAACGCCGACCACCGCGAGCGTGTCGGCGCCCGGGATGTCGATGTCTATGCCCTTCAGAGCCTCTACCTTGCCGCCCTTTGTTTCAAACACCTTCCATAATCCTCGTACTCGAATGTCCATTCCCTATTCATACCTCAGTGCCTCAATCGGATCTTTTCGAGACGCTTGAAATGATGGATAAAGTGTCGCTATAAAACATATCAGCAGGCTGCAAATACCTACTGTAATAAAATAAAACGGTTCAATTTTAACTGGAAACTCCGAAATAGGATAGACATTATTGTCAAAGGGAATCAGTTTTCTTATCGTCTCGCTCGTTTTGAGCATGTAGCAGATGCCGTATCCCGAGAGACTCCCGAGGAGCGTGCCCACCACTCCTATGATCATCCCGTCTATGACGAATATCTTGAGTATGCCCTGCCTCGTCGCCCCCATAGCCCTCAATATCGCTATGTCGCGCCCCTTTTCCATTACGACCATCGTAAGCGCGCTAACGATATCCAGCGCGGCGACGAGAATTATGAGCCCGAGGAATATCGCTATGGCAATCCTTTCGAGCCTTAGCGCCTTGAAGAGGCTCTTGTTGACCTCCTCCCAGTTCCTGGCGTAATAAGGGAAACCGAGAGACGCAGCGAGCTCGTTCCCGATCGTTCTCGCATTGTATATGTTGTTCACTTTAACCTCGACGCCCGAAGCCTGCCCGGTCATGTCGAAAAAATCCATCGCGTCCTTGAGGCCGACGTAGGATATCGAGGAGTCGTATTCTATCATGCCGTAATCGAAGATACCGACGACCTCGAACTTCTTCACCTTCGCCGTCGCCCCGAAAGGGCCCATCTTTCCGAACGGCGAAACGAGGCTCACCTCGTCACCCTCGACTACCCCGAGGTTCGCCGCAAGCTCCTTTCCGATGAGAACGGCCGGCCGGCCCGATCCGGTCTCGACGCCGAGCTTCGAAAGTAGCTCCTTTCCTATCCTCGCCGCCTGCTCGTCGGGTATCTTGTCCTTCTTCCCCTCGGTGTCGAGTATGCCGCGCCCGACAGCCTGCTCGATGTTCGTAACGCTCCCCGCGGTTTTCGGATCGATGCCGCGGACTACCGTGCCCGAAACGTTCCTCTCGCTGGCCAGCATCCCCTGCCCGTAAATGAACGGGCTCGCCCCGACGATGCCCGGAAACGAGAGCGCGTCCTTCTCTATTTTTTCGTAGTCCTTCATCGGCCCTTCGTAGCTTAAGACGACGACGTGGGAGCTGACGCCCAGTATCTTGTCGCGGAGCTCCTCTTCGAATCCCCCCATGACGGCAAGGACGACGTTAAGGGCCATGACGCCGATGATCACGCCGAGAACGGATATGATCCCTATGATGGACGTAAACTTCTGCTTACGCCTTGAGCTGAGGTATCTGAGGCCTATAAAGAATTCGTAGCTCATTCGGGTTTCAGGTGCGGGAAGAAAATAACTTCCCTTATGGAAGGAGAATTTGTAAAGAGCATGACGAGCCTGTCGATGCCGATGCCTTCACCGGCGGTCGGCGGCATGCCGTGCTCGAGGGCGGTGACGTAATCCTCGTCCATCTCGTGCACCTCTTCCTCGCCCTTCGATTTAAGCACGAGCTGCCCCTCGAACCTCTCCCTCTGGTCGATGGGGTCGTTGAGCTCGGAAAATGCGTTCGCGATCTCCCTGCCGGTTATGTATAGCTCGAACCTGTCTGTAAGCTCGGGCTCGGCTTCGTTCCTGCGCGCGAGCGGCGAGACGTCCAGCGGAAAGCCGTAGACGAATGCCGGGTTCACGAGGCTACTCTCGAAGAGCGCCTCGAACATCTCGACTATCGCCTTCCCCCTTATGCCTTTGTGGTCTATGTCCATGGAGCGGGCCTTCTCGAAGAGCTTCGCGTTATCGGCGACTATATCCTTCCCGAGCCTCTCTTCGAGGGCTTCCGTTATGTTTATCCTCTTCCACGGCCGCGACATGTCGATCTTGTCTTCCCCGTATTCGAATACGAGCGAGCCCTTGAGCTCAATGGCGAGTGAGCATATGAGCTCTTCCGTAAGGTCCATGAGGTCTTCGAAAGTCGCGTAGGCCTGGTAGAACTCGATCATGGTGAATTCCGGGTTGTGCTGCGTCGAGACGCCTTCGTTCCTGAAGGTGCGGCCAATTTCGTAAACCCTTTCTATCCCGCCGACGACGAGCCTCTTTAAATAAAGTTCGGGGGCTATCCTTAAATAAAGGTCCATGTCGAGGGCGTTGTGGTGTGTCCTGAACGGGCGCGCCGCCGCCCCTCCCGCCACGGGATGGAGTATGGGGGTTTCGACCTCGACGAAACCCCTCTCGTCGAGGAACCTTCTTATCAGGCTTATTATTTTGCTTCTCGTTAGGAATATATCTTTGACTTCGGCGTTCGATATGAGGTCGAGGTATCTCTGCCTGTACCTCATTTCGACGTCCTTAAGGCCGTGCCACTTCTCAGGAAGGGGATGAAGTGTCTTCGTCAGGAACGTGAAGCCGCTTGCGTTGACTGTAAGCTCCCCCGTCTTCGTCTTGAAGAGGCCCCCCTTCATGCCGATGAAATCCCCGAGGTCGACGTACTTCTTGAAGAACTTTAGCTCGTCCGGGCCGACGACGTCCGCCTTGAGGTATCCCTGTATCCTGCCTGTCCTGTCGGCTATGTGGAGAAAGAGGCTTTTTCCGAAGTCCCGGAGGGCGACGACCCTGCCGGCGAGCGTGAACACATCCTCCAGCTTCTCCAGCTCTTCGGGCGCCGTATCGCCGTACTTCGAGAGAAGCTCACCGGCCAGGTGCTCCGGCCTGTATCCGTTCGCGTATGGATTTATCCCTAAGGCTCTCAGTTCGTTGAGCTTTTCTTTTCTCTGCTCGTACTGTTCGTTTTCCATGGTTGAATCGATGCTTCTACCCCGGAAGGGCGTAAGTCAAAACACCCTTATCACCGAGGCTCAAGTATTTTAACCGTAAAGAGAGGATTAATCCTTCCTGGCGTCCAGAATAATATACGTGGCTATGGACTTGGCAACAAGTACATTTTCGTTATAAATATCGACGTCTACGGGCACTATCCTGCCCTCGCGGAGGGCCTTCGCCCGGGCCTCGATAACCCCGCTGGTGACAGGGTTCAAATAGCTTATCTTGAGCTCGATGGTCATGAGGCGCTTGTCCTCCATATCGAGCCCGTGAACGAGCGCGACCGCCGCCGCCGAATCCGCGAGAGTCGAGAGCACTCCGCCGTGCGTGTACCCGTAGGGGTTCGTCAGCTTCTCGTGCGTATTCATGACTACCCTCGCGTATCCGGGTCCTATCTCCGCAATCTCTATACCGAGATGCTCCCAGAAGGGCACTCTCGGAAAATTCTTTATATAGAAATCGTTATCGGACATGGAAGACCTCCGGTTTTTGGATGATATAGATTACCGGCGAATTCCGGGATTGAAACATCACGCACTCGCCTGAGCCTTTCGGGATTCCTTCCCGTAAAAGGCGAAGACGAGAAACCCTGCGGTGCAGACCGCACCTGCAATGGCGAACATGGCGCGGAAGCCTTCGAGCTCGGCGGCGACGCCGTACACGAACACCCCGAGCATCCCGCCCAGGGTGAAGGCGACGCTGCATATCGAAACCGCCTTGCCGCGATCTTCGTCAGGCGTGAGGTCTATGACGAGGGCGTATATTGCCGGATAGAAAAGCCCGTGCCCCAGGCCGAAGAATATGCCTGCGATGACGAGGGAGAGGGAATCCGTGACGAAGCCGAGGCCTGTTATACTCGCCGAGAACAGGAACAATGCCGGAATCGAGACCTTCTTCTTTCCGTATTTGTCCGGCAGCCATCCGAAGAATATTCTGACGGCCAGGATCACAAGCGTATAAGTAATGAAGAAGAGCTCGAATGCGCCTATGCCGATTCTACCCGCGAAGATGGGAACAAACGTTATCGCGGGTACGAAGCCGGAGCCGGCCACGACGAGCGCGAACGCCGCTGCCATCACCCCCCTTCTCCTGAGCGCATGAATAAACGAGCCGCCCTTACCTCCTGAGTCCCTCGGCCTGTGCGGCTCCCTTATCCAGACAGCGGCCAGGAATGCGGGTATCCCGAGAATGGAGCAGAAGATAAAGAAATCGTCGAAGCCGTAGGCGTCAACTATCAGCTTTCCGACGTATGGCGCGAGCGCGAAGTTCATGACGCTGAACATGCCGAATATTCCTATCGCGCGGCTCCTCTTTCCGGGGGAGGAAACGTCGGCGATGAGTGTCCCCGCTGCTACGAAGCTAAGCGAAAGCGCGGCCCCGTGAAGGACCCGCAGCAGGGGAAAGAGGAAATTTATCGTATGGAGAAACGCGAACGGAATCGTCGCCAGCGATATGAGGAGCCCGCCCGCGACGAGGAACGGCTTTCTCCCCCATTTGTCGATGAGTATGCCGACGGAGGGAGTCGTCAGTATTGTCGCCATCGACGCGGCCCCCATAATGAAGCCTATGATGGACTCGCTCCCGCCCAGCTCCTCTATCCTTAGCGGCAGGAGTATGAAGGCGTGATAGTTGAAAAAGAATATGAAGATGAAGAGGGTTACAAGATTGAAATCCCTGTTGAAAAGGGGCCTGTCTCTGGGGATTGAGTCGCTCATCTCGCGTCCGGCGGGGATAAGCTTATACAACAAAAATTAATAATAAAAATCGCGCCCCGCAGGTTATACTTTTCGAGAGGATGAAACCACGGGGTTGGCGACCCCGAGAGCGGCGGACAATGTTTAAAAACTTCCTGATTCTTATTCTCGCGTTGCTACTCCTTGTTTCGAGCTACCTTCTTTACTCCGAGAAGTACGTAAGCATCGACCTCGGGAGAGACGGAGCGCCCGTCACGGAGCGCATCGTCGTTAGAGAGACGCCGCCCGAGCCCGCGCCTGAAAATGGCGGCAGCGTCGTGAGCGGCGACGTCGAGGAGATTCCCTCGGACGAGCCCGAGGTGCACATGGAGCCGACTGTCGGGCTCAACATAGGCGACGAGCAGAAGATAGTCTCGAATTACAAAATAATCGGCCCGAGGAAGTTCGCCCTTTTAACCGAGAAGGACGAGACGATGGTCGAGATCGACCTCGACACGGGGCTCGTCGAAGTGAACCCGAAATACGAGCTCGACCAGACTACTACCGAGTTCTGGAAATCCGTGGGAAGAAAATACCCCGAAGTTTGTTTTGTGGGGGAGGAGTAATCAGACTTTCTGATCTAATAGACCTCTTGTAGCCTACGCAATTCATAAAACCCTCTAATACACTAAGTTCTCCGATTTTTTGTGGCACAACTTTTAGTAAGTCTCGAATATATGTATATTTTAACTTAAAAAGTCGATTGATTTTTTGAATTCAGCTTCATAAGAAAGGAGGATATATGAGAAATGATTTTATCGAGATTGCTCAAAGAATCTCTGACATGATTTCCTCGGGGGAAGTTCACCTAGAAGAGCTTTATCACATTGCATCAAGATATGGTCAAGTAAATTTTTATCCCGGGAATCCTGGTAAGCATTGCTATCCAACAGCTATATTCGTATCAATATCCGGTATCTCAGCAAAAGGCAGGCATTTAAGCTTTCCTCAAATGTTAAAAGCTTGCAAAAAGCATATTCAGAAAAGTTGTCCCAACCAAACCAATGATTTAATTATTATCACCAACGATTGGTTAACAGGAAAATTTGAAGAGATTCATAACTATTTAGAAAGTGCCAAGAAAAATGGTGCAAACGTTGAAATCTATTTTATAGGTGGAAAGAGAAAAGTCTTACATATGGGTTTATAGAAATATTATTTGAGCCGTTATCAGATAAAAAGTCATTATTCACCCGCTGTAAACCACCTTCCCGCCGACGATGGTGTAAAGCACCCTGCCCTTTAAATCCCAGCCGTCAAACGGAGTGTTCTTGCTCTTGGAGCGGAACTTCGTCCTGTCTATTTTCACGGGCGCGTCGGCGTCGAATATTACGACGTCGGCGGGAGCCCCAGCTTCCAGAGTTCCTCTTCCAAGGTTGAGTATCCGCGAGGGTATGTAGGTCATTTTCTCGATCATCTCGGGCAGCGTGAGTATGCCGTCCTCGACGAGCTTCAGCGAAAGTGGGAGCGAGGTTTCAAGACCCACTATTCCGAAGGGCGCGAGGTCGAACTCCACCTTCTTCTCGTCCTCGCTGTGCGGCGCATGGTCGGTCGCGATAACGTCTATCGTGCCGTCCCTGAGGCCCTCGATCAAGGCCAGCCTGTCCTCCTCTCTCCGGAGCGGCGGATTCATCTTTGCGTTGGTGTCGTATTCGGCTACGGCTCTGTCGGTAAGCGTGAAGTGATGAGGCGCGGCCTCGGCCGTAACATTTACCCCCCTCTTTTTCGCCGCGCGTATCAGCCGGACGGAGCCCGCAGTCGAAACGTGGCAAACGTGAAGGTGCGTGCCGGTGAGCTCGGCGAGGGTTATGTCGCGGGAGACCATCACGTCTTCCGAAGCCGACGGTATTCCGCCGAGGCCGAGGAGCGTCGATGTATCCCCCTCGTTCATCACTCCATGACCCGAGAGGTTTTTGTCCTCCGCGTGTGTGAGCACCGGTATGCCGAACGCCTTCACATACTCCATAGCGTGCCGCATGACCTTCGAATTCATGACGGGCATCCCGTCGTCGGATATGCCGACGCACCCGGCCTCGTACATTTCCCCTATCTGGGCCAGCGTCTCTCCTTTTTCACCTTTGGTTATCGCACCTATAGGGAAGACGTTCACGATCCCTTCCGTTCTGGCTTTAAGCATTATGTATTCCGTGACGGATGCGTTGTCGTTGATCGGGTTCGTATTCGGCATGCAGACGATGGACGTGAATCCCCCGGCGGCCGCCGACTCGCAGCCTGTCTTTATCGTTTCCTTGTATTCGAACCCGGGCTCTCTCAGGTGAACATGTATGTCGACAAGCCCCGGGGCAACTATATTCCCCTTGGCGTCTATGATCTCGATGCCCTTCTCGCTTTCGATTTTTTTAGTATCGGCCGGGTGGGACTTTATCTTCCCGTCCTCTATGTATATGTTGCCCTTTTTATCTTTACCGGACGCCGGGTCTATGACGCGCCCGCCCTTGATCAGTAACTTCACGAAGTCCTCCTTGCGGAAGCGACGAGATAAAACATCGCCATTCTTACGGCTATGCCGTTCGACACCTGCTCCAGTATGACGGCCTCGGCCCCGTCGGCTATGTCGGACGAAAGCTCGACGCCGCGGTTTATAGGCCCGGGGTGCATGACTGTAACGTCCTTCGCCGCGACCTTCAGCTTCTCCCGCGTGAGGCCGTAGAATCTCGAATATTCCCGGAGCGACGGGAAGAACTCCGAGTCCTGCCTCTCCTTTTGTATGCGGAGCATTATCACGACGTCCACGCCGCGTATGGCGTCTTCGAGGTTGTAGTAAGGCTTGACGTTAATGTCTTCTATATATTTAGGTATGAGAGTCGGCGGGCCGACGACCCTGACTTCGGCTCCGAGCTTCGTGAACCCCCAAATGTCTGACCTTGCGACGCGGCTGTGGAGTATGTCGCCGACTATTGCGACCTTGAGGCCCTCTATCCGACCCTTGAGCCGCCTTATGGTGAAGAGGTCGAGCAGGCCCTGGCTCGGATGCTCGTGCCAACCGTCCCCGGCGTTTATGATCGAGGAGTTGAGCTCCTTTGCAAGGAGCCACGGCGCGCCCGACATCGGATGCCTGATGACTATCATGCTCGCGCCCATGGCTTCGAGGTTACGTGCGGTGTCGAGGAGAGTTTCGCCCTTCACGACGCTGCTGTGAATCGTCGTGAAGTTAAGGACGTCGGCGCTGAGCCTTTTTTCGGCTATCTCGAAGGACGAGCGCGTCCTCGTGCTGGGCTCAAAAAAGAGGTTGCATACGGTGACGCCCCGGAGAGCCGGGACCTTTTTCACGTCCCTGTCCGAAACCTCTCTCATGGATTCCGCCGTGTCGAGCACGAGCGTTATCTCTTCTGCGTTAAGCTCCTCAAGCCCCAGTATGTGTTTTCGCTCGAATGCCATTCTATTTGACCACGACGACTTCGTCCTTTCCGTCGGCCTCCTTTAGATGAACCCTCACAGTTTCCGAGCTGAGTGTATTGAGCTTGAGCCCGGTATAGTCCGGCTGTATGGGAAGCTCCCTGTGCCCCCTGTCTATCAGAGTTACTACCTGTATCGAAGAGGGCCTGCCGAAATCCATTATCGCTTCTATCGCGGCCCTTGTCGTCCTTCCTGTGTATATGACGTCGTCGACGAGTATCACCTTCTTGTCGTCGAGGTCGAAGGGCACCTCTGTCCTCTCGACCTTGGGCCACTCGGTTTTCTGCCTGAGATCGTCTCTATAAAGCGTGATGTCGAGAGTCCCCATCTCGGGCCTTATGCCTTCGAGCTTCTCTATCTCGTTCGCGATGCGTATGGCAATGTGCACGCCTCTCGTCCTTATGCCGATTATGACGACGTCGTCCGCGCCGTTGTTCCTTTCGAGGATCTGGTTGACGATCCTCGATATGGTACGGTTTACGGAATCGGAATCCATCACTACTTTATCAGCCATTTTCTTTCCCCTCTCTCCCTAATATACAGACTTCAGAACTCCTTCGCATTCCGTCTCGAACACGAACTCTTTCGTGTAGCGGTCGAGGAAAGTGGCCTCGTCCTCGTAGGCAATCCAGATGACCACGCTGTCGCTCTTATGTTCGATGGTAAATTCGCTTTTATCCTTCGGAATGCCGATCCTTTGAAGTTTGTCCGATATCTCGTTCGGAATGAAGTTGCTTCCCCTGTACTTATGATAGAGGTCGGCGTTCTCCTTGCAGATTCCCCTGATTCCGATGACGCCCCTGTAATAAATGGGTACGATCTTGAACCCTACATAGAATAAAAGAACGAGTATCAGTATCCAGAAAACGGAAGACAAGCTTTTCATTTTTTGCGCCTCCCCTGCGTCCAGATCGATTTCGGAATGCTTTTATTCTATTCCCTGGAGAATCCTGTCCCACCTTACTTTATTGAGAATTTCGGGGTTCTGAAAATCCCACGACCAGTGAATGAGTATCGCCTTTCCGGCTATATCCTCGTAAGGCACGAAGCCCCAGAACCTGCTGTCCTGGCTGTTGTCCCTGTTGTCGCCCATGACGAAGACGTGCCCCTCTGGAACCCTCGTAACCGGGATGAAGCTCCCCCTGTTGGTCGTTTCCTTTCCCTGCCTGAATATCGCGTCGTGCTTGTGACCCGATAGGTCTTCGATGTAGTCGTCGAGCTCCTCGCCGCTCCTTTCGTCGAGATACTCTCCCTTGAATTCGAGCGGCACCGGCCGGCCGTTTATCACGAGCTGTCTGCCGTTTATGTCTATGCTGTCCCCGGGGATTCCGACGACGCGCTTGATATAGTACATGTCGTTCTTGGACGGGTCATTCTCGGGGTTGGGATATGTGAAGACTATAACGTCTCCCCTCTTTATTTCTTCGAAGGGCATGACCCTTATGTCGGTGAACGGAATCCGAGTCCCGTATATGAACTTGTTGACGAGGAGATGATCCCCGACGAGGAGCGTCGGAATCATCGAGCCCGACGGTATCTTGAAAGGCTGGAAAAGAAATGTCCTTATTATAAGCGCGAGCCCCACGGCCAGGACGAGCGCTTCTATGTTCTGCCGCAGCTTAGACTTCGCGAACTTCGAAAGATAGTCGCGGGACGCGCCTTCGAGCTCGTCCGTCTTACGCCTTATATCTTCTGTGTTCCCGCCGGCGAGCGCCGCTTCGAGGGCCTCTATCCTGCTATCCACGACAGCCGCGGCTTCGGGACTTATCTTCGATCTGTTCTTGTTCAGTAACGCCCTGGTTTGTGAAAGAGACTGCTTCGCTTTATTTCTGATTTTGGTATCCCGCGACCATAGACCGAGCATAATTGAGGTTTGAGTATAAATGGTGAAAAAGGGTCTTTCAATATAAACGGTGAGATACGAGAGCGCTCCGCCGCGATGGCGCGCGGCGGGCCGTATTTACTGCCTTTCCCACTGGAGCATTCTCTCGACGGACCTGACGCCCTCGACCTGCTTTATCGATTTCATGACGTTTTCCAGCTGGGCGAGGTCGGTGACGACGACGTCGAACGTCCCTACTGCAGTATCGACGTCCGTCGAATGAATTTCAGCCTTGGAGATGTTGATGTCGGAAGAGGAGAACGAGCTGGTGATATTGGACAATATGCCAGGGCGGTCTACGCACTGGACGACTATCCTCGCCGGACGCTGGCCCTTGAAGTTGGTGTCCCATTCGACCTCTATCCTCCGGGCGTCGTCCACATCCAGGAGGCGCGGGCAGTCGTTCTTGTGTATGGTGATGCCCTTTCCCCTCGTTATGTAGCCCGTGATCGGCTCCCCGGGGAGCGGCGAGCAGCAGTTGGCGAACCTTATCATGACGTCGTTGTAGCCGTTTATCAGGACGCCGCTCTCGGACGTGCCGGTTATCGTCCTGATTATCTTCTCGATCCTCGATTCCTTCTCGGGGGCCGTCTCCAGCTTGTCCGTCGGGAGAACCCTCTTCAGGAAATCGTTGGCCGAAATCTTCCCGTACCCGACCGCGAGATAGAGATCCTTTTCGTCCTTCAGCTTGAACTCCGCCAGGGCGTCCGCGAGCTCGCCGTTCTTGAGCATCGCGTTAAAATCGAGCCCGTGCTGCTTGAACTTCCTCTCGCAGATCGACTTGCCGACGATCTCCGATTGCGTCCTCTCCTCGTTCCTCAGCCATGCGCGTATCTTGGTTTTCGCCCGCGAGGTGACGACGAACTTGAGCCAGTCCCTGTTCGGGTGCTTGTCGTTCGCAGTGACTATCTCGACGGTGTCGCCCGTTTTCAGCTGATGGTTAAGCGGCACGAGCTTTCCGCTCACTATCGCCCTCATGCACCTGTTTCCGACCTCGGTGTGAACGGCGTAGGCGAAGTCGACGGGCGTCGCGCCGCTCGGGAGCTCCATGAGGTCGCCCCTCGGCGTGAAGACGTAAACGACGTCCGAGATAAGCTCGCCCTTTATGGCCTCCATGTACTCCGTCGGGTCTTTTATGTCCTTCCATTCGAGAAGGTGCCTGAGGGTCGTGTAAATCTCCGTGCCGCCGCCGTCGAGCCTCCCTTCCTTATATTTCCAGTGGGATGCGACGCCGTACTCGGCGACATTATGCATCTCCCGGGTCCTTATCTGTATCTCCATCCTCTCGCCGAAGGGGCCGATGACGGTAGTATGAAGCGACTGGTAACCGTTACCCTTGGGAAGGGCGATGTAGTCCTTGAATCTCCCAGGCACAGGCTTCCAGGCCGAGTGCACGGCGCCTAAAGCCTCGTAGCATTCCCTTAAGGAGCCTGTGATAATCCTGAACGCGATTACGTCGTAGACGCTGTCGAACTCCAGGTTCTGCGTCTGCATTTTTCTGTATATGCCGTAAATGTGCTTGAATCTTCCGGTAACTTCCGCGTTTATGTCGAACTCGGCGAGCTTGCTGCCGATAAGGGCCTTTATCTCGTCTACGTGCTGCTCCCACTCTTCTCTCTTGTCTGTTATGAGCTTAGACAGCTTCTGGTATTCGCCGGGGTTTAGGAATTTAAAGGAAAGGTCTTCGAGCTCCTGCGTAACCCAGCTAATTCCGAGCCTGTGGGCGAGGGGAGCGTATATGTCGAACGTCTCCTTCGCTATGCTCTTCTGCTGTTCTTCGCGGAGGTGTTCGAGAGTCCGCATGTTGTGGAGCCTGTCGGCGAGCTTTATGAGAACGACCCTTATGTCCTTGGCCGTCGCGAGAATGAGCTTTCTGAACCCCTCGGCCTGCCGCTCGATCTTCGTCGTGTAGGGCAGCTGGCTTATCTTGGTTACGCCGTCCACGAGAAAGGCGATTTCACTGCCGAACAGGGTCTCAATTTCTTCCGTAGTGGCGAGCGTATCTTCGACCGTGTCGTGGAGAAACCCAGTGACGATCGAGGACACGTCGAGCTTCATCTCGGCAAGTATCCAGCTCACTTCCAGCGGATGGCTGAGATAAGGCTCTCCGGAGCTCCGGGTCTGCCCCGCGTGGACCTTCGCCGAGTAGACGTACGCCTTCTTTAAGAGCTCGACGTCCGCGTCGCTCAGGTAAAGGTAGGCGTTAACCCGCTCTATTATGTCGTTAAGCCTTATCATTTTCGTCAGGCGAAGTAGTCTTTCCCTATTCTCTCCTCTACCCTCGAATACTCGCACCTTGCCGACTTTATGACCGCCGAAAGGCAGTCGAATGCCTCGTTAAACGAGTCATTGATAATAATATAATCATAGTTCTTTATCTCTTCCATCTCCCTCTTGGCCTCGGAGAGCCGCTTCTGGAGGTCTCCTGACTTCTCGCTGCCTCTCTCTGTGAGCCTCTCCTTCAAGATCCCGAAGGACGACGGGAGCACGAAGCAAAACACCCCTGCGTCGTATTTCTCTTTTATCTGCCTCGCGCCCTGGACGTCTATGTCGAGTATCATGTCGACGCCCGACTTGCGCGCATTCTCAAGCTCTTCGAGCGGTGTGCCGTACAAGTGCCCGTGAACGCTCGCATATTCGGCGAACTTCCCGTCTTTTATCATCTCCCTGAACGCCGGCTCCGTGACGAACGTGTAATCCTTCCCGTCGATCTCGCCCTCTCTCGGCTTTCGGGTCGTGACGGAAACCGAGAAGCTCAGGTTCCTGATGCTCTTGAGGGCCTCCTTCACGAGTGAAGTTTTGCCTCCCCCCGACGGGCCCGAAACTATAAACAGAATTCCCTCTCTCATTCTCTCTTTTACCCGGCCTGAATTTAATGTATTCCCTGGCTATCCTTAATTGTAGGATAGTTAAAGTGATATATCAACTATTAGCTGACGCGGGCCTATGAATTTTTATGCCGCTTTTCGAGCTCTTCCGTCACGAGCCTAACGTCCTGGGACTTTTCCTTGTCGAGGACGAGGATGCCATCCCCGGAATCGACGATTACTATATCATTAAGCCCGACCATGGCGATAACCCTCTCGCCGCCTATCGCAAGGCACCCCGAGGAGCCGACGGAAATAACGTTCCCCCGCGTCACGTTCCCCTCGTCCTCACCCCTGAGATACTCGTCGAGCGCCTTCCAGCTCCCGACGTCGCTCCAGGCAAAGCTCACGGGAACGACGGCCGTGTGCGACGAGTGCTCCAGGATCAGCTTGTCTATGGAGCCCGCCTTGATGGAGCCGTAAAAATCCGCCGCGGCGGATTTTTCGGACGGGCAGTAAAGCTCATTCGTGAGCCCTTCGAACCTCGCGTGCCACTCCGGGATTATCTCAGCGAATTCGGATAGTATGGACGACGTCTTCCATACGAATACGCCAGAGTTCCAGTAGTACCCGCTCTCCCTTAAAAATCCCAGCGCCGTTTCGAGGTCGGGCTTCTCGCTGAACCTGTCGACGTTAAAAGCCTTGTATTTTCCCGAGGATTCCAGGACATCCTTTCCGGCCTTTATGTAGCCGTAGCCGGTTTCTGGGGAAGTCGGCGTCACGCCGAGCGTGATTATCGGGAATTTGCCGTCCGCGAGCCGGGCAGATGCAGTCCGCGCCGCGAATGCTATGGAATCCCTGAAACCCTGGTCGTCGCCGACGGCATGGTCCGCCGGGAGCACGACGACAACCGCCTCGCCCGCCTTCTTCTCTATTCTTAAAGCGCCGTAGGCGATGCACGGCGCTGTGTTCTTCCCCTCGGGCTCGAGGACGAGGTTCTCTCCCGGAAGCTCCGGTATGTGTTTCAACGTTTCGTCCCTGTACCTTTCGACGGTGACGACGAATATTCTTTCTATTGGTATGAGCGGGAGGATCCTGTCGACGGTCTCCCGTATAAGCGACTTGTCGCCTGTAAGTGTGAGGAACTGTTTCGGCTTTTCGCGGCTGCTGAGGGGCCAGAACCTCTTCCCCTCCCCGCCCGCCATTATCAATGCATAGGTATCCACCCGGTTAATAGTAATAGTAGTCGGGGGAATTCTCAATGCGGATGCCCGAAATTGAATCTTCAGAGGAGAGAGCCGGAAGTTAGCGGTAAAAGGTGCCCGGTTAGAAGAGATGCCCGAGTGTGCCGATGTCGAGGCCCTCAAGCCCCGGCTTTATCGCATGCGCCTCCGAAAGCTCGGCCTCGGAATAAGAGTTCGTCACGGCGAGGCACTTCATCCCGGCGGCCAGCGCTGCCCTTATCCCCGAGATCGAATCCTCTATAACCAGGCATTCGGCGGGCGATATATCGGGGCCGCCTGACTCGAGAGCGTTGAGACGCCTTAGGGCCTCGATATAAACATCCGGCTCGGGCTTACAGTTTTCGATATTGTCGGCCCCCACTATCACTTGGAAGCTCTCCCTCACTCCGGCGAAATCGAGGACGCGAAGGATCTCCGCTTCGAGCGCGCCCGACCCTATCGCCAGCCGGTATTTGCCGGCGAGGGCCTTTATAAAATCGACTGACCCGGGAAGAAGCTCTATGTTCCCCTCGATCATTTCGTCGTAGTGGAGCGACTTCCTGTCCATAAGGGCTGAGAGCAGGGCGTCGTCAAGTTCGAGGCCCCTTTCTTGGTAGAGCTTCGAGAAGAGGGTTTTGTCGTCGTAAGCGAGGTAATTTGCGTAGTAATCCTCTTCGGTGAGCCCGATACCCTCCCCGGCGAGCGTCTTCTGAAACGCCCCGAGGTGGAGGTGCTCCGTATTCGCGATAACGCCGTCGAAGTCGAAAATCACAGCCCTCAGCATGATAAATAAACCCCTCCAGGTGGTTAGTATAAACGCTCCCCCGGCTTTATCGAATCGGAGGCCCGGCGCCCCGGCCGGGTAATATATAACGCATATTTACGCTATTTTCTCAAAATCCGGCTCAAAAATATTATTGAATGGGTATATTATTTTAACCCCGCCGTTTAACGCGGATACTACCGAGGAGATAAAATGAAGAAACTTTTTCTGCCGCTCCTGTCGGCCGTTCTTCTGGCCGCGGCGCTCGTCTCTTGCGATAAGGACGGAGAACCGGTTTCCGATTCGGAGCTTCCGAAGGCCGCGAACTTCACGCTCAACACCGTCGACGGAAGCAAAAAGGTAAGCCTTTCGGACTTCAGCGGCAAGCCAGTCGTACTCAACTTCTGGGCGACCTGGTGCGCCCCGTGCAAGGAAGAGATCCCCCTCTTCGAAAGCACGTGGAAGGAGTATAAAGACAAGGGCGTCATATTCCTCGGGGTCGACGTTATGGACGACAGAAAGAACGCCGAAAAATACGTCGAGGCCGAAGGCGTAACTTACATTAACCTTCACGATCCCTCGGGCGACGCGTCGGGCAAATACGGCGTTGTCGCGCTCCCGGCCACCTTTTTCATCGACAAAGACGGAAGAATAGTACACCAGAACTACGGCCCGTTCGTAGGCGAGGACGGGGAGAAACAATTTAAAAAGCACCTGGCGGAGATAACGAAATGAATCCGGCCGAGGTGCAGGTAAGCTGGGCCATAGCGTTTCTCGCCGGGCTTATATCTTTTCTTTCCCCATGTGTCCTTCCCCTCATCCCGGGCTACGTCTCGATGGTGTCGAGGATGTCGTTCGAGGAGCTCACAGGCGGCGCGACCGTGGGAAGGACGACGAAGATACTCGTCCCAAGCCTCCTCTTCGTGCTCGGCTTCTCCTGCGTATTCATTTCGCTTGGCGCCGGGGCTTCGTTTCTCGGAACCTTTCTGCACGAGAATAAAGTTCTTCTCCTCCGGATATCCGGGGTAATAATAATAATCTTCGGGCTCTTCACGATGGACCTTCTTAAGGTTCCTTTCCTCTATAGAGAGAGGAGGCTCAACATCGGAGGCGGCAACATGGGGAACGCGGGCATATTCCTCCTCGGCATCGCGTTCGGCTTCGGCTGGACCCCGTGCGTCGGGCCGATACTCGCGTCGATACTCCTTTACGCGAGCACTGCCGAGGGGGCCGGAAAGGGCGCTCTTTTATTATTCGTTTACTCGCTCGGACTCGGGCTTCCCTTTATAGTCACGGGGCTCGCGCTCTCGAGAGCGCTCACCGCATTCAGCTGGATCAAGAGACATTACAGCGTCTATAAGATCGTTGTCGGCGGCACGCTTGTCGCGGTCGGCCTGCTCATGGTCACGAACAACCTCTTTTACCTGAACATTTACGGCCAGAGGGCCCTAGACTCGCTGGGCATAGACTTCTGGAAATCCTTCTGATAACAAACCCTCCGCCATCGAGTGATTTAATCCGGGTTGAGAAATTTTTTTCAGGCTGTTGTATGATTTTCAACGTGAACACTAAACACGACGCCACCGTTACGCGCCCCGCGCCCGGCGGGAACGAGATACACGTGTGGACGGCCCGCCCGCTCTCGCACCGGTGCGACGAGATCGAAGAGCTCCGGCGCAGCCTTTCCTCTGACGAGGCCGGGAGGGCGGAGAGGCTAAGTCCCGGCCCGGTGAGGGACATGTTCGTAGCCACCCGCGGCATACTGAGGCGGATACTCTCCCTTTATCTAGGGCAAGAGCCCGGGGATATAGAGTTCGGTTACGGAAAGGGCGGAAAGCCCTTCGTCAGGGGGCCGGAAAACGCGCCCTCGGTGTCGTTCAATCTCTCACACTCCCACGAATTGGCGATGTACGCCTTCGCGGCCGGGGGAGAGGTCGGCATAGACGTCGAGCGGCTGAGAGACGTCAGAAAACCCGAAGACGTCATAAGGCGCTTCTTCTCGGAGACGGAATGCGAGTTCTACCTCTCCCGTCCCGAAGGGCTCAGGCGGGAAGCGTTCTTCAGGCTCTGGACTTTCAGGGAGGCCTCGGTAAAAGCGAGCGGACGGGGCGTGTTCACCAGTGACAAAGGACTTGTGATACCAGCAGCCCCGCCGGGCTCCTGGCTAGAGGATCCCGGGAATCCGGTGGGCATCGGCGGCTCGTGGTCTCTCGTGGGCCTGGACGGGCCCCTAGGCTACGTTGCGGCTGTCGCGGTGGAAGGGGAAGCCCCGCGTGTTCAGAGATTCGACTTTCCGGGCGGTCTTTTCCATACTTAAAATTCCTTTCTTAACACCTTGATTTATTCCTGTTATAATATCACCCTTCTACAAACGAGGGGTTTCCCTCGCGCCGGAAGCACCACCGGTTGACTAGTATTTAGATAATTCTATAATACTTGCAAGTTTTTAGGTGCGGAGGAATTAAGTCGTGCCGATATACGAATACAGGTGCCTCGATTGTAACGGGGAATTTGAAGCGCTGTTGCTGGATAAAGACGACGACGTTTCATGTTCTTCGTGCCAAAGCTTCAACATCGAGAAGCAATTTTCCTCTTTCGGTACCAAATCCAAAAGTGAAACACAAGCGAGTTCGCCTTCGCCAAGCGTCGGCGGACGCGGGTGCGGGCATTCCGGCTGCGGATGCAGCGTGAGAAGCTAGCACATAAAACTCGACAAAAATACATGGGCAGAACAACCCTGAACCAAAACGGAGGATTTTAATTACATGTCGAACTCGGCAGAGAATGAGAACGAGAACGAGAAAGAAAGAGACGAGGATATAAAGAAGGCGGCCCTCGAGTACCACAGCGTGGGGAGAAAAGGGAAGATAGAGGTGGTGCCGACGAAGCCATGCCTCACGCAGTGGGACCTCTCTCTGGCCTACTCGCCCGGCGTGGCGGAGCCCTGCATGGAAATTTACAGGGACCCGGACCTCGCCTACGAATACACGAACAAGGGCAACCTCGTGGGAGTCGTGTCGAACGGCACGGCCGTTCTCGGGCTCGGAAAGATAGGCGCTCTCGCCGGAAAGCCGGTCATGGAAGGAAAGAGCGTTCTATTTAAAAGGTTCGCGGGCATAGACGCATTCGACATAGAATTAAATACCGAAGACCCGGACGAAATCATCAAGACGGTGAAGTATCTCGAGCCGACCTTCGGCGGTATCAACCTCGAAGATATAAAGGCCCCGGAATGTTTCTACATCGAGGACGAGCTCAGGAAACAGACCGACATCCCGATATTCCACGACGACCAGCACGGAACGGCCATCATTTCCGGCGCGGGGCTCCTTAACGCGTGCGAGCTCGTCGGCAAGGATATAAGCGAGCTCGTCATGGCTTTCAACGGAGCCGGAGCTTCCGCTATCGCGTGCGCCGAGTTCTTCATACAGCTCGGGGCCAAGCGCGACAACATCATAATGTGCGACAGCCGCGGGGTTATTTACAAAGGCAGAGAAGCGGGAATGAACCCCCAGAAGGAAAAATTCGCGGTCGACACGAGCGCGAGGACGCTCCAGGACGCCATGAAGGGGGCGGACGTATTCGTCGGGCTCAGCGAGGGCGGAATGGTCACCCAGGAAATGGTTAAGACCATGGCCGACAAGCCGATAATATTCGCCATGGCAAATCCCGATCCTGAAATCTCCTACCCCGAGGCGAAGGCCGCGAGGAAGGACGTGATAATGGCGACGGGAAGGTCCGACTACCCGAACCAGGTCAACAACGTGCTCGGCTTCCCGTTCATATTCAGGGGCGCGCTCGACGTGAGGGCCAAGGCCATCAACGAAGAGATGAAAGTTGCGGCAGCGTATTCCCTCGCCGCCCTCGCCAAAACGGGCGCCGACGAAAACGTCGCAAAGGCTTACGGCAAGAAGCACTTCGAATTCGGCCCGGATTATATTGTCCCGAGCCCGTTCGATCCGAGGGTTCTCGTATGGGAGTCCGTCGCCGTCGCGCAGGCTGCGATGCACACAGGCGCGTCGAGGATCAGGATCGACATAGAAGAGTACAGGGAGAGCCTTTCGAGGAAGGTCGACGAAAAGCTCAAGAGATGGAGCGCCTGACGCGGAAACTGCGGTATATATACGCTGTCTCATTACAGAATCCCCTGAGCGGTTAGAAAACGGGCTTTTCTCCGGAGCCCGTCTCTGAACGAGGCCGCACGAGATACAGACCATTGTCTTCGAGCAGCCGGAATCACATAAGCGACAAAAAGCTCCGCACCGCAGTCCTCTCAATAGTTGTATCCTTCACGCTGATAGTGATAAAGGTCGTCGTCGGAATACTGACGAACTCGATCAGCATACTGGCCTCGGCGGTCGATTCATTCCTCGACATTATTACATCTTCCGTAAACCTCTTCTCCATACGGAAATCCGAAAAGCCGGCGGACAGCGAGCACAGGTTCGGCCACGGGAAAGCCGAGGGGCTCGCGGGGCTGTTCCAGACATTCGTCATATGGTCTTCGGCCCTCTACCTCGTTTATCTATCAATTATCAGGCTCACTGAAGGCGGCGAGCTCGTAGACGTCGACTGGGGAATAGCGGTCATATTCCTCTCCATCTTCGTGAGCTTCTTCCTTGCGAGGCATATAAAAAAGGTGGCCGCCGAAACGGAGAGCCTAGTTCTCGGGGCCGACAGCCTTCACTACAGCGTCGACGTTTACACGAACACTGGCGTTGTCTTAGGGCTCGTGATCATAAAGCTCACGGGGTTTTACTTCATTGACGCCGTGATATCGATCGTCATAGCCGCGCTCATATTCTGGTCCTCGAAGGATATCGTGATCCAGTCCGTAGACACGCTCATGGACCGAGAGCTTCCGCCCGAAACCATCGCCGAGATAGAAAAATCGATAATTAAATACGAGCCCGAGGTGAAGGGGTTTCACAGGCTCCGGACGAGAAACGCGGGGCAGGCCAAGTTCGTGGAGTTCCACGTCGTCATGGACCATACCCTCACTTTCCTGAGGTCGCACGAGATCGCCGAGGAAATAGTCAGGGAGATCAAGGAAAACGTGCCCGGCTCGGAGGTCACGATACACGTCGACCCGGACACTGTGCCGATGTAACCAATCTTTATTAAACGAAATTCTTCAAGATAGCCCTCCCCTTTTCCGACCGTCCATGCGTGACGAAAAAAACGCTTGATTCCGGTTTCGCAACCTTTACTCTTGTTGACAGGTTTATATACGCAGAGGACGAAATAAAAAGGAGATGAGTCATGAAGAAAATACTTATACCCCTTTTGGTTCTGATAGCCTTCGTATTCGGAATGCCTGACGACAGCATGGCGAAGAAAGGACACAGGAATTATAAGAACCAGAACCATGGTTATTACAAAAAGAATCACCATTACAGGGGAGGTTATTACCGCCCCTATGCGTACGGCCCGCGGAACTTCTTATACTATGCGCCGCCTCCGGTAGTGTACGCCCCGCCCCCGGTTGTATATTCCCCGCCTCCGGTATACTACGGGCCGTCTTATTACGGGCCTTCGAGCGGCGGCTATCTGAATTTCGGCGTCTCGTTCGACTAACGGCGGGCGCGGCTACAAGCGCGGGAGTTTAAACATAGCGACGCCCGCGATTAAAGAAGCTCGAAGCCGTATTAATTCTCACACCTTCTTCCTTGGGCATCCGCTTCGCGCGGATGCCCGATCATGATGCCGCCACTTTCTCGCGGACTATTCCCCGGGTAGTCTCATTTCACGGCATGGTTCCGGCTATTCTCTGAAAGGGGTTCCGACAAACATCTTATGATAAGCACAGTGATATTCGACATGGACGGCGTCATGATAGACAGCGAGCCGCTCTGGGAAAAAACCGAAAGGATACTATTGGCGAGAAGAGGCATAGACTACAGCCCCGACTACAGGGACAAGATAGTCGGGCTCAACCAGCGCGATTCAGGCAGGCTCCTCGTCGATACGTTTAACCTGGAAGAAACAGTCGAGGAGATGATAAACGAGCGCATATCAATTCTCACATCCATCTATGAGAAGGAGCTCGAAGTGATCCCCGCCCTCGTGCCTCTCCTGGAGCAGCTCGGAGACGAAGGCTACAGGCTGGCCGTCGCGTCGAGCTCTCCTCTAAGAGTAGTGAACTTTGTTCTCGACATGTTTTCGCTCCACCATCACTTTCTCATTGTCGTGTCGGGGGAATCGGTCGGGAACGGGAAACCTCATCCAGACATTTACTTACATACCGCGGAGAGGCTCGGCGCAGCGCCCGGCGAATGCGTCGCGATTGAGGATTCGATAAACGGCCTGAGATCGGCGAAGGGCGCAGGGATGTACTGCATAGCCATTCCCGACAAGAGGCTGACAGCGGAGCAGTTTGGGAGCGCGGACGTTATATTGGATAGTCTCGACGAGCTCACGCCCGGGACGATAAAATCGCTCGGGAAGCCCTGACCCGCTTCACGCCGCCCTGTGCTCGGGAGGGGCCATGAACTCGGGCCCTACCGGGTCGGTGACGGCTTCTTCGACGATCCTGTCTATCGCCTCGAAGTCCTCTTTTTTTAACGACCAGCCCATGATGCCGTCCAAGGGATCGAGCTGCGACGGCCGCCTTGCGCCCCATAGCGCTATGTGCGCCGGGGCAGTGTCGAGCACCCATCTGACCGCCAGGTGTATCACGCGCTTTCCGTAGTGCTTCTGTGCGTACTCGTCGAGTAGGCTCACGGCTTTGAGATATTGTTCGAATCTCGGCTCCCTGAATTTGGGGTCCGCCTTCCTGATATCGTCGCCCTCGAATTTCGTATCCGGCTTCATCCTTCCGCTGAGAAGCCCCCTGCATATCGCGCCGTAAAGGAGCATCGTAATTTTATTATCGCCGCAGTATGGGAAGATGTCTTCGTCTATCCCTCGCTCGAAGAGATTATAAGGAGGCTGGGATGTATGGAGCGGCGCGTTCTTCCTGAAAACGTCCATCTGCTCCGTGGAATAGTTGCTTACGCCTATCGCCCTTATGACGCCATTTTCGAAGAGCTCATTCATCGCCTTCGCCGTATCTTCTATCGGCGTATCGTAATCGGGCCAGTGTACCTGGTAGATGTCTATGTAATCCGTCCGGAGGCGCTTGAGAGAGTCCTCGGCCTCCTTCATGATGCGGTCCCGTGTCGAATTCCTGTATACCCTGCCGGAGGTCCAGTCGAGGCCGGCCTTAGTCGCCAGAACTATTTTGTCACGGCTTCCATACTCAGACATTGCTATCCCGACTATTTCCTCCGATCGCCCGGAGCCGTAAACCGGCGCAGTATCTATGAGTGTTATCCCCTTTTCGAGCGCCGCGATTATCGTATCGACCGATTCCCTCTCCTCGCTCCCTCCCCAGAGCCACCCGCCTATCGCCCAGCTCCCGAGCCCTATCCTCGAAGATTCGATCCCTGTGCCGCTTATCTTTGTATATTCCATTTCGTAGCCTCCCGGATGCAGTAATATTTGGCTTTAACTAGATTAACCGACGCCTGGCGCCTTGTCTCAAGGCCTGTGCGAATGGAACTGAACATTCGGCACCCCCGGACGCCGCGGATTTCAACACCGTTGACTTCGGGCTTTTAAGTTGTATTTTATAACCAGAAGCGATGAAGAGATACCTGAGCCTCTCACTTATATTGTTAGTCCTTTTCTGCTACAGCGGATTCAGGCCGGATGCGTTCGCATCGCCTGTGGAAGCCCCGGCAGCTCCGCAGTCCAAACACCTGGGCTGCCACGGCATGGCACAGGAATCCGAGGAAGGCGCGCCGGAGACGGAAGCATCTGTTTCACAGGAATCCCATGAATCGGCGTCGTCCTGCTGTTTCGAGAGCCTGCTAAACGCTTCGCTCGACCAGAATGCCGTGGCGAGAACCCTCGTATTCACGATACCGGTGCGGATGCTCGATCCCACTCCGGCCCTCATAGTTAAGATAAGAGACGTCGCCTCGAAGGAGCATTCGCCTCCCGGGCTCGAAATCTCTAATTCCTCACTTCTTCTATAGTTCCATCCTGAAAACCGGTGGCCGTTCCGCGTCTTTATAGCGGCAACGGGAACCTGCGTCTTTTCGAATCTTTAAGCCACACAGTTACAGATGATTCATTCGACCTCTAACAGGGAGGTGAAAACATGAAGAATATATTATGCGTCCTCGCACTTTTACTGGGATATGCGGGCGCCGCCTATGCCGGCGAAGTCGTCACGCTCGACTCGCTCGTCGCGGAGGCGCTCGAAAATAACCCGGAGCTGAGGGCGGCGCGGGCGAGGTGGGAGGCGTCGCAGAAGCGCCCTAAGCAGGAGGGCACCCTGCCCGACCCGATGATAGGCGTCGACTGGCAGAACGTCACGTTCGACAACATCACCCTCGAAGAAAACCCGAACAGCATGCTGAGATTTTCGATCTCTCAGGAGATACCGTTTCCGGGAAAGCTCTCGCTCAAGGAAAAGATAGCTTCTATAGACGCCGACGCTGAAGGGAAGTCGTACCGGGCGAGCGAGAGGAAGGTTGCCGCCGATCTCAAGTCGGCTTATTACGACTGGCAGCTCGCTCTCAAGGCGATCAAGATCACGCAAAAGAATAAGTCGCTCCTCGAAAAATTCACCGAAATCGCGAAGATCAGGTACGAGGTCGGAAAGGCCGCCCAGCAGGATATGATCACTGCCGGCGTCGAGACGTCGAAATTTCTGGAGCAGATCGAGGTGCTCGAATTGAGAAGAGAGATAATCGAGGCGAGGATAAATTCAATCATGGGCCGACCGACCGCCGCGCCGCTCGGGAGACCGGAGGAGCCTGTAAAGGTGCCCCTCCCCTTCTCGACCGAGGAAGCGGGCGTTCTGGCCGAAAAAAACTCACCGGCCCTCGCCATGAAAGAGAGCCTGGTAAGCTCGGGGCAGGAATCCCTCGCACTCGCCAGAAAAGAGCTCTACCCCGACTTCGTCGTCGGCCTCTCGCCGGGGGTTATGGGAGGAATGGACGGCAAGGGAATAGACGGCGTTTGGCAGGTGTCGCTCGGGCTCAAGGTGCCGCTCTACTTCTGGCGAAAGCAGAGCCTCGGCGTGGAAGAGGCTGCGCTTAATCTCAAGGGCGCGGAAGAGGAATACAGAAACACGAACCGGGAAGTCCGGTTCTCTGTGAAGGAGAGCTACCTCACCGCGAGGACGTCGGAAAAGCTGATGGACCTTTATGAGAAGGGGATAATCCCTCAATCGAGGCTGGCGCTCGAATCGGCGACCTCGGCTTACCAGACTGGCTCCGTCGATTTCTCTGCGCTTCTCGACAGCCTGATGACTGTATTCAGCTTCGAGCTCGAATACGAAAGGAACCTCGCCGAATACCTGAAGGCCCTGGCGAGAATAGAGGAGTATACCGGTGTAGAGATCGCCGATGCGGCCGCCGGAGGAGAAGAGAGATGAAGAAACGAAACAACACTACCGTATTCGCGGTGCTGATTATTCTCGCGGTAATAGCTTACGGGTTATACAGATACGGACATGCCGTCCCCGGGCTCAGGGGAATCCCGTTCTTTCAAAAGGGCCACGAGCATACATTAAAGCCCGTGCTGACTGCCGAGGGGGAAATAGATTACTGGACCTGCCCGATGCATCCATCCGTGAAGATGAAGGACCCGGGCTCGTGCCCGATATGCGGAATGGACCTGACGCCCGTGATGAAGGACACCGGCCAGGAGCGGCACGATGCTCCGCAGGAGACCCGGATGCCAGAGGGTGAAGACCATAGCGGGCACGTCACAGAGCCGCGGCCATCTCCGGCCGAAAGCGACGCCAAGCCGAAGACGGAGTTCACCGTCAGCCCCGAGAGGCAGCAGCTCATAGGAGTGAAGACCGTGCCCGTGACGATGCGCCCGCTCGACCGGACGGTACGAACGGTCGGCGTTGTGGTGCTTGACGAAACGAAGGTCGAGCGCGTGCACACGAGGTTCAGCGGCTGGGTCGACAACCTCTACGTTAATTACACGTTCGAGCACGTCCACAAGGGCCAGCCGCTCTTTTCGATATACAGCCCCGAGCTCGTCTCGACGCAGGAAGAGTATTTGATCGCGCTTCGCTCGAAGGAGGCGCTTTCCGGGAGCGGATACGCCGAAATATCAAGCAGCTCCGACACGCTTTTAAAAGCGGCGGAGAGGAGGCTCAGGCTGTGGGATATTTCGCAGGGGCAGATAGACGAGCTCGCGAGAACGGGAAAGGTGAGAGACAGTCTCGTCATATATTCGCCCGTCTCCGGCCACGTCCTCGAAAAGAACGTCTTCCCGAACACGTACGTCGAGCCCGGAACGGTTCTCTACACGATAGCCGACCATTCGACCGTCTGGGTCGAGGCGGACGTATACGAGAACGAGATACCCCTCGTGAAAATCGGCGACGAGGCGACGATGACGCTCGCCGCCCTCCCCGGCCGGGAATTCAGAGGGAAGGTGACGTTCATATCCCCGCACCTCGATATGAAAACGCGGACGGCAAAAGCGCGCCTTGAATTCCCCAACACGGACCTTGCCCTCCTTCCCGAGATGTACGCCGACGTCGTCATGGACGTGCCCGTAGGCGAGAGGCTGGCAGTGCCCGACTCGGCCGTCCTCAGGACGGGAACGAGCGACGTCGTCTTCGTCAGCAAGGGAGGCGGCGGGATGGAGGTGAGAGGGGTGAAGCTCGGCTCGAAGGCCGGCGGATACTACGAAGTCCTGGGCGGCCTTAACGAAGGCGAGCTCGTCGTCAGCGGCGCGCGTTTTCTCATAGATTCCGAGAGCAGGATACAGGACGCGGTGGCGTCATGGCAGGAGGACGGCGCCGGCCACAGCCACTGATCGGCGCGGTGAGGCACAGAGACAGCGATGATAGACAAGATAATAGAATACTCGGCGAAGAACAGGTTCATCACGATTACTATAGTCGCCTTCATGGCCGTCTGGGGCTACTGGGCGATGAAGAATACCCCGCTCGACGCTATACCCGACCTCTCGGACGTCCAGGTGATCGTCTACACCGACTGGGACGGGCGGAGCCCCGACATCATCGAGGACCAGATAACGTATCCCATCGTCACCAGCATGATTGCCGCGCCGGGTGTGAGCGCAGTCAGGGGGCAGTCGATGTTCGGGACGTCCCTCGTCTACATAATCTTTAAGGACGGGACGGACATTTACTGGGCGCGTAGCAGGGTGCTCGAATATCTGAATGAAGTAGCCGGGAAGCTCCCGGAGGGAGTGATCCCGACGCTCGGGCCCGACGCGACGGGCGTGGGCTGGGTATTTCAGTACGCGCTCACTGACGAGACCGGAACGAGGGACTTGTCGGAGTTGAGGACGCTCCAGGACTGGTATCTCCGCTACTGGCTCGAATCCGTCCCCGGCGTGGCCGAGGTCGCGAGCGTCGGCGGGTTCGTAAAGCAGTACCAGATCGAGATAGACCCGAACAAGCTCCTGGCGTACGGCATACCGATAAACGACGTCATAGAAGCTGTGAGAAAGAGCAACAATGATGTCGGCGGGAGGGTCGTCGAGCTCGCCTCGACGGAGTACTTCGTCAGGGGAATGGGGTACATTGAATCGACGGAGGACATAGAAAACATATCCATCGGCACGAACGGGAACGGGACGCCTGTGCTGGTGAGGGACGTCGCAACCGTTAACCTCGGCCCCGACATGAGAAGGGGCGTCGCCGAGCTCGACGGCAAGGGCGAGACGGTCGGCGGGATAGTCGTGATGCGTTACGGCGAGAACGCGCTCGACGTCATAGAGAGGGTCAAGCAGAAGATAGAGGACGTAGAACCTTCCCTGCCCGAAGGTGTCGAGATCGTAACGACCTACGACAGATCGAATCTTATCGAGAGGGCGATAGAGACGCTTCGCGGAACGCTCATCGAGGAAATGATAATCGTGAGCCTCGTCATAATCGTTTTCCTCCTTCACTGGCGGAGCGCCGTGATTCCCATAATCTCGATACCGGTAGGCGTTTTAATGGCTTTTATCCCGATGTACTACATGGGGCTTAACGCGAATATAATGTCGCTCGGCGGTATAGCCATCGCCATAGGCGAGATGGTGGACGCCTCGATCGTGCTGATAGAGAACGTCCACAAGAAGCTCGAAAAATGGCAGGAGGACGGCGAGAGGGGCGACAGGTTTCAGGCTGTCATGGAGGGTATGAAAGAGGTCGGAAGGCCCGTCTTTTTCTCCCTCCTTATAATCACGGTTTCGTTCCTTCCCGTTTTCACGCTCGAATATCAGGAGGGGAGGCTCTTTAAGCCGCTCGCCTTCACGAAGACCTTTCTCATGTTCTTCTCGTCTCTCCTCGCGATAACGATAACCCCGGCCCTCATAGCGCTGCTCGTCACGGGGAGGATAAAGCCCGAGGAGGAGAACCCCATAAGCAGGTTCTTCATAAGGCTTTACAACCCTGTCGTGAAATTCGTCCTCCGATATAAGCCGACGGTGCTTATAACGTCGATAGTGCTTTTCCTGCTGACGATCGTGCCGTTTTTAAAGCTCGGCTCGGAGTTCATGCCGCCCTTAAACGAGGGGACGATTCTCTACATGCCCACCGCCGTGCCTGGGATGTCTATAACCGAGGCATCGCGAGTGCTCCAGATGCAGGACAGGATGCTGATGCAGTTCCCCGAGGTCGAAAGGGTCTTCGGGAAGATCGGCCGCTCGGAATCTCCGACCGACCCCGCGCCGCTCAGCATGGTGGAGACGGTCGTCACTTTAAAGCCCGAATCCGAATGGCGGGACGGCATGACGTGGGACAGGCTGATCGCCGAAATGAACGAAGCCGTGAAGTTCCCCGGCATGGCGAACATATTCTGGATGCCGATCCAGACGAGGACGGAAATGCTCACTTCCGGCTTCAGGAGCAATCTCGGGATAAAAGTGTTCGGGCCGGATCTCAAGACGATAGAAAAAATCGGTATCGAAATCGAGAACGCCCTGTCCGGAACGCCCGGGACGAGGAGCGTCTTCGCCGAGAGAATAACAGGCGGTTATTTCCTCGACTTTGACATAAGCAGGGAGAAGGCGGCCCGGTACGGGCTTACGGTCGGCGACGTCGGGGATGTGATAGAAACGGCCATAGGCGGGAAGAACATCTCCCAGACGGTCGAGGGGCAGGAGAGATACCCTGTTAACGTCAGGTACCAGAGAGACTTCAGGACGGACCCCGAAAAGCTGGAAAGGGTCCTCGTCGACACCCCTTCCGGCGCCCAGGTGCCCGTCACGCTCCTCGCCGACATAAACTTCAGCTCCGGCCCCTCCGAGATCAGGAACGAAGACGGGCAGAAGGTCGGCTATGTATTCATCGATGTCGAGGGGAAGGACTATGAGGGCTACGTTAACGACGCGAAAAAAATTATCGGCGAAAAGGTCGAGCTCCCCGCGGGCTACTACCTCGAATGGGCCGGGCAGTATGAATATCTCCAGCGCGTGAAGGAGAGGCTGTCCTATATTCTGCCGCTGACTATATTCATAATATTCCTTCTCCTCTACATGAACTTCAGCTCTGTGACGGAATCGCTGATAGTGCTGTTCACCGTCCCCTTCTCACTCATCGGGAGCGTGTGGGCACTCTATCTCCTCGGATATAACATGAGCATAGCGGTGTGGGTGGGCATTATCGCGCTCGCGGGCCTCGCGGCCGGGACTGGCATAGTCATGATCATGTACCTCGACGAGGCATACGAAAGAAGGGTCAGAAACGGCGAGATGAAAACGGAGGAAGACCTCGACGACGCGATAATGGAAGGCGCCGTCCAGAGGGTGAGGCCCAAGATAATGACGGTCGCCACGACGGTGTTCGGCCTCATGCCGCTCATGTGGAGCATGGGCACGGGTGCGGACATGGTCAAAAGGATCGCCGCCCCGATGGTAGGCGGTCTCTTTACCTCGACCATACTGACCCTTTTGATCATACCCGTCATATATGCGCAGTGGAAAGGAGGCAGTCTGCCGAGAAAGCCTGACGAGCGAACCGGTCATGAGGGCTGAGAACTTAAAAAATGCAATTAAAGGATCAGCAGAAAATAAAACATGTCATAAAAAAAGGAGGTGATACACATGAAGAAGTCGATGCTACTTTTGGCCGCTTTCGCAGTGACTATGCTGGTTTTTTCTCTCTATAGAGGAATTCCGACGAGCGCACAGGAGGAAGTGGACATTAGCGTGCTCATCGAAACAGCGGACACGCCCGAAGACCATCTGAAGATCGCCGAGTACTACGAAGAACAGGCGGTCACGATGGAAAAGAAGACGGCTCTGCACGAGTCAATGGGCAAAGCTTATCAGAAGAGAAGTAAACCGATGAGCGGCATGCCCCAGCATTGCGCCAAGCTGTCGAGAGAATCCAGCGAATCCGTCGATCAGTATAAGGCGATGGCGGCAGAGCATGAAAAAATGGCTAGGGAAATGCAGGAGCAGAAGTCTCCAGAGCCTCAGTAAGGGGAGCACTCCCCGGGTACGAGCGTCTTCCCACCTCAGCTACCCGGGGAGGTCCCAAGACAGGGTTATTATATGGGGATAGTAACAGAAGGACAAATATAATGGGGCAATTCTCGACCGGCTCGCAGAGAGAAGAGCATAAAACAATGACGTCACGGCGGCCAATATCCTGTTCCCGACTTCACGAATGGACACTTCGACAACGTTCCAACACCCTATCAGGGGTTTGACAAGGGAGGATTGACGATGAAAGAACACTCTCGAACTACCGATATGCGTAACAATGCACATCATGACCACCACGCTCATATGGTTGCGGATTTTCGAAAGCGGTTCTGGTTATCGCTGATCATTACAGTTCCCATATTAATTCTTTCCCCTATGATTCAGCATTTCCTGGGTCTCGGGGAATCCATAAGGTTTTTCGGCGACCAATACGTCCTGTTCGGACTCTCTTCCGTAATTTACTTCTACGGCGGTTACCCGTTTCTAAGAGGAATTATAGGTGAGATCAAATCTCGCAAGCCGGGAATGATGACACTTATTTCCATCGCGATAAGCACGGCTTATTTCTATAGCAGTGCAGTAGTATTCGGCCTGAGCGGGAACATACTCTTCTGGGAGCTCGCAACGCTGATCGACATCATGCTCCTCGGCCACTGGATCGAGATGAAATCGATTATGGGTGCATCGAAAGCGCTCGAGGAGCTCGTAAGGCTGATGCCGTCCGACGCTCATAAAGTCATGCCCGACGGAAGCGTTATCGACGTCCCGCTAAACGAGCTTAGCTCGGGGGATAAAGTGCTTGTTAAACCGGGTGAGAAAATCCCGGCGGACGGTGAGGTCATTGAAGGAGAGAGCTCGGTTAACGAGTCCATGCTGACGGGAGAATCCGTTCCGGTATCCAAAATACATGGTGCAACGGTAATAGGCGGCTCGGTAAACGGCGAAGGCTCAATCACCGTGGACGTCAGGAAAACGGGGAAGGATTCCTACCTTGCGCAGGTAATCGAGCTTGTCAGGCAAGCCCGGGAGAGCAAATCGAAGACCCAGGATTTGGCGAACAGAGCTGCCGTATGGCTGACAATCGTAGCGCTGGGGGGCGGCGCAATAACGATATTTGTATGGCTGGTTATAGTGCAGAAGGATTTCGCTTTCGCGCTTGAGAGGACCGTAACCGTGATGGTCATAGCCTGTCCACACGCGTTGGGGCTGGCCGTTCCATTGGTTGTTGCGGTGTCTACTGCTCTTTCCGCCGGCAACGGCTTACTGATTCGGGACAGGGCGGCTTTTGAAAAAGCGAGAAATATCCAGGCGATCATTTTCGACAAAACGGGGACGCTGACCGAAGGCAAATTCGGCGTAACGGATACGATAATATTCGACCGGGACATAGATATAGAAGAACTCCTTAAATATGCCGCATCGGTTGAAGCCCATTCCGAGCATCCAATCGCTAAAGGGATCGTCTCTTCGGCCAAGGAAACTTTTCCCGTTCAAAATTTCAGGGCTATTACAGGAAAAGGCGCGGAAGGGAACGTAAACGGCAGAAACATTAGAGTTGTAAGCCCGGGATATTTGAAAGAACAAAATATAAGAATGGATGACGAAAGAATCCGGGAACTCTCGTCCCAGGGAAAAACCGTCGTATTCGTCTTGATTGACGGAGGGTTAAAAGGAGCACTGGCGCTGGCGGATATTGTGAGACCCGAGTCAAAAGAGGCAATTTCAAGACTCAAGGATATGGGAATAAAGTGCATGATGCTAACGGGCGATAACCAACAGGTTGCAAAGTGGGTATCGGAAGAAATAGGACTCGATGAGTATTTTGCCGAGGTGCTGCCCGACGAAAAATCGGCAAAAATAAAGGAAGTCCAGTCAAGGGGATTGATCGTCGCCATGACGGGAGACGGCGTCAACGACGCTCCGGCACTGGCTCAGGCCGATGTTGGCATTGCGATCGGGACAGGCACGGATGTAGCCGTAGAGACCGCGGACATAATACTCGTGAGAAGTAACCCGCTCGACGCAGTCGCTATTCTCGGTCTTTCGAGAGCAACCTATAGAAAGATGGTCGAAAACCTTTTATGGGCGACAGGATATAACGTTGTCGCTATCCCGCTCGCGGCCGGCGTCCTCTACCCGAATATACTTTTGGGCCCCGCTCTGGGGGCCGTATTCATGTCGCTGAGCACAATAATAGTAGCAATCAATGCGAGATTGTTAAAAGTAAAAAGAGCGTGAGGCGCTCGAGGAATTCGGAGACGAATACATCAAAATCGAAAGTTTTATTGATGCGAGCCAGTTTCAATCAAAAGTGATACAATTTATAAGGAGGGGAAATAATGAGAGCCTTATTTCTACTAATCGTTCTTATCGGCGGGCTGTTTCTTTACGTTTACTCGGGCCGTTATAATGTTGCGGCTACGGTGCCGCATACGAAGCCCGTCGAGTGGATACTTAACGAGGCGAAGAGCAAGTCCGTCGAGTTTCACGCGAGTGAGATAAGGACGCCGCCCCTCGACGACCCTTCGCTTGTCGAGAAGGGCTTCGCCCTCTACGACGATATGTGCTCCGGGTGCCACGGCTCGCCGGGAACGGAGCCGGCGAAGGGATTCAACCCGCCTCCCCCGGCGCTTGTCGAGATTGCCGGAGACCTGGAGCCCCGTGAGACCTTCTGGGTCGTGAAGCACGGCTTAAAGATGACCGGGATGCCCGAGTTCGGCTCGACCCACACCGACGACGAGATGTGGGCAATCGCTTCTTTCGTGCAAAAGCTGCCCGGTATGACCGAAGAGTCGTACGATATAATGAAGGAAGGGACGGAGGAACACAGGCATTAGAACCGGCTTCGACGGAATTTACACTTTTAACGAAAGAAATGTCATTTATAATCTTATTCTGAATTCAACGCCAAGGAGGAATCGATATGAACACTGGAACATTAACATTAAAGGCAAAGGCGCTCGCCTTCGCCGGCCTTTGCATGGCTGCGGTATTTGGATTTCAGCTCGCGGAATCGAGGGCCGACAGCAGCTCGCCCGCGGTTGTACAGGTCGAGTCGAAATACGTATGCATGATGACAGACCACCTCTTCCCGAAGGAGCAGATACCGGTCGTCGTCGAGAACAAGACCTACTACGGCTGCTGCGAGATGTGCGAAGCGCGCCTCAAAGCGAGCGCGGAGAGCAGGGTTGCGGTTGATCCTGTAAGCGGTCAGCAGGTGGATAAGGCCGTGGCTGTTATAGGCGCGACCCCGGAAGGCGGCGTATATTATTTCGAGAGCGTCGAGAATCTCAAGAGCTTTAAGGCAGCCCCGGCTTCGGCCAACTGAGCGGGCCGCAAAAAGAACATGTGGCCTGATAGCCGGATTCGGCTGTCAGGCTACGACTATCCTGTTCCGGCCTTGAGATTTCGCCTTGTAGAGGGCCTTGTCCGCCGATTCGAGAAGATGCTCGGCGGAATTGCCGTGTTCCGAAAAGACCACGACCCCCATAGACACCTCGACAGAGCTTATGAACCCGCCCCTGTGTCTTACGCGGACGCGCTTTATGTCGTCGTGAATCTGTTCGGCCCTCCGGAAGGTGTTTTCGAGTGACGAGCCCGGCAGAATAAGAACGAATTCCTCGCCCCCGTAACGGCAGGCTATGTCCTCACGCCTGATGCTGTCCCTGAAGAAATCGCCTATGCTTTTCAGCAGCATGTCGCCGGCGGTGTGTCCGTAGGCGTCGTTGAACTGTTTGAAGTGATCGATGTCGACCATTATCAGCCCGAGCGGCTCCTTGTTACGCGTCACCCTGCTTATCTCGCGCTTGAGGGTTTCCTCCATGTAGCGCCTGTTGAAAAGACCGGTGAGCGAGTCGTAGATCGCGTAGTTCTTGAGGGTCTCGTGATGCTTGATGTTGGCCAGCGAAAGCGCCGAGAGCTTGGCCGCCGTCGCGACTATGTGATGGTAGGTATTCTGGGCATTGATGTCGGCCTCGTTCGCTATAGTGCCTGCCTGCTGAAGGTAAAGGAGGCCAAGCGTCTTGCCACGGGCCACGAGCGGCGCGCAGAAGTAGTTCACGGCTTCCGAGTGGTTAAGGTGCTGGCAGTAGAGCTCCCTGCTCGGGCTGCCCGACATGTGCACTCGCGCAAGCCTGAGCGCCCAGCACTTATCCGGGAGAAACTCGCGGTGGCTGTTGATCTCGCCCCAGCTCGAAACGCATTCCAGTATCGTCAGTATGTCGTTGAAAACGTAAAGCCCGCCCGAGCCTTCCGGGAAAAGAAGCTTCGAATAATGGGCTATGATGGTATAGACCTCTTCTTCAGTCCTCGACGCCTGAAGGAGCTCGTCCATCTCGCAGAGGATAAGGAGCTTTCTGTTCTGGACTTCGAGGTCGCCGATACGGTCCCTTATCTCGTTGCGTATAGCGGCGGGGCTCTCTTCGTCCGCCTCCGGGCGGGAATGCAGCTGCTCGTCCGGTGTTTCCGAAGCCGCGCTGTCTAAAGCCGAAGCGAAGGGACTGCGGACGCTCTCCTTCACTACCCCATTGTTCTCCAGATCGCCGGCCGGCGGCGCGACCCTGAGCTCCGATACCTGCCTCTCCCTCTTCTCGGCCACGTATTTTCTCTTCTCGAGCTGAAGGACAACCTTCCTGGCTATGGTATGGAGGAGCGATATCTGCTCCGAGCTCAGCTGTTTCGGTATGAACCCCATTACGCAGAGTGATCCCAGCTTATGACCCGCGTCGTCTGCAAGCGGAACCCCGGCTATGAAATTTATGTCCTTCAGCCGGTTGAGAAGCGGGTTGTGTCTCGTCCTGTCGTCTTCGAGCGGATTCGAGATCGACAGGAAATCCCCTGCGTTATTGATCACGTATGTGCCGAAGGATCCGTCCCTCGGGACTTCCGTGATGTCCGTTTCGAAACCCGTCGCGGACTTGAACCACTCCCGGCTCTCGTCCACGAAGGTGATGAGAGATATGGGGGTTTTGCACACGTATGAGGCGAGACGGGATATCTCGTCGAAGGCCTCTTCCGGTATGGTGTCGAGAATACCGTAATCGAGAAGCGCCCTGTAACGCTCCACCTCTTCGTCATGAAACCTCATGCTGCCGTTCCTGACATTATCGTAGTCGCTGTTCATATGTGTATACTGCCGGGGAAAAACCCATAACCCTTCAGATTCTATTATAGCACAATGCCCCCCGGATTTCGCCCGGCCATGAAAGAAACGCCCCCACGGGGGATAAACCCGCCATAATATCCTGTAGAATATGCAAATTCACAGGATTGGCTATAATATCCTGCATCCCCCTGAAAAGCAGGCGAGATGAATATAGTTAATAGTATCATCAAATTCGGCGTGCTGGCTGTCATAATTTTAATCCTTGCGGTGCTGGGATACGCCCTTTTCGGCGACAGAGACCTGACGAAGACCTCCCCCCTCATCGGCAAGGAAGCCCCCGGCTTCACGATAAAGCTCTACGACGGAAAGAGAATTACCTCCGAAGAGCTCAAGGGAAAGACGGTCCTTCTCAACTTCTGGGCGTCCTGGTGCACCCCCTGCCGCCAGGAGGCCCCGGCGCTCGAAGAGGCGTGGCAGAAGTATAAGGACATGAACGTCGTCTTTCTGGGCGTGAACGTCTGGGACGACAATGAGAACGCCATGGCTTATATGAAAAAATTCGGCGGCGAATATCCCCACGGCATCGACCCCGAAGAAGAGATACAGGTCAATTTCGGCATAGGGGGCGTGCCCGAAACATATTTCATAGATGAAACCGGAAAGATCAGGGACAAGTACAACGGCCCCCTCACGAGGGATATAATCGATTATTACCTCGAGAGGGCGATGAAACCCGAGGAGCAGACTTCATAGCGCCCGGGCGGAGAGCGATAAGATGACTTTATTCGGCACGAAAAAATATACCGGCTTTGTGATGACGGCCCTACTGGCTCTCATACTCTTTTCCGCTCCGGCATTTGCAGCGGAGAAGAGTATCGACGACAGGGTGAACGAGATCGCCTACCACCTCATGTGCCCCGTGTGCCAGGGGCAGAGCGTCGCCGAATCGAACTCCAACCTCGCGAACGACATGAGGATGATAATCAGAAAGCAGCTCGAAGAAGGAAAGACCAACCAGGAAGTGCTCGACTATTTCGTCAAACGCTACGGCGATTCCATACTGTCCTCACCACCAACGAAGGGGATAAACTGGCTCCTCTGGATAATGCCCGGGGTGGCGGTGGCTTTAGGCGCGGTCGGGATCGCGCTCTTCCTTCATAAATCGAAGCGGCCCGAAGACGAAGCCGAATTTATCGCCGCGGCACCTGAAAAAGAATCCGAAGATGAGTATTTAAAAAAGGTCGATGAGGAGCTGAAGAAATACGAGTGACGCGCGGACGGAAGCTCATTCGCCCCCGAAGAACCTCTCCGCCGTTTTCATGATCTTTCCCATATCCCCCGGAATCCCGAACCAGAGAATTTCCTTATCGGCCCTGAGCCATGTCCTCTGGCGCTTGGCGAAACGCTTCGTGTCGCGCTTTATCAGCTCGACGGCCCTTTCAAGACCGAGATGCCCGTCGAGATATGCGTTTATTTCCTTGTACCCGATGGACTGCATCGGTTTCAGCTCCGGCCCGTAGCCCATGTTGCGGAGACCGCGCACTTCATCCACGAAACCCGCCGACATCATCCCGTTCACCCTTTCGTCTATCCTGTCCCTGAGCTCTTCCCTTTCTACGTGTATGCCGATCTTGAGATATTCGTAATCGCGGACGGCGAACTCGTGAAGGGAGAGAAAAAGGGACATCCTCTGCCCGGTGAGTTCGTAGACTTCGAGCGCGCGCTCTGTCCTGACATAATCGTTCGGATGAATCCTCGAAGCCGATTCGGGGTCGACGGAGAGGAGCCTCTCGTAGAGGGGCGCCATTCCGTGCTCCGCCCTCTCCTTCCTGAGAGCGGTCCTTATAGCGCGGTCGGCGGGGAGGTCCTCGATAAGGCCGGAGAGAAGGGCTTTAACGTAGAGGTACGTCCCGCCGGCGAGGATGATGTTCTTCCCGGCCGCGGCGAGCGATTCTATCACCCGCGATGCTTCCTCCCTGAACGTCCCGGCGTTAAAGTCCCGGTCCGGGTCGAGAATATCGACAAGATGATGAGGAACCGCGGCCCTTTCTTCGAGGGAGGGCTTCGCCGTGCCTATGTCGAGGTGCTTATATACCTGGAGGGAATCCGAGCTTACTATCTCACCGCCCAAGGCCCCCGCGATTTCCATCGCCAGCCGGCTCTTGCCGGACGCCGTGGGGCCTAGTATGACGAGCAGTCTCGGTTTCTTTTCTTTCACCTGGGGTCTTCGTGGAAGGGAACTTAAGACCGGAGAACCGTTAGGCCCGCCGGTCCCGAGACAAATCTAGATTGCGTTGTTGGTGTAATTCTCTATGTTCTCGTTAAGGGCCTGCTTCCGGCTGAGCCTGATCTTGCCGTCGTTTTCCCTGCTGATGCACTTTACGAGTATCTCGTCCTTTTCTTGGATGACGTCGGTCACGCTGTTAACCCTGGTAGGTGCAAGCTCGGAAATGTGAACGAGCCCGTCCTTTCCATAGCCGAGCTCGACGATAGCGCCGAAATCGAGTATACGTTTCACGGTCCCTCTGTAAATCTTTCCGACCTCTATCTCCTCGACTATTCCCTGAACGATCCTGACGGCCTTGTCGCAAGCATCCCTGTCGGGGGAAGCGATGCTGACCCTGCCGGTATCGTCGATGTCTATCTGTGCGCCGGTGACCTCGACTATCTTCTTTATAGTCTTGCCGCCGGAGCCTATGACGTCCTTTATCTTTTCCGGATTTATCTGTATGGAGATAATCCTCGGCGCGAACGGCGATATGTCGCCCCTCGGCTGATCGATTATCTGCGACATCTTGTCGAGGACGACCATCCTAGCGTTCTTCGCGTGATCGAGCGCCGTCGAGAGGATGTCCCTCGTGACGCCGATAACTTTAATATCCATCTGGAGCGCGGTGACGCCGGCCTTTGTCCCTGCGACTTTAAAGTCCATATCGCCCAGGTGGTCTTCGTCGCCGAGTATGTCCGTCAGTATGACGAAGTTGTCTTCCTCTTTAATGAGACCCATCGCTATGCCGCCGACAGGCGCGCTTATCGGCACGCCCGCGTCCATTAGAGAGAGCGCCGCGCCGCATACCGTCGCCATGGAAGACGAGCCGTTCGATTCCAGAACGTCGGAAACGACTCTAACCGTGTACGGGAATTTATCCTTCGGCGGAAGCACCGGCAGCATCGCCCTTTCGGCGAGCGCGCCGTGCCCTATTTCCCTTCTGCCCGGCCCGAGCCTGTGCCCGACTTCGCCGACGCTGTAGGGAGGGAAGTTATAATGGAGCATGAATGTTTTCGTGATGTCGCCTTCGAGGGAGTCTATCCTCTGCTCGTCGTAGCTCGTTCCGAGCGTCGCCGTGACGGCGGCCTGCGTCTCGCCCCTCGTGAAGAGCGCGGAGCCGTGGGCGCGTGGAAGAAATCCCACCTGCCCGTAGATATTCCTGACGTCGGTGTATCCCCTGCCGTCGAGCCTTATCTTGTCCTTTACTATGAGGTCTCTGACCAAATTCTTGAGCACCTTTTCGAAAGGCTTCGAGAATTTGATTTCCTCGTCCTCGGGATGGAGGGATACTATGTGCTCTTCGGTTTCGTTCTTTATGCTCTTTATGCGCTCGCGCCTTTCGGCCTTGGAGGCGGACATGAAGGTTTCCTTCAGCCTCTGCCCCGCAAATGACAGTATCTCTGCTTCGAGCGGGTTCTCCGGCACAGGCTCGCTCTTCCTCTTCTCTATCTCGAGCCCGGAGATAAGATCTTCCTGCAGCTTTACGAACTCCTGGATGCTTTCGTGCGCGAACATGAGCGCGTCCACGATTTCAGCTTCCGGTATCTCGTTCGCCCCGCCCTCGACCATGACTATCGCGTCCTTCGTGCCCGCGACTACGATATTCATATCGCTCTCGGCGAGCTCTTTCTTGGTCGGGTTGCAGATGAAACTCCCGCCAACCCTTCCGACCCTGACAGCTGCGAGCGGACCGGCGAACGGTACGTCCGAAACCATCAGCGCGGCAGAAGCAGCGGTAATCGACAATACGTCCGGATCGTGGTCGGCGTCGGCCGAAAATACGGTGACGATGATCTGGGTCTGGTATGTGAAATCGCCAGGGATGAGCGGCCTTATCGGCCTGTCTATAAGCCTCGAAGTGAGAACTTCCTTTTCGTTCGGCCTGCCTTCGCGCTTGAAGTATCCGCCCGGAATTTTTCCGGCCGCCGAGGGCCTTTCCTGGTAATTTATCGTAAGCGGGAGAAAATCCTCTCCTTCCGTCTTATCGCCCACCGCGACTACGGTGGCCAGGACAGCCGTATCTTCATTACGCGCGAATACCGCACCGCTGGCCTGACGCGCCAGTGAGCCCGTATCGAGCTCGTATCGTTTCCCGAAGATCCGGGTTTCGACTTTCTTTGGTTGATTGCTCAAAACTAAACCTCCTTAAACCCTACTTTCTCAGTCCGAGTTTCTGTATGAGTTCCGGATAGCTTTCCGGGTTGTGTTTTCTGATGTAGTTGAGAAGCCTTCTTCTCTTCGCAACGAGCGATACGAGCCCACGCCTCGAATGAAAATCCTTCGGGGCCTTTTCAGCGTGAACCGAAAGGTCCTTTATGCGGCGCGTAAGAATGGCCACCTGAACCTCGGACGAGCCGACGTCTTTCGGATGATGAGCGTATTCGCTTATAATCTGTGATTTCTCTTCCTTATCTATAGGCATTCAATGCCCTCCTCGCTAAGATATATAAAAACACCCGCCGTTTCAATTGAGGACCCGGAGCAGCCTGAGCACGACTTCGCCTTCTCCGGCGTCGTCTAATGCCGACGCATCCATGAGCGCTTCTGTTACGGAAACAAGCTTTCCGTCTTCATACACGCCAACTTTGTCACCTGTCTCGAAATCGGGGATGACTATGTTTTTCAAACTTGTCTTTCGAACCTGCTTACCTTCTCTTATCTCGCCCGCAAGCCCGTGCTCCGCATCGACCCGCGCCATGTGCGACAGCGCCTCCTCGAGCGACATAAGCCTGACGAACCCTTTCGTTATATCGTCTATAGTCACGGCGCGCTCGAGCCCGAAGCCGTCGCTTTCCACCCTTCTCAGCTCCGCAAGATGCCCGCCGCATCCGAGCGCGTCGGCTATATCGGATGCCAGCACCCGCACGTACGTCCCGCGGGAGCATTTTACCATAATCCTGATAAAGGGTGGATTTAAATCCAGGAGCTCAATTTCCTTTATCGTTACACTTCTCGGAGCCCTTTCAACTTCGACCCCCTTTCGCGCATAGTCGTAGAGCCTTACCCCGCCCTTCTTCAATGCCGAAAACATTGGAGGAATCTGATTAATTTTACCTATAAATTTAGAAAATACACCTTGAAGCGCTAATTTATCTATGGATGGAGCCGGCGCTTCGGAAAGTATCTTTCCCGTAACGTCCATGGTGTCTGTCCTTACGCCGAGCCTTATGAGCGCCTCGTATTTCTTGTAACCGCTATTCATGAAAGGAATTATTTTCGTAGCGTCGTTCAGGCAGATCGGCAAGACGCCTGTGGCGAAAGGGTCGAGCGTGCCCGTGTGGCCCGATTTTTTTATTTGAAGAAGCCTGTTTACGGCGTTCACCGCCGCCCGCGAGGTTATGCCTTCGGGCTTATCGAGGACTATAACCCCGTTCATTCGAGCTCCTCGCTTATATACCCGAACACCCTCGATTTCACCTCGCCGAGGCTGCCGGCAACGGAGCACCCAGCCGCCTTTTTGTGCCCGCCGCCCCCGAAGCGCTCGGCTATTCTGGCGACGTCGACTTCGCCCTTCGACCTGAAGCTTATCTTCCAGAGCGGCGACCCGTTCCCCTCTTCCTCCCTGAACGCGACCGCGACCTCGACGCCCTTGATGCTCCTCGGGATGTTTATGAGCCCTTCTGTGTCTTCTCTCCTGGCCCCCGCCCTTTCGAACATGTCTCTGTCGATAACTATCGAAGCTACTTTTTCGCTTTTCGAAACGCTGAGCGTCGAGAGCACGAACGCCATCAGCTTCATCTTCCTGATCGGCTCGCTCTCGAAGAGGGCTTCGGATATCTCAGCCGGGTCCGCCCCGCGCTCGACGAGCTCGGACGCGTCCCTGAATGTTACGGGACTCGTGTTCGAATACCTGAACGACCCGGTGTCGCTGACTATGGTGGTATAGAGATTCTTCGCTATGTCTTGGTCTATCTCGACGGACATTGTCTTTAGAAGGAGATATACGATCTCTCCCGTCGAGGACGAGCCTGGATCGAGAAGCTGTATGTCGGCCGAGCTGCTGTTGGTCTGATGGTGGTCTATTATGACGACAATGTCGACGTTTCCCGCTTCGACGAACTCCTCGAATTCTTTACCGGCCCTGTTTGTCCCCGTGCAGTCCACTGCGAACGCGAGGTCGAAGCGGCCGGCGCCTTCGAGAGACCTTACGACCCTCTCCGAGCCGGGGAGAAATGTGAGGAGCTCCGGAACGCCGTCTTTATTATAGAAAAAGGCCTCCTTACCGAGCTTTTCGAGCCCGAGACCGAGCCCGAGCGTCGAGCCGAGCGCGTCGCCGTCCGGGTTTTCGTGGGAGGTAATCAGAATCCTTTTCGATTTATGTATGGCCTCGATCACGGCCTTCATCTCTTCAGTCACCGGAAATCTCCCTAAGTATCTCGTCGATTCTGTAACCTTTTTCGAGCGCGGTGTCGAATACGAATTTTATGTCGGGAACCTTCCTCATTCGGAGCTTCGACGCCAGTTTTCCCCTAATAAATCCTTTAGCCCTTTCGAGTCCCGAAACGGCTTCGTCCTTCCCGGCCTCTCCGCCGGGGAGTGTGAAATAAATCTCGGCCATGCCGAGGTTATCCGTCATCCTGACTTCAGTCACCGATACCCCGCTCACGCGCGGGTCCTTTATCTCGCCCCTGACCAGCATCTCCGAGACTTCCTTCCGTATCTGGTCTCCTACCCTGCTCGACCTTATCGCCATCTATCCTGACCGAATCTCCTAGTAATGTATTATTTCTAGCTCTCTCTGTCCCATTTCGACGAGCCCCGTCGATCCGATGAAGTCCGTCACCTGGTCGAGTACCGAGTTCACGAAACGGCTTTCGTTGCCGACGAAAGCCATGCCTATCGTGGCCTTTTGCCACAGGTCGAGCGAATCTACCTCTGATATGGAGACGTTTGTGAACCGGGATTGTACTCTGTGAATAAGGCCTTTTACCGTCTGCCTCTTTGCCTTGAGCGATCTGTTGTCATTCATGTACAGGTCAATGCGTACTATGCCGATAACCATCTATAGCTTGCGCGCTAAAGCTCTTGCTTGAATTCCTCGTGCGTGTAGAACTCCAGTACGTCCCCTACCTTTATATCGTTGAATCTCTCGATACCTATACCGCATTCGTAGCCCGCATTGACTTCTCTCACGTCGTCCTTGAAACGCTTGAGCGACGCGAGCTTACCTTCGAAAACCGTGACGCCGTCCCTGACGACCCGGACGCTGTTGTCCCTCGCGACCTTGCCGTCAGTAACCATGCAGCCGGCGATTGTCCCGATCCTGGATATGGTGAACGTTTCCCTGACTTCCGCGTGCGCGGTGATCTTTTCCTTTATTATCGGGTCGAGGAGCCCTTCCATTGCGCTCCTTACCCTGTCGATGAGCTTGTATATTATGGAATGGAGCTCGAACGAAACCCCTTCCCTTTCGGCGATTTCGAGGGCCTTGGCGTCCGGCCTCACATTAAAGCCTACGATTATAGCGTTTGACGCGCTCGCCAGAACGACGTCCGTTTCGGTTATGCCTCCGACGCCCGAGTGCACGATCTTCACCTGGCATTTTTCGGTGCTTAGTTTTTCTATGGATTCGGATACGGCCTCGACCGAGCCATGCGTGTCGGCCTTGACTATGAGCGGAAGCTCCTTGGCCTCGTCCTGCTCGAGCGACTCGAAGAGATTTTCGAGCGTGGGCTTTCTTTCCTTCGCGGCGGCCGTCTCACGGATCTTTGTTTCCCTGTGGGCGACGACGTCGCGCGCGGCTTTCTCGTCCTTGACGACGTAAAAGCGGTCTCCGGCCTCGGGCACTCCCGAGAGGCCCATGATCTCGACAGGCATCGACGGACCCGCGTCGGCCACCCTCTTGCCCTTGTCGTCCATGAGGGCCCTTACCTTTCCGACTGTGGTGCCGGTTACTATATAATCACCAATCTTCAGCGTTCCTTCCTTGACAATTACTGTCGCGACAGGGCCCCTGCCCCTGTCGAGCACTGCCTCTATAACGAAGCCGTTCGCCCTCTTCGAGCTGTCGGCCTTGAGCTCGAGTATATCCGCCTGAAGGAGGACGAGCTCGAGAAGCTCTTTTATGCCTGTTTTCTGCTTCGCCGAAACCTCGGCGAACAGGGTATCGCCGCCCCAATCCTCGGAAATAAGGCCTATGTCCGCGAGCTGGCGTTTCAGCCTGTCGAGGTTGGCCTCGGGCTTGTCTATTTTATTTATTGCGACTATTATCGGCACTTCCGCGGCGCGCGCGTGGTTAACGGCCTCGACAGTCTGCGGCATGACGCCGTCGTCCGCGGCGACTACGAGTATTACGACGTCCGTAACCCTGGCGCCCCTTGCACGCATGGCGGTGAACGCCTCGTGGCCCGGCGTGTCGACGAACGAAACCCTCCGTCCGTCAACGTCGACCGAGTATGCGCCTATGTGCTGGGTTATACCGCCGGCCTCAGCATCGACTACATTAGTTTGTCTTATGGAATCGAGAAGGGTCGTCTTCCCGTGGTCTACGTGTCCCATGACCGTCACCACAGGCGGACGGGGGGTGAGCTCCCTGTTATCTTCCACGTCGAATTCTTCCAAAAGAAGGTCCTTTTCCTCGAATATGTCTACCGAAACGTCGAAGTCGAACTCCTCCGCGAGGAGCGCCGCCGTCTCGTGGTCGAGCGCCTGGTTCACAGTCGCCCTCATGCCCATAGTTATCAGCTTCTTTATAAGCTCGCCGGCCTTTATGCCCATCATCCTCGCGAGCTCGCCGAGGTTAATAGATTCGCCGATCTTGACAGAGCGGCGGGACGGCTTTGCAGGGAACGGAATGACTCTCGACGCTTCGTCTAACGCCGCTCCGCTCGCGCGCTGCTCCCTATGGGCCTGATTGTCCCTTCCGCCCCTCTCGAAAGTCCTTTCCCTCTGGAAATTGTGGACGGGGGCCTTGGCCTTTGCCCTTCTGTCCTCGACGAGATACTCCCTCTTTCTCCCCGGGAGCTTCGTGCGGAACGCTTTTCTTAATTCTTCCAGTGTATCCTCGTCTATTATTTCTTCCCTCTTCGGCTTGACACGGCTTCCGCGGACCTTTTTCTTCTTTTTTGCCGCATCTTCGCTCTCTTCTTTATCTCCGGTCTTCGCCTCTCCCCTGGCTTCGCCGGCGCTCGCGCCAGCCCCGTTGACCGCGGCGCCGTTCGTTTCGGCCGGAACCGCTTCTTCGCCGGAAGCCGATAGTTCAGCATCTTCTTCGAATGCGGATTCATTCTGCCCTTCTTCCGCGGCTTCCTCGCCGCTGGCGGCCCCTTCATACTCTTTCGGCTCGCCTGTCGGCGCACCTTCGCCGGGCGAAGGCGCTCCCGCGGTTTCAGCCGGCGCCTGCGCGGCCTCTTCCTCCGCGGGCTCTTCCAGTTTCCTTTTCCTTCTTAAAACGACCCGCTCGCCCTGTCTCCTCTCGACCACTTCGTTGCCTTTATCGGAGCGGAACACCCTCACCTTTTCCGTATCGTCGACGGGTTTCTGTGAGGAGCCTTCCCCGCCGTGGGACGAAACTATCCTGTCCCTTATCTTCTGGGCCTCTTCGTCCGAGATAGAGCTCGCATGGCTCTTCACGGAGATGCCGAGTCCCTTGGCGACGTTAAGGATCTCAGTATTGGACTTGTTCAAATCTTTCGACAGTTCGTAAATTCTGACATTGGACATATCGAGCGCACCGGGTGCTGAAATACCTCCGCTTTTTAATGACCATACGGTTATCCGAAGTAGACTACCAAAATTTACCTTACTATGCAAAAAAACTGCTGGATACAATAATACTTGTAAGGCCGCAAACCGGCCTTGAACGGCCCTTTCGGGCATTGGCTGGCTCTGGAAAAATTCTGCCTTGCGCTCCCTTATTCCTGCTCCGGGAATATCTCTTCTTCGACAGGATTCGATGCGGGGGCCGGCGCGGGTTCCGTCGTTTCTTCCGTGACCGACATCTGCTCGAGCTTGTCCTTTAGCGCGATCCTCGCCGCCGTCTGAAGCTTTACGGCGTCTTCCTCGCTCTTGAGCCCCGCCGACTTGACCAGCGTTTCGGGATCTGAGAACGCTATGTCTTCTAGTTTATGAAAGCCTTCTCCGTAGAGGAGGTTGGCCGTCACTTCCTTAACGTTGGGAAGGGACATAAGTAGATGGACGACGTCGTGCTGCTCGCGCTTGACCTGGGACTCCGTCTTGATGTCGATTCTCCACTCGGTAAGCTGCGACGCGAGCCTCACGTTCTGCCCGCGCCTCCCGATGGCGAGGGAAAGCTGATCGTCGTCGACTATTATCTCCATCGTCTTGTTGTCGTCGTCGATTATCACCTTGCTCACGCGCGCGGGTGAGAGGGCGTTGCATGCGAAGCGCGCCGGGTCTGTGGACCAGGGCACTATGTCTATCTTTTCGCCCTTAAGCTCCTGTATCACGTTCTGAACGCGGGAGCCCCTCATGCCGACGCACGCGCCGACCGGGTCGACGTCGCTGTCGCTCGAGGACACGGCTATTTTCGTGCGGCCGCCCGGGTCCCGCGAGATGGCTTTTATCGTCACTATCTGGTCCCCGATCTCGGGTACCTCGGATTCGAAGAGCTTCTTTACGAAATCCTTGTGCGAGCGCGACAGTATGAGCTGCGGCCCGCGCTTCGTTTCCTTGATCTCGAAGAGTATCGCGCGGAGCCTTTCCTTGGGCTTGTAATATTCCCTCGGCACCTGGTGCTCCGGAGGGAGGATCGCCTCCGTCCGTCCGAGGTCGACGATGATGTTCTTTCTCTCGACGCGCCTCACGATGCCGCTTATGAGCTCGCCCCTCCGGCTCTTGAATTCTTCATATATGACCTTTCCCTCGGCTTCCTTTATGCTCTGGAGAATTTTCTGCTTCGCGTTCTGTATCGCGATTCTCGTAAAGTCGGGATTGATCTTTACGCCGATCTCGTCCCCGAGCTCGGCGTCAGGATCGAGACCGTGAGCCTCTTCGAGGGTGATCTGGGTGTCGGGGTCTTCGATGTCCTCGACAACCGTCTTGAACTCGAAGAGCTCGACGTCGCCGTCGTCCTCGTTGAAATGCACCTCGAGCTCCTTGTCCTTGTCCTGCATTCGGAAAAGTTTCTGGGCCGCGGAAAGAACCGCTTCCTCGACAGCGCTAACTATCTCGTTCTTGTTTATCCCCTTATCCTTGCAGACAGAATCCATTACCCTGCTAAGCTCAGTCATGGTCGCCATCTTGGTTTTGCCCCCTTAGAAATCCAGCTCCAGATTCGCTTTCTCTATCGACACGTACGGTATTTCGAAACGGGTCCCGTCGGCGTCGACAGTCACGAGGCCGTCTTCGAAGCCGGCCAGCGTGCCTATGAACACCTTTCTTTTCTCTATCTCGGAGCTCGTCTTTATCTTCACTTTCTTGCCTGTAAACCTGACATAGTCGGCCGGGTTCCTGAGAGGCCTCGTAAGGCCCGGCGACGACACTTCAAGCGTATAGGAAACGGGTATGACGTCGTGCACGTCGAGGAGTGTTCCCAGCTCCCTGCTCACGAGCGCGCAGTCGTCGACAGTAACGCCCTCTTCCCTGTCTATGTATACCCTTAAAACACCCCTGTTGCCCGAGCCTTTATATTCGACGTCGAAGAGCTCGAGGCCCTTTCCCCTGAGGAGAGGCTCCAGTAACTCCTTGACATTATATAAAATATCGTCGGACATTATCTAAAAGACCCTGGGACGTTATATGAAAGATCCCGATTGCGGGGTTTTATTCCACCCGGCGCTTCCAACTAAAAAAGCGGGGGTTACCCGCTTTTCGACGTTAAATAGTACCCTACCGGAGGGGATAGAGCAAGAACGCTACGGTGTCCGGCGGGGGGCCTGCCCCCTGGATTTTACCGCCCTCAGCTTTCTGTAAAGGGCTTCGAGGGCCGTTATTTCCCCTGCGCCGGCGCCGCCCCCGAACCTTATCGAAAGGTACTTGTCCGTAAGCTCACCCATTACGCCCGCGCCGGGGTATGTCGAGTGCTTGAGATACTCCGAGAACTCCCTCGGGGTCATCCAGGCGGGCCTCGTAAAGCCCCTTCTTGAGAGGAATTTGAGGGCGTTCCCGTATATAACGGTAGCCCTTCCGGGAGCGCCACCGCCGCGCGGACGTAAAAACGCCCTCAGCGAGGGTCTGGTCAGAAGTATCCATATCGCCATTCCGGAGAGAATAATCACGGCGACGACGTAATTATCCGGCCCGGAAAGAAACCCGCGCGGGCCGGAGAGCTTATCCTGCTGCCAGTTCCACCTGTCCCTTATGTCGTTAAAGATGCGTATCTGGTCCCTCTGGCTGAAATCTATGACGTACCTGTTCCACCTGTACCGGAGATAATCGATGTAGGATGCGATGAACGAAGCGGAGGCGATGCCTCCCCCGCCTTCGGGGGTGGCGTCGAAGGTGACCCAGCCGTATTCCGGGAAGTAGGCCTCGGCCCAGGAATGGGCGTCGCTTTCCCTCACCAAAAAGAACTGGCCGTGCTCGTTCCATTCCCCGCCTATGAATCCGTTAACGACCCGGGCGGGGATGCCGGCCTCTCTTAACAAGACGACCATGGCCGTCGAGAAATACTCGCAGTGCCCTTCTTTGACATCAAACAGGAACTCCTCGAGCGGGAAATCACCCTTCCCCCCTTCGAGGGTCCGGGTGTAGGCGTAATTCATGAGGAGGTGGCGTTTTATGGCGAGCGCCTTGTCGTATGCGTTTCTGTCTGACGACGTTATTTCCAGGGCGAGCTCCGAAACCTCGGGCGCGAGTGGCGGGAGCTGAAGGTATCTCCCGAGCTCTATTTCCGAATAGTCGGCTCCGGCGGCCCGGAGGTCCTCCACGGGGGGCGGATAGACGTTCGAATAAGCGACGTACTTTATCCTCCCCGAGATCCTTCCGGGGAGGATATAGGAATCGTTCACCTCGGCGACTCTCCCGCCGGGAACGGAGCTGTAGGAAACGGGAAAGTTGGCGGCGAAAAGGACGTCCGTATCGAGGGACTCGGTTATCACCTCCTGGGCGAGGTGCCCTTCCCTCCCCCTGCCCTCGGGCGTGCGCTTATAGGGGGAGGACTCCGGGCCGCCATACCTCCCGCCGCCCGTCGCCCGCCACGACGAGCCGTCGAACTCGTCGAGCGCTATGCCCCGCCAATAGAGCGGCACGGGGAGCATGTCGACGGACCTGTTTAAAATCCTCACCATCATGACGGGGGAGCTGTCGAGCTTTATCTCGCCTACTTTTCCGAGCCTGACCTCGTCCGAAAAACCGCTCCTCAGCTCGCCCGACCTCATGAAGTCGGTCCTTAGATAATTCCCCCTCATCCTCGGGACAGTTACGAATATGAGCGCGGCAAGGAGGAATATGCAGAAGCTCAGGAGAAAGGTCGTGCTGAGGAACATGGGCGTCACGACGCCCGGGTCGCCGTCCTTCCCCGAGGCGCCCGATTCAAGAGAGCCCTTTCTCATCTCGTAAGCCATGAGCGCCCATATCGCGGCTGCGATGTAAAGAACGAAGGCGACGGCGAAGGAAAAGCTCACCGTTATAATCGCGCCCGCGAGGAACTGAAAGAAGCTCAGGAGAAATATCTGGACGACGTCCCGCATCCTCTTTCTTCCGAGGAGTTTCAGCACCTGGGTGAATATGAGAAAGTCGAGTATTACCCTGAAGGGCTCGAACCTGAATACCATTATTCCGGCGGCCGAGTAAACGACGAGAAGCACTGCGAGGATAGTCGAGATCCTGTCCCCGACGTAGTAGTTTTTGCCGTAGAGCTCGCTTACGAAGCTCGCGGCAAGCGCGATAAAGAAAACCACGGCCGACGGGACCCCCACCCCGCCCGACATGAAGACCGCTAGGAAGCCGACGAGGGCCATGAGATGCGTGAATACCGAAAGGGCGCGGGATATCTTCATCGGGTACCCGGAAAATGTATCAAAGATTTAAAAAGGAAAGACCGGCTCCGCTTCGGTGCTCCCCGAAACGAATTTTATACCCGGCCGGTTTTCGTGTAAACAAAGAGGATAGCTGGCGGAAAGAGGGAACAAAGCTACTGCGTCGTCGATCCGTCCTGCTTTTTTTCACTGAGCTCCTGCATCTCTTTTATCTTCTTTTCCCTGTATTTCGCCCTTATGTTGTGGAGCGCCTCTTCCTGGTCGGGGGTGAGGACGTTCTTTATCTTGAGGAACATGTCGACCTTTATCCTGGTGAGGGCGGCCTTGATGTTCTCGATTTCGTCCGTCATCACCATAACTTCGTCCCTCGAGCACTGGGGCTCACGGAGCTTGGAAAGGAGCTCGTCTTCTCTCTTTCTGAGCTCCTTCTGATGTACGATTATCTCTTCCTTGTAGGAAGTGAATATATCTTCTATTTCGTCCGCCTGGTCTTTGGTGAGCTTCATTTCGGTGGCGATCTTGGGGTTCTTCCACCACTTGTAGTATATCTCCCCGCCGAAGTATCCGTACGCGCTCGCCGTCAGGAGGAAAGGCAGGGTCAGGAGTAGTATCGACGCCCTCAATTGAACCCTCCGTTTCCGTTAATGTTGACGACGTCTATGCCGCCGTCCCACGGGCCGTATATTTCGAGCGCGGCCGCCGTGTCCCTGGAGGTGGCGCTGTCGAGCTCTAAGAGGAGGATGTCGTCCTGCCTGTCGTTGTCGGCGAGGACCTTGCCGCCCGGGTCGCCGGTGAATACGAAGAGGGAAAATACGCCGACTATAAGCACGGAGGCGAAGGCCCCCGCGAGCTTCCACCTTGTCCCGGGCCGCCAGAGCGAGCTCCAGAACCCAGCGCGCGACTCTTCCCTCTCGACCCTGCTCCAGAATTCGGATACATAGTCGTTCCGGGGCTCGATCTCTTTCCATTCGTCGAGCAGCATCCAGACGGCGTTCGAGTGCGAAAAGAGCTCCGAGCACTCGCCGCAGCCTGAAAGGTGGGATTCGACAAGGCCCCGCTCGTCCCCGGACAGCTCGCCGGAGGAATGCCTGACCACGAGCTCCCTCAGATCTTTACACTCCATAATCCCCTCCTTCGGACAAATAGGGCTTAAGTCTCTCTATGAGTTTCATCCTTCCCCTGTGGACGTAAGCCTTAACCGCGCCCACCGTGCATTCGAGCACCTGGGCGACCTCCTCGTATGATAAACCCTCGTATTTACACAGCATAATAGCAACCTTTTCCCTCTCAGGCAAAGACTCCATGGCCTCGAATATGACGCTCATCATTTCCTTTCTGTAAATTATATCGTCAGCTATGTCGAGGTCGGGGTTTCCCGTGGCGTCGCCGCCGTCGTCTATTTCGTCGAGGCTCACATTACTATTGCCCTTCTTTTTGACGTAGGTCAGGCTGACGTTGGTGGCGATTTTATAAAGCCAGGTGGAAAATTTGGCCTCCGGCCTGTACTGACCGGCCGATCTGTAAATCCGGAGAAAAACCTCCTGGGCAAGGTCCTCCGAATTATCTCTCAGATTCGTAAAGCGGTATATGTAATTTACCACCCCTTTATAATGCCTCCTCATGAGCTCGCTGAAGGCACCGTCGTCCCCAGACTTCGTCCTCAGCATGAGCTCTATGTCACTATCCATGTAGACGCCATACAGTCTTTAATTGTACAAACCCCGAAATCCGGAAAAAGTTACATCCTCTAATCATTTATGAATTTTACCGACGCCAGGCCGGATAACCGTAGCGGTGGGGACAATCCGGCGCCGGGCCCCCGGCACGAGCCTAAAAGTATAACCAGTAAACCCGAAAAGATGCGGAATTCGAACCCCGTTTTTATGGCTGGGGCTCTAAGCCGCCGTATTTATTCGTTTTTCACTCATTCCCGCCCCGCCCGGTGCAGCCGGCCTGCTATGCCGCCCGGCCGTGCGAACGGGTCTCACGGCTTAAAATATACGAAAATGCATGTGCTGACCTTACGGCGGGACCGTGTAGAATGGCGGCGGATGCGGGGCCATCCGGCCCGAACCGCCTCCGGCCCGGGGCCTTCGTTCAAGCCGGCCGGGCCTCGGCTTCATGAAAAGAGCCTTTTTAAACTCTGTGATATGGTGCGCAGGTCGGCATCGTTCAGTTTGGCGATTTGACCCAGAATGGATAAGGTCTCGACGTGTAAACCCGTCTCCTTAGAAGCCCGTCCTATCTGATCGGCCTACCGTGCAAATGAAGTGGCGAGTTTGATAGGGAGTGTAACAAGAAAAGAAACGAGTTGGCTGAGGACGTTGAGGAGCGAAATTGCGGCACCGGCCGCCAAACCCCCGATAGCCCCTGTGAGTATCGCTATCTTCGAGCTGGCTTGTCCGGCAGCCTGGGAGAAAGTCGAGACGCCGCTGGTCATTTGGCTGAAGGTGGACGCAGCCTGTTTACCGGATTTCTCGACCTCGGAGCTAACTTTCTTGGCTTCGTTCGCAATATCCTTGAGGCCTTTCGTATCTGCCTTTATTCGTAGTTCGAGATCGCGCTTGTCCGCCATTTGAAAATAAAAAACCCGGCACACCTCCGAGAAGGGGCCGGGTTTAGCTCCAGTAGATTTATGTTTATATTAAGTTGTGTCTATTTACATTTCAGGAAGTTGTCAGCCATAAAAGCGTCGTGCCACTCCTCAGAGCTTATGGTCTGCATCTTGACCCAAGACACCGAGATTCTGATTACAGAATCATCAGTGGCAATAGGCATCTTCACCGAGTCGTATTGGCGAATGTCCTTAATGTTCGAAGCTTGGATAAATCCACACACTTTTGAGTCTAAAATCTGTTGCCGCGTGTAAGCGTCGTTCCGCGCAATTGTCTGAAGCAGGCTTGCCACTGCCTCGCGTGACCTGCAGGCATAATCACCGGCCTCGCGCATTGTACACGTTTTATACGGCAAATCGTCCGCAGCCGGGGCACAAACCGGCCCGAGGAATAAGAATAAGGCAATAATCAACAGTCTCACAACCTGATTATATGACTATAAATTAAATATTCAACCCCTAAACAGCCCTACTCTTCCGCTCTTTCGTTTTGGCCTCGGGCTTGGCAGCTAGGGTCTTTGTCTTTTCTTCCACCATCGCCTTGACCCCGTCGAGGCTGCCACCCTTACTGGACCTGTCCTGCGACTTCCCAGAAAGCTCACGGAAGACGCTGTCGGCAAGGAGTATCATATCCATAGTCCGGTCTAGCATCCGGTCTTTATGCCCTTTCCGGCGAAGGTCGAGCTCCACCTCGGAGTGGATAAGCTCACCGATTGCCATACCGACACCGTGCCGCTGCCCGGAGACGTAATACCAGAGGGCTATCCACTCCTGCTGTATGGGCTCGAAACGAGCAAGCGCCTTCTCGGGCGAGGTATATACCTTCCTGAGCACCTTCAGCTCGGCGGCGTCCTCCTTCCCAAACGGTAACTTGTTCTTACGTCGGAGTTTCCGCTTCTCTTCTAGCTGACCGATTCGGCGGGCAAGTCCATCGGGAGGGTATCGTCTGAGCTCTTTTCCGATTCGGACTTCTTTGTCTTCGTATAGTCCCGAGAAATATTCTCGGGCTCGTCGGTAAAATTTTCCTCTTCTTTCTTCTCCTCTCCGTTCAGCTTCCCGGCTACAAGCTCGTAGCTCGCCCTGAAGTTGTTTAAGAGGAAGGAGGACTTGCAGAACTCGTTATATAGCCATTCTTTTGTGTCCTTGTCGTATAGCACCCGCTCGCCCTAGTCCGTCAGCCAGACGACGTCCTGTATCAGGTTATAGACAAGGAATTTGGCTGCGCCTTTCGGGTCTCCGCCGAATTTATTTCTTTTTCATCCTTTCAAGGTACTCGCCCGACCTGGTGTCGACCTTTATCACGTCGCCCGTGTCGATGAAAAGCGGGACCTGAATAGTAGCGCCGGTCTCGAGAACGGCGGGCTTTGTCGCGCCGGTTACCGTGTCTCCCCTCATCCCGGGCTCGGTCTCGACTATTTCAAACTCGACGGCCGTCGGAAGCTCGACGCCCATGGGCTTGCCGTTAAAATAAAGCACGGTTATCTCCAGCTGCTCCTTGATGAAGTCGGCCGACTCCCCGACTTCGTTCGGCGAAAGGCTGTGCTGCTCGTAGGTGTCGGAGTCCATGAAGTGAAACCCTATGTCGTCCTTGTAGAGGAACTGCATCGACTTTCTCTCGGTGTCGGGCACCCTGAACGAATCGCCCGACCTGAAGTTCTTTTCCTGAACGGCGCCCGTGGCCACGTTTCTTATCTTGGTCTTCATGACCGCGCTTCTCTGGGCCATCTTGGAATGCCTGTATTCGATTATCTCCCATATCCCGCCCTCGAACTCTATCTTGAGCCCGCGGTGAAACTGGTTCGTTTCCACAACTCCCATATAAATACCTCCTGATGTTTTTAACGATAATTAGTGCTTCGCGAGGGGCCTTCCCCCTCTTCCCCGGCGGGAGCGCCGTCTTCGGCGTCGATAGAATCTTCGCCCGGTATACTATAAGACTCCGAAACCCATGCCCCGAGGTCGACCATCTTGCACCTCTCGGAGCAGAACGGCCTCCACTCGTTATTTTCCCAATCGCACTCCTTTCCGCACTTCGGACATTTTACCTTCATAATGAAAATTATTTCCGAGCGGCCGGACAATGCAAGGATAAGGTTAAAAATCGCGAAACGAAAACCGTCAGGCTTCCGGCTTCGCGGATTCCTTTTTAACGGGACTCTTTTTGACCGTTATCGACTCCTCGACGAGCTCGCATACGATGTGCGCGAGCGTGATGTGAAGCTCCTGTATCCTCGGGGTGGATTTCGAGGGAATGCTGACGCAGCAGTCGACGAGCTTTTCTATCCTGCTCACATCCTGCCCTGTGAAGGCTATGCACTTGAGGCCCTGCGACTTCGCCGCCTGAAAGGCTTTTACGACGTTGGGCGATTTTCCGCTCGTCGTGAACCCCCACACGACGTCGCCCCTGTTCCCGAGGGCTTCTATCTGCCTCGAATATATATTTTCGAATGAATCGTCGTTCGGTATAGAGGTGAGAAGAGACGAATCCGTCGAAAGCGCGAGGGCCGCGAGCGCCTTCCTTTCGACAGCGTAGCGGTTCACGAACTCGGCCGCGACGTGCTGGGCGTCGGCTGCGCTTCCGCCGTTCCCGAATATCATTATCTTCCTGCCCGCCCTGAGCGCCTTAATGAGAAGCGAAGCCGCCTTTTCGACCTCGGAAACCGACTCCTTGGCGAACCTCAGCTTTATGTCGGCGCTTTCCCTGAGTCTCGAGATAATAAGCTCTTTCATATCCTATGTCCTCTTGAACATCCTCTCTATCTCGCCGAACGAGAGCTCCCGCGCCACGGGCCTGCCGTGGGGGCAGGCGTGTGGGAATTCCGCCCTGTCGAGCTCGGCGAGGAGCGCCTTCATCTCCTCATGGCCGAGCTGAAAGCTCGCCCTTATGGATGAATGGCACGCCATCGTGGAAATAACCCTGTCTATCTTTTCGGAAAGGCTCTCTTCTTTATCGCCCTCGGCTATCTCGCCGACTATATCCCTCACTATCGTCTCCGGGTCGGCGTTTCCGAGCACAGCCGGTATAGACCTTACTACATAAGAGCCTTCTCCGAAAGGCTCCATCCGGAGCCCGAGCGCCGAGAGCGGGGCGAGGTGCCCCGAAAGGAGCTCCGCTTCGTATGGCGAAAGCTCCACGACCTTCGGCATCAAAAGCTCCTGCGAGGGAGCGCGTCCCTCTTTTTCGTATGAGTTCTTTATCCTTTCGTAATTTATCCTTTCGTGAGCCGCGTGCTGGTCGATTATGACCATGCCGTTCCCGGACGCGCATACTATATAAAGATCCCCAATCTGGCCCACGATCTTAAGATCGGAGTAAGCACCGCCGGACGAGAATAGCCGGCCCGGGGGCTCGTTATCGGCTGACGCGACGGCGTTCAGATGAGCCTCCCTCGGCGTCCCGGGCGACGCCGCTTCAGCGGCTTCATCGTGCGCATACCTCAGGGCGTGCGCACCGGCGGCGGAGCTGACCGTGGAAACTCCCCACGGCGCAGAATACGGCGAGGTCCGCTCCCTCGTCAGCGGCGACTGCCCGTGTGATATGTAGCCCGAGGGCCTCCCGTAGCTCGCGAGCCACGGCGCGTTTCCGAGCATGCGGCCAATGGACGACGAAAGGAGCCCGGCTATGAGCCCGGGATTCTTGAACCTGACCTCGTTCTTGGTGGGATGTACGTTGACGTCCACGTCCGCCGGCGGAAGCTCAACGAAGAGAACGCCCTCGGGGAATTTCCCCCTTTCGAGCATCTTGCCGTAAGCCCCTATGACGGAGCGCGTAAGGAACCTGTCCCTGACAGCCCTTCCGTTGACGTATGTATAGAGTTTTCTGGCGGTGGATCGTCCTTCGAGCGGGCTTCCGAAAAATCCCGAGATACGCACACTCTCTTCCCCGGCTTCGACGGGATAGAGCCGCGTTCCCGGATAAACGCTCTCAATCCTTTCGTGAACGGTATCCCTCGCCGGGAAACGGAGGAGAACCCTGCCGTCGCTCCTCAGCTCGAAGGCGACGCCCGGCCTCGGTATGGCCTCCCTCTCGACGATGTCGACGACGTTCGAGAGCTCTGTCTCGGGGCGCTTCATGAACTTGAGCCGGGGGGGAGTGTTGAAGAAAAGGTCTTTAACTTCTATGTCCGTCCCCGGGGGCGAGCCTGCTTCCTCGACGCCGCGGAGGACTCCTCCGTCGACCTTGAGCAGCGTGCCTATCATATCGGAGTGTGTCTTCGTGATCATACGGAATCTGGAGACGCTCGCAATGCTGGGCACGGCCTCGCCCCTGAAGCCGAGCGACGTGAGCGAGAAGAGATCTTTTATGTCCTTTATCTTGCTGGTGGCGTGGCGCTCCAGAGAGAGAAGGGCATCGTCGCGGGTCATTCCCTCGCCGTCGTCGGATACCCTGATGAGCCTCCTGCCTCCCGATTCGAGCTCGATTTCGATCGATGTGCTTCCGGCGTCTATGGAATTTTCTACGAGTTCCTTTACCACGGATGCGGGCCTTTCCACTATCTCCCCGGCCGCAATTTTCGAGACGAGATTATCGGACAACACCCTTATTTTTCCCATCTGGTAAGTGCCAGTTTACATAAAAGCGTAGTTGCAGTCAAAGAAGGAAAGGGCCTGCGACCGGGCCGGCGCAGTCTTTAGAAAAGCTTTAGGATGAGGAGCACGAGGAAGAAAACGGTGGGCACGACGACGCAGGCTATAGAGAGGACGGTATAAAAAGAAAGAGTCTGTTTTGCGCCTACGCCGTAAACGTCATCCGCGTGCGACTTGAGTATTCGCTTATATTCTTTCAGCATGCCGTCACCTTGATACTAATCTACACAATCACGCCGGGAATTACAGCCGGAGGGGCGAAATATCCGCCCGGAACCCGCGTGGGAGCCGCCTGCGAAGATAGATTTCCACACATCGTAAAAGAGGCATTATCCTTACTTTATAAGCTACTATTTCGACTCCGATTATGTATAATCTTATGCTAATCCCGATGGGGGACCGAAAGAGGAAGAAGGAGAAACGATGCGTCTTATGCCAGTTAAGAAAGTAAGCGCTTCATTCAGCGCCGTAGCCAGGAACGCCTTTTTAACGCTCGCCATACTTCAGATTATTTTCATGTGTTCTTCTATCCCGGCGAGCGCCGCTGCGCCCGAGCTGGAGTCCGGAAAGAACGTCATCGTCGTCAAGGATTACAAGTGGGCGTCCGCAGGCATGGGAAGGCCCGGCATCATGAAGGAGATAACCCTCCAGAACAAGGGCAAATCCGATTTTCACAACATCGACATCGAAGTCGACTTCTACACACACAACGACATTCCGCAGGGCTCTTTGAGGGCGACTATAAGAGACGTTCTCCCGGCGGGGACGGAGAAGACTTTTTATAACCTTAACTTCGGTATGATGAGCGCCGAGCTTCAGAATTCCGTGGCCAGGGTCGCAAACGCCGACATAATCGAAAAGGGCGCCCCGACGCAGGCAAAAGACCTCATACTCGTCAAGAACTGGGAATGGAGCGGCGGCCAGTACGGTACCGAGGGCATACTCAAGCAGATAACCCTCGTCAACAAGAGCTCAGAAAACTGGAAGGATATAAAGATAAGGGTCGATTACCTCGGCATCTCCGGGCCGAAGGTCGGCATAAAGGGATTTACGAGCAGGGCCGTCATACACGACATCCTCCCCTCCAGGAGCGAAAAGACCTTCTACAACATCAATATGGGATTCAGGCACCCCGACGCCAAGACGGAAGACATAAGCGTCATGAGCGCAAAGCCGATCTCGGAGAAGGAAGTAAAGATCAAAACCGCGAAGAAAGAGGGAAAGAAAGCTGTCCGCAAGAAGAAAAAGAAAGCCGCCCCGGCTGACGGCACAGTTCCATCGACCGGAGAAGAGGCGGGCACCACGCCTTCTTCGAGTGACGACAAGAGCCTCTCGCTCTCCGAAAGGTACAAGAAAAAGCTTGCCGAGGAGCAGGGCATAGCTCCTCCTGAAGCAAGCCCTGCGCCGGAGGTTGCCGCCGGGGAGACGGGAACCCCGCCCGCCACCGGCGAAACGACGGGCGAGGCCCCCGCAGTCGAAGAAGAAGAGGCAACTACAGCCGAAGAGGAAGAGGCCGCGGACGAGGAAGAAACCGGCGACGAGGAATACGAATACGAAGAAGAGGTGCCGATACCTTCCGAGGACATTGTCGTCGAGAATTTCAAATGGGGCGGCGGCGTCACAGGCACTATCGGCATGATAGACGAAATCACGCTCAGGAACATAAGCACCATCCCCTATACCCGCATAGAGCTTATAATCGAGTTCTATTCCTTCGGCTCCGAGGCGCCTATGTACTCGAACAGGGCGGTTATAAACGAGGTCCTTCCCGCGGAAGGCAAAAAGACGTTCAGGAAAATAAAGGCCGGCTACCTGAACGCCATCCCGCAGGAAGTCAGGATAGACATCGTAACGGCCGTGCCGTTCAGCCAGCGCTGATATAGCGGGCTTGTTATTAAAGGTCCCGATTTTCGGGATCTGCAGGGAAGCGGCGCTCCGCTAGGGTTTAAAGAGCTCGAGCTGCGGCCCGCCAGGTTTTCTGAAATGCTCCGTCGAGAGCCTTATCCTTTCGCCGTCGAACCCGGCTTTTTTACACGCGAGAGTGAACATATCCCGCGCCTGCTCGGCGTAGATGCCCTCTCCCCGCATGCGGCTGTAAAAATCGGGGCTGTTGAGCTTCCCGTCGCGCATCGCCCGTATGCGGTTTAAGACTTTATCCTTCCTGTCGGGGAAATGTCTTTCGAGCCATTTTTGGAATATGTCTGAAACCCCGTAGGGAAGCCTCAGCATGACGAACCCCGCGCTCACGGCTCCGGCGTCAGCCGCGCTCTTTATGATCGCGGGGATTTCGTGATCCGTCAGCCCCGGGACGACCGGCGCCACCATTACGATCACGGGCACGCCCGCCTTCGAGAGCTCCTCTATGGCTCGGAGCCTGAGGCGCGGCTCCGAGGTGCGCGGCTCCATGACCCTCTTTATCTCCGGGTCGAGCGACGTGACGGATACGGCGACCATTATGCCGTCCCACTCGGCGAATTGCCTGAAGAGATCGATGTCCCTCGTGACGAGGTAATTTTTCGTGATTATCCCGGCCGGGTTCCGGAATTCGAGAAGGACTTCGAGGCATGCCCGCGTCAATTTAAAACGCCTCTCCGCGGGCTGATAGCAATCCGTATTCCCGCTTACGACTATCGTATCCGGGACGTATTTCTTCGCCGAAAGCTCCTTTCTGAGGAGCGCGGGCGCGTCCTCTTTCACCAATATCTTCGTCTCGAAATCGAGTCCCAGCGAAAGTCCGAAATACTCGTGAGTCGGCCTCGCGTAGCAGTAGATGCAGCCGTGCTCGCAGCCCCTGTAGGGATTTATGCCGGCGTTGAACCCGACGTCGGGGCTGTCGTTGTAGGAGATGATGGATTTCGCCCCATCCTTGTAGAAAATCGTCTTGGGAGAAAGCCCCTCCGCTATCTCGTCTTCAGACGGCGTGAACTCTATCTTCTCGAACCTGTTCGCGGGATTCTCCGCCGAGCCCCGGCCCTTTATCGTCACGCTTTCGCTACTCACCGAAAACCCCTCCGCGCCCTGAAATCCGTCTCATATTAAAAAGTGTAAACGAGGCGCGCAGTGTTGGGTATGGGCGAATTTTTCAGTTTCGAACAATAGTTGCTATGGAACAACGATCGCCCTACGAAACACATAAAATTACGAGCTGTGTAAACAGCGAAGCAATACACTTCCGGGACGTAAAAATTGGCGTTAAAAAAATCGAGTGGATGAGCGTGAAAAATCTTATCAGGGGATGGGGTGGGTATAAGATTTAGCGAGGACGCGATGATTTTTAGCACAATTTTTCCCCGTCCCGCGACTTTTGCTACTTTTGGTCAAGCAAAAGTAGAAGGTGTTTGCAGTTAAGATTTAAAAAAGAGATCGTGAATGTTTTGGTTCGTGTCGCTAT
>CAZPHQ010000016.1:0-67335 GCA_964586675.1 uncultured Spirochaetia bacterium | reverse complement strand
AGTCCCGCTCGAAACTATCCGAAACCAGAACAGGGATAAAGGGTGAGGGGGTACCTTATAAATCAATCAGAGAAATAAGATTTAGCGAGGACGCGATGATTTTTAGCACAATTTCGCCCCGGCGGGCCACGCCCGCAGGAAATCGAAGTAGCAGAGTCGGTGCTGTTTCACCTGACGTGCTGCCAGTGCATGAGCCTCCGAAGGTGATGCGTCGAGAAACACACTACGGGTGTGCTACTTTTGGTCAAGCAAAAGTAGAAAGCATTTGCCTCGTCCTCACAACTATTTAATTCGACTACGAGTGCGCGAAATATCTGCAGAAATTCTGCGTTTGACTCTGCCCAAGAATCTCCCCTCCCCCTTCCCTGAAGGATCAGGGTGGGGGGTTACCTTTATCCTTATCCTTTATCCTTATCCGTCATCCTGAACTTGATTCAGTATCTCGCCTTTCATTCTTTGCCTTTGCTTTTTATTCCCCCCATTAGAAAAAGGGGGGTCAGGGGGGATTTAATTTTTAGTCTGTCATACCCTCAGGAGAACTGCCGCAAACAAGCGAGCATTCGGACGCCCTTCGCCAACTGTACAATTCCAAACGATTACGAGCGAGCGAGGAATCTCCACATTTCTGTCATTCCCGAATGTCTTAATCGGGAATCCACTTCCGCAAGCAACCCATCAAGAACTCTTTATCCTCTGGAGGGTTTAAAGCGCCAATAGCAACCCCGCGTTCCACCACGCAAATAATCTCCCCTCACCCTTTGTTGAAAGGGGAACGAATGTAAGCAAGCGAGCATTCGGACGCCCTTCGCCAACTGTACAAGAGCGCATCCAGTACCACACGAAAGCAACATAACCCAAAACAAGTCAGGGTGGGGGTTTATCTTTATCCTTATCCGTCATCCTGAACTTGATTCAGGATCTCATCTTATAAAGCTTTTAAAAGCGTTAGCAGTAAAGAAGGTGGGCCGCTACGCCAAATTCCCGTCCGCCCTCCCCAGCGTCCGGAGCCAGTTGTAGTGCGAGCGGAGGCCGGAGAGAAAACTCTCGTAAGAGTTGTAAGTCACGCCGTACTCCCTGCACGTATCCTCGACTATACGCGAAAGCGCCGGATAGTTCACATGACATATCCTCGGGAAGAGGTGGTGCTCCACCTGAAAGTTAAGCCCGCCGAGATACCACGTGAGCAGCCTGTTGTTCCTGTCGAAGTTAGTGGTGGTGCTGAGCTGATGGACCATCCAGCTCGTCTCCATCTGCTCCGAGCCCTCGGGCCGGACAGGGAACCCCGCATCCTCGTTACAGTGCGCGAGCTGAAACACGACCGACATGATGAGCCCCTGTATGAGCGTAACCAGGACATAAAACCCGAGCACGTTCAGCACCGGGTAGAAGAACGACGGCACGACGAATGCCATCGTGAAGAAAAAGAGCTTCCCGCCGAAGAATACGACGGCGTCCCATCCCTTCGGGCGCTCGATTTCGTGGCCGTTTATCTTCTTCGTGAAATAAACCTGGAAGTCGTCGACGAGATGCCACTTTATCGCGAGAAAGCCGTAGAGGAACCATATGTATATGTGCTGCCAGCGGTGAAAAAAGTAGCGCTTGTGGTGCGGGCTCAGGCGGGCGAATATGCCGGCCTCGATGTCGTCGTCGTGCCCCGCGATGTTGGGATACGAATGATGGAAGTAATTGTGCTTCCTGTACCAGAGATACGAGCTCCCGCCTATCAGATCGAGGAACATGCCCATGCCCCTGTTGATCCACGTCCGCTCCGAATAGGCCCCGTGGAGCGCGTCGTGCATGACGTTGAACGAAAGCGCGTTCAACGCGAAGCTCAGCGACAGGACGGCGAGCAGGAGTCCCCATATCGGCAGCCCCGCGAATACGAGGAGCGCGTACGATGCCGCAACCCAGGCGACCGCTATAGCGCTCTTCAGATACATGCGCGCGTTGTCCTTGCTGGAAAGGTCGTTTTCGCCGAAATACATCGACACCCTCTTCCTCAGCTCCCTTTCGAATTCCGTGTTAGGTGAAAATCGTATCTTGGTGTTGGCGTGCGAAAGCCCGCCGGTCTCCGCCTGAAGTGTGCTCATATGCTCGCTCTTTTCGTCCGTGAAAGACAGAGGCCTTCCGCGGCGCGCATGTTTTTTGATTGTTACGAAACCCTGTTACGGTGTGCCGGGATCGATGACCGAAACCGGCGAACGGGCCCCGAACACGGTAATCAACCGGACCGTTTAATACCCTCTCTCTTTGCCGCTCAACTTTTTAGCCGCGGCGTTTCGGAACACGAAAGATCCGGAATACCGGTTCCGGGGTAATTTCAATCGGGTGATATTATAACGGTATGTCAGCCGATTCACAATCGGATTCTACACAGTGGCACGGACGCAGAAGATGCTCACGCCGCCGTCTTGTGCTCCCGGCATATCTTCAGGCTGTCTCCGTTCGAGAGCGGCTCGAGCGTAAGCCCGCACTGGTGCGAGCCCGGAAGAGCGTTCTCCCTGAAGAACCTGCACGTGCGGCAGACGCCGAACGTCCGGCCGCCGGTTCGCCTCTGAACCCCTGCCAGAAGGTCCGACAGGAGTCGGGCCAATGTCTCGCCATCGCCGGGTTTTAAATCCGAGAGCGCGCCGGCGAACCCGTCCGGCACCGCGCCGGCATCCGAGAGCTTCCTGCCTTTCGGCGTTAGACTCAGATGCACTACCCTGCCGTCTTCCCTGTCGGGACGCTTTTTAAGATAGCCCTTCCTTTCGAGCACCCCTATGCTCTGCGACGTCGTCCCCTTGGTCGCGCCGAGATATTCCGTAACCCCGGCCGGTGTATCGGAGTAGTGGTTGCAGACGGCAAGGTATCCGAGAATATCCCTGTGCACGGGCTCCAAGCCCGCGCCGGAGGTGCGCCCCTCGGCCCTCACGAGATTACCCAGCCGCTCTATCAGGGCCAGTATTCTGGAATCGTCTTTCACGCTCATAATTGTATCGCGTCGAAACCAGCTTGACAATCCCCTTCGCGCGGGAGATAATAGTATAGTATCGAATCGATATTATTATACAGGAGGTTAACAGAAATGAGTAAAGCAGTTTTCTACCACGCGGGATGTCCGGTATGTGTAAGCGCGGAGAGGGGGGTTGCCGAGGCGCTCGACCCCGGGAAGTACGAGGTCGAGATCGTCCATTTAGGCGAGCAGAAGGGAAGGCTGGCCGAAGCCGAGGCTGCGGGCGTGAAATCAGTCCCCGCGCTCGTGCTTAACGGGCAGACGTATCACATTAACTTCGGGGCTTCGATAGAGGATCTCAGGTAACGGATTTCCTGGGCGCCCCGTCAGGAGGCCCCCGGCGGGGTGCCCGGATTTCAAGTGTTCACGTACCCGGGAACATAAGGCTCGTTTATGCGATTATAAAGCGAATTAATGATTAATCCAGGGAATTCAGTGGGAGTTATGGATGGTGCGAGAGAAGGGAGTCGAACCCTTACGTCTTCCGACACAGGATCCTAAGTCCTGCGCGTCTGCCAATTCCGCCACTCTCGCAAATGGTGGGCTGTGAGGGAGTCGAACCCACGGCCCGATGATTAAGAGTCATCTGCTCTACCAGCTGAGCTAACAGCCCACACCAAATGCAACGTTTGTTAGAATACCTAAATTTTCAGCGGATTTGGAGCGGGCAGCAACTCCGCCCGCCGCCCCCGGTTTCCGGAAGTGGGTTTTATTATAATGACTATATTTCCAAAATCAACGTCCTGTTAAATTTCGGAACAGCTCACCAGATCAGGAAAGCCCGCCGGGCGGCTCGGACGCATCCGCCCCCCTACCCCTCCCACGTCTCCGTGATCCATTTCACCTCCTCGGCGCTTCCGGCCGCGAAGACCTCCCTCACCCACTTCTCGTCCCGGGCCCTCCGCGCGAGAGCGGCCAGCAGCTCGATGTGCCCCTCGGGTTTATCCGCGGGCGAGAGGAGAAGGAACATCCCCTTCGCCATCCTCCGAGTCGTCCTGTCCTCGATGCCTGCCTTCCCGACGCCAATCGCGACCATCGGGCGCACGATGCCTTTAACCCTGACATGAGGCATGAGCACATCCTCCCCGCCGAACGTCCCTCCCCTTTCCTCCCGTTCGAGTAGGCTCCTCCATGCCGCGTCTCTGATTTCGGGGAACCCTCCGCAGCAGGCGTCGAGGAGATCTCTCATCGCCGCTTCCTTGTCGATACGCTTCTCCCAGACTAGAGCCTTTATCCTGTCGAGCGGAGAGCGGCCGGCCGAGAGAACACCCTCCTCGTCCTGGCTTTCGACCGCAGGCCGCGCCGGGCCGTGCACGGCTGCAGCGTACGTGCCGTCCTCGCGTATCGACGCCGTATCGAGGACGACTATCGTAATACCGCTGCTCTCCATTATGAGCCGCTCGATTATGCCCGTCTGCCCGAGAAGTCTTTTCCAGAACGGAAAACTTTTCCTGGTCGAGCCGATGACGATATGCCCGACCCTGTATTCCTTCGCGAAGCGGAGAATGGTTTTCACCACGTCGTCGCCCTTGTAGGTGAACACCGTCGCCCCGAGCTCCTGCGCGATGGAAAGGGTGTTCGAGAGAAGGCGCTGCGTCGCGGCGTCGATAACGGTCGGGCTCTCCCTCCTCGTCTGAACGTAAACGGCGTACCAGTTCCGGTTGAGCCGGCCCGCGAGACGAGACGCGTAGCGGAGGAGCGCCTCGCTGTTCGGCCCCCGGGAGCTCAGGCACACCATCACCTGGTCCGGGCTCGACGCGGCCTCTTCCTCGTGCACGAGCTCCCGCCTCCGTGAATCGATCTGCGCCGCGAGCTCGCGGAGCGTAAGCTCGCGGAGCTGCTCGAGATTCACCTGCCTGAAGAAGTTCTCGAGCGCGGCGTCGATCCTCTCCGTAACGTATATCTTCCCCTCCGTGAGCCTCTGCCTGAGGTCTTCCGTCGTGACGTCTACGTTCACGATCTGGTCGGCAGTGGCGACGACGCGGTCTGGAATGCGCTCCCTCACTTTCACTCCCGTCGCCCGCTCGACGGTCTCGTAGAGGCTTTCGAGGTGCTGAACGTTGAGCGTCGAGATAACGTGTATTCCCGCGGAGAGAATTTCCTCGACGTCCTGGTAACGCTTTTTATTCCTGCCGCCCGGGGCGTTCGTGTGTGCGAGCTCGTCGACAAGCACGACCTCCGGCTTCCGCGCGAGTATGGCGTCGACGTCCATCTCCTCTATCTCGATCCCTCTGTAGGAGATTTTCTTCCGGGGGATGACTTCGAGCCCTTCGAGGAGTGCGGCGGTCTCCTTCCTGCCGTGCGTCTCGACGATGCCCGCCGCGACGTCGACTCCGCTGCCGCGAAGACGGTGCGCTTCGACAAGCATCTCGTACGTCTTCCCGACGCCCGCGGAATAGCCGAGATATATCTTCAGCCTCCCGCGCTGCGATTTCCTTATCATGCGGAGAAAGCTGTCCGCACGGTCGCCCGTCATGAGCCGTATTCCTCCTCAGCTATTTTACCGCGCATGCTCGTCATTTCGCCTCCCCGTCGAGCGCCATGTTCACGAGCAGGACATTAACGACCGGCTCAGGCGCAAATATTCGACCTGTTTTCATGGCGTGTCTGTCGAGCAAGTCGAGGACCTCTTCGACAGGTATACCGCGCGCCTTCGCGACTCCAGCCGCCTGGTAACGCGCGGCATTGAGCGTGATGTGAGGGTCGAGCCCGCCGCCCGAAGCCGTCGCGAGGTCAGCCGGGAGCGGCCTCGCATCCGTCGCCTCCCACTCGCCTATTATACCGGCCGTCCTTTCCCTTATCTTCTCGCCCGCCGGAGAGAGGTTACTCCCCGCTGTCCCGGCGGCGTTATAATCCGATGCCGACGGCCTCGGGTGGAAATATTCCGGGCGCGTGAACTTCTGCGCGATAAGCTCGCTGCCGGCGACCTTCCCGCCCGCGTTCGTCACGAGCGAGCCCTCGGCCGAATGCGGCGCGAGCGTCCGTCCGATCGCGTAGACGATTAATGTGTATAGGACGCTGCAGACTAGCACTGTAAAAATTATTACTCTCAGGGACGCTATCGCCTGCGCCGCCGCCCCTATTTTTTCATTGCCATTATTATTCATAGCCGCGTCTCCTAAAAAAGCCCTGTAACCCCGAGGGCCATGTCTATAAGTTTTATGCCGACGAAGGGGACGATCACCCCTCCGAGCCCGTAAACGAGAAGGTTGTTCCTCAGTATCGTCTCCGCGCCGAGCGGCCTGTACTTGACGCCTTTGAGCGCTATCGGAATTAGTATCGGTATGATGATCGCGTTGAATATGAGGGCCGAGAGTATTGCGCTCTCCGGCGTGCCGAGTCCCATCACGTTTATCGCCGCGAGGCCTGGTATCGCGAGCACGAAGATCGCCGGGATGATGGCGAAGTACTTCGCAACGTCGTTCGCTATGGAGAACGTGGTAAGCGCCCCCCTCGTTATCAGGAGCTGCTTTCCTATCTCGATGACCTCTATCAGCTTCGTCGGGTCGCTGTCGAGGTCGACCATATTCCCGGCCTCCTTCGCCGCCTGCGTGCCCGAGTTCATCGCGACGCCTATATCGGCCTGCGCGAGCGCGGGCGCGTCGTTCGTCCCGTCGCCCATCATCGCGACGAGCCGCCCCTCCCTCTGTTCGCGCCTTATGTATTCGAGCTTGTCCTCGGGTTTCGCCTCGGCGATGAAGTCGTTCACGCCCGCCTCCCGCGAGATCGCCGCTGCCGTGAGAGGGTTGTCGCCCGTGACCATTATCACACGCAAACCCATCGCGCGGAGCCTCGTGATGCGGTCGTGTATCCCGGGTTTGAGAACGTCGGACAGGGCGATGACGCCGAGAACCTCCTTCCCCTCGGCGACAGCTATCGGCGTCCCGCCGCCGCGCGCTATGTCGTCCACGATGCCCTGGTAAGGTTCCGGAATCCTGCCGCCCGCTTCCTCGACGAGCTTTTTGACGGCGTCGGCCGAGCCCTTCCTGAAGCGGCGTCCGTCGCCCGTATCGAGCCCGCTGAGGCGCGTCTGCGCCGTGAAGGGTATAACCTCCGAGCCCGGGAGCGCCGGCGGCGCGGGCCTGCCGAGCGTTTTTTCACCGAGCGCGACTATCGACCGTCCCTCTGGCGTTATGTCGCCGAGCGACGCGTAAACGGCCGCCTCCGCAAGACGCTCGCGGGAGATTCCGGGAAGCGGTGAGTACGCCGACGCCTGCCTATCGCCGACAGTTATCGTCCCCGTCTTGTCGAGAAGGAGCGTGTCCACGTCCCCCGCCAGCTCGACAGCCTTCCCGCTCTTTGCGAGGACGTTCGCTGAAAGCGCCCTGTCCATCCCGGCAAGCCCTATCGCCGCGAGGAGCGCCCCTATCGTCGTCGGTATCAGGCAGACGAGTAGCGCGATGAGAGTCGGTATAGGCACCTCGACGCCGAAATATTTTGCGATCGGGTAGAGCGACGCCGTCACCATAAGGAACGCGAGCGTGAGCCCGGCGAGCGTCACGGTAAGCGCGAGCTCGTTAGGGGTTTTCTGGCGGACGGCCCCCTCGACGAGCGCTATCATGCGGTCGAGGAACGATTCGCCCGAGCCCGCCGTTATGCGGACGACTATAGAGTCCGAGAGAACTCGCGTCCCGCCCGTCACGCCCGAGCGGTCGCCCCCCGCCTCCCTCACGACAGGCGCGGATTCGCCCGTGATGGCCGATTCGTCCACCATCGCCGCGCCCTCTATTATCTCGCCGTCGTTCGGTATGACCTCGCCCGCCGATACGAGAACGACGTCCCCGGCCGAAAGCCTGTCCGAGCTCATCTCCTCCTCGCCCTCGGCCGTCAGCCTCCGCGCCGCCGTGGCACGTCTCGTTTTACGCAGCGTATCGGCCTGAGCCTTTCCGCGCGCTTCGGCGAGCGCCTCGGCGAAATTCGCGAAGAGGACTGTAAGCCAGAGAATCAGCGTAACGCAGAGCGTGTAAACGACCGCCCCGCTCCCTTTATAAATGTCTATCGCGAGGACGACTGTCGTAAGCGCGGCCCCGATCTCCGTCACGAACATGACAGGGTTCCGCGCCATCGAGGCCGGGTTCAGCATCGCTATAGACCTCTTCGCCGCCTCGGTTACGAGCGCGCCCTCGAAAACGGAGGCCTTCCGTGACTTCCTGCGATCCAGCTTCGCTTCGTCGTTCTTTATCTCTCTCTCCGTCATTTCAGTCAATCCTTTATCGTTCATATGTTTATCCTTCCTCTTACCTGCTCCCCCACATTGCGGCCGAGGAAAAATGATCGTTCACAGGTCCGAGCACGGCGACCGGCATGAATAGGAGCGCCCCGATGAGCACTATCGAGCCCAGGATCACGAAGCCGAAAAGGAGCGTGTCGGTGCGGAGCGTGCCGCTCGTTTCCGGCGAGGATTTCTTCGCCGCGAGGCTCCCCGCTATCGCCAGCGGGAGTATGATGGGGATGTATCGGGCGAAGAGCATGACGAGCCCCGTGGCGATGTTCCAGGGAACAGTACCGTCGCCGAGTCCTTCGAACCCCGAGCCGTTGTTGGCGGCCGACGAGGTGAACTCGTACATTATCTCGCTGAACCCGTGCGCGCCGGGATTGAGGACTGTCGCCGCGCCCCAGGGGGTCGACGCGAAGAGGGCTGTGCCTCCGAGTATGAGAAGCGGGTGGACGAGGAGTGCCAGGAGCGCGAGCTTCATCTCCGGCGTCTCCACTTTCTTCGTCAGGTATTCCGGCGTCCTCCCGACCATCATCCCGCATATGAAAACGGCCACGACGATGTAGATGAACATGTTCACGAGGCCGACGCCTACGCCGCCGAATATTACGTTGAGCCACATACCCGTCAGCGGTACGAGCCCTGTAAGCGGGTTCAGGCTGTCGTGCATCGCGTCGACGGAGCCGTTGCTCGTGCTCGTCGTTATCGCCGCCCAGAGTGGCCCCGCCGAAGCGCCGAAGCGTAGCTCTTTCCCTTCGAGGTTGGGCGAATGCTCGACGGGAAGCCCGGCAAAAGCGGCGGACGGCGCGCTCTCCAGGTAAACGGCGGCGCCGGCCATGCATGCGACCATGAACGCCATCGCGACGAATATGACGGCCGCGTGGCGCATCCTGCCGATTATCCTTCCGAACATCCACACGGAAGCCATCGCGAGGATGACTATGCTCATGCTCTCGACGGTGTTAGTTAAGAATGTAGGGTTCTCGAACGGGTGTGTCGAGTTAGGCCCGAAGAAGCCACCGCCGTTCGTGCCCAGCTGCTTTATCGCCACGAACGCTGCGACAGGCCCGCGCGCTATCGTCTGCACCGCGCCTTCGAGAGTCTCCGCATGAACGGAGCCTCCGAACGTCATCGGCACGCCGCCGAGGACGAGTATGACAGCCATGACGAATGCCATCGGCAGAAGTATCAGAAGAGTCGCGTTAAGTAAGTCCCTGTAAAAATTCCCGAGCGCGGGCCGCCCGGAAAGCCCTCTCGAAAGCGCGGTCAGCGCGGCGATTCCCGTTCCGGCCGAGACGAACTGGAGCCACATGAGCGCGAAGAGCTGCGTCGCGTAGCTCATCGAAACCTCGCCGGAATAGTGCTGGAGATTCGTATTCGTAACGAACGATGAGGCCGTATTGAATATGAGGCTGGGCTCGAGCGCGCCCTTCCCGTCGGGATTGAGCGGAAGGTACTGCTGAAGCGCCATCAGAGCGAACACGAATACGAACATCGCGGTGTTGAAAAAGAGGAGCGAGAGGCAGTAATCTTTCCAGCCCTGCTCCCTTTCGATGACCCCGCCGGCGGCGCTCCTGAAAAGTCCCGCGAGGCGTCCGCGGAATCCCCTCTCCGGGTCCTTCGGGTCCATGGCCCACGCCATCGCCTTTCCGACGGGCCACGAAAGGAGGGCGGGCACTGCGAGCACCATTGTTATAAAAAGAAAGGACGACATTTACACTCTCCTTCAGAAACGTTCGGGTTTTACGATCGCGTAAAGCAGATAAGCGAAGCAGAATATAAGTACGGGCGTTGCTATCCAGAGCATGTTGCCTCCTACATCTTTTCAAGTGACTTTGTCATAACTATTAGCAGCGCGAAAACCGCCAGTCCCATAACCAGCATTGCAATCAAAAACATATTCACACCTCCCCGTGCGGAAACGGTTTGTTATTTACGACCGGCAGCGTGAACTCGAAAACGGAGCCCTTCCCCCTCTCGCTCATGACGCCGACGCTCCCGCCGTGCGCCTCCACGATCTCCTTCACTATAGCGAGTCCGAGGCCGACCCCGGAGCTCTCATCCTGCCCCGGTGCCCTGTAGAACTGCTCGTACACCTTCGGCAGATGCTCGGGCGCTATGCCCTCGCCCGTGTCCTCGACAGTGAAGCGAACGTAGCCTCCGTTCGCCTCCGCCCCGAGCGTAACGGTCCCGCCCGGCCTCGTGAACCTGAGAGCGTTCGAGACGAGGTTTCCGAATACGTGGCGAATCCCGGGCTCAGACGCCGTCACGTCCGGCAGGTCGTCCGGAATGGCGTTTACGATTGCGACGCCCCTGTCCCTCGCCTCGGCGAGGAAAGGCTCGACAGCGTCGCGGACGAGAGAGCGCGGCGAATGCGGCGCCGCGTCGTGCGGAGTTTTTTCCGACTCAATCCTGTTTATGTCGAGAAGGTCGGTCAGCATGCCCGAAAGCCTGTCGCCGTCCTCGCGCGCTGCGGCGAGAAGCTCGGCCTGCTTCGCGTTGAGCGCCCCGACCTTCTCTTCGAGCAGTATGTAAATGCACATCCTGAGCGACGTAAGCGGCGTCTTCAACTGGTGAGACACGGTCGACACGACGCCGCGCTTGAGCTCCTCCTGCTCGCGGAGGCGGGTCACGTCCTCGAGAATAAGCGCCGCGCCCGATGGCGGGGCCCCGCCCTGCGCGGGCGGAACCGGGACGGCGTAGGGCCTGAAGAAATGCTCCTCCCCGTCGTAAAAACGCTGGACGCTCTCGACTCCCGGAGCTGATACGGCCGCTCCTCCGGACGAGAGAGCCCGCTCGACGAGCGAGGGGAGCCATTCGAAGCCGAGGTCGCCGACTCTCGCTCCCGGCGAGAGGCCGAAGAACCTTTCCGCGGTCTCCGTCGAGAACTCGACGCGCCCGGCGGTGTCGACGACTGCCACCGCGTCGGGAAGCGCTCTCATGATGCCTTCCATCGCCCGCTTCGTCCGGACGAGCCTCTCCATGTCGCTCTTCCGCGTCTGCCGGAGTGAAGCCGCCATCTCGTTGAACGACTCCGAGAGTTTCCCTATCTCGTCCGACGAGCCCGTTTCAAGCACGAGGTCGAGATTCCCCCGGCTTATCTCCCCGGCCGATTCCGTGAGCGCCTTCACAGGCTTGAGGATCCATCTGTGTATCAGGTAACCGAATAGAATTGCTATCACCGCGCAGGCGGCGACGGCGACTACAGTCTCGCGGTAGGCCGAGGCGGCGAGCGCGCGTGCCTCGTCGTTCGCCCTGCTCATTCTGGTCTGGTTCATTTCGAGTATGCCGTGCGAGAGTGTCTTTATCCCCTGAAAGAGAGGAAGTACCGTGCCGAAGTAGGCCTCGCTCCTCTGCTGGAACGGGCGCGAATCGTCCATGACGGGCGGGAGGCTGTCCATGTACCGCCCGAAAAGCTCTTCTATCTCGAGCGCTTTCTGCCGCTCCGTCGGAACGGTCACGTTCCCGAGCTCCGACTCCAGCGCGGCCCTGAACTTCTTTTCATTCTCGCTGACGAGGCGGAGCCCCTCTCCCCCGTGGCCGGCGAGCGTGAAGAGGACGCCGCTGTCCATTCGTTCGAGCGCCTCGTTCATGTTCTGGCATGCGACGACGCTCACATAATTTTCCTTGAGTATCACGTCTATCGCGTGGCCGAGCTTATCCAGGTGCGAAACCGTCAGGACGCCTATGACGATCACTATCGCGAGTAGTCCCCCGAAGCCGAGGGCTAGTTTTTGCCGGATTCCGATCATGTACACCGGTATATATGGTGCATACTACGTGCCAGTTGCGTCAGGAGGAATTATTCAATGTTTACAGGAGAATATGCAGAAGAAAGCATTGCATATTGCAAGGTTCGCGGGTTGCGCGTTGCAAAATGCCACGCGGCGGTCTATATGCCGTAATGCTTGCGCTTCCGCCAGAGCGTCGCCTGGTCTATGCCGAGGATGCGGGCGGCGTCCTGGAGGGATTTCGTCGACGCCATGACGGCGCGTATGTGGTTTTCCTCGATGACGGCGAGTGGCAGCGGGTCGCCGACGGCCGCTTCAGGCTGCCCGGCCGGGAGACCTCCCGGCATGTATTCCTCTCCGACCTCCCCTTCCGCGGAGAGTATCGCGGCCCTTTCGACGACATTCCGTAGCTCCCTCATGTTCCCCGGCCACTGGTACGACCTGAGCGCGGCGAGCGCCCTGGGCGTGAACCCTGTGAATGTCTTGTGGTTCTGCGCGGCGAAGAAAGAGAGCATACCCTCGGCGAGCCCGGCGACGTCGTCCGGACGCTCGGACAGCGGCGGGAGCTTTATCTCTATAACGTTTAGCCTGTAGAAAAGGTCTTCCCTGAAGCGCCCTTCCTTGATGGCGGCTTCGAGGTCCGCCCCCGTGGCGGCTATGATACGGACGTTCGCCTTCCTCGTCCGCGTATCGCCGACTGGCTCGTATTCCCTTTCCTGGAGAAACCGGAGGAGCTTCGGCTGTATCTCTAGCGGGAGGTCCCCTATCTCGTCGAGGAAGAGCGTCCCGCCTTCGGACGCCGCTATCCTGCCGGGGCTGTCGGAGACTGCCCCCGTGTACGCCCCGCGCACGTGCCCGAAGAGCTCGCTCTCGAGAAGCCCGTGGCTGAGCGACGGGCACGAGACGACGCCGAACGGCCTCCCCTTCCTCCCGCTCCAGCCGTGTATCGCGCGGGCGAGGACAGTCTTGCCCGTGCCGCTCGGTCCTCTCAGCAGAATCGCCGCCCCGGACGGCGCGGCCTTCCTGGCGAGCTCGAGCGCGCGGACGACGGCAGGATGTGAAGACGAGAATGTGAACTCGGGATAGAGCCTCCCTAGGTCCTCTTCGAGCGAAGCGATCTTCCGCTCCATGTCCTTAACAGCCGAGACGCGCTCCGTGACGAGATCGACCTGGGCGGGAGTGAACGGCTTCGTCATGTAATCCGAGGCCCCTCGCTTCATCGCCTCGACAGCCGTGTCCACAGATGCGTAAGCGGTGAGTATGACGACCTTCGAGCGGGGCGAAGCGCCGGCGAGCACCGGGATGAGGTCGAGCCCCGATTCGGTCCCGAGCCTGAGGTCTAAAAAGATGAGATCGAAGCTCCGCCTGCCCGTTTCGGCGAGCGCTCCGGCGGCGTCGGGGACGGCCGTAACCTTGTGCCCCCTCGTTTCGAGACAAACGGCCAGTGTCCTTCGAATGTTGGCCTCGTCGTCGACGACGAGCACAGAAAGACGCGGCTTCCCGTTTTTCATACTATCCATATATTCAGGCCCCGGTCACAATTATTATACATGGCGGAACGGGCGCGGCCGTTTTTTTCACGCGCGGAGAAACCCTTTTTGACATATCTTTCAAATTCGGTTTTATTAACTTCCCGCATTTTCCGGGTTTCGGGCAAACGCGCATGCTATACGGACTCTTGAAACGCACATCAGTAATAATCCTCACCGTGGTTTTCGCGGTAAGCTTCACGTCGTACTCCATTCTGAGCTACATCCCGCCCGTACTCGTTCAGCACGAGCTCGCGTACTCGGTCGAGCACTGCCCCTCGCATCAAACAGAACCCACTGTCAACGTCATATCGCACTTTCTCCAGAACTCTGGCAAGGAAGGGAGCGAGAAGCACTGCGTCTGCTACTCGTGCGACCTTAAACGTCAGCACTTCACGAAAGAAGAAAGATTCAGCTCCCCCGTAAGGGAAGAGCTCGTGATTTATATGCCGCTCTTTAAAGAGACGGCATACGTAAAAAACGTATCCACGAAGATCTCCACCCGCGCTCCGCCTTTTTCCTCCGCAGTTTCCTGAAATTTCATTTTACATATGCAAGACCACGGGTCCGGTCTGTCCGGCCGGGGCTGTATGGCGCTTATAGAGAGGTGCTCCCCGGGGGTTTCTATGCGCCCGAGGGACAATGGAGGGAGTTAAAGACTTTCCTCCACGCGCCTTAGCGCCCATCCTAACGGCCAGCCGCGCTTCCATGCGGCGCTAGTATACAGGAGCGGCCCCGCGCCCGTGGACCATACATACTCTGGAGGAGAATTATGCGAACTTTTTTAATCGCGCTTCTCTTCTTCGCACCGGCTGCGCTTCAGGCATACGGGCAGGAGCGGGAGAGCGAACGAAATGAGCAGGAAATCAAGTCCGGCGAGCTAGCCCAGAATGGCGCGACGGAAGAAACTCAGCACACCCTGGAAACGGTCGTCGTAGAAGACAAGCCTCTCGACCTCTCCGTTCCGGACAGAAGGCTTTCCCAGGAGGAAGCCGAGAAGCAGATAATCGACTCGACGCCCGGGGGCATAGGGTTCGTCAACGAAAGGCAGATAGAGGAGTCGAGGGCCACGACGCTGAAAGACGTCCTCAATTACGTCCCCGGCGTTCTCGTGAGGCCGAGGTTCGGCGACGAGTCGCAGCTCATAATCCGCGGCTCAGGTCTCAGGAACAACTTCCACCTCCGCGGCGTAACCCTCCTCATGGACGGGTTCGTCTACGGAAACGCCGACGGCTTCAGCGACTTCGAGTCGATAGAGCCCCTGACACTGAAGCATATAGAGGTGTTCAAGGGCGCAAACTCGCTCAGGTTCGGCGGCAATACCCTCGGCGGGGCCATAAACTTCGTGACGAAAACGGGCTACGACGCGGGTATCCTCGAGGCCAGGAGCCAGGTCGGCTCTTTCGGCTACTTCAAGAACTACCTCGGCACGGGGCAGGTCTACGGGCCTTTCGACTTTTACACTGGCCTCAGCGACACGGAAATACTCGACCCGTTCAGAAAGCACGCAAGGCAGTCGAGGAGAAGGGCATACGGCAGCTTCGGATACGAAACCGACGGCGGCACGTCATACAGGCTCGACGTAACCTACGTCCGGAACGAAGAGAAGCTCCCGGGATCGCTCACCTTCCAGGAATTCAAGGACAACCCGAGGCAGGCGAACCCGAGCAGCGTCCTTTTCGACGAGGGCCGGTTCTACGACTACTACAGGCTTGCCTTCAGCGTGAGAACGCCTATAGCGACGGACCAGGCCATCGAGTTTCTGACCCAGTTCAACATTCAGAACATGGACCACCCGCTCAGCTTCGCCGTCATCGACAACGACACTTTCAACGTCGGGGCCGAGGTCAGGTACCTCTACAACACGAACATCGGCGGGATGCTGAACAACCTCGTCATGGGCGCCCAGTTCTTTTATACGTATCAGCAGGACCTCAACTGGGCTAACAACGAAGGACGGAGGGGTGAGAAAACGAAAGACCAGAACAATAATTCCCTCCTCCTCGCATATTACGTCGAGGACCAGCTCTTCGTCGCGCCGCAGTTTTCGATTCTCGGAGGCGCGCGCGTGCAGTACGCCTACAGGTCTGTCGACGACAAGTTCCTCATATACGAAGACGACGCCTCGGGCAATACGGACTTCTTCTCCGTAACCCCCAAGCTCGGCTTCATATGGCAGACGACCCCGACGGTACAGTTCTTCGGCAACGTCTCGACCAACTACGAGCCGCCCATAATGATCGAGCTCACCTCGCCCGGAAATCTCGACGGCGGCCTCGGCGACCTCAAGGCGCAGAAGGCCCTCCAGTTCGAGCTCGGCACGCGAGGCATGCTGTGGGACAGGGTCAAGTGGGACATCTCCGTTTACGACTACGAGATATGGGACGAGATACAGAATGTGAACGTTCAGCCCTTCCCTGACGCCCCGTTCACGATACCGAGATACCAGAACATCGACAGGACGCGGCATTTCGGGGTCGAGGCCGGAGCCGACATCATGCTGCTGAAGAACATGGCCTGGAGAGACCCCTTCGCGCCCGGCGATACCCTGAGGTCTATAACGGCGTACACCTACTCGTACTTCGTCTTCATCGACGACCCGGTGTTCGGCGACAACGATCTCCCCGGAGCGCCGCCCCACTTCTTTGTGAGCCAGCTCAGGTACGACACCCCTGTCGGCGTATGGGTCGCGCCGAGCATAGAGAGCGTCTTCGAAAGCTACTTCGTCAACAGCGAGAACACAGCGAGGGCGGGATCGTACACGATATTCAATCTCGAAGTCGGCTGGCAGTTCCCCGCAGGCGTGATGTTCTTCGCCGAGGTGACTAATCTCTTCGACAAGAACTACGTATCCTCTGTAGTCGTCGACAGCTCGGACGAGAGATATTTTTATCCGGGCGACGGCAGGGCGTTTTACGGCGGCATACAGTGGACGTGGCACAAGGGCGGAACGCCCGAGGGCGTCGCCATGGGCAACGCTCTCAACCGGAATACCGTGAGCGAAGCGTTCGACCAAAAGAACAGGAACTACGCGTTCAATCAGGATAATATGTGATAATTATCAATCGGCCGGCGGCCGTTTCCCCGAAAGGGGGCGGCCGTCATTCACTGGAGAACGGAAATGAAAATGAAGAACCCCATGATCCTCGTCGCGGCCCTCGTCATTGTCGTCGGTGCCGTGATTTATCTGAACCACTTTTCAAAAACCGGCGGAGAAGCGAAAGCGCCCGGAAACCAGGCGAACGTGTTTACGCTCGGCGAGAGGATCGAGATACCCCACGCGGGCCACGGTCACGAGGTGCACGTCTCCGGCCCATCGGTCGCCGTCGACGGCTCGGGCAGCGTGTTCGTCGGATGGATCGCCGAAGACCACGGCTCGAATAATCTTTACGTGATAAAGCCCGTGACGGGCGGGGAAACGCCGGTACGAGTTAACCCCGAGGGGCTCCCGGTAGACTCGCTCCACCAGTCGCCGGGCATCGCGGCCGGTCCCGGGGGCGAGGTCTACGTCTCATGGTCGTCGGCCAGGGAGAAACCCGAGGGCGTCCTCTTCGCGAACGATTTGAGACTCTCGAAGTCGCTCGACGGCGGCGCCACTTTCGACGCCGGCGTCGTGGTCAACGAGGACAGGGACATCTCCCACACGTTCGAGGGCATGGCCGTCGACGAATCGGGCGACGTGCTCGTCGCGTGGATAGACAGCCGCGAGGGATGGGACAAGCCCGGGACTTACCTCACGTCCATATCAAATAAGGGAACGTCTGTCGGCGAAGCCGTGAAGCTCGGCGGCGAAACCTGCGTCTGCTGCAGGGTGGACGTCGCTGCGGGTGACGGAAAGGAGGCCGTTCTCTGGAGGGACGTCACGCCCGACAACGTACGCGACATGATGCTCGCGCTGGGTGCCGGCGGGAAGTTCGAGGAAGCGCTCGTCCACGGCGACGGATGGAAGCTGGAATCGTGCCCGCACAGGGGCGGCGAGGTCGCGATAGGGGGCGACGGCGAGGTCTATGTAATTTGGTACACGGAAGGGACGAGCGGTGTGCCCGAGATTCTGTTCTCCAGGTCGGAGACTGTAGCGATGCCCGCTCCGCTGAAGATCGATTCCGCGGAGGGCTCGGTGCCCGACCAGCCCGGCATGGCCGTTAACGGAAAGGGACAGATAGCGGTGGTGTGGGAAGATTCGACCGCGGTGAGGCGTAATATAATGATGAGATTTTCGCCTGACGGCGGGAAGACTTTCGGCGAGCCCGTAGTGGTCTCGAAGGCGATAAAATCGTTCATGCCCGACGTCACCGTAGCGCCAGACGGCAGGTTCGTCGTCGTATGGCACGAGGAGCATTTCCCGTCGATAAAGACGATCGTACAGTACGTAGAGCCGGGTGCATAGCGGGCAGTTACAGGAGACGCGAGAAGGTGTAGTAGCCGTAGAAGATTATGAGGAGGAACGCGGCGACGTAGAAAAGCCGCACACGGTTCTTTTCTTTTTTCCCCCTCCCCTCCCCCGCCCACGCCTGCGCGACTCCCATCGCCAGGAGGAGCCACCCGAAGCCGTCCACGTTCGCGACGCCGTACGTCGTCAGGCAGAACAGTATGAGGAGATAGTCCCTGAGTCCCGAGATTGCGAGCCTTAGGGGCAGGAAGAATAAGACCGCGACGGCGGCTTCTATCGCTATGGTCCAGTAGGTGAGGAAAGTGGAGAGCGCCAGGAGCCTCGGGGGGATTTCGGGAGCGCCGTATGCGTCCCCTGTTCCGCGTATGAACTCCCTCAGCGCTTCGTACCCTTCCTCCGAAAGTCCCCCGGCGACGCGCGCGAACCCTTCGAACCTCGCGTCCGAGAGCAGCGTCACCGTAAAGAACGTGCCGTTCATGAAGTCGGGAGAAAGCACCAGCTTCCAGAGGACGGAGAACGCGAACACGAGCCCTATCAGGAGCCGCGCGTTTATCGCGAGGAGCCTCCCCGGATCGCCCATGACGAGAGAAATAGTTACGGCAAGGCACCAGTAGAAGAGGAGATACGCGTGGTTGTCCGGGAGAGGCCAGTCGAGGACGACTCGGAGGCCCGTGAGAATGGTAAGCCCGAGCCACAGAAACGGCGCGCGAAACAGGCCGGGCGCGAGAAGACCGAGCGCGGCTAGCGCGACGGTGAACGGACGGACGGCCCAGCTCCCCACCGGCCGGAGGAGAAGGTTCACGAGCGTGAGTCTTAACGCGAGGTCGAAGGCGCTCATGCCCGTTATCGCGTCCACCCCGCGCCGTAAGCCGGCTCTCACGCGCGCCGCGGCGTCAGTCAATCAGGACCTCCAGCGACTTCACTATCCTCGGCGAAGGCGCGAGCGACAGCGGCTCGTAGGCCGCCCTCCAGACCTCTATCACCACTGCCTTGGGCGTGACCGCTTCCGGCGTCGGTATTTCGGCGATCCCGCGGGCTAGGGCCGTGAGCCTCGCATCCGTCGGCATGGCGCCGGCGCGGAGGGCCGCATCCGAGAGGTGATCGGGTATCTTCACCTCGCGCCGGACGCCCGGCGTGAGCACATAGGCGCGCACCGCCCTGTTCCGCGGGGCGTCGGGCGTCGAGAACATCCCGAACCCTCCCCCGGCCCACGGGCTCAGCGACACTGTCCTCGCGAGATATATCTGCGAGAGTGCGAGCGCCGTCAGAAGGATGACGGGCAGGTAGCGCATACAGCTCTCAAGTGTGGTTCGATATTTCACGTCTTAACGCCGCACTTTTATTCAGCGCGGGACGCCTTGCCCCTCCGCCCCGCGCCTCGTTCTCAATAACCCGCCGGAGCGGCGACCGACATATAGACCACGTCGCCGTTCTGATACGCCTGATTATACCAGTTGGGGCCGCACTGGTAATAGCTGACCCCACCGACGGAGACTATAGTCGGCGTGCACGTGAGCGAGTTGAAGGCCGACACCGTCAGAGCCGTACCGACGGCTATGGCCGTCGCTGCCGCGAACGGATACTCGACGTTGTCGCCCCATTCCCAGTCGTCGTTATACTCGTAGCGATCGTAGTTGTTATTGTAATAATCCTGCCGGTCTTCGCGGGCGTTCCTCCCGTACTGCTGCCAGTCCTCGCGGTTCTGGTCCTTCCAGTCCTGGCGGTCCTGCTGAAAGTCGCCTGCGTTATCCGCGCGCCTGTCCTGGATCTCCTTGGCCTTGTCCGGGTTATTCGCCTTGAAGTCGTCGGCCCTCTGGCGGGCCTGGGAGCGGTCCGCCCCGCTGGCCTGGCGCGCCGTGCCCGACTGCCTCCGGGTCTGACTCGCCTGTCCGGACGACCGCGACGAGCCGCGGCTGAAATCGCTGGATCTCATGGAGCCGGAGCGCGCAGGGCCCGAGCGGCTTATGTTCCTGTTGCCGCCCCCTCCCCTGTTGCCGCCGCCTCCACTCATCCTGCCTCCGCCGCCTCTGCCCCCTCCCCCTCCCCTTCCACCGCGGGAATAGGCTTCGAGCGCCGCGCCGGCGACGAATATAAAGACCGACAAAAATATGAAAATCCTGAGCCATGTTTTATTGTACGTCATTTTTCTTGCCCTCCTCTTTCTCTTCGGTCTTGATAGCGCTTCTCAGGAGCGGAGCGAATTCGATCTTTTGCATCCCGTCCGCGGGCTTGAACACGAAGAGAGAGTCATTGACCTCCGGCTTGAAATTCCAGTCCCTGAAATCCGCCCTGTACTGTGGCGACGCCGGATAGTCCTTGTAATCTATAACGAGCCTCGTCTGAAGCGGGTCGTCCTCGGAGGCCACCCAGACCTGAAAGTCCAGGTTCTGTGTCCTGAAAGCCAGGTGCTCCGAAAGGATGCCGCCAATCGTGGACTGCTCGACGAACCCCCCCGCGTAAATCTCCTTCTTCACGAAGTCGGCCGCATCGCTCGAAACCAGCTGCCCAATGGGGAGCGGCATGTCGAGGTCCTCCGTGAAGTAGTCGACGGCCTGGTTTATATCCCCCGGCCGTGGAACGGATGCATAAACGTTCTGGTCGAGGTCGACGTAATATATGTCCTTACCGTCGAATAAGAACACCTTCTTCGACCCGTCCCTGCTCACGACCTCGGAGTAGAGCTTGTTAGGCCTTACGACCGTGACCTTGTGAGCCCCGCCGAACTCGAGCTTCTGGCCGTTACCCTGAAGGGCGTCATACTGCACGTCCGCCGTGAAGGTGAACTTCTGCGACTTCGAAAGAAACTCCAGCGACTCCAGGAGATCGGCGAGCGACTCCGGATCTATCTTCGGCCCGGTCTTCACCTCGACCCCCTCGTCCGTCTGCGCCGAAGCGGGCAGGACCGGCGCCAGGAACGAGACGGCCGCCAATACAATCACCGCCAATATATGTTTCATAACACACCCCCTTGATTTACTCTTTATACAGATACCACTCATACACACACCGGACGCGACTTCACATGCGCCTGCGTCCGTCACTTAATCCCGTGCGCCTGCTTCACGGTGCTCTTTTCCGCACTGCTCTGGAGCGCCATCTGGTAGGCCACGTAATACTTGTAAATATTGCTCACATAAGTCGTCGTCTCTCTCCCTATCTTCTCCGAGGCCACCATCTCGACATTTTTGAACCAGACGTTCGGATCGAGCCCGCGCTCTTCGGCTATCTTTCTCAGCTTGTTGAGCTTGTTCGGCCCGGCATTATACGAGGCGAAAGCGAAGAGCAGTTTGTCACGGGGCGAAATGGCAGGATCGTTGTAGTATCGGTTAACCATGAAGCGGAGATACTTCGTCCCCGCGTGTATGTTGTTTTCGATGTTATCTATCTCCGGGATGCCGACGTTCGGGTCCTTGGCCGTCGTCGGGAGGAGCTGCATGACGCCTACCGCCCCCGCCGGGCTCCTCTTTGTCTGATCGAGGTTCGATTCCTGGTAACCCTGTGCCGCGAGCATGAGCCAGTCGAATTCATACTGCCCGGCGTACCGCTTGAATATCTCGGCCATGGAGTTGAATTTCACCGTGTCTTCCTCCGTGAGCGAGTCCCTCACCCACTCGGTATTGCCGAAATATTTCTTGGCCAGCACGTTTCCGAAAAGAGTTCCCTTCCTGCTCTGCTTCATGAACTCGTTTATCTCCTCCTTGAGGAGCGGGCTGTCCTTCCGCATCATCCAGGCTATCTCGCCGCCCGTTCGAAGCGTGAGATCATCGTGCGGCTTCACGTCCGTGAATATCTTCGACCAGAACCCCGCAATGTGGCTGTCGACGACAGTGAACTCTATCAGCCCGGCGTTCAGCATTTCGAGTATGTCCTCGTCCTCGAGGTTCTCGTCTGCGGGCTTTATGACGACCGGCGTTAGACCTTTCTCCTTCAGCGACTCGTTCAGCTTTTCGAGGCTGTTCCAGTAGCTGCTCGTCCGCCTCACCCAAACCTCTTTCCCCGAAAGGTCGTCGAGCGAGTTTATCTCGGGCGAGCCGGGGCCGGTTACGACTATCTCGCTCACGCCGGAGAATATGGGATCCGAGAAATCGACTTTCTCCAGCCTCTCTTCGGTCACGGTGTAGTTCCCGAGCGCTATGTCGCCGTACCCGTTCACGAGCTTCGGTATCATCTGGTCGCGCGACGTCGGGACGATGATCACGTGTATCTTGATGTTCCCGGTTTTGTAGTCCTTGTTTATCTTCTCCTCGAACGCTTTCAGAAGCTCGTAGGAAATCCCCTTCTGCACGCCGTTGTCGATGAAGTAGTGAGTCAGGCTGTAGGGGACAAGCGCGCGTACGATGCGGTCCTTTTTAAGGACGTCGAAGTCGCCGAGCCTCTTCGCGCTCGGGCGGAATGTCTCGAAGATCGAGTCGACGTTCTGCCCGCCCGCGTCCTGGAAGCCGCCCGCCGTTATCTCTTCCACACTCGTATCCACCCGCTCTTCCACGACCGCTTGACCCGTTACCGCTTCCCCGTCCGTGGTTTCACCGCTCACCGCGGCCTCGGCTTCCGTCTGCACCGTTTCCACGGCCACGGCCTCCGTCTCGGCCTCCGGTTCGTCACCGCCCCCGCACGCGGCGAGAAGCGATATGGCGAAAATCGCGATTATCAGGATGTGCGCGCTTGGTTTTATAATTTTCATGCTTTCCTCTCTTATATCACGCCCTCCTAGAACTGAAACGCGAGGCCGATTATCGGGCCGTGCGTCCACGTATCGTAAACGAATTTGTTAGTGCCGCTGCCGTCAGAATAGTCGACGTAAAGGACCCTGTACCCTATCGCGGGCGTGATGCCGTACCACGGAAGCTCGTAGCCAATATAGCTCACGAGGTTCCACGCGATGTTCGATGAAAAACCGAATCCGAACCCCCCGATATCCGACCTCAGCGTGAACGGAACCTTGTCGGCGAGGTTCGCCACGAGGCGTCCTCCGATGAAGAGGTCGAGCCACTGCTTGTCCTTGCTGACATATGTAATCGGCGCATCCTTGAGCTTTATGGCCACGTCCGTCGACATGAACCGCCCGCCGACGAGGGCGTCGAAAGCGGCGCGGTTCCCCTTGGCGCCCCTTTCGCCCGGCCACTCGGCCACCCTGTACACCCCGCCTGCCTCGACCAGCCACTCCTTGAGCGTCACCTTGTCCACACTTCCCCCGTTCGGGAGGGCGATGTTTTTATTGCTCGAGATCTTGAGATATGTCGGGTCGATGAAGAAGCCGTACTTGCTCTTCCACATCGCCTCGGCGTGTACCTGCAAGCCGAAGTCGAAATGCTTGATTATGTCCCCGAAATCGACGTCCACATCCGACCGTATCCCTCGCGTTACGACGTGCCCGTTTATACCCGACATCCAGAGATAAGGCATGATGGAAAACTGCCAGTCCCTGCCGGAAGTCCTTCCGGGCATCTGCCCGAATGCGGTAAGCGGCACGGACGCGCCGGCAAGGGCGAAGATGAAAACAGCTATCAAAAACGCAGGTTGCGACTTTCTCATAGTCCCTCTCATACATCGATTATATTCCATCCGGGGCCCTCAAGAATAGCCCCTTCCGCGAATTACAGTCCTAAAACACCGGCCCCTTTATGAGAGCCGGCAAGACAGGTTTTATAACAAGCTGAATATTCCACCTCTGCCCGAAATCGTCCGGGTGCCACGGCATCCACTGCCCCTGGAGGCTGAGCCCTATGGGGAGCTTTCCGACCTTCACGGTTTTCCCCACCGATAGCCCGACAGGGAACGTAACCTTGTTATCGTCGTCCGCCTTCCAGTTAATGAGCACATTCGGGGCCGTCCCGATATTCCACGCGTTCGGCAGGAACCGGAAAAGGAAATACTGTATATTCGCCTGGCTCACGTCGGGCCTGTCGCTGTCCCCCGCGACGGACCACCACTGCTGCGGGAATACACCCAGCATCCAGTGCCTGTTGAACCATCCGACGACAGCTGCAGGCCCCATCTGCAGCTTTCCCTGCCCCAGTCCGTCGTCCGTCGCCGTCGGGAAAATAAACGAAGGCCCGAGGCCCAGTATCCAGTTCTTCGTAACGGGCGAGAGGAACGGCACCAGCGCTATGTCCCCCAGGCCACCCTTGTTGTCGAACCCCGCGCCGTCGAATACCGGCGCGGAGAAGACGACAGGAATCACTGGACGGACGATGAGGTTTATATCCTTCGTCAGGAGAACCGGCATGACCGGTTGAAAATTGACGAGGCTTTGAACGCGCGTCTTGTCCGAAGGCGGCCCGTCGAGGAAGAAATTGTTGAACTGGAACGTGAGATTCCACACGCTGGAGACAGGGTTTTGAAGCTGCACATTGAGCTCGTCGAGGCTCTGCTGCTGAGACTCCGTCCCGGTGGACGGCGTCGCGGATTCCCGCGCGCCGGCAGTCTCCGGGAGAGGCCCCGCAAGGATTACGGCAATCAGCACAGCGCATGGAATCGACGACGTACAAAATCCCTTACCCATACTCCTGGCCCCCTTTCACTTTTTCGTCTGCATGTTCTCCTGTTCAGATTCCATAACGCACCTGAACCCGAGATGATTCGTGCCCGTGCTCACCTCGCCCTTCCCCCGCGTGCCGACCATATACCGCGTGCAATACTCTTCCGTGCAGAGATAAGAGCCGCCCCTGTGCACGCGCTTCGTAACACCGGGCTCCGCTGGGTCGTACGACGACGCCGGGCCCGTTGGATTCTTCGATACGACTCCAGAAGCCGCGAGCTCGGAATAGTAGTCCGGCGTGTACCAGTCGCTCACCCACTCCCACACATTCCCGCTCACGTCGTAAAGCCCGTAGCCGTTCGGCTTAAAGCTCGCGACGGGAGCTATACCGTCGTACCCGTCCTCGGGGATCTCCTTATACGGGAAATTGCCCTGGAACGTATTCGCCATATAGCCGGCTTCGGGCATGAGATCGTCCCCCCACGGGTAGAGCTTCCCGGTGAGTCCTCCCCTCGCGGCGAACTCCCACTCGGCCTCCGTCGGCAGGCGCTTTCCAGCCCAGGTGCAGAAGGCGGCGGCGTCCTCGTATGCGACCTGCACGACAGGATACTTCTCCCAGCCCTCGATAGCCACACCCGGCCCTGAAGGTTGACGCCAGTCCGCGCCGCGAACGTAGCTCCACCACCTGTAGTGGCTGTCGAGCGGGACAGCCCCGCTCGGCGGCGTGAACACAGCCGATCCGGCGACGAGATTTTCCGCCGGCACGCCCGGAAAATCCTCCGCGAGCGGCGTCTTTTCGGCCACGGTCACGTAGCCCGTCGCCGATACGAATTCCTCGTACTGCCCGTTCGTAACTTCCGTCGTGTCCATCCAGAATCCGTCCACGTAAACACGGTGAATGGGACGCGTATCGGCCATCGGATCGTTCCCGCCGTGCTCGACGCCTCGCGGGTCCGCGCTTCCCATCGAGAACTCGCCGCCCGGAATCCACGCCATGCCCTTCGGCGCTTCGGCTGACGGCTTGAAGCCGTTCGGGACGGTCGTAAGGAACGAGCCGTTGATCGGCGCCGGCTTCGTGGCCGCGACGGGAACTGGAGACTCGGCCCTGAAAAACTGGTACGCCCCGAACGCCGAGATCGCGACTATCGCCGCCGCGATAAAATACACCGCCGCGCTTTTCCCTTTACCGCTTTCCGCCGTTTCCTTCTTCGCGTTTTTCACATTCGATTCCTTGCTCAAATCATGTGCTCCCTTTGGCGGGGACTACGCCGTTATTTAACCGGCATTCCTATTTGATACTTCGGCGGGAATTTTTTGAGCACGCCCTGGTACCGCCCGATCTCGTCCGTAAGCGGAATCCCCATGGGTATATGCCTGATGCCGATCGACTCGTCCTCCTGCGGATTCGTGTAGAGATTGAACATGATCGTCGCCCACGACTGCTCCGCCGACCCGCTCAGTCCGCCTTTATTGCCGAGCCGGTTAATGCTGTCCGGGTTCTGGGCGAGTATCATGAACTTGAACTCGTCCATGCGAACTGCGGAGAGCTGATCGTTCCAGAAATAGAAAATGCTGCGGCGGTTCGATTCGCCGTTCTCCGCAAGGAGGAACGACGTCTGGTCTATACCGTCGATGTAGCGGTCGGCGGGAACCAGCTTCCCGGCGTCGGCCCCAGGCTTGCCGGCGAGGGCGAGCGACGTGTTGAATAGGTCCGCGAGGTCGAATAATCCTTCCGACTTTCGCGGCTCTATCATCCCCTTCCAGTAGACGAACGTCGGCACCCGGACGCCGCCCTCGTATGTCGAGCCCTTGGCGCCCCGGAACCACGTCCTTCCGTAGGGCGGGACCTCCGCTTCGGGGCCGTTGTCGGAGGTAAAGAAGATGAAAGTGTTTTCGAGCTGCCCCGTTTCTTCGAGGGCCTTGTAGAGCTTCGCGAAAACATCGTTCATTTCGACTATGCAGTCGCTGTAAACCGTCCGCGCCGGCGAGCGTCCCTGGTAATACTCGTTCGGATAGTTGTCGAAGTGGCAGCCGCGCGTCCCGTAATAAAGGAAAAACGGCTTGTCGCTGTCGGCCATCTTTTTTATGAACTCGACGCCGTAATCCGCCCACCTCTGGTCGAGGTCCTTGATGTAATCGACGGTGATCTCATCGACCTTCTCTATCTTGCCGCCCTTCACAGCATGTACATCGTCCTTACTGAAAGGCAGCTTGTCAATGTATTCGTATCGCGAGGGACTAAGCGCGACCTCGGGGTTAAAATCCGGATCGCGCCACTCGGTGTACATGTCGGAGACGGAGAGGAATCCCCTGAAGTCGTCGAACCCGACATTCTGCGGCTGAGAGCCCTCGTTCTCCCCCATGTGCCATTTGCCTATCGCCTGCGTAACATACCCCTGGCCCGACATGAGCTTTGAGAGCGTGACGAGACCGGCCAGCCCGCCCGGCTGTCCGTACATAGGCGGCGACTGTATGCCGTGGTGGACGGGATACTGCCCCGTCATTATCGTCGCGCGTGTCGGCGAGCACGTAGGCTGCGAGTAGGCGGAGGTGAGTATGAGTCCTTCCGACGCTATACGGTCGACGTCCGGCGTCGGATTCCCGACGGAGATTCCCCCGCCGTTAAACCCGAAATCGGCCCAGCCGACATCGTCCAGGAGGAATATGAGAATATTCGGTTTCTTCCCGGTCTTCTTCTCGAGGTCGGCGAGCTTCTTCCGCGCCTCGTCCTGCTGTTCAGGATGCTGAATCACCGGCTCCATGTTGGGAGCGATGGAGACCGGTTTCGCGACGAGATTCTGCCCCGGGTGGTCGTAACCCGGCCTCCCCGTCACCCTCACAGGGCCGCCGCCGTCCGCTTCAGACGCGGGACCGGGCGTCGCCGGTGCGGCCGTAGCCGCCGACTCGGCGGCAGTCGCCGCCTTCTCGTCCCCGGTATTCTGACCGTTAGCATCCTCACGCGTGTAGGCATATCCCATGAAAAGGAGCGCCGACAGCAATACAGCGTAAGCCGCAAGCGGGAATCTTCTCCGAGTCTTCATTTCGCGCCTCCTTCGAGTCTCATTTGGGTTCAGTTCATCTCATTCTTTCATTTACCGTAGCGTCTCCCGCACCATCACGGCGTCACGATATTAAACCAGAACGGGAACTGCACGATAAGGCCGAGGAGCTCGTTCAGCTTCTCCTGGCTTCCGTCGACAGTTGCGTTCCCGTTTTCTATCTCCTTTGCCAGGGTCGTCTGCCCGAGCATTATGTTGTCCATGCTGGCGCGGGACAGAGTGAGCGTCGCATCCGGGTTCGGAAGTGTTCCATCAGAGTATATGAGCACTGAGTTCTCTAGCTCCACCGCATACTTCTGGTTCGTATCCGGCAGCACCCAGTTAATGCCGATCTTCTTGCCCGCCGCTTTCGGCCCGTCTATACGCATGCCCATGTAGTCGAGAAGCATTTCTACGGTCATAGCCCTGATGGTATCGGGGCTGGCAGCCTGGGTAGAAACGACGTCCGGTACGCCGTTACGAAGCTCGTATGCGCCCATGAGGAATTCGTTCCGCCACGGGCCGGATTCCGACTGGTATCCGAGCTGCTCGAGCGCGTCGGCCTGGAGATCGCGCGCCTCCTTGTTATTCGGGTCCGCGAATACGACGTGATTCATCACCATCGCAACCCACCTGTAATCCCCCGCTGCGAAAGACTCCTTCGCCTTCTCCATAACCGCTGCGGGTCCGCCCATGAACTCGACGTACTTTTTTGACGCGGCTTCGGGCGGAAGCGCGTAGAGGTTCGCGGGGTTTGAATCGTACCACCCCAGATAGCGCTGGTAGACAGCCTTCGAGTCGTGATTCACCGTGCCGTAATAGCCGCGGTTATACCACTTCTGATCGAGGCTCTCGGGCAGCGTCACCATCTCCCCTATTTCGGTCATCGTATAGCCCGCGTTCAGAAGCCGGAGCGACTGGTCGTGTATGTATTTATAAAGGTCCCGCTGGCTTTTCAGGTACGGGATAATATTTTCGTTGCCCCACGTCGGCCAGTGGTGCGAAGCGAATACGACTTCCGTCCGTGGGCCGTACATGTCTATCGTTTTGTTGAGCGCCTTCCACCATTTGCTCGCGTCGCGCACCTGCGCACCCCGGAGCGTATAGAGGTTATGAAGGGTGTGCGTCGCGTCCTCGGCGGCGAGGAGCGCCTTGAACTGCGGGAAGTAGACGAGCATCTCGGCCGGGGCTTCCGTGCCGGGGGCCATCTGAAACTCCATCTCTATGCCGTCGACGGTCATCTTTTCCCCGGTAGTCTGGATCAGGTCCGTCGGAGGTATGAGTGTCACGGTTCCTGTCGACCCAGATTTACCGAGCCCGCCGTCCACCTGGCCTTCCACTCCCCTCGGCAGAACCAGGCCGTACATGTAGACGGCCCTCCGGCTCATCGCGTTCCCGGCGAACACGTTCTCGCTGACTGCCTCTTCGAGGAAGCCCTCCGGCGCGAGGATTTTGATCTTGCCCGCGTTGACGTCGTCTTCGCTGACGACGCCCTTCACGCCGCCGTAATGATCGACGTGGCTGTGCGTGTAGATCACGGCGACGACAGGCTTCTTCGGCCTGTGCTGGAAGTAAAGGTCGAGCCCGGCCTTTGCAGTCTCCGTGGAAATGAGCGGATCGACGATTATGATTCCCGTGTCGCCTTCGATTATCGACATATTCGACATATCGAACCCGCGTATCTGGTAGATGCGGTCCGTAACCTTAAAAAGCCCGTTCGTCATGTTGAGCTGCGCCTGACGCCAGAGGCTCGGGTTCACAGTGTCGGGAGATTCTTCCGCTTCGAGGAATTTATAAGGGACGAGCGACCACACGACGTTCCCCTTATCGTCTTTTATATCGAGGTCGGGTATCGTCGCTATAAATCCCCTGTTCGCGTTCTCGAAGTCGGTCTTGTCCGCGAACGGAAGCTTCTGAACCAGGGCTGCATTCGCCTGCTTCGTTTCATCGGTCGCGGCTTTCGTCGCAACCTGCGCCATGGCGCCAATGCTCAAGACAAAAACACAGAACAATGCAAAAATAAACATCCGAGCCGCAAGCTTCATGCTATTCATAAAGCACCCCCGCTGTTTTTTTCACTGCCTTATTTCGTTCGGTTACGACTTCCTGCCAATCCCTCCGCGATAATTATTTCGCCGCCGCCACAGGCTGAGGAGCCTTCCACGAATGATCCAGCACCGATTCCTTAGGCCAGTATATGCGGAGCACAGCATAGAACGGCGCGGCAGGTGCCGGCAGCCAGTTCGCTTCCTTTTCTTTTCCCGGAGACTCGTTCTGCAAATAAACGGTAAGCGACCCGTCCTCGGCGAATTTGAGGTCGGGAAGCATCGGAGAATTTACGAGATAGCGGTTGATCGGGTTCGCGACGAGGAGCTGCGTCTTCGCGTCATACATCGTCACGGACCAGAACGCGTTGGCGGGTGGAAGCCCGTCCTTCGGGAATGTGAGCGTGTAATTGTGTCCGGCCGCGTCGAGCGGATTCCCTTCGCTGTCCTTGAAATACGCAACATAGTAAGCCTCTTCTTTTGAATTGCCGTATATCCCCATCTTCGCAGCGGCGGCCCGGACGACATAGTTGTCCCCGAGAAATGCGCGCGTGCCGAACGCGTCTTCAGAGCTTGCAGTAGAAGCCGCCTGCTTATCGATCGCCTCCTTCCCGTCCGCTATTCCTGCCTCCATCGCGGCGACTATATCGGGCGGGTATTGAGAGTAGTGAAACGCCTCGCCCGGCCCTATGCCTATCTTCGAGAAACGCTCCATGAGCTCCTTTTCGGAGGGGATCGCAGGGCAGAACTGGAGGAGGAAATTGAGATAATTGATGAAATCTATTCCGTGCGCTTCCACGGCGTTATATGTCGGGAAGTTTATCTCCGGAGCTGGGGTCGGCGCGGGTGTGGGCGCGGCGGCGCCGAGAAACACGCTCAGGGGTTCGACTTTATACTCCGACTGTATCTTCTTAACATTCTCTATGTCGTCGGGGTCGAAAAGCTGCGTCCTGTAAACCGCGAGAACGAATTCGGTATCGGAGCGGATCACCTCCGCTATGCCCGAAGGAGCCTCTCCATACCATCCCGGCCCGGCGATGAGATAGCTGCCCGCGGCGTTCCCGGTTGCGCGGCTCCCTATGTAATCGAAGTTGTAGGTATAGAGGTCGACAAGCTGGATCGAGTAGTAGCGGTCTTTCGCAATCTCCGGAACGGAAAGCACCATCGGCTCCGCTCTCAGATCGAGCCATACGAAAGAATACGGAGTGTCGCTGTTCGGCGTAACGATAACCTTGTCTTCCGGGGTATACACCCTGGCAGTGTTCGATATCTGGTTGAAGGGGGCCTTGTACTCGAAATTATATTTGTCTATGGAGTACTCGTACATAGTTTTGTAATTCTCTATCATGGGGTAGGCATAAATGTACGCCTCTTTGGCAATTTCCCTCGCTTCTTCCGGCGTGAGAGCCGTGGGACCTGCCGTCGGGCTCGCAGTGGGAGCCGGCGTCGGAGCCGGAGTAGGCGGCGCTTCCTTTTCGGGGCTTTTACACGAGCTTCCGGCGATCAACAGCGATATGACGATTAAAACCCATAAGAACTTATTCCGTGCCTGCATATAAACCTCCTTGTTGACTGCGTTCGCATGCCGTGCGTCTTTACTTAACGGCAGTGACCGGCGGCGGCGTCCACTTTCCTTCGACGGCAGAAGCCTCGGGCCAGTATGCGCGGATGTATAGAGTGAAGTCTCCCGCCGGAGCCGGAAGCCAGTTCGCCCGCTTGTCTTCACCGGGCGGCTCGTTCTGAACATACAGCGTGAGCGAGCCGTCGGGGCTATATTTAAGACCCTGGTTCTTCGTGCCGAGAGAATACCGCTTGAGGTCGTTCGGATAAAAAAAGTGGTGCTCGTTGTAAAGCGTGAGCGACCAGAACCCTTTCACGGGAGGCAGTTCCCCTTTCGGGAAAGTGACCGTATATCGCTTGCTCCCGTTGAGCCGCGCGCCGGTGGAATCGAGGTCCTGGTAGAAGTATTTCGTCTCTGCCGGCTGGTTCACAAATATGTTCGACTTTGCGACCGCCGTGCGAGTGAAATAATCCGTCCCGAAATCCGCCCCGTTGTTGATCGTGGTCCAGTTATCGGGAAGCGGGATGCCGTAGTTTCGGAACTGGAAAAGAGGCTTCACGATATTCGCGTCCGCATCCGCCGCCGCCTGGTTCAGGGCCGCCTTTATCTTGTCGTCCTTGGAAGCTGCGTCGAGCACGGACTGCAGCAGTGCGTATAACGGCTCCTCGCCCGGAAGCGGAGGCACTTCATTTAAAATTTCAGGCAGCTGGTCGAAGAATTTATCGGGCACTACCCACTTCACTTCCTCTTCGCCCTCGGACTGCGGCGGGAACTTCGGTATCGCAGTCCAGTCCGTGGTCTTGATTTCCCCAGTGAATTCGCTCAGCGGATACATCATGATCTGGTTTATGACGGGCTGTACGGAAGCCCTGTCCTCGGGCGTATCATTTAAAAAAGCTCGGGGGACGACATATCCTATGTTAGTCGGCGAACGGAAGACCTTTTTAATGTCGTCGGGCGCTGTCCCTTCCCAGCCGGGGCCGGCCAGGAGATAGAACCCCGGCTCCGAGCCGTACATCTTCCCGAGCTCGGCGAAGCCGTCGGTCCTCTGGTCGCCTATCTGGTAGACCCAGAACCTGTCCCCGAAATCCGGCACCTGCACCACGACGGGCTCCTTATCGAGTGACAATATCCCGAACCCGTAGACGACGTCCTGGTTCGGGCACGCGACCATCCTTTCCTCGGGCGCGATGTAATCGTGCAGCATGGCGAGCGTGTTGGGCGGAGCGACCGGGACTATTCCGCCCATCAGTCCCGGCTTCGGCACGTCCTTAAACGTAGCGTAGCGGTTGTGAACGTTCACCATCGGCCACCCCCAGAGGTAGGCGAACTCGCCGATGAGACTGGCGTATCCGGGGGTTATTCGCGTTCCAGGCTCGGGTCCGGGCACAGCTGTGGCCGTAGCCGAATCCTGCGCGGCCGACGTGCAATCCGGCAGCCCGGAGATAAAAAACAAGAGCGAAATAAACGCGGCAATGCCGTAAACGCTTTTGGTTCTACGCCTCATAGCGCCTTCCTCCCGCAAACAGCATATAGGTAATTAAAACGGGCCCGCGGCCACGGCGCTTCCTCGAAGAAGGCCGCGGCCGGGATTCCCGAAAGAGGGGTAGGAGATTAACTCCCTTAGCCTTTTCCGCCCGTGCGCTCGCGCCGGAGAACGCTGCCCGCGGGCGTTTCCTTTTGCTTCTTTTCATGCCTGTCGTCCTCGCGCCAGACAATCGAGATTTCCGCCCCGGCTACTTGTCGTCGGGGTTAATGGCGTTGAAAACGAGCGCCGCTGCGGCCCCGCCGAGAAAATCCGCCACCAGGAATATCCAGATATTGGACGCGGCGGATATACCCATAACGGTTATGCCGAGGGCTATCGCCGGGTTAAACGCACCGCCCGAAATCGCCCCCGCCGAGTAGGCCGCTATGACGACGGTGAAGCCTATCGCGAGCCCGTAATATGAATTCCCGGCCGTGTTTTTCGACGTCGCCGTGTTGAGCACGACATAGGCCAGCGCGAACGTGAACAGGAATTCCACTATAAGCGCGTATACGACATTCGGCGTCATCGGCGTCATGGCAGGATTGCCTTTAAGATAAAGCGACAACAGCCCGGCGGCCGCGGCGGCCAGCCACTGGGCTATCATGTAGAACGGAACGTCCTGCGCCGGGCACCTTCCCCGCATCCATACAGCGAGCGTGACAGCCGGGTTGTAATGCCCGCCCGATATGTGGCCGCCCGCGTAAACCATAACCATAAGCACCGAGCCTATGGCGAGCGGAGCCGCGACGCCGGCTCCCGGGTCTATAACCGTCAGGCCGACTGTGAGAACGAAAAAGAAAGTCCCTATGAACTCGACCGCGTACTTTTTCATGACCATACCTCCAGCAGAGTTATTAAGATTGCGCCGCGGCCCGCTTTCCCCTGCCGCGGATTATCCTGCCTTATGCCTTTTCGAGTTACCTATAGTTTCCGCGTGCCCGCTCGCGCAGGCCCGCGTCTCACTGGCTTACCAGGTACCCGGTAAGGGCACCCGCGCCCGCGCCTACCGCCGTCCCCACCCAGAGGTTCCCGCCCGAGAGAGCGGCTATTCCGAGCCCTGCGCCCGCTCCGAGGGCGCCTCCGCTTAGGGCTCCCTGCTGCGACTTCGACATATTGGTGCATCCCGCCAGCGGCAGTGCCGCTATGGATGCCACAAGAATCAGATATTTGATTTTCCTCATTTTCGATCTCCTTTTATTACGTTCTGGGCCCTCTTACTTGAGCGGCTGACCGGCTATTCCTGTCGTTATGTTGGGCTTTATCATCGTGTCCCATATAACGGCCATAACAGGCATATCCAGCTTGTCGGGATTCTCCGTGTAGAACTTGTCTATCGCCGCCGCGACCTGTGTCATCGTCGCCGGCGAGGCATTGGACGCCTCCACCACCTTCATCACGAACGTATCCCTCTTCTGGTCGGGATACTGCTCCATGATCACCTGCTCGATCGTGACCACATGCCCCACCCCCCAGATGAACGCAATCTTGGAGTTCTCGTCCATCGCCATCCAGGTATCGCCTTTGAGAACCGGCATCTCCCGTGCGACTGCCTCGCTTATAGCGCCGCGCTGAGTCTGAGCGGCTGGCTCCTCGGCCCGGGCGTAAGCCTGTATCAAACCCAGAACCAGAAGCGCGTATAGAATCGACCTCTTCATAATCTTTACCTCCTTTCGTTTACTTGATGCCATCGTTGCGGCCGCCCGGGAAGCGATCCCGCGCCCCCCCTTGCTCCCCGGCGGCTAGTGTAAACCGATTACCCTTTCCAGGTATTCCATACCCGACCTTTGCGAAATGACGCTTATATTTATCTCGGGAGGCTCCTTCAGGAGCTCCATGAGAACGAGAAATTTTTTGTAATCCCCGCTCCGTAGGTGCCTGTCGAAATCTTCCTTCGTCTCCCATTCCTCGACGAGCATGTACGTGTCGTCGTCCTCCGTATCTATATAAAGATCGAAGCTGAGGCACCCCGACTCGTGCCTGACTGGCTCCAGCATACCGCGAAGCGCACTGGCAAGCTCGTCTTTCCACCTGGCGCTGACGCTCATTCTTGTCGTCATTATGACCATTTCCACTATTAAGGTTGCAAGTTCCATGCCCCTCTCCGGAAACGATGATTAAAAATGATTAACGCCCGGCAGTCATTGAATATTAATCTACGGGAGACGGACAATCACTGCCCGTGCGTCGACACAAACCCCCGAAATATCGTGGCACCCCCGATATTTCGTGCGTGCATGGACCTCCACCGTAATTGGACGTCGCGGCCCTAGCCGCGGCTCCCCACGTCCGTAATTTTTTTGATTGCCAACGATTTCGAGCGCGCGAGGGATCGGGCGCCCGGGCCGTACGCAACAAGATTTTATCCAGTACCGCTCAGGACCTGTCTTCTTTAGTATCAGCGTATTTATCGGGAATCCAGTCTTTCTAATTTGTCATTGCGAGGGAGCGCCTTACACGACCGCGGCAATCTTTCTTTTTCATTCCCCCTTAGGAAAAGGGAGATATAGGGGGATTTAATCTTTCAGATTTGTCATTCCCGAGTGCCTTTGTCGGGAATCCACATCAATTTAAAGCCGTGACTCCTCGCTTCTGTCACCCTGAACCACGATTTCGAGCAAGCGAGGAATCGAGACCCCTTGGCCAATTGCACGAAAGCATGTCCAGTACTGCTCCTTGGCAATACAAACCAAAACTTTCAGGATCTCGCTCTTTCATATTGCGAGCTGCCGCTCGTCGCGGCGAAGCCATGCGTAGCCGGACGCAGCGAAGCAATATACTTCCGGGACGTCGAAATTGGGCGGACAACGTCCGCAGGAATTCGACGTAGGAAGGTCTGAAATTCAAAGTACCGTTCGGTCGTGCATTTTGTCTAAATCACGGGCCTTGCCCCGTCGAGATGATCGAGCGGATGAGCGTTAAAAATCTGACCCATTAATTTCCCCTCTCCCCTCCGGGGAACGAATGCGAACAAGCGAGCATTCGGACGCCTTTGACTGACGGCACGGAAACCCATCTAATACCGCTCGAAAGGAACCGAAACCAAAACAGGGATAAAGGGTGAGGGGGTACCTTATCAATCAATCAGGAAAAACAAGATTTAGCGAACACGCGATGATTTTTAGCACAATTTGCGCACCATGTGCGCAGGAAATCGATATAGCAGAGTGGTTACAATTATCACCCGACGCGCTTCAGGTGCTTGTACCAACTCACTATGATACGTCGAGAAACACACCATGTGTGTGGTCATGCAAATGTAAAAGTCATTTTATTTTTTATCTCTCTGTTTTTATCTCCCCCTTAGGAAAAGGGGGAGATAGGGGATTTTTAAATCGATTTTTGAAAATTGAGAATGTAGTGCTCGCGCTTTAGGTCCTGTCCGCACACGGAATGTGCTTTTCGATATTCGAGAGCTAAAAGCGCCTGAAGCGCGGCGGGCGATAATGGCAACAATGCTGCTACTTCGAATTCCCGCGGACGTGGTCCGCAGCGCGCTTGATCCCGAGCTTCGCCATTCGCGATTCGAGCGTCGAAGGCTTCATCCCGAGGGCCTCGGCGGCGCCGTTCTTCCCCCTCACCTTCCATCCCGTCCTCGCCAGCGTCGCGAGTATGTGCTCCCTCTCCATCTCCCGGAGCGTCGCGGCGTTCCCGGTCGGGGCCTCGTTCTCGGGGAGCTCGATGCGGAGTACGTTCCCCCGCGTGAGTATCATCGCGCGCTCTATAACGTTCTTTAGTTCCCTCACGTTCCCCGGCCAGGTATACCGGCGCGCGGCTTCTATATCCCTTTTCGAAACGCTCTCTATCCTCTTCCCCATCTTGGCGGAAAACTCCCTGACGAACATCCATATTAGCGACGGAATATCCTCCGGCCTTTCTCTCAACGGCGGGACATGTATCGGAAAAACGTTCAGCCTGTAGTAAAGGTCTTCCCGGAACCTCCCGGCCTTCACCTCTTCGGCAAGGTTCCGGTTCGTCGCGGCGATGACGCGTATGTCGACCTCTACCGTGCCCGGAGCGCCGAGCCTCTCGAACTGCCCCTCCTGGAGGACCCTGAGAAGCTTCGCCTGGAGCTCCGGCGAAAGCTCGCCTATCTCGTCGAGGAATATGGTAGAGCCGTTGGCTAATTCGAACCGCCCTATCTGCCTTGTGAGCGCTCCGGTGTAAGCCCCCTTCTCGCGCCCGAAGAGCTCGCTCTCTATAAGCGTCGGCGGAAGATTGGCGCAGTTCACCTTCACCATCATCTTGCCGCGTCGCCTGCTCTGGGCATGAATGACGTGCGCAATTAGCTCCTTCCCCGTGCCCGTCTCCCCGGTAATGAGAACGGTGGAATCCGTTCCCGCCACGCGGCCGACCCCGGCGAGAACCTTCTTTATGGCCTCGCTCTGTCCGACAACATCCTCGGACGAAAGGTCGAGGCTCACCTCTTCCCTGAGGTATATGTTTTCGGCCTGTAACTGGTCCTTGAGAACAACTATCTCGCCGAGCGCCCGCTTGAGATCGCCCGCCTGCCTGGCGTTCTTCACGGCGACGTCGAGCTGCCCGGCTATGTCTTCGAGGAACCCGGTCTCGTCGTTGTCGAAGGCGTTCTTCCTCCGCGAGTTTATAACGATGCAGCCTATGGTTTCCCCTTCGCAGCTTATGGGCATCGTGGTGTAGCTCTCGATGCCGGCGCTTCTCTCCGAATCGCCGATGATGGTATCGCGATCGGCGTCGGGGCAGAAGAGAGGCTTCTTTTCACGAAGCGTTCTCCAGATGAAGCCCTCGGGCGGGGTGAGGATTCTGACCTTTTCGACGAACCAGTCCGGGAAGCCCCTTTGCGCCTTCAGCACGGCGTTCTCTCCCTCGACAAGAAAAACCGCCACCTGGTCCGCATTCTCGATGTTCTTCCACATCGATTCGACGGCGTTTTCCAGTATGTCCGGAAGATCTATGGATCTGTGTATGCTTTCGGTTATGGTCCTGATTATCTTTTCGTGGCTGTTGAGCCGCGAGAGCCGGTAGAGAGCGTCCCTGTGCGCTCGCTCGATGAGCTCGTGCTCCGTGATGTCGACATCGGTACCTATGATCCTCGTCGCCCTGCCGTCCTCGCCCCGCTCTATCGCGACGCCCCGCGCGAGGAACCATCTCTCGCCCCCGTCCCTGTGAATCATCCTGTGCTTCACCTCGAGCCCCGGCGTCTCGCCCTCGATGTGGCCCCTCGCCACTTCGCCGACGAGCTCCATGTCGTCCGGGTGAACGTGGGAGCACCAGTCGTCGAGATCGTTTTTTATCTCGTGGTCCTCGTAGCCGATGAGCGCTTTCAGGACCGGATCGACGAATATCTCCCCCGTATCGACGCGCCAGTCCCATATGCCGACCCCGCCGGCTTTGACCGCCAGCGCGTAGCGCCTTTCACTCTCGGCGAGCGATTCCTCGATCATCTTTCTGTCCGTAATGTCGCGGCCGGTCGACTGGAACGCGACGAGCTTCCCGTCGTCGTATATCGCCTTGTCCGTCCACTGCTGCCAGCGCTTCCTGCCGTCAGGCACTGTCACCTCGTGCTCGATCATAGACGAAGTCTTGCCCTCTTTCGTTATCGACTCCAGGTACAGCTTGCACCTCTCGTGCTCGGCATCGGGGATCAGGTTCCATATGCTGCTGCCGACAAGCTCGTCCTTCATCTTCGAGAAGTAGCGGCAGTAAGAATCGTTGACGAACGTGATCGTGCCGTCGGGGAGGAACCTGCACACGAGCTCCGTCTGATTCTCGACGATAAGCCTGTACCTCTCCTCGCTTTCCCTGACGGCGTCTTCCGCCTGTTTTATATACGTCGTGTCCTGCACCATTACACCCACGGCCTGAACCCTGTCGTCCTCGTCCCTCAGCGGATGAAAATTCGCGAGCCAGTACTTGTCATCCACGTGCCCGTCCACGGGAGGAAGCGCTATCTCGACGTTTACGGAAGGCGCTCCCGAGGCGAACACCGCGCTCCAGAGCGGCTCGAAAACGAGCGCCGTGCCCGGAAGCATGTTCCGGAAGATACGGCCAGTGAGGTCGTCGGGGGCGAGCCCGTAGAGCGAAGCGAATTTTTCGTTTACGAGTATGAACCGGGAATCGGCGTCGATTATGAAAAAACCGGCGGGGGCTGTGTGGAAGAATAGCTCGAGACTCTCTCTCAGCCTGCCGTCGGGGAGAGCCGAGAGAATGTCCTTCGGTATGGAAGCTTTGGTTCCATCCAGAAATTTACTCACGAAATCACCCCGGCGAAGAAATAGAATAATTCCTGATTGCGCTTATTATTCGTTATTCGACCCCAATAACCTTGATTCTATCATACGGAGTATTTCGTGTCGACGATAATGTTTTAAGAAAGAAATTACATGTGTACATACATGCGATCCTGTGCGCCCCGGGTTGAAAGCAGATCACGGAGGAAGTCCCGTCGAACACATCCCGATACGCCGAAAACGGGCGTTCTCGCACCAAATATTGCGGGAAGCCGGGATGCCCGATTATAATTCAGATGTGGCGCAGGCTTGCCGCGACTGCGCCGGGACTTTCACGAACAGACGCGATCACAGATAAGAAGGGGACACACATGGACAATATCGAGCTTGAGCGGCTCAAAGAGGCGAGCGAAGAGAAGGCGCCCTGGAAAAAATGGGGGCCCTATCTCAGCGAAAGGCAGTGGGGAACGGTCAGGGAGGATTACAGCGAATACGGGGCGGCGTGGGACTATTTCCCGCACGACCACGCCCGCTCGCGCTCGTATAGGTGGGGCGAGGACGGCATCGCGGGCATCTCCGACGAAAGGCAGATCCTCTGCTTCGCCGTCGCACTCTGGAACGGGAAGGACCCGATCATAAAGGAGCGGCTCTTCGGCCTGACGAACTCCGAGGGCAACCACGGCGAAGACGTCAAGGAATATTACTACTACCTCGACAACACCCCGACGCATTCCTACATGAAATACCTCTACAAGTATCCCCAGTCGGAGTTCCCCTATTCCGACCTCGTCCGGCGGAACAAATACGCGTCGAAGAACGATCTCGAATACGAGCTGATTAACACGGGCGTCTTCGACGGCGACAGGTACTTCGACGTTTTCGTCGAGTATGCGAAGGAAAGGCCCGAGGAGATACTCGTAAACGTCACGGTCTGTAACCGTGGCCCCGAAGCAGCTGCGGTTCACGTCCTCCCGACGCTATGGTTCAGGAACACCTGGTCCTGGGGAGACGGCGGAACGAAGCCAGTCGTCAAGGCCGTAAAATCCCCGAAGGGCGCGCAGGCGATCGAGGCCTTCGACGAGGCCGGCGGGCGCATGTTCCTCTACTGCGAGGGAAAGCCCGCGCTTCTTTTCACGGAGAACGAAACCAACCGCGAAAGGGTATTCGGAGCGCGTAACGTCTCCCCCTACGTCAAGGACGGGATAAACGATTACCTTACTAAAAATTCCGGGGGCGCGGTAAACCCCGCGGGCATAGGCACGAAAGCCTCGGCGCACTACGTGCTGAACGTCCCGCCCGGAGGGGAGGTTTCCGTCAGGCTCATACTCTCCCGCGACTCGCTCCGGGGGAACGGAGGGGAATTGTTCTCCCGGTTCGGCGAGGTCCTTTCGAGCCGGAAGGCGGAGGCCGACGCATTCTACGACTTCATAACCCCGAAGTCCCTCGACGAAGATTCGAAGAGCATCATGCGCCAGGCCCTCGCCGGCATGCTCTGGTCGAAGCAGTATTATTTCTTCGACCTCGACAAGTGGCTCCGCGAGCACGGCGCCGGCGTAGCAGCGCAGAGCCCCAACGGGAACGTCCGCAACAAGGAATGGTTCCACATGATAAACGACGACATCATCTCGATGCCCGACAAGTGGGAATATCCCTGGTACGCCGCGTGGGACCTCGCGTTTCATACTATAGCGCTCGACATGGTCGACCCCGAGTTTTCCAAGTCACAGCTGGAGCTCATGCTGAAGGAGGTCTACCTCCACCCGAACGGCCAGATACCGGCCTACGAGTGGAACTTCAGCGACGTCAACCCACCCGTCCACGCCTTCGCGAGCCTCTTTCTCTACAACACCCAGAAACAGCTGACGGGAAAGGGCGACATTTCCTTTCTCAAGCAGATATTCGACAAGCTCGTCCTCAACTTCACCTGGTGGGTCAACAGGAAAGACCGTAACGGCAGGAACGTCTTCGAAGGCGGATTTCTCGGCCTCGACAACATCGGCGTATTCGACAGGAGCTCGCCCCTGCCGACTGGCGGATACCTTGAGCAGGCCGACGGCACGGCGTGGATGGCGATGTTCTGCCAGAACATGCTGGAGATAGCATTCGAGCTCGCCCACGAAGACCCGACCTACGAAGACATGGCCGTCAAGTTCGCCGAGCACTTCCTCTGGATAGCCTCGGCGATGGACAGGTGCGGCAGCCACCACGACGAAATGTGGGACGAGGAAGACGGCTTCTTCTACGACATACTCAGGTTCCCGAACGGCCACGCGATGAGGCTCAAGGTGCGCTCGCTCGTCGGGCTTCTCCCGCTCTGCGCCTCGACAGTGTACGACGCCGGGGTCGCCGAGAAATTCCCGACGTTCACCGAAAGAATGAAGAGGCGGCTCGGCAGAATGGAGGAGCTGATTTCGACGATCCACCCGCCCGCGCAGAGGGGATACGCCGGGCGCTACCTCCTCTCGATCCTTAACGAAGACAAGCTCCGCCGCGTCCTTGCCAGGATGCTCGACGAGAACGAGTTCCTGGGCGACTACGGCATCCGCTCGCTCTCCCGCTATCACGAGAGCCATCCCTACGTCTTCAGGGTCATCGGGCAGGAGTACAGGGTCGGATACATGCCCTCGGAATCGAGGTCGGGCCTCTTCGGCGGTAACTCCAACTGGCGCGGCCCCGTGTGGTTCCCGGTAAACGGTCTCATAATCCGCTCGCTTCTCCACCTCTATAAATACTACGGCGACGACTTCAAGGTCGAGTGCCCGACGCGCTCGGGAAATTTCGTCACGCTCTATGACGTTGCTCTCGAAATCTCCAACAGGCTCGTAAATGTATTCAGGAAGGACGCCGGCGGACGGAGGCCGGTCTTCGGCGGAACGGAAAAATTCCAGAAGGACCCGCACTTCCGGGACCACCTCCTCTTTTACGAATACTTCCACGGCGACAACGGAGCGGGCATCGGCGCGAGCCATCAGACAGGCTGGACGGGGCTCGTCGCCAAGTTCATACAGGTCATGGGCTACATATCGAAGGAAATGGTCCTCGAAGTCCCGCGCGGCGGCGCCGAGGTCTATAAATCGAAAAAATAACTGGCCGCAGTAGTAACGCATTGCTACGCCACCCGCCGCGCTTCCGGTGAATGAACCGCCGAACGTGCTACGTCGAGAAACACACTACGTGTGTGCCATTCCCAACGGTTCCGAGCGAGCGAGGAATCACGCCACGCGTGTATGAATCCGCCCTCGCGACGCTCAGCCGCGAGACCCCTTTCTGTCATTCTGAACTACGATTTCGAGCAAGCGAGGAATCGAGAGCACTCGACTGACTGCATCGAGGGTTATCTAGTACTGCTCCATTAGCGACACAAACCAAAACTTTCAGAATCTCGTCTTTCAATCCGTCATTGCGAGGTAGTGCTTTACGCGACCGCGGCAATCCTCTTTTAATTAGTCGTCCTTATAGTTTGTCATTCCCGAATGCTTGTATCGGGAATCCACGTTTTTAATCAGTCATCCTGAACTTGTTTCAGGATCACGTCCTTTGTCTTTGATCTTTTAAAGTCCCCCTTAGAAAAAGGGGGAACAATTCCGAGCGAGTGAGGAATTGGACGCCGCTGCTTACTTTCTCGACGTTCATCCAGTACAGTGTACGCCCCGAATCAAAGCGAAAAGGGGGGATTTAATCTTTTCGCTTCGCCATTCCCAACGGTTCCGATGAGCGAGGAATCACCTCGCTTCTGTCATTCCCAACAATTCCGAACGAGTGAGGAATTGGACGCCGCCACCTCGCTGCACAAACGTTCATCCAGTACCGCACAGAACCCGCCTTCTTTAGTATCAAGCTTGTACCTGCCACGGCGTAGCCCACGGGCGAAGCCGGGTCGGGAATCCAGTGTTTTTATCACACTTGGACAAAGTGGGATTAATGTTTCACCTTTCGCACAACAGCCGCAATTCCCTCTCCTCGCTTGACGCGCGTCCTCCGAAACCATAATCTTTTTCAATGCCCCCGCAAGCGTACGCGGCCGCCGAGCAGCGGCGACGCACCCCGAAATCACAATGAGCGAATTCGAGAAACGATACGAGAAACTGAACCCCGAGCAGAAAAAGGCCGTCGACCACATCGAAGGGCCGCTGCTGGTCGTCGCGGGGCCCGGCACCGGGAAAACCGAGATCCTCGGCCTTCGCACGGTCAACATCCTGCAAAAAACCGGCGTCTCCCCGGGAAGCATTCTCTGCCTCACGTTCACCAACGCCGCGGCCTACAACATGAGGCAGCGGCTCTCGGGACTCATAGGCCGGGATGCCTACAGGCTCGCCATACACACGTTCCACAGCTTCGGCGTCGAGATAATCGGGAGCTATCCCGAATATTTCTACGGCGGATCGAGGTTTTACCCCCTCGACGACGTCTCGCGCCTCGAAATACTCGAAGACCTCATCGGCGCGCTACCTCACGATAACCCCATTTATTCGGTCAATCCCGAAGGAAAGTACAACTTCCTCGACAGCGCGACCACGGCGATCGGCAAGCTGAAGAAAGCAGGACTCACGCCCGGCGATTTCAGGGAGATAATCGCGCAGAACGAAGAGGCCTACGGAATTCTTAATCCGCTTATCCACCGAGTCTTCGGCGAAACGGTATCGAAGCGGACGGCGGACGACATCAGGCAGATGCTGGACGAGCTCGCGGCGAGCGACCCGGGCTCGCCCTACCCCGGAGTGTCGTCCGTCCTCAAGGTGCTCGGCGACTCGCTCTCGGGCCTTCTTTCCGAGCTCGGCGGGGGGACGAACACGCCCGCCTCCAAGTGGAAAACGAAATACACCGAAAAGGGTGCCGACGGTAGCCGCATACACAAGAGCTCCGGGCACACGGACAAGCTCTACGCGCTGGCCGGTCTCTACGAGAGCTACCAGGATCGCATCCACAAAATGATGTATTACGACTACGACGACATGATCATCCAGACCATCGAGGCCATCGAAAAGAACCCCGCTCTCGCGGAGCGCATACGCGACCGCTATGAGTACATTCTCGTCGACGAGTTCCAGGACACGAACGGCGCGCAGATGAAGCTCCTCCGCCTCGTCGCGGGCGAGGGGGGGAACGGCAGGGGGCCGAACGTCATGGCCGTCGGCGACGACGACCAGTCGATATACAAATTCCAGGGCGCCGAGCTTGCGAACCTGCTCGAATTTACCGAAACCTACCCAGGCGCGGAGATAATAACCATAACGTCGAACTACCGCTCGACGGAGGACGTGCTCGAAGTTGCGGAGTACATCATCGAAGGCGCGGAAAACCGCCTTGTGAAGCGCGTAAGCGAGATAGACAAGAAGATAACTCCGGCCAACGGCAGCGTCCTTCCCGGGAGGATAATATCGCTCACCTTCCCCTCGCGCCTCCACGAGCATCACTTCGCCGCGGCCGAGATAAAACGCCTCATGGACGCCGGGAAATCGCCCGACGAGATAGCCGTCATAACGCGCCGCCACGACGATCTCGCCGAGCTGGCTAAAGTCCTCGGCAGCCTCGGCGTGCCGCTCACATACGAAAGATTCAACAATGTCCTCGACGAGCCGCACGTAAGGCAGCTCATACGCATGACAGAGTTCGCCGCCAGCCTCGGAAGGAAGAGAAAGGAAGACGCCGACGATCTTCTGCCCGAGATACTTAGCTACCCGTTCTGGGGCCTCAGCAGAAAGGCGGTCTGGGGGATTTCGAGGGAGGCCGCGCGCGGGAGGCGCTACTGGCTCGATGTGATGGCCGAGCACGAGGACAGGCGCGTCCGCGACATCGCCGACTTCTTCATTTACGTGGGCGAGGTATCGAAGCACGATACGCTTGAGCGTGTGCTCGACCTCCTCATGGGGGCGGACGCAGCCCAGGCCCCCGACGACGGGGACGACGACAGCGGGGAATACGAGGGCGGCTCCGGGAGATTTGTCTCCCCGTTCAAGGAATATTACTTCGGCGAAAAAAAGCTAGAGGAGAACAAGCTCGAATACACAAGATTTCTATCTTGCCTCCGGACATTCGTCGAGGCGCTAAGGGAATACAAAAAAGCCGAAGTGCTCGGCGTCGACGATCTCGCCGCATTCGTCGACCTTCACCTTAAAAACAAGGTTCCGCTCATCGACAACAGCGTTTTCCTTAACTCGGGAAACGCGGTGAGCCTGCTCACGGCGCACGGGGCCAAGGGTCTCGAATTCGACACCGTATTTATACTGAGCTGCCAGCACGACATATGGGCAGGCGCCGGAAAGTCGTCGAACCTTCAGTTCCCGCCCAACCTCCCCATAGCGCCGGCGAGCGACGATACCGACGACAAGCTGAGGCTCTTTTACGTCGCCGTAACGCGTGCGAAGAGCAATCTGTTCCTGACCTCGTACGAGACGAAAGACAGCGGCAAGGAATCGTCGCGGCTCGGGTTTATCACTCCCCCTTCCATCGACGACGCGGAAAAGAAAAACCTCCGCGCCATGCTGACGTGTGCCGTAGACAGTGAGGGCATAGCACCGCTTCCGGACGATGCGGAAGTGCTGGAGACGTCGTGGGAGGCGTTCCACGCCCCGCCGGTGGTCCTCGATGAAAACTCCGTCCTCGAGCCGATACTCAAAGACTACAAGCTCAGCGTAACGCACCTGAACAATTTTCTCGACGTGAGAAGCGGCGGCCCTCGCCTCTTCTTCATGCAGAATCTTCTGAGATTCCCCCAGGCCAAGAGTGCGGCGGGATCGTACGGCTCGGCCGTTCACCGCGTCATGCACGAGATACATCTTCACCTCCGGAACAACGGCGGAGGCTACCCGTCAGTCGAGTTTCTTCTTAACCGCTTCGACGAGGAGCTAAGGGGAGAAAGACTCGGCGACAGGGACTACGCGAAATATTCAAAGCGCGGAAAGGACATGCTGACGATATTCTTCGAGAAGAAGCTCGAAGGGTTTAAAGCCGAGCACCACTCCGAGCTTAACTTCGACGCGCAGGGGGTCGTCGTCGAAGACGCGCGCCTCACGGGAAAGATCGACAAGATGATAACTTCGGGCGGCGAGGCCGTCGTACACGACTACAAAACTGGCAAGGCCAAGCCCGACTGGAAAGGCGCCGGCCAGTACGAGCCGGCACAGATGCACCAGTACAGAAACCAGATACTCTTCTACAAGATACTCGTCGAGAATTCGCGCGATTACGCGGAGTATAAAGTTAACAGGGGCGTGCTCGAATTCATCGAGCATCTCGACGGCGCGCTCATCGACCTCCCTCTCGACATAAACAGGGAAGACTACGAGCGCATCACGAAGCTCGCCTCCATCGTCTACGGAAAGATAATGAACCTCGACTTCCCCGACGTGAGCAAATACTCGAAAGACCTGAAAGGTATCAAACAATTCGAAGACGATCTGCTGGATGGGAAGACTTAGACGCAAAAGGAGCCTGACTTCAAAGTGGAATAGATGAAGACAATAGTATTAATTTCATGCGGCAGCCAAAAACTCAAGAAAAAAGCCAAAGCTCAGGACTTGTATACGAGTCCGCTTTTCAGGAAAAGCCTGGCATATGCTTCTTCTTTGAATCCTGACAAGATATTTATTCTATCCGCAAAGCATCATCTGCTCCCTCTAACCAGAGCGGTCAGACCTTATGATCAATCTTTGAATGACATGTCACCGGCAAGGATTGAAAAATGGGCCGAAAAAGTAATAGAGAGTTTGAAGGAGGAATCGGAACTCGGAAAAGATCGATTCATTATCCTGGCGGGTGCAAACTATGCAAAATATTTGAATAAGCACTTACCAAAAGCTGAAACTCCTCTTAAAAGAAAGAGAATCGGAGAACGCCTTAAATGGCTAACCGTAAAAACCAGAAATTACGATAATTGCGAAAGAATACATGAGGTATTCGATTCATTACCAAAATACAGATTCCCTTTCAAGGATTACAGCCTGCCGAAGAACGGTATTTATCTTCTCTACGAAAAGGGAGAATCCGCTCATCAGAACATGAGAATTGTGAGAGTCGGCACACACAATGGAAATGGTCTCCTTACTTCCCGATTGACGGAGCATTTTCTGACCGAGAACAAAGATAGAAGCATCTTCAGAAAAAATATAGGAAGAGCAATTTTAAACAAGAGAAGAGATCCATTACTTGAATATTGGGAAAAGGATCTAACAAAAAAAGCCGAGAGAGAGAAATATCAAAATCCTGAAGACGAGAAGCGGAGAAAGGAATTCGAAAAAGTTGTAACTAAATATATCCAATCGAAGTTCAGCATCGCAGTTATTGAAGTAGATAGCAAAAGGGAAAGGTTGGAATTGGAATCCAGGATAATCTCTTCGGTATCGAAATGTACCATTTGCCACCCATCGGAAAAATGGCTCGGGAGATATTCGACTGTGGAAAATATCAGGAAGAGTGGGCTTTGGCTCAAGCAGGGGCTTTGGAAAACTCCATTATCCGACAAAAATGTAAAAAGATTAAAACATCTTGTCAGGGAAACAATCCGCAATGCCAAGAGCAATGCAAGAGGTTAAGGAAAACAATTGACTCTCACTCCCCGTCCGGCCGGATCCGTGGGCAGTTGGTGATGTTAGCTGCTTCATTTGTGGATTTTGTACCCGTGCAGTCCATCCTTCTCTCGCCGCGCATCTCCTGCTCCCTGCCCCAGTCGTAGCCTGAACCCGCGCACCCGGCGCAGAATAAAATCATCACGGCGGCGATAATCCATTTCATCTTTCTATCCTCTTTTGTCGTCTTTAAACTGGCTGGAGGGCCTTCCCTCACCCGGGGAATATATTACATCACGATAAGGCAGTTGTACGCTCCGTCGCCCAATATTGCCTCAGCCCTTCCCTTCCGTCCCGGCGCCGTTATCCCCGTTCAGCTTTATCTCGCGCCACGAGAGGTACATGAACACCGTCAGAATTATTACCGTGGAGAGCGGCGCGAGCCAGAACGGCGCCTCTACGCCGAAGCTTTCGAGCGTCATTATCGCGCCGAGTATGCCTATCGAATACATTGCCCCGTTCTTGAGATAGGCGTATTTCGATATCCAGTCTATACCCCTGACAGTAACCTCCCTCACGACGAACGCCCCTATGCCGTTCCCGATGAGTATCAGCGGGATCGAGAGCGTGAACGCGAATGCTCCGATCACACCATCGATTGAAAACGACGCGTCGAGCACCTCCAGGTAAAACACCTTGCTCCACCCGCTCATCGCAGGGTCGAGGAGCTCCTTCTCCTTGGCCTCGGCGTTTTTCTTGAAGCCGTCCGTGATGAAGAACGCCGTGGTGCCGACAGATGCCGCGAAGGCCAGGAACGGATCGAAACTCAGGGATACGTAGACGACGACGGTGAACAGGACCGACGTCACAGCGTAGAACCACACCGAATGCCTGTGTATGAAGGGCTCGACAGGGAAGACGTATTTTTTCTCCTCCATGAATATCCACGAGAGAAAAACCAGGAAGAGGTACATCCCGCCGCCGAGAAGCAGGTAGTGCTTCGAATGCGCGAGCGAATCCTCTATGGCGCGGGTGTCTCCCGAAAAAGCCAGCGTCAGGAGCTGCATGAAAGAGAGGTCGGGGTTGGCTATCCAAAGGATGAGGAACGGGAGAATCCCCCGGAGGACGAAAACGGCAATGAGCATGCCCCAGAGGAGAAAGAACCGCCTGAAACGGTCGGTCATCGTCCTGAGAACGTGCGCATTGACGACAGCATTATCGACGCTCGAGACTATCTCGAACACGGTGAGGCCGATAATGATTATGACCGCTTCCAGCATATGCGTAGGGTTAGCTACTATTGTCCACTACGCACGCGCGATTGCAAGAGGGGATTCGCCCCACAGAAAGAATCCCTGGTACGTCGATCAGCGGAACCGGCTATGCCACGCCGTGCTTCATCACTACGGCGCTATCGCCACTTTTATCACGCCGTCCCCCTGCGACGAGAACAGCTCATAAGCCTCGTCTATTTCGTCGAGCGTGAAGCGGTGAGTTATCAGCTGGCGGAGGTTCACCCTCTCGTTTTTGACGAGCTCCATAAGCCGCCTCATGCGCTCCTTCCCGCCCGGGCAGAGGGTCGAGACGATTCTTTTATCCGCGAGGCCGAACCCGAAGTCCTTGTTCGGGAGCCCGATGCTCGCCATGTCGCCCGGGTAAACACCGAGGCTAGATATAGTGCCGCCGACCCGCGTCGATTTCACAGCGTTCTCGAACGTCGCCTGCAGGCCCAATGCCTCTATGGCCACGTCGACGCCCCTCCCGTTCGTTATGCCGAGGATTTCTTTCACAGGGTCCGACTTCCTGAAATCTATCATCACGTCGGCGCCCATCTTCTTCGCCATCTTCATGCGCGAGGGGATCGTATCGACGCCGATAACGAGCGACGCCCCCTTGAGCCTCGCCCCCGCGACAGCGCCGAGCCCTATCGGCCCCTGCCCGAATACCGCGACCGTATCGCCGACCTTTATCTCCGCGCTCTCGGCCCCCGAAAGCCCCGTCGAGAATATGTCCGTCGTGAGGAGAACGTCCTCGTCCGAGAGCTCTTCAGGTATCGGGGCCAAGTTCGCCATGGCCGCCGGTATCTTCACGTAATCCGCCTGGCATCCGTCTATAGTGTTCCCGAGCTTCCACCCGCCGAGAAATCCCCCGCACTGCGACCAGTTCGCCGACAGGCAGTAGTTGCAGACCCCGCACGGTGTGATCGCGTTTACAGCCACCCGTTGGCCGACTGTGTATCCCGTGACACCGTCGCCGAGCTCGTGTATCACGCCTATGGGCTCGTGCCCTATCGTGAGCCCCTCGCTCACAGGGAACTCGCCCTTAACGATATGAACGTCGGTGCCGCAGATCGTGGTGAGCGTAACCTTTATCACAGCCTCGCCCGGCCCAGCCTTCGGGACCGGTTTATCCACGAGGCCGGATTTGTTCACGTCCTTGAAAACGTTGGCTCTCATCATGCGCGTCTACCTCCCCTGTTTTTTATTCCAGCACCTGACACTGCAACGCTCATGCCTCGACATAACCCGCCGCCGTCTTTTCATTAATTATTCGGTGAGCGCCGATCTGGGAGAGAAATCCCGTCCGATTATCCGACACTCTACAGTATTCGGGCAATGCACCGGCTATAAAGTCGCGTACTCGGTACGATTACAAGGAGCTACGAAAAAAACGACGCGGGGGAATTTTCGGCTATACTATTAAGTGCAACGAGGAAACAGTCCGGGGGAGGAGAGACTCTCCATACCTCTTTTGATTCAAATCCTCCTTTAACGAGAAACAAGATTTGGAATCATCTCCCCCGGGCTCTTTTATTGAGTCCCATTATACACCAATCCCTTTTAAAAATTCAAGGATAATAGTCCGCCTGAGGAGCTCCCTGCCACTTTTCACGTAGATGGGTTTTTAATGGAATGACAGGGAGGCCGGGTCGGCCTCCCCTCTGGAAATTTTCTATTTTTAATGGAAAAAATTTCTGGTATCGCTGCTCGTAGTTAACCCTGCCCGCCGTTGCCGTTACTGTCCGGCTTCACGATTACGAGCGTGTACTTGTCGAGGTTTATGTATTTACGCGCCGCCTCGACGACGTCCTCTTTCGTCACGGCATATATCTCTTCCGGGTACTTCTTATACTCGTCCCATCCGATGCCGTACAGCTCATCGAACGTTATCTTCGCCGCCTGCGACGAATTCTGCTGGAGCCCTATTTCGAAGCTCCCGACGAGATAGTTCTGCGCGCGCCTGAGCTCGTCGTCCGTGATGCCCTTTTCGAGCACGAGCCCTAGCTGCTCCTTTATCGCGCTCACTGCCTCTACCTCCTTCTGCGGCGCCGTGCCGATGTAAACCCCAAAGAATCCGGGCTCGAGCCCCGGCGTGTAGAAAGAAGTCACAGTATAGGCGAGGCTCTTCTTGTCCCTGAGCTCTAAGAACAGCCGGCCGCCCTGGCCGGAGAGAACGGTGTTCAGCACCTCGAATGCGTAGCTGTCCTTGTCGCTGATAGAAGGCGCGAGGAACCCCATGATGATGTGGGTCTGCGCCTTTTCGGGCTTGGTCTCGACACGCTCCGAGATCTTCTCGGGCGCGACAGGCGCCGCGACAGTCGGTACGGCCGCGGAACCCTTTTTCATCCCGCCGAATTCTTCTTTTATCGCGGCCAGCGCCTTTTCCTCGTCGACGTCGCCGACGACTGTGATTACGAGGTTCTCGGGATGCGCGTACTTTTTATAGAACGCCCGGATGTCCTTCCCGTTAAAGGAAGTCACGGTTTCTACAGTTCCGAGCGGGTTGAATTTATACGGATGCTCGCTGTAAAGCGTGCTGAGAAAAAGGTTAACGGTGGTTTTAAGAAGATTGTCCCCTTCCCTGTTTATCTCGGCCAGTATCTCTCTCCGCGCCCTCTCGACCTCCTGCTGATCGAACGACGGATTCAAAAGAACGTCGGCGAATATGTCCATCGCCTCGGGGAAATTCTGGCTCAGTGATTCGACAGTTACGCCGAAGCTGTTCCTGCCGGAAAAGCCCTGCACGTCGCCCGCTATCGACTCTATCTCCTCCGCTATACGTGCCGCGCTCCTCGTATCCGTCCCGCGCGTCAGCATGCGCGACGCGAAATTCGACATACCCTGCGTCTTCGCGTCCTCATACCTTAGCCCGCCCAGGAACGCCGCGCGCGCCGCGAACAGCGGTATGCCCGGGTTACGCTTTATCAGCACCCGGACGCCGTTATCGAGGACGTATTCCTTCACTTCCGACTCCGCCGTCGTATTCGGGCCCGCCGTCGGGGATGGCGCGGACGAAGCCGCCGCATTCGGAGCGGCGCCGCTTCCGTGGACCGAAAACTCCTCTTCAGTCAGCCCTTCATCACCGGCTGTGATTTCCGTGTCGTCCGAGCTGCCGATGTTTTCGACCGCGGCCCTGCCTTCGGCTTCGCCGGCTATCGATTTTATCTCGTCGGCCGTTACCGTAACCTGCCCCGTCGGGAGCAAGAACCCCGCAGTCATGTTCGAATTGTTGAGATACTTGTTCGCGACCTCCATGACGTCCTCGGCCGTGACCTTCCTCACCTTGTCCAGGTACTCGTCCTCATACCTGAAATCCCCCGCCTCGACTTCGTAGTAGCCGAGCTTCTGGGCCTGCCCCTGCATGGTTTCCTTCGTATATATGGCGTCACTTTCGATGTTGACCTTGGCCTTCGAAAGCTCGAGGTCGCTCACCGGCTCGCGCTTCAGCCTCCCGACCTCTTCAACTATCGCCGAAAGGGCCTCCTTCGACTCCGCCGGGTCGAGCGTCCCGCCGACGGCGAATATGCCCTCCCTCTTCGGCGTGAATGCATAGGAGTATATGCTGTTCGTGAGCCCCTTCTCTTCCTTGATGTCCCTGTAGAGCCGCGAGCTCTCGCCGCCCCCGAGTATGTTCGCGAGAACATCGAGAGCAGGCACGTCCTCGCCCTTCGCATTCGGTGCATGATACGCGAGCGAGAAGTAGCCTTCCTGTACGGGCTTGTCGATGACGAACGCCCTCATCTCCGTCTGCTGCGGCTCCGGAGCAATGTCGCACGCCGGGATGTCCCATTTCTTCAGCGTCCCGAAGGTCTCCTCGATCTTCGCTTCTATCGCTTCCGGGTCGAAGTCGCCCACGACTATAAGCGCCATGTTCTGCGGCGAATACCACTTATGATAAAAGTCCGTTATGCCCTTCCTGTCAAAAGACCTGACGCTCTCCTCGCTCCCGATTATCGGCCTTCCGTAGGAGTGCTGCTGAAACATGGTCGAGAACAATTTTTCGCTGAGATTTCTGCCGGGGCTGTCCTGTCCCCGCCTTATCTCCTCGACGACGACTTCGAGCTCCTTTTCGAGTTCCTTCGGGTCGAAGGTCGAATTCTGCATCGCGTCCGAAAGCACGTCGAGCGCGGTGTCCTGGAACCTGCTCGCTATGACGACGTAATAAACCGTTTCGTCGAACGAGGTGAACGCGTTTATGTCGCCCCCGCTCCCCTCTATGACGCGGGCTATCTCGCCGACCGCCCTCTTCTCGGTGCCCTTGAAGAGCATGTGCTCGTGGACGTGCGCGAGCCCGTATTCTCCCTCGTTCTCGCACGCGCTCCCCGTCTTGACCCACACGTTCACCGCCACGACCGGCGAGGAATGGTTCTCTTCGAGGATCACAGTGAGCCCGTTTTCGAGCTCGTATTTAGTCACGCCGTTCACTGTCGTTTTCGTTTTGACGGCTTCGTTATCCATACTTTTCTCCTCTCTTCTGCACGAAACCGCCGTAACGAGCACGGCGGCGGTCAGTATTATCGGCAGCATCCGCAACGCGCCGAAAAAGCCACTTTTCGGGTTTGCATACAGTTTCAGGTATCGAATGAGATTCGGTATCATCGGCGGCCCGCCTCTTTATTTTTATCGCTGCATCAGGAATCTGGGAATTTTTGTAACGCTAATAAGATAACGGCATTTGGCCCCCGTTCAAGCCGGGGGAGGCCGCATTTCAGAAATAGTAATTAATAAAAGGGACTTACAGAAACTAATAATCAGCCCTCTTCCCGGGTATGGGGCTGGTCGTGGGCGCTCCGCCTGCCGGTCAGGTATTTGAAGGCATAAATAAGGAGGCCCGAAACGGCGTAGAGATAAACGAGGAATATGAACATGATTTCGGGGTTGGTAATGATGGCGGCGATGATTATCGCGGCGACGACAAGGGCGTTGAACGGCCCGCCGAGCTTTAAAGTGGGCTGTTTCGAATATATGACGTTGCTCACCATCAGAAGCCCCACTACAGGCGCCGCGAAGAGGAAGAACCATACCACGCGCTCGTCGGGGGCAATCCTCAAGGCCGAAAGCAGCATGAGCGGCGATACGACGAGCCCCGCGGCCATCGGGCTCGGAAGGCCCGTGAAGTTGAACTTTTCGACGTTCCCCGACTGCACGTTGAACCTCGCCAGCCTGAGCGCCGCGCAAACGGCGTAGAATATGACGACCATGAGGCCGATCTCACCCTTTTCCATGAGCGTCGAGACGAAAAGAAGAGCGGCCGGCGCAACGCCGAAGGATACGAGATCCGAAAGCGAGTCGTAAGACAATCCGAAGTTGCTTTCGTGCTTTATGAATCTCGCAAGCCTGCCGTCGAGCATGTCGAAGAAAAAGGATATTACTATGAAAGCGCCCGCCCACCAGAGCCTCTTGAACTCCCACTCCGGCGATGCCGCGGGCGCGCCATGGCTGGCCGCCACCTGTATCGAAGTCATTATGGAAAGGAGCCCGAAGGAAAGATTCCCCGTGGTAAAAATGTTCGGAAGAACGGGCATTACCTTCTGCCGCCGCGACTTCTTCCGCCTTACGCCCTGCTCGCGTCTAGCCATGCTATCACGCTCTCCCCTGCTTTTAACCTGCGCCCTTCCCTAGCTTCTATTATATACCCTTCCGGTACGTATACGTCCACCCTCGATCCGAACTTTATCATGCCGAACCTCTCCCCCTTTTCGAATTTCGTATCGACGTCGGCGTAGGAAACGATACGCCTGGCGAGGAATCCGGCTATTTGGCTGACGACGAAGGTGTCGCCCGCCGCCGTCTCTATCAACGTCGAAAGCCTCTCGTTGTCGTCGGATTTCCGCTTCATGGCTTCCGAGAAAAGCCAGGTCGGCATGTTGGCGATGTTGAAGCTCCCGGGGGAGTATTTGGTGCCTGTGACCCTGCCTCTGACAGGCATCCTGTTTATATGACAGTCGTAAAGTGCGAGTGAAATGGAGATCCTCGTCATGGGCTGCCCGAGAAAATCCCTCTCGTATGTTTCGGCGACCTCGATTACAACTCCGTCCGCCGGGGAAACGACCGCTTCGGGGGCGTCGGGAACGTCCCTTTCCGGGTCGCGGAAGAAAAACAGAACGACCACCGCCAGCCCCGCGAATATAAAGGAGACGACGGTGAAGTCTACTATCGCGGCCGCCCAGGCCAGGAACGCCAGTATGCCGAGATATGTGAATCCCTCGGTGGCTATGGGTGGCCGCTTTCGTTCCATCAGTTTTTCGACTTGTCCACGAGCTTCTTCTTGAAGAGGGAGCTCATCATGCCCCGGAGCTGGCCGCCGATGTCCTCTATCGGATGGGTCTCGCCCTTCTTCATGAGCGCGTTATAGACCGGCCTGCCCGCCCTGTTCTCGAGTATCCATTCACGCGCGAAAACGCCGTTCTGAACCTCGGTCAGGATTTTCTTCATCTCTTTCTTGGCGTCTTCGTCGACGACCCTCGGCCCGCGCGTGATGTCGCCGTACTTCGCCGTGTCGCTGATGGAATATCTCATGTTGGATATGCCGCCCTCGTAGATGAGGTCGACGATGAGCTTGACCTCGTGGCAGCACTCGAAGTACGCCATCTCCGGCGGATAGCCCGCCTCGACGAGCGTTTCGAACCCGGCCATAATGAGGGAGGTGAGCCCGCCGCAGAGAACGGCCTGCTCTCCGAAAAGGTCTGTCTCGGTTTCGTCTTTAAAGGTGGTTTCTATTATTCCGGCCCTGCCGCCGCCTATCGCTCCGGCGTAGGCGAGCGCTATCTCCTTTGCCTCGCCCGTCGCGTCCTGGTGTATTGCAACCAGCATCGGCACTCCGGCGCCCTCTTCGTACTGCCCGCGGACAGTGTGTCCCGGGGCCTTCGGGGCAACCATGAACACGTCTACGTTGGGCGGGGGGACTATCTGGCCGTAGTGAATGTTAAACCCGTGGCTGAACGCTATGGCGTTTCCGGCTTCGAGGTTGTCGGATATGCCCTCGTTGTATATACCGGCCTGGCTCGTGTCGGGCGCTAGGATCATGATGATGTCGGCCCACTTCGCGGCGTCCTCGACTGAAAGCACCTTGAACCCGGCCTGCTTCGCCTTCTCCCAGCTGCCGCTCCCCTCGCGGAGACCGACGGCGACGTCTATGCCGCTGTCCCGGAGGTTAAGCGCGTGGGCGTGGCCCTGGCTGCCGTAGCCTATTATCGCGATCTTTCTCTTCTTCAGCTTCTTCTGATTTATATCGCTATCGTAGTAAACCTTCATTTTTCCTCTCCTTTCCTTATTGCGGCTTTGCTTTCCCGTTTCATGGCCACGGTCCCCGTGCGTGCTATCTCCTTTATTCCGAGCGGATGCAGAAGCTCTATGAACGCGTTCACCTTTTCCTTGTCGCCCGTAAGCTCTAGCGTGTACGACTTCGCTCCCACGTCTATAACCTTCGCCCTGAATATGTCGGCCGTCCGGAGAATCTCGGCCCTCGTCTCGGGCCTCGCGTCCACGCGGACGAGCACCATCTCCCTCTCGACCCTCACTTCTCCCGTGAGGTCGCTCACCTTTATCACGTTCACCATGTTGTTGAAGCGCTTTATTATCTGCTGGATTATGAAATCGTCGCCCGAAGTGACGAGCGTTATGCGTGAAGTGTCGGGTTCGAGCGTCTCGGCGACGTTCAGGCTCTCGATGTTGAACCCCCTCGCGCTGAAAAGACCGGCAATGCGCGAGAGAACACCGGATTCGTTATCGACAAGAAGCGTTATCGTATGCCTCACAATATATATACCTCCATATATACCTCCCGGTATACCCGAATGAAAAGCTGATTATACAGGGGAAAAGATAAATGAGAACCCTTACTTATATAAAAAGCTCACTCATTATACCCAATCTTTCCCGTTAAGCCATATCGGCTACGTCGGCGAGGTTGCTGAGCTGGTCGCCCGGCCCGAGAAGCATCTCATTCATCGCGCCGCCCGGGGCGATCATCGGATACACGAGCTCCTCGTAGTCGACCATGACTTCCATCAGCACGACGCCCGGAGTCGACAGCCCTTCCTTGAGCGTCGCTTCGAGGTCGCCGGGTTTAGACGCCCTCATGCCGACCGCTCCGAACGACTCCGCCAGCTTCACGAAATCCGGCAGCACGCCGAATTTGGACGCCGAGTAGTTGCCGTTGAAGAACATCGTCTGCCACTGGCGCACCATGCCGTGGTGGCCGTTATTGAGAAGGAGTATCTTGAGGTCCATGTTGTTTTCGACGGCCGTCGCGAGCTCCTGCATGTTCATCTGGAAGCTGCCGTCCCCGCATACGCTGATAACCTGCCTGTTCGGCTGGGCGAACTTCGCGCCCATGGCGGCCGGGAAGCCGAAGCCCATCGTGCCGAGTCCGCCCGAGGTGATGTGAGTCCTCGGGTGCTTGAACTTGTACCACTGGGCAACCCACATCTGGTGCTGGCCGACGTCTGATACGACGACAGCCTCGCCGTCCGTGATCTTGCTCAGGGTGTCGATGGTGTAGGACGTGAGGATCTTCTCGTCGCCCTGGTTGTAGGAATAGGGATACTTTTTCTGCCAGCTCTTTATCTGGCCCGACCATTCCTTCCTGTCGTTCTTAACCTTCGCCGGAAGGATCTCCAGGATCTGCTGTAAAACGAGCTTCGCATCGCCGACTATCGGGCAGTGAACGACTATGTTCTTGTCGATGGTCGACGGGTCTATGTCTATGTGAATTATCTTCGCGTTTGGAGCGAACTTTGCGAAATTCCCGCCCGTCGCCCTGTCGTCGAAGCGTGCGCCTATGGATACGACGAGGTCGCATTCATGGACGGCCATGTTCGCGGCGTAGGAGCCGTGCATGCCGAGCATGCTGATGTAAAGCGGGTCGTCCGCCGGGTATGCGCCGAGGCCCATGAGCGTCAGCGTAACAGGTATCTGGAGCCTGTGAGCGAGCTCCTTCAGCTCCTCGCTGGCCGCGGACCATATAAGACCCCCGCCGCCGAAAATAAGCGGCTTTTTCGCCGCGAGAAGCATCTCGACGGCGCGCTTTATCTGCCCGGGGTGACCCTTCGTCGGCGGCTTGTAGCCCCTTAGGCCCACAGAGTCCGGTATAACCAGCTCGTCTTCGCCCAGGAGAACGTCCTTCGGCATGTCGACGAGAACCGGGCTCGGCCTCCCCGTGCCGGCGATGTAAAACGCCTCCTTCATCGCGCGCGGAAGGTCTATCGTCTTTCTCACGAGGTAATTATGCTTCGTGCAGGGGCGGGTAATGCCGATGTGGTCCGCCTCCTGAAACGCGTCGCTCCCGAGGTAGGGAAGCGGCACCTGTCCCGTGAAAACAACTATCGGTGAAGAGTCCATCTGAGCCGTAGCGATACCGGTAACGGTATTCGTCGCGGCGGGACCCGAGGTACAGAGCACCACGCCAGGCTTGCCGGACGCCCTCGCGTAGCCGTCAGCCATGTGGGTAGCGCCCTGCTCATGCCTGGCAAGAACGTGCCTGAGCCTGTCCTCATACTTCGACATAACGTCGTACACCTTGAGCACGTAGCCGCCCGGAAGACCGAACACCACGTCTATGCCCTCGTGTATGAGAGTCTCGAAAAACATCTCGGCGCCAATCATTCTTGCCATTGTAATACACCCCCGTAGGATTAGCCCGGAAACGCTTACACGTCCGCCGGGCGATTGAAATAATCTATATTTAATATTTCATTCAGGGCCCGAGGCCTTCTCAGGCTTCGACCCTGTGCTTCCACTCGGCTATCTTGGCCTCTATGCGGTCCTTGAGCGAGAGCTTTATCTTCTTCAGCCTCTTCACCTCTACCTCGTCGTCGAAGCTGAGGGATTCTTTGCTTTCGAGGCTCTTCACAACCTCGTCGAGCTCCCTGTGCTCGAAGTAGAGCTTCTGGAACTCGTCGTCCCCCGTGAGAAGCTTCTCAACTATCTCTGATTCCGTCATGGTCTCTCCCCTTTGCTGATAATTCTGCGTCTGGCTTTCTTAGATAAGCCGGCGATAGAAGCGCTGCATCTTCGGAAAGCCCTTCCCGCAATCTCCGGACACCCAGGAACGCGAGCGACGACGCCCTCGGATAATTCATGTAAGAGGGGCAGAATAAACACTCGCCGAGCTCGCTGTCACCATGATTATCTTCCAGAAAATCTTTATAAAGTAAAGCGCCTTCCCCTATAAATATCGTTTTTTCCTTTATTATACTCCTTAATTCCGGAAGCGTCCGCGGGGCGTCTTCCGTGAGCCTTTGGACAGTCCCGCCCTCCGCCCTGAAAAGTGCGGTGAACACTTCCCCCCGCCGCGCGTCGATAACAGGGCATAGCTGCAGGCCCGAAAACGGCGCGTTCATCACCAGGAGCTCTAGCGACGACGCCGACACGACAGGCAGGTCCAGCGAAAACGCGAGCCCTTTCACGGTGGAGATTCCCACCCGGAGCGCCGTGAACGACCCCGGCCCCGCGGCGACCGCTATCCCCGAAAGCTCCCGTTTATCCATACCGAGCTCGTCCAGGAGCATGTCCACCTTCGGTATCAGCTTTTCCGAATGAGATGGACCCATGTCGAGGTAATACTCCCCGAGTATCCTGTCGCCGTCCGCGACGGCGATACTCCCCGAGTAGGTCGAGGTTTCTATGGCGAGGACTTTTATGGACGTCACAATATAGAGTATATCAAACTTTGACGCTTTAGCTCAAGTGCGCATTCGGGGGCGTATCTGGAAGGCACGGGGCGGCTTTTGCTGTGCTAAGCCTCAGCGCGAGTTCTGCGAGCCGAAGGTTTCCTCGCGGACAAGCGACGACGAGCCCGAGGTTATGCCCTCGATTCTCATCGAGAGGTCATTCTTGTTGGTGGCCTGCCTCATCGCCTCGTCGTAGGTGATCAGATTGCCCTTGAAGAGGCCGTAGAGGCACTGGTCGAAGGTCTGCATGCCGTAGTGGAGGCTCCCCTCCTGTATGGCCTGCCGTATCTCCCACGTCTTGGTCGAGTCGGAGATAAGCTCCTTTATTCTTTCCGTGGCGATGAGTATTTCTACAGCCGGCACGCGCGCCTTGCCGTCCGCCATGGGCACGAGCCTCTGCGATATAACGGCCTTCAGCACCTGCGCCAGCTGATACCTCACCTGGTTATGCTGGTGAGGCGGGAAAACCGTCAGCATACGGTTCACAGACTCCATAGCGTCGAGGGTATGTAGAGTAGTCAGAACGAGATGGCCCGTCTCCGCCGCCGAGAGGCATATCTCCATCGTTTCGAGGTCTCTCAGCTCGCCGACGAGTATAACGTCGGGGTCTTCCCTTAGGGCCGCCCTCATGGCGTTTGCGAACGCCATCGTATCGATGCCGACCTCCCTCTGGTTTATATAGCTCATCTGGTCTTCGTGCATGTATTCGAGCGGGTCTTCGACGGTGATAATGTGACGCGACTTGGTCTTGTTTATGTAATTCACTACCGAGGCGAGCGTCGTCGATTTACCGCTTCCCGTCGTCCCCGTAACGATAACGAGGCCCCTCTCCTCGTTCGCTATCTTCTCCATTACCGGCGGGAGATGGAGCGACTCGAAGTCCAGAATGTTGAACGGGATAGACCTTATGGCTATCGAATAGGTGCCCCTCTGCTGGAAGACATTGACCCTGAACCTCGAAAGCCCGCTTATGCTGTAGGCAAGGTCCATCTCGAAGAGCTGCTCGAACTTCTCCCGCTGCGAGGGGTTCATCATGGAGTAGGCCATGCCCTTAACATCGTCCGGCGTGAGCTTCGGCGCGCTTCTCACAGGCGTGAGCTTTCCCTCGACGCGGAGTATGGGGTGCCGCCCGGTGCCGATGTGAATATCGGACGCCCCTACCCTGACAGCAGCCTTAAGAATGTCGTCGATGCTTATGCCCATGATCCGCTCCGGCCGTTACTCCTCTGCCTTTGTATTTTTCGAGACCACGGTCTTCGCCAGTATCTCGCCCTTCAGCTTCTCCGCAAGGTCGGGATTCTCTCCGAGAAACGTCCTCGCGTTCTCCCTGCCCTGCCCGAGCCTTTCGCCGCCGTACGAAAACCACGTCCCGCTCTTTTCCACTAAATTAAGCTTCGTCCCCATGTCCACCATCTCGCCCGTCTGCGATATGCCGCTTCCGAACATTATGTCGAACTCGGCGTCCCTGAACGGCGGGGATACTTTATTTTTTACGACCTTCGCACGCACCCTGTTGCCCGTAACGTCGTCGCCGTCCTTGATGGAGCCTATGCGCCTGACGTCTATCCGAACGGACGAGTAAAACCTGAGTGCGGTGCCGCCGCTCGTCGTCTCCGGGTTCTGGTAAGGGAGCGTTCCGATTTTCATACGTGTCTGGTTTACGAATATTACGAGCGTGTTCGAGCGGCCGACCGTGGCGGTGATTTTACGGAGAGCCTGCGACATCAGCCTCGCCTGGAGGCCGACGTGCGTGTCGCCCATCTCGCCCTCGATTTCCGCCCTCGGTGTAAGCGCCGCGACGGAGTCGAGCACTATCACATCCACCGCGCCGCTCCTGACGAGCGTGTCCACTATTTCTAGAGCCTGCTCGCCGAAGTCGGGCTGAGATATCAAAAGCTCGTCTATCTTCACACCGAGGTTGTTGGCGTAATTCGGGTCGAGCGCGTGCTCCGCGTCGACGAAGGCCGCTATCCCGCCCTTCTTGTGCGCCTCGGCTATAACGTGAAGCGCGAGCGTCGTTTTACCCGAAGCTTCCGGGCCGTATATCTCGATTATCCTCCCCTTGGGGAATCCCCCGACGCCGAGGGCTATGTCGAGCCCTATCGAGCCCGACGACACGACCGAAAGCTGCGGTATCGGCGCCCCGGCCCCGAGTCTCATTATAGAGCCCTTTCCGAACTGCTTCTCTATGGAAGATATTGCAAGCTCTATGGTTTTTTCCTTTTCTGCGTTGCTGTCTTCAGCTAGTGGCTGTTTTCCCATGATAGCTCCCAAATTATACGTTATTTAATAAAATCTGCATAACAGTCATTATGGCCCTAGAGGACGTCGCGAGCTTTATCTCCTCCCTCGTTCCGTGAAACAAAAACTTTTCGGACCTCGTCCCGTGCGACGCCGAATCCGTGCCTATGTATACGGTTCCGACAGGCTTTTCCGGGGTCCCCCCACCGGGGCCGGCTATACCGGAGACGGCGACGCCGATACCCGAGCCCGAGAGATTTCGGACGCCCCTCGCCATCGCCTCGACGACGGGCGCGCTCACCGCGCCGTGCTCGACGAGGAGCCCGTGCGGCACGCCGAGGATCTTTTCCTTTGCTTCGTTGCTGTAGGATACGACCCCTTCGAGGAAGTAAGACGAGCTTCCGGCGACGTTCGTGATCCTGTGCGATATCAGCCCGCCCGTGCACGACTCCGCCGCCGCGAGGCTGAGGTTTTTGTCACGGAGAAGCCCTCCGAGGGCCTCCTCCATCGTCTCGCCGTTGACGGAGAACACGTACCCTGCGAGCCGGGTCGTAACGTCGCTCGTGAACTCGTCCACTAGCTCCGACGCCGCGTCCCGCGTTTCGCCGTAAGCCGTGACGCGCAAATGCACCTCCGGGTAGTACGCCCTGTACCCGAGCCTGATGTTTTCTCTCTCGACACCCGCGAGCCTCTCGGCGACGCCCGACTCAGGGAGGCCGAATGTCTTTATCAAACGGGTTTTTACAGCCGTCCTTCCCGCGCCCATTTTCTCCAGCTCGGGGAGGACATACGCCTCCAGCATGGCGCGAAACTCTTTCGGCACGCCGGGGAGGAAATAGAATGCTGTGCCCTCGGACTCGGACCGCCACCCCGGCGCGGTACCCCATTCGTTAATCAGGACTGTGCACCCTTTCGGAAGGCAGGCCTGCTTCCGGTTGATCGCGGTCATGACGCGGCCCCTCTGCCTGTACCTTTCCTCTATCGACGCGAGCGCCTCGCGGTTGAGCTCGAGCCCCGTCCCTAAAAAACGCGCTGCGGCCTCTGCGGTGAGGTCGTCCGACGTCGGCCCGAGCCCGCCAGAGACGATAACGGCGTCCGCCCTCCCGCGCGCGATTTGGAACGCTTCGACGATGCGGTCCATGTAATCGCCGACGGTCGTATGATAAGCGACTTCGAGCCCCATCGACGCGAGAACGTCCCCGGCCCGGAAGAAATTTCCGTCAGCCGTAAGGCCCGTCATAAGCTCGTCGCCCGTGGTGATTATTTCTATGGTAAGACTCATTAATCCAGCGCCTTTAGACTTCGGAGAATAATTCGAAAAGAGTATACGCTCGACGCTTCAGAGGCAAGCGCGACAGACCACGTCTGCGTGAGATCGCAGCATAGGACGTAGCGGATGTGTGCTTTCTACTTCCGGTCGCGCGAAGGTGCAATAAATCTCCGACTTTGCTACGTCGGAAAACACACCAAGTGTGTGTCATTCTCGAATGCCTTTATCGGGAATCCACTTCCGCCAGCAATCCACAATCTTCCCCCCTCCCAGGGGGAGGGTCAGGGTGGGGGTGATAAATTAGAAGATTTAGCGAAGACGCGATGATTTTTAGGCGGACCGTGTCCGCAGACAATCGAAGTAGAGGCGTATTGCCATCATCACCTGTCGCGCTACCGGTGCATGAGCCTCCGAAGGTGCTTCGTCTAGAAACACACTATGTGTATGCTACTTTTCATCAAGGAAAAGTAGAAGACTTTGCCTTAGACTTTTCTGTTATTGCCTTTAGAAAGAGAGTGCCTGTAGCGACCCGTTAGAATACATACCTCATCACAACCTGCAGCACCACATTCGCATACACCCCCGCCGCGACATCATCCATCACGATCCCGAGCCCTCCGTGAAGCCTCTCGAAGTGCCTCGCAGGCGGCGGCTTCGTTATATCGAAGAGCCGAAAGAGAAAAAATCCGAGTACGACGGACGTCACCGAAACCGGCGCGAACGCCATCGTCACTAAGTACCCCGAAACCTCGTCCGCCACGATAAATCCCGGGTCGGTGCTTCCTGACGAGCGCTCTACGACGTCCGCCGCCCACACGGAAAGCGCGATCACGGCGATAGTCAGAATTGCGTAGATATAAGGTGGGGCAAACGAGAAGAGATAATACAGCGGTATCGCTGCGGCAGTGCCGACAGTGCCGGGCCCGTAAGGAAAATATCCGGTGTAAAAGAACGTCGCGACAAGCTTTGCGGCGCGCTCTTTCAGGTTGGCACCCCTTCCACTCCGAGGAGCGCTTTCTTTATATCTATGCCGCCCGTGTATCCGCCGAGGCCGTTCGACGCGACGACCCTGTGGCAGGGGACGACTATAGGAAGCGGATTCACGCCGACAGCGTTGCCGACCGCCCGCGCCGCGCCGGGCTTTCCGACCTTCTCCGCAAGCTCGCCGTATGTCGTGACCTTCCCGTAGGGGACAGTCAGGAGGTTTCGCCACACGGCCCTCTGAAACTCCGTCCCCGAGGATAGATCTAGCGGGGTTTTGAACTCGGTAAGCCTTCCTTCGAAGTAGAGCTCTATCTCCCTCGCCATCTCTGCGGCCGGGCCGCCCTCTGCAAGCCCGTGCGGTGCTGTCTTTTCGAGGTAGCTTCTGAAACCCCTTTCCCCGAAAAATATCTTGGTAACGCCTTTTTGCGTCGCCGTGACGAAGACCTGCCCGATTCGAGTGATTACGGAAGAATAGTAGACGTCGCTCATGATTGTACGGAATGCCCCCTTTCAAAATCAGTTTCCACGCACGGGCAGTGTTGTCAAGGAATCGCTGCTCCCGGGCGCGGAGAGTCCTGGACCGGCGCGACCCAACCCCTCCCCCAATCCTTGAAATTCCCCCGAAAGTACGTAGAATCTCTACAGCTATCGTGCATCCCCCCGCACGGATAAGGGAGAAAATACACAGCATGTCAAAAGGTTTAGAGAACAACTGGGCGCTCATCCTGGGCGCGTCGAGCGGCTTCGGCGAGGCCGCGGCCCTGGAGCTCGCGTCGCGCGGCATGAACATATTCGGAGTGCATCTCGACAGGAAAGGCACCATGCCGAAGGTCGAGGAGATAAAGGAAAAGATAAAGAGCCGCGGCAGGCAGGCGAGCTTCTTCAACGTCAACGCGGCGGATGCGGAGCAGAGGTCCGAGGTCCTCGGCGAGATCGAGCAGATACTCGACGAGCACAAGAACCCCTCTGGCGTGAAGGTGCTGATTCACTCCCTCGCATTCGGGACGCTCAAGCCCTACATAGCCGAAGACGAAAAAGCGCGAGTCTCGGGGAAGAACATGGACATGACGCTCGACGTCATGGCTCACAGCCTCGTCTACTGGGCGCAGGAGCTGGTCGTGAGGAAGCTCATGACGGAAGGCGGCCGCATATTCGCGATGACGAGCGCGGGCGGACACAGAGTATGGCCGACGTACGGACCCGTCTCGGCGTCGAAGGCGGCGCTGGAATCTCACATAAGGCAGCTCTCGGTCGAGCTCTCTAAGCACGGCATAACGGCCAACGCCATACAGGCGGGCGTCACGGAAACCCCGGCCCTCAGCAAAATTCCTGGGAACGATGAGATAATTAGGCACGCCCTCGCGGTGAATCCCGCCGGCAGGCTCACGACGACTGAAGACGTCGCCAAAGCGATCTATGCCCTGTCGCTTCCCGAAACCGGATGGCTCACAGGCAACGTTATAAAGGTGGACGGCGGCGAGGACCTGATTTGAAGCTAAAGGAGTATGTGCCGGTTTTTAGTTTGTCATTCCCAACGATTTCGAGCGAGCGAGGAATCGGACGCGGTGCCCGACATTTGTCATTCCCGAATGTTTGTATCGGGAATCCATTTCCGCACGTAATCCATCAACAATCTTTTTCCTGCCCCTGTCAGGGGGAGGGCAGGGGTGGGGGTTACCATAATCCGTCATTGCGAGGGAACGCTTTCTGTGACTGTGGCAATCTCATCATTTTTTAAGGTTTTTATATAAACATTGATTCCTTTTTCCCATATGAATGACAGGGAAAAGGCCCGATCGGATAAAAGGCAGAAATAATGTCTAGGAAAGTCACACTCTACAACACGCTCTCACAAAAAAAAGAAGAGCTCTCGACGCTCAGCGAAGGCAAGATAAAGATGTACGTCTGCGGGCCGACGGTTTACGATTCCGCTCATCTGGGGCACGCCCGCGCGGCTGTCACATTCGACGTCATCTACAGATTCCTGTCGCACCTCGGATACGACGTCACCTACGCCCGCAATTTCACGGACGTCGACGACAAGATTATCAACAAGGCCAATCAGACAGGCGTAACGCCTGACGAAGTAGCGGAAAGATATATTAAGGAATACAGGGACGACATGGCCTCGATAGGCGTAAAGAGGCCGACCATAGAGCCCCGCGTAACAGAGCACATGCCCGAGATCATAGACCTCGTCGGCAGGATAATCGACAAGGGCTACGCCTACGCATCGGGCGGCGACGTGTTCTTCTCCGTGAAGAAATTCAAGGAATACGGAAAGCTCTCCCGTAGAGACCCGGACGACATGCTCGCCGGGACGCGTATCGACATCAACGAATTAAAGGAAGACCCGCTCGACTTCGCCCTCTGGAAGGCCGCGAAGCCCGGAGAGCCATTCTGGGAAAGCCCGTGGGGCAACGGCCGGCCGGGCTGGCACATCGAATGCTCGACGATGAGCATGAAGTATTTAGGCGAGAGTTTTGACATTCACGGCGGCGGAAAGGACCTCATCTTCCCCCACCACGAAAACGAGATCGCGCAGTCCGAATGCGTCACCCATAAACAGTTCGCGAAATACTGGATACACAACGGCCTTATACAGATAAACCGCGAGAAAATGTCGAAGTCCGTCGGCAACATTTTGAACGTTAGAGACGCCGTCTCCACGTGGAACAAGGAGGCGATAAGGCTCTTCTTCCTCTCGCACCAGTATCTGAATCCGGCGGACTTTTCAGACGCCACTATGGACGAGGCCGAAACAGCCCTCGAAAGGCTCTATATCACGCTGAAGCGCGCTGGCGACCAGCAGAAGAACGGAAGCGGCAGCGATGACACAGAGCTCTCAGGGGCAGTCAGGGCGTTTAAGGAGAAGTGGGTCGAGGCAATGTGCGACGACTTCAACACGGCGGACGCCATCGGAAGCCTCTTCGAGCTCACCCGCGCCATAAACAGGTCTATAGACGCCAGGGGCTGGACACCTGCTCTCGCCGAGGCGCTGGCGGAGATAAGACATTTCGGGGATGTCCTCGGGATACTGGAGTACGATCCTGCAGAGTACCTCCAGGAAATTAAGCTCCAGAAGAAGGCCAGCGCGATTTCGAGCGAAGAGATCGAAGGTCTTATAGAAGAAAGAAACGCCGCCCGGAAGGAAAAGAACTGGAAACGCGCGGACGAGATAAGGGATTATCTCTCCGACAACGGAATACTTCTCGAAGACAAGCCCGAGGGAACTCTCTGGAGAGTGAAGGGCTGAGCCCGGTTCAGGTCAAGGCAAACTCGGCCTGTAAATTTTCCCCACAGGAAGGAATAAACCTTACTTTTTACGACTCTACTTCGCCATGCCGGCGTAAGTAACGGGCCTGGTATCTCCGAAGGTATTGACGAGCGTATCCATGAACTCCTGCGTGTGGTCGAAGCAGAAGTGATACGTCAGCGTCTCCCTTCCGCCGCGGCTCGAAACGGTGATCTGCTCGTAGTGCCTGCTGCAGAGGTCCTTCTGGCAGAGGGCGCAGGATTTGATCGACATCCTCTCCCCTTCGCTCTTGCACCTCTCGCCGTCGTCGTGCACGTGGTCGCACTGGAATATTTCAACGGATATTGTCTTGCTGGACATTAAAAAGCCTCCTGTCAACGCTGTGCCCGGGCGACGCGCGCCCGGAGT